>CAMJPQ010000046.1 GCA_946407745.1 uncultured Clostridia bacterium
GTGCGGGGATGCGGAGCAGCCCCACTGGCGCTGCGCGCCGGTCTCCCCGGGAGGGAGACTGGACTAACTGAGCCTTCCCCTCTAGGGGCCGTAGCGCCCGGAAAACAGCCCGGTGGGCTGTTTTCAGCGGAGGCCGGGCGGCAGCCCCGGAGAAGGTGGCAGCGCCGTGAGGCGCTGACGGATGAGGTGAGCCACGGCAAGGCAACCCTTGGCTTGCTCGTTCAAAATAATCGCCCCAGTTCACTGGGTTCGTAGGCCCAGAAAGCAGCCAGATAAGGCTGCTTTCAGTGAAACCAGGCTGGCAATCAAGAATGGGGAAGCGCAAACGCCAGGCAGCAGCGCTGGTGCAGCATGTGCATATCGTTAAAAAATGCCCCCGCTTTTCAGCGGGGGCACTGTAATGGCTATGGATTAGTTCGCAGAGCGGGGAGGATTGGCGAAGGAGGCGAAGGTCGCCAGATCGCTGTTCTTCACGAGCTTGGCGTTGGCCAGACGGACCCAGGTGTTGTTGAAGTAGCGGCCGGAACCATTCTGATACACGGCTTCGCCATTCTTCACGTACCAGCCCTTCTGCAGGCTGTTCCAGGGGCTGTACTGGATGCGGTACAGGTTGTCGGTGCCATCGCGATACTCGATGGTGTAGTGGATCAGGGTCTTGTTCTTGTCATTGCGGAACTGAGCAGACACACTGGCCACATCGCCGTCGGGATACACTTCGGTCACAGTGTCCAGATAAGGATAGGTCTTGGAGGCCAGGTGGTAGTAGTTGTACACGCCTTCCTTATCGGTCTTTTCCTGCTTCACGGTGGAGTACTTCTTGATCTTGTGGATCTCCTGCAGGTCAGTGGTGGTGGCCTTCACGTCGTACACCTTCCACTGGGTGGTGACCTTCTTGTAGGTCACATAGGCCTCAGCGCCTTCCAGACCGGACTTGAAGACATCGCTGTTTTCCACAGTGATGGTCTCAGACAGCCAGGAGCCGTCGCGGTCATGGGTGGTCATGATGTTGCCGATGGTCACGTTGTAGGCAGCGCCATAGACCTTGGTGCCGTAGGTGATGTAGCGTTCCCACATATAGGTATCATTCCTGCCGTCGCCGTCAGTGTCAACACGGACGCGGATCAGGAAATAGGAATAACCGGGCTTGTACTGGTTGTAGATGCCGGTCGCCACAGCAGCCTCATACACTTTCCTGGCAACCTGGGGGGTGGCGATCACATGGCCATTGGGATCTTCGATCAGATACCGGCCATCAAGCCTGAGGGTAACAGCATAATTGGTATACTTGCCGGAGGTGATGACCCGCTTCACATCGTCGCCGGTGTAGCTGGCGCGCTCAGCAGTGCCGGACACGCCGGGCTGATACTTGTGGCCAGCGGCAGAGAAGGTCGCCACGCGGTCCACAACTTCCAGCACCTGATCCTCGTCAAAAGCGCCGTTCCAGTTCACAATCGCCTCGTCCACGTCCGCGCCGAAGGTCACGGTGGTGGTCATGGTGTTGGTGTTGGTCTTGGTCTTCACGGACACGGGGGTCTCGAAGGCCGGCAGATCCAGCTCGGCAGCGCTGTTCGGAACCACAAACACAGTCTCACCGTCGGCGAGGGAAACAGCGCAAGCCATAACCATCATCGCGACGAGAGCGATGGCAATCAGTTTCTTCATCAGAATTTCTCCTTTCATGTCTCCCCGGTTTTCCTCCGGTAGATATGGACATTGTACCACCAAAATGTAAAAGTTTCAATAGCTATTTTTTACAATTCCCTCGTAAAGTATTGCAGAAACACTACATATTGTGGGCTTTTTTGCGCAAGCTCGCTCCTTGAGTGCAAAATATGGCTGAAACTTTTTTTCATTCCGCGGGAAGAAAAGCAGATTTCCCTTCGTTTTATAGGTTTACGCGGCGCTTTATTCCATGCTGTTCAGCATGGCGTCATCAATTTTGCCCCAGGCGCCGCCCGCTGCGCACTCCACATGGATACCGACCGTCACCGTATCGCCCGTGTGCACCTCAATACCGCTGATTTCCGGTGTGAACCAGTTGTTCCAGGAGGTGATCTGCGTCTGCTGCGTGGCAGCCAGCTCGCCGTTGATCTTCACATAGCTGTACAGCGTGCTCTCCCCCGCGTCGCCGCCCATCACGGAGATGCGGTATACGTAGCTGCCCTCCGGCAGGTCCGTCACCGTCTGCTCCAGGTCAAAGTTGACGGAGCCTGCCGCCTCGGAGTAGAAGTGCCAGTGGCGCACACCGCTCAGCGAATCCGTCTTTTTCTCCTCGCAGTAGTTCTGGGCGCAGGCGGCATGGTCAGTTACCTGCCACATGCTCACATCGCTGTCCTCAAACGAGCCGTTGCGCACATAGTTGTACTTCACCATGCTCAGCAGCAGGGTCGCCTCCGCGCCGTCCGCCGTGCCGTGGAGCACATATTTTGCCTCCCCGGCTGCCTTCAGCGCGGCCTCGTCCACTTCCTCCCATACAACAGGCAGCGCTACGCGGCTGTTGTCATTCATCACGGCGTTCACCGTCTGCGGCAGGGTCAGCGGCGCGTTCAGGTCGCATTCCGCCACGGCGTCCTCCAGGGCGTCCACCTTCAGCGGCGCGTCCTGCCCCTCGCGCAGCAGGCGGAATACAGCCAGGCTCGGCAGGGCCCGGCCCTCCCAGTCAAACAGCGCCTGATTGTCGCACGCGCTGCCGCCATAGTACTTTCCGGCGTCCTCCGGGTCATACTCCCCGGCATAGCTGGCGGCCCAGCCGCTGCCGTATTTCTCCCAGCGGGCGGCGTTTTCCTCCCAGGAGGAAGTGCCTACGGGCACCCATGCGCCCTCCCAGTAGCACACACCGATACCGCCGATCTCCGCCATGGCGGCCGCGACATCGGTCACCTCGTTCACCTGCCCCTGCAGGCTGATGGGGTAGGGCTTTTCATATGCGCCGCCCTCGCCGATGGTGTTGCCGCTGAAGTCGCCGTCCAGCAGGGTATAGGCATAGCTCGTCTCCATCACCATCACCTGCTTGCCGTAGGTTTCCTGTATAGAGGAAAGCACCTGCTTCAGGTTGTCCAGCGTGCCGTGCCAGTAAGGGTAGTAGCTGGTGCCGAACACATCGTAGTCCAGCGAATAGTAATCCAGCTTGGAGGCATAGGTCATATAGCTCTCCGCGTTTTCCGGGTTGGCGAAGTGCACGGCGATCTTCGCCTGCGGGTACACCTCGCGCACGGCCTGGCAGCCGGCGTTCATCACCTTGTAGATGTTCATCCAGGTTTTTTCACCGCAGAGGCGGCCGTTGGTCTCATTGCCCAGCTGCACCATGGCCACCTCCACTCCGGCCTCCTTCAGCCGCGTGAGGCAGTCCCGGGTGAATTCGGTCACCAGCGGCGTTTTCTGGCGGATGGACAGCCCTTCCCACGCCTTGGGAACCATCTGCTTGCTGGGGTCGGCCCAGAAGTCGCTGTAGTGGAAGTCCACCAGCAGCGGCAGCCCCGCGGCCGCAGCGCGCCGGCCAATCTCCACCAGCGCGTTCACATCGTTGTTGCCGCCGCCGTAGCCGCGCCCCTCACTGTCGAAGGGGTCGTTCCACACGCGCACGCGGATGAGGTTCACCCCGTTTTCCGCCAGCAGCTCGAACAGGTCGCGGGGCGTGCCGTCGGCATCCCTGTAAACGACGCCGGAAGCCTCCTCCGCCAGCACGGAGGAAACATCCATTCCCAGATAGAACCCCTCCGGCAGGTCCACCCTGCGCACGTACAGCGGCGCGGCCTCCTCCGCTAGCGTCAGGGGCAGGCAGCAAAGGCCCATCACCAGGGCCAGCATCAGGCACAGCGGTTTCCTCATGGTCTGTCTCCTTTCCATACACCGTTCTGTTTGCCAGAATGATCTCGTTCTGCCGCCTCACGGCGGCGGTTCAACTTTTCTCGGGCTGCCATCCGGCCTTGCCCCTCCACCGCAAGCGGTCCCCTTCTCCGGGGCTGCCGCCCGTTCTCCGCTGAAAACAGCCCACCGGGCTGTTTTCCGGGCGCTTCGAAACCAGCAAGCTGGGGCGATTTTGGGTCACATGCCAGCAGCGGGGTTGCTAACCGGCGGCACGACCTCATCCGTCAGCGCCTGACGGCGCTGCCACCTTCCCCTGAAGGGGAAGGCCTGCACTATCGCCTGCCAGTCAGCCTTCCCATTTGGGGAAGGTGGCCGAAGGCCGGGTGAGGTCTGTCTCGCATCCCCGCACCCCTCACATTCCCGTATGCGTACCCAAAGAACAATCCATGGGCGCCCCAAAAGCGCAAAAGTGCGCTGTCTATGCCTCGCGGCACAACACACGCACTTCACACAAGACTATGCAATACGGTTTACCCCGCGTGTGACGGAGAACCTGGGGGTCCGGGGGGACCGATCACACTTTCGAGTCCCCCCGGCGGGCTTTTCCCTCCACTTTTCGCCCGGACGAAAAGTGGAGCCTCGCAAAGAACCTACTTGCATACGAGCGCCCGCCGCAGGCGGGTATCAGCGCCGCGCAACAGGCAGAGCGAAGGCCCCTCTGTCGCTGCGCGACATCTCCCCAGTGAACTGGGGCGATTGACGCAAGCCCCCCCCGCAGGGGAAAGCCGCGCACAGCGCCCCTCAGTCATACCTTTCCTTCCACGTTTTGCGCACCTCCGCCAGCAGCTGGTGGTACCGCTCCACCCTGGGGGCGGCCACCTCGCCGGCGGCCACAGCGGCAGTCACGGCGCAGCCCGGCTCCCTGTCGTGCAGGCACGGGGTGAAGCGGCAGCGCCCCTCATAGGGCTGAAACTCCGGGTACTCGTCCTTCAGCATGGCCGGTTCCATCACCTCGCCCATCTCCAGCAGGCTGAAGCCGGCGGTGTCCATCACGCGCAGGCCGCCGGTCACCAGCAGCTCCGCCGTGCGGGTGGTGTTCTTTCCGCGGGCGATTTTCCGGCTGATTTCCCCGGTCTCCAGGCTCAGCCCCAGCAGGTGGTTCAGCAGGGTGCTCTTTCCCACGCCGCTCTGCCCGGCCAGGCAGCAGGTTTCACCCCGCATCGCCTCCCGTAGCGCGTCCAGTCCCCTGCCCTCCATGGCGCTGACGGGGAACACAGGCGCGTCGGCGCCGCTGTATTCAGCCCGCAGCTTCTCCGGCAGGTTCCCGTCCAGGTCGCCCTTGCTGACCACTATCACGCTTTTCAGCCCCTGCTGGCGGCAGCGCACCAGCAGCCGGTCCGCCAGCAGCAGGTCCGGCGCGGGCTCAGGGCAGAGAACGATCAGCAGCAGCGACACGTTGGCCACCGGCGGGCGGATGAATACACTGCGGCGGGGCAGTATTTCCTCCACCCAGCCGTCCTCCTCCCCGCTGCCGGGGGTAAACAGCACCTCGTCGCCCGGGAGCGGCGATATTTTCTGCCGGCGGAATTTCTTCTTGCAGCGCAGCGTGTACCGCTGGCCGTCGCCATCCAGCACCGTGTAAAAGCTGCCGATGCCGCTGAGCAGGGTTCCCTGTTGCATTTCTTGTCCCTCTGCGGTGGATGTTACTCCATCACAAGCTCTTTCTGGTAAATCATGACCTCGTCGCAGTAAACGCGCATCATGTAGGTGCCCGCCTCCATGCAGGAGAGGGTCACCGTGGGGTGGCGCGAGGCGTCCGAGGTGAACTGCCCGGTGTAGGCGTCAAAGGCGCTGCTGCCGTTATCCAGCGATACGCGCACGTTCATCATGCTCTCGCTCACGGGCAGATCCAGGGTCACCTCCGCCGTGGCCATCATGGACCGCACACGCCACAGGCTGATGCTGATTCTGCCGTCGCGCATCACCTGGCTGCCGGGCTCCGGCGACTGGTCCGCCACCAGGCCGTGCAGGCTGCTGTCCTCGGTGTCTGTGTACTTCACGGGGGAGGCCAGCGTCAGCCCCACGCCGCTCAGCGCCGCCTCGGCCTCGGCCAGGGTTTTTCCCGCCACCGAGGGCACCGTGACGCTGCCGCCGGAGATGTAAATCTTCAGCACATTGCTCTCCGAGGGGATCTGTATGCCGCCCACGGGGTCCTGCTCCACCACGGAGCCGGGCTCCCGCTCGGTGGAAATGCGGTACTCCACACGGGGCTTCATGCCCACCTTTTCGGCGGCGGCCACTGCCTCCACCTCACCCATGCCCACCACGTTGGGCACCACCAGCGACGCGGGGCCGCGCGATACCGTCAGCACCACCGTGTCGCCCTTTTTCAGCGAGGTGCCCGCCTGCGGGCTCTGCTGGATGACCGTGCCCGCGGTGGAATTCGGATCGTAGTTTTCCACGGTGAGGATGTTCAGCTTGTTCTGCGAGGCGACGCGCTGCGCCGCGGTGATGTCCTGATACACAAAGTCCGGCACGGTGGTGGAGTTGATCACGCTGTCGTAGATCGCGGTGCCCCCCACATACAGCCCCCAGCAGACGGAGGCCGCCACCAGCAGCGTTCCCGCCCAGCCCAGCACGCGCCGCACATTGATCCGCTTCAGCACGGAAGCCGCCTTTCCGGCGGGCCGGGTTCCGCCCTGCCGTGTGCCCGGCGACGCGGGCGACGCCAGGCGGTCCGGCCGGGCCAGCATGGCCGCGGTGTTGCCCTCCAGGGCGTACTGCAGGTCGGTGGCCATGTCCCGCGCGGACTGGTAGCGGTTGCGGGGATCCTTTTCCATTGCCATGCGGCACACGCATTCGATGGGCACCGGCACATCCGGCGCAATTTTGTCGATGGGCGGCGGCTCGTCGTGCACCTGCTGGAAGGCGATGGCCACCGGCTCCTCCCCGTCAAAGGGCAGGCGGCCGGTCAGCATTTCATACAGCACCACGCCCACGGAGTAAATGTCGCTCCGAGCGTCCGCGCCCTTGCCCAGCGCCTGCTCGGGGCTGAAATAGTGCACGGAGCCCATCACCGTGTCGCCCTTGGTCAGGGTCTGCTTGCTGGCAATGCGCGCAATGCCGAAATCCGCCACCTTCACATAGCCCTGCTTGTCCACCAGTATATTCTGCGGCTTGATGTCGCGGTGAACAATGTTGCGCTCATGCGCGTGCTGCAGGGCGGAGAGGATACGTATGGTAAACTGCGCGGCGGTTTCCGGCGCAATGCGCCCGCGCCGCGTGATCAGTTCCTTGAGCGTCTGCCCCTCCACAAACTCCATCACCAGGTAGCGCGTGGTGCCCTCCATGCCCACATCCAGCAGGTTCACAATGTTGTGGTGGGTCATCTTGGAGGCGGCCTCCGCCTCGCGCTGGAAGCGGGACACATAGTTCGCGTCCTGGGCCACCAGGTCGGGGCGGAGGATCTTCACCGCCACGTCGTGCCCGGTGCGCTTGTCATACGCGCGGTAAACAATGGCCATGCCGCCGGTGCCCTGGTGCTCGGTCAGCACATAGCGGCCACCCAGCACATAGCCGTGCATGGCGCCGGGGTTGTTCAGGTCAAAGCCGATGGGCAGCCTGTCGGACAGCTTCTGCTGCGGGCCGGAGCGCTGCCGGCGCTCAACCGGCGCGTTTTGTCCAAAGGGAGTATTCATTCAGATACCTCCCTGTCATCGGCCACAATCAGGCTCACATTGTCGCGTCCGCCCGCCTCCAGCGCGCTTTCCATCAGCCGGTCCGCGCAGGCGTCGGCGTCCTTTTCCTCCTGCAGCAGCTTTTTCAGCTCCTGCGGGGTCAGCATGCCGTACAGCCCGTCCGAGCACAGCAGCCACCGGTCGCCGCGCCGCCTCGGCAGGGTGAGGGTATCCACCTCCAGCTCCTCGTCGGTGCCCACCGCCCGCGTGATGATGTTCCGCATGGGGTGGCGTGCGGCGTCCTCCTCGGTCAGCATGCCGCTGCGCACCAGCTCCGCCACCATGGAGTGGTCCTGCGTCACCTGCCGCAGCTCGCCGCCGCGCAGCAGGTAGCAGCGGCTGTCGCCCACCTGCGCCAGGTAGACCTCCTTCTCGCCGAACCAGGCGAGGGTGCAGGTGGTGCCCATTCCGCTGAGGGACTGCTCCTCCACAGAGTGGTCGTACACCTTTTTGTTGGCGGAAAGCACCGCCTCCCGCAGCGCGTCCTCGGAGGGTGTTTTCCCTTCGGCCGACGCAATCAGCGCCTGCCTCGTCTCATCCGAGGCCACCTCGCCGCCCTTGTGGCCGCCCATGCCGTCCGCCACGCCCAGCAGCGCGCCGCACTCAATCAGCGCGTCCTGGTTATTCAGGCGCACACGCCCCACATCGGTGCGCGCGGCAAACACAAGCCGGCCGGGCTTTTCATCAGCCCCGTCCTCGAGCCTGGGCTCCGGCACGCCGTCCTCCAGGGTTTTTTTCGCCTCGCGGGAAAAGAAAAATCTGCGTCGTTTGTTCATGGAAGCCTGTTTTCCTCCAAATAGCGTCTTCTCAGCTGGCCGCACGCGCCCTCAATGTCATCGCCCATTTCGCGGCGGCGCGTGGCGGAGATGTGCTCTCTCTCCAGCACCGACAGGAAAGCCTTCACCTGCTCCTCCGTCACGCCCTTCAGCCCCCTCTCCTTCACCGGGTTCAGGGGGATGAGGTTCACATGGCACTGCAGGCCGCGCAGGCGGCGCGCCAGCTCCTCGGCGTGGCGGGGCTCGCAGTTCTTTTCATCCGTCAGCGCGTATTCAAAGATGACGCGTCGGCCCGTTTTTTCCACATAGTTGCGGCAGGCGGCGATCACCTGCTCCATGGAATAGGTGCGGGCAATGGGCATCAGCTCGCGGCGCAGCGCGTCATTGGGGGCGTGCAGCGACACGCTCAGCGTCACCGGCAGGCCCTCCTCGGCCAGGCTGTACATCTGCGGCACCAGCCCGCAGGTGGAAAGGGACACGTTCCGCAGGGAGATATTCACCCCGTCCTCCTCGCGCAGCAGGCGCAGGAAGCGCATCACATTGTCATAGTTGTCCAGCGGCTCGCCGCTGCCCATCAGCACCACATTGTGCACGCGCAGGAAGCGCTCCTCCTCGTCGGGGGTGGCGTGCGCGGCCAGGTAGCGGTTCGCGCAGAGAATCTGCCCCAGCATTTCCCCCGCGGTCAGGCTGCGCACACAGCCGTTCAGGGTGCTTGCGCAGAACGCGCAGCCCATGCGGCACCCCACCTGGGTGGAGATGCACAGCGTGCAGCCGTGGTGGTAGCGCATCAGCACCCCCTCCACGCAGTTGCCGTCCGTCAGGGAGAAGAGGAACTTGACCGTGCCGTCCAGCTGCGAGCGCACCTCATGCGCCACACGCACCGGCTGCGCCACCGCGATCTGCGCAAGCTGCTCGCGCAGCGGCTTGGGCAGGTTGCTCATCCCGTCAAAATCCGCCCCGCGGTGAATCCACTGGAACAGCTGCTTCCCCCGGAAGGCGGGAAGCCCGTTTTCCGCGCACCACGCGCGCAGCTCCTGCGGGTTCATGCCCGCCAGTTCGGTCATAGGGGTCACCTCAATTCTGTGAGGATATAGGACTGATCGTCCCGCGTACGGTCAGCGCGCGCGGGGAACCTTTTCATCGTCCGTCAGCGCCTTGTAGCGGCGCATCAGGTCGGCCACCACTTCGCTCTCGTCCAGCCAGTGCAGCTTGCCGTCGCTGCCCGTTTTCTGCATCCCATAGGCGCGCATCACAGCCTTGTCGTTTTCCTGGTGCGCGGTGCGCAGCTCGGGCGGCATGGTCAGGTCGTCGTACAGGTCGGCAAGGCTTGCGTCCGGGTACAGGGCGCGGGCATCAAGGATGGCCTGCGCGGTCTGCTCGATTCTGGCCTTTTGTTCGGGAGTGGGGCTGGGCCAGGGGAAATTGTTGTAGACAATGTCCTTGCTGTAGCGGTAGTCACTTTTCAAGCGCCCGCAGACTGTGCGCATCCAGGCCATGTGGACGTTGGAGGTGAGAATGCCAAAGTGATAGAGAGTAGCATTGGGGATGATGAATACAAGATCACTACAGAGGCTTTCAGGCCCCAGAAATCCCATCGGTACATATCTACGTTTCTCAGACGAAACTTTTGGAATGATAATAAAGTCAGAGTCAGATAACGTCGTCATACCAAATTCTGTAGGATTTTCAGCACATTTCTTCGTGCTTGCGCGATTACTTGATAGTCGGAAATTTCGAACATTTTCAATTCTCTTTATCACTTGTGGCATTGATCGAATTGTATTTGGTGAGCATCCACGAAGGAACAAGCAGAATCGAGGATTTCTATCAATGAACTCTTTTGAACCATACCATGTACGGAACAGAGGTTTTGAGGATGGTTCAATTCTAATAAATGACTCCATTTCTTCCTTCGAAAACAAGTAATTGCCATCATCTATAGGTTGACTGCCAATTTTGATTTCAGGTGCATCAAATAGAGCTTTTGTTCTGCTCTCTACAAACATATCCTCAGCGTCTATTAGATAACCATTGATGTGCGACGCAATGACCGACTGCTCGCCGCTGTAGATCACCTTCGGTTTGTCTGACGGCGCGACGCTGAATCCAACGATCACGCAATGCACGTGTGCCTTGATGGATGCCTCGCTGTCCCAGCGGAACGTTCTATGCGCAAAGTCGATATGAACCCCCGATTTCATCAGCGGCATCCACAGATTAGCAACATTCTCGCCCTGACAGACAGAATTTGTTGACACCAGCGCGGTGCGTGTGCGGGTATCGATCATCATTTCCGCAGCTTTTTTATACCAGCCGCAGACATAATCCAGATTGCCAATATTCTTCCATTTCGCGCCGAAAACCGTCAGCAGGTCATCTTTTTGGGCTGGGCTCATCAATCTTGCTCCCACAAACGGCGGGTTGCCCATGATGTAGGTCAGTTCTTTTGCCGGAACCACATCGTTCCAGTCCATCCGCAGGGCGTTGCCCTCCACGATGTGCGCCTGCGTTTTCAGCGGCAGAAAGTCCAGGGCGGTATGGACTATTTCCTCGGTCCGCCTCATCATCTGGCTTTCGGCAATCCACAGGGCGGTTTTGGCCACGGCCACCGCAAAGTCATTGATTTCAATCCCGTAAAACTGCCCAATGCTGACCTTGATGGGGCTGAACACATCTCCCATCTGTATCTGAAGCTGGCTCTGGTCTATTGTCCTCTGCCCGTCCCCGATCTGGTGCGTTGTTGAATACCGCGCCTCAAGAATCTCGTTTTCCATCCTCCGCAGGCAGAGATAGGTCTCCGTGAGGAAATTGCCGCTGCCGGCTGCGGGGTCAAGAAACTTCAGCGATGCCAGCTTTTCCTGAAATTGCTCCAGCCTGCGGTTGCGCCTTACAATCACAGTGTCTTCCATGATTGCCCGGAATTCCGCCCGCAGCCCGTCCAGGAACAGGGGGTCTATCACCTTGTGAATATTCTCAATGCTGGTGTAGTGCATGCCGCCGCTGCGGCGCGTTTCCGGGTTCAGGGTGCTTTCGAACAGGGCGCCGAAAATGGTGGGGCTGATTTCGCTCCAGTCAAAGCCCGCGCTGACCCTGTTCAGCAGCAGGTCACAGATTTCCTTCGAGAACGGCGGAATTTCAATCTTCTTTTCAAACAGGCCGCCGTTCACATAGGGGAAGGCTGCCAGCGTCGGGTCGTCCTCCCGCAGAAAGCGGGGGCGGTCTGCCTCTTTCTGCGCCAGCACGTCAAACAGGCGCTCCAGTGCCACGCGGGTTTGCTGCGGGGTATACTGCTTCAGGTAGTCATGGAACATCAGCCTCGAGCCAAAGATGCCCGCGTCCTCCGCATAGAGGCAGAACACCAGCCGCACGCACAGCGCATTCAGGTTTTGCATGTCCGCATCGGTTGGGCAATCTCCGTACTGCTTCAGCAGCAGGCTGTGAATGGCGCCAATCAATTCACCTGCCTGCTTGGAAATCTCCATTTCCCGCGCCAGGTGTTCGTCGTTCTTTTTCACCAGGAAGGCCAGCCGATAATAATCGCGCTCCAGGTCCTTCAGGAAAATCTTTTCCGGCTCTCCGCCGGGGCGCTCCATATCGTATACATGGAACTCGGCAAAGTTACACACAATCACCCAGCGGGGGTGCCTGCTCAGCGGCAGCTCGGTGATATAGCGCTTGGCCTGCTGGAAAGGGCTGAGCAGGCTGCCGTCGCTCTGGCGGATGGGTCGGGTCAGGCTTTTGTCAAGGCTTTTCTGCTCAATCAGCACTTTGGTTTCCGGAATATAGCCGTCAATAAAGCTGGCGTGGTCCAGATGCACCTGGTCTTCAAAATCTATGTATTCCGATACATGCGCCACGCCAAATACATCTTCCAGCAGGGACAGCCAGAACTTCTGGCTTTCGCCCTTTTCATAGCCCTTCCCTGCCCAGTATTCCGCAAAATACTTTGCAGCTGCCCTCTGCTGCGTGTCGGTCATGGCTGTTTCCTCCCTTGCTGCCGTGCTGTTGCGCTCACAAACCCGCGAGAGCCTTCACCCTGTTCCTCTCCCTCACACACTGTACTTTCTCTTCATCCTGCACAGGTAGAAGCCCGCGCCGTCCACGTGGGGCAGCAGCTGCAGGCCGGTCTCGTCCGCGCGGGCGCGCCATTTCTCCGGCACGGTGTCCGGCAGGGGGCTGATTTCAAACTCCGGGTGGCGCTGCAGGAAGGCTTCCACCTGCCTGCCGTTCTCCTCGCGCAGCACCGAGCAGGTGGAGTACACCAGCACGCCGCCCTCCTTCACATAGGCGCTCACCGTGTCCAGCAGCTCCGCCTGCGTTTTCACAAGCTCCGTCACGTTCTCTTCCTTCAGGCGCAGCTTGATGTCCGGCTTGTCCGCCAGGTCGCCGGTGCCGGTGCAGGGCGCGTCCAGCAGCACCGCGTCCATGGTCTGGTTCAGGTTCTCGCGCGGCTTGGCCGCGTCCAGGTTCATAGGGCGCACGTTTTCCAGGTGCAGCCGCTTTTTCTGGGCCTCAATCAGCTCTGTGCGGTGGGGGTGCAGCTCCCAGGCCTGCACCCGGCCGGTGCCGCCCATCATCTCCGCCATCAGGCAGCTTTTGCCGCCCGGCGCGGCGCAGGCATCCAGCACGGTCCAGCCCCGCTTGGGGTTCAGCGCGCAGCACGCCAGGATGGAGCCCTCCGACTGGATGGAGAACTCGCCGTTTTTAAAGTCGTTGTCCTCGCCCAGGTTCAGGGCGTTCTTCACGTTCCAGGTGTGGGGAATTTCGCCCTTTTCCACCGTCCACACCTTTTTGGCCAGCGTGGCTTCAAACTGCTCGTCGCTGCCGCGCAGCAGGTTGCGGCGGATGGTCACAGCCTTGTTGTGCGCGCGCACGCCCAGCATCGCCGCCGCGTTTTCCTCGCCCCAGTCCTCTATGTAGCGCTCCACCAGCCACTCCGGCACGCTGTTCAGCACACTGAGGTAGCGCACCGGCTCCTCCTTGCGGTCCGGCCAGGGGATGTTTTCCACATCCCGCAGCAGGTTGCGCAGTATGCCGTTGCACACGCCAGCAAGGCCCTCCAGGCCGATCTCCTTGCACAGCTGCACCGCCGTGTTGGTCGCCGCGCTTTCCGGTATGCGGTCCTCCAGCAGAATCTGGCAGGCGGCCAGGCGCAGCACGTTCATCAGCTTCTGGTCGCTGTCGTCCGGGCGGGCCATCACATGGCTCAGGGCAAAATCCAGATAGGAAAGGCTGTCCAGCGTGTCATACACCAGCCGTGCCGCCAGGCGGCGGTCCACCGCGGGGATGGTGCTCTCCCTCAGCTTTTCATCCAGCGCCAGCGAGGCGTAGGCGCCGTGGTTGATCACCAGCGTCAGCACCTCGTAGGCCAGGCGGCGGGAGGCCATGCCGTCGCTCGGCGCTATCTTCGGCACGGGCTTTGCCTCGGGCTTCGGCGCGCGGCGCACAGGCGTGGGCGCTCCGTCACGGCGCGGCGCGTCTCCGCGTGGCCTTCTGTCATTCCCACCGAAAGCCGGTTTTTTGTCGGAAAATCTGCCTCTGTTTCCACCAAAGCGGTTGTTGTTTTCGTTTCTACGGGCATGATCGCCACTATTTGGCCGATACTCGCTCTTTTGCCAGGCCTTTTCCTCCGGGGCGCGGCGTTCGCCCTCGGGGGCGCTGTCCGCACGGCGCTCCCTGCGCTGGCCCGGTGCGCCGTCCTTTCCGCGGAAAGGTGGCCTGTTTCCACCTTGGTTGCCTGTTTTACCGAATTTATCGTTTCTGTTTCCACCAAGCCGTTTATCTCCGGGTGTTTTGTTAAAGCTTTTACCACTCGGTCTTCTTCCGGCAGGGCGTTCTCCGCCTTCCTTCGGCGCGCGCTTGTTTTCCTCGGGCATTGTGTTTTATTCCTCCTGTGCGGGCAGTTTCAGCCCTGTCTCCACGGGGTGCCCCCGCAGGTAGTCTTTTGCGTCCATGGCCTTTCCGCCGGGCGCCTGCAGCTGGGTCACGCGCAGCGCGCCCTGGCCGCAGGCAATCAGCAGGCCCTCGCGGCTGTCCGCCCGCAGCACCGTACCCGGCGCGCCGCTGCCCTCCGCCGCTTCGGCGCGCAGCAGCTTCAGCCTTCCGTCGCCCCAGGGCACTGTGCAGGCGGGCCAGGGGTTCAGCGCCAGCACCTGGTTGGCCAGCTCGCGTGCGGTCTTTGTCCAGTCCATTCGGCCCATTTCCTTGGTCAGCATGGGGTCATAGGTGCTCTCGGCCTCGTTCTGCGGGGTTTCCGTCAGCCTGCCCTGCTGCATGGCGCGCAGGGTCTCAATCAGCAGGTCCGCGCCGAGGCGGCTCAGCCGCTCCGTCATTTCGCCGCAGGTGGCGCGTGGGTCGCGCGGCAGGGCGGCCTTCAGCAGCATGTCGCCGGTGTCGATGCCCTTCGCCATGCGCATGGTGGTCACACCCAGCTCCTCATCCCCCTGCCATATCGCCCAGGCAATGGGGGCGGAGCCCCTGTGCCGCGGCAGCAGGGAGGCGTGCACGTTGATGTTCCCCATCGGGGGAATGTCCAGCAGCTCCTGCGAGAGAATCTGCCCGAAGGCAGCGGTGACGCACACATCCGGCGCCAGCGCCCTGAGATCCTCCACGCTCTCCCGGCGGATCTTCTCCGGCTGGTACACGGGCAGGCCATACTGCTCCGCCAGCTTCTTCACCGGGGAGGCGGCCAGCCGGTTGCCCCGGCCCTTCGGCCTGTCCGGCTGGGTGAACACCGCCGCCACCTCAAGGCCCATGTCCTCCCTGTGGTCCAGCAGCGCCTGCAGGCAGGGCACCGCGAATTCCGGCGTGCCCATAAACACAATTCGCATTCTTACAGCTCCTTTATCAGCGTGCTCCGCACGCGCTGCACCTCCCGGGTGATTTCCTCCACCCGGTCCTGCGCCCTGCCGATCTTGTTCTGCATCAGCCAGTCGGCAAACAGCCCGTCGTGGAAAAAGTCCGCGTAGGTCAGCAGCAGGTTGTCCTCCAGGTGCAGGTTGGTGACATCCATCACGTCCTGCAGCTCACTGCCCAGCCGGCTCAGCGCCGCGCCAACCGCAGCCATGGCAGTCTGCGCGTCGGCCATGCGGCTGTGCTTCACCAGGGTGGTCAGCATGCCGCCGCCCAGCATGTCCATGATGCCCCAGTTGCCGGCGCTGTGCAGCTTGTCCCGCACCTCGCCGAGGCATTCCAGCGCCTCATCGGCGGCCTCGATCGCCTCTTCCAGTTCCTTCCTGCGGTCGCTCATGCTGTTCTCCTTTCGCGGTTTACTCCTCCGCCTCCTCGGCGCTCCGGTTCTCCGGCAGGTCGTCCTCGGGAATGTGCCCCTCAATCTCCTCCTCGGTCAGCTCCCGCTCCGCGGTGTCAATCCACAAGTGGCCGTCCAGGTGATCCAGCTCGTGGCAGATGGCCCGGGCCAGCAGCCCCTCGCCGGTCAGCTCAAAGGGCTTGCAGTGGCGGTTCTGGGCCTGTACGGTCACGCGCATGGGCCTGATCACCACACCCTGCCGGCCGGGCAAGGACAGGCAGCCCTCACGGCCGCACTGCGTCTCCTCAGAGCGATTGGTGATCACAGGGTTCACCAGCTCAATCAGTCCGTGCTCGTCGCCGATGTCGATCACCACCACGCGGCGCAGAACGCCCACCTGCGGCGCAGCGAGCCCCACGCCCTCGGCCTTTCTCATGGTGTCGGCCATGTCCTTGAGCAGCAGCGCCAGGCGCATGTCGAATTTCTCCTGCGGCTTGCACACCTTGCGCAGCGTATTGTCACCGATTTTCACGATATTGCGGATAGCCATGATCAGATATGCTCCTTACATCATTGTTGACGGATTGTATTCAAAGTAAACCTCGCAGCCCTTGGCGCCCTCTCTGGCCATGGCGGTCAGCGCGGCGCAGAAGGCGTCCGCGTCCGGGTGCGAAAGCAGCTTCATCAGCACATGCCAGCGGCTCTTTCCCCGCAGCACTTTCACGGGGGGCTGGTCCAGGTGGAGGGTCAGCACCCGCTTTTTCCATTCGGGGTGCTCCCGCAGCAGCGCGCCGCATCTTTCGTACAGCGCCGCCGCGGCCCGCTCCGCGGCCGGGGGGCTTTCCGCCTCCACCAGCAGGCGACACATGGCCGTAAAGGGCGGATACAGCCCCGTGCGCCGCCGCTGGAACTCCTTTTCGAAAAAGGCGTTGTAATCCTGCGTGGCGGCGGACTGCAGGGTGGCGTCCTCCGGCTTGTAGGTCTGCACAATCACCTCGCCGGGCTTTTCTCCCCGCCCCGCGCGGCCCGCGACCTGCGTCAGCAGCTGAAAGGTGCGCTCCCTGGCGCGGTAGTCCGGCAGGTTCAGCGTCAGGTCAGCCAGCACCACGCCCACCAGCGTCACCTGGGGAAAATCCAGCCCCTTGGCGATCATCTGTGTGCCGACCAGCAGCCTGGCCCGGCCGGAGCGGAATTCATCCAGCAGCTTCGCGTGGCCGTCCTTGCCGGAGGTGGTGTCCAGGTCCATGCGCACAATGCCGGTGGAAGGAAACAGCTTTCTCAGCTCCTCCTCCACGCGCTGGGTTCCGCTGCCGAAGAAGCGGATGTGCGGGCTGCCGCACACGGGGCATGTTTCGGGCGGCGGCTTCACCGCGCCGCAGTAATGGCAGCGCAGCAGCTGGTCCCTTCCGCCGACATGGTAGGTCATGGCGATGTCGCACTGCTCGCACTTCACCACATGGCCGCAGGCGCGGCAGGACACAGCGGAGTGGTAGCCGCGGTGGTTCATCAGCAGTATGGCCTGGTCGCCCCGGGACACGCAGTCCCTCAGCGCGGTCTGCAGGCGCCTTGA
Organism: uncultured Clostridia bacterium; assembly: GCA_946407745.1. GTDB lineage: Bacteria > Bacillota > Clostridia > Christensenellales > Aristaeellaceae > RUG11272. The sequence goes on from CAMJPQ010000046.1 coordinate 17,140, forward strand.
AAAGATCGAGCGGTTGCCCGTTTCCAGCTCGGCGCGCATATCCACCAGCTCCACCGTCGGCAGCGGCCGGTTGAAAACGCGGCTGGGCATTTCCAGCAGCTGGTAATCACCCCGGCGGCTTTTTGCGTAGGAAAGGATGCTCGGCGTGGCGGAGGCCAGCAGCAGTTCCCCTCCCTCGCGCCGGCAGCGCCAGGCCGCGATGTCCCTCGCGTCGTAGCGGGGATGGCGGTCGCTCTGGTAGGTGGTCTCATGCTCCTCGTCCACCACAATCAGCGCCAGGTTTTCCACTGGGGAAAACACGGCGGAGCGGGCGCCGATCACCACCCGCGCGTCCCCGCTGCGGATGCGCCGCCACTCGTCGTACCGCTCGCCCGCGGACAGGCGGGAGTGGATGACCGCCGCCACGGGCCCAAAGCGGGCCTGGAACCAGGAGACCATCTGCGGCGTGAGGGCGATTTCCGGCACAAGGATGATCGCGCCGCGCCCCCTGTCCAGCACATGGCGGACCAGGTGGATGAACACCTCCGTTTTTCCGCTGCCGGTCACCCCGTGCAGCAGGAAGGCGCCCTGTCCCGCGTCCACCGCGGCGGTCAGCTTCTCCAGCGCGTCCCTCTGCTCGTCGGTGAGCGGATAATCTTGATTGGAGCCGCCGAAGCTGACACCGCCCGGCCGGCGCAGCACCTCCTGCTGCGCCATTGCCACAAGCCCCGCCTCCTGCAGCTGGTCCAGCGCCTGGTGCGGGTCGCGCACCAGCATGGCGAGCTCCTCCAGCGGGTGCTTTTCTCCGTCCCGGAGCAGGGTCAGCAGGGTGCGCCGCTTCTGCGAGCGCCCCTGGGCAGCGATGGCTTCTTCCAGCCGCTCCGGCGGACAGGTCAGCCACGCCACTGTCTGTGTCTTTATCTTCACGCGGCCGCCGCGCATCTCCGCGGGCAGCATCAGGCGCAGCGTTTCGGCCAGGGGGCAGTGCGCCTGCTGCGCCATGTGCTGCGCCAGCTCCATCAGCGGCGGGGTGACGGCAGCATAATCCTCCAGCGGCGCTGTGACGGCTTTGACCTTATCCGGCGGCAGGTCGCAGCTGTCGGTGAGGGCGAGCACAATGCCCTCCTTCTGCCTTGGCCCGAAGGGCACCCGCACGCGCTGTCCGGGCTCCAGCGCCATGCCCGGCGGCACCAGGTAGGTGAATGTGCGCGCCACGTTTTCATGCACAATGTCAATAATGATCTGCGCGTACACTCTGCCGTACCTCCCTTCAGTGCCCATTTAACCACTATATATTATAGCCCGTTTTTGCCTGTTTGGCAATGGTCGGCTCACCGTGCCGGAACACGCTGCCTGTGTTGACAGAACGCCCGCGGCGCTATAAACTGAAGGCGGCTTTTCGCCTGAAAGAGAGGTGCCTGAACCGATGCCGTCACTCGCCGCCTATGACCAGCGCCTGGATTACAGCTATGCTCCGGGTATTTTTCCCGCGATGGAAGCGCTCACGCACCGGCCGCAGTGTGTGCGCCGGGTGCTCGTGCACTCGCAGGGCCAGGAGGGCGTGGAGAAGCTGACCGCCCTCGCGGAGGAAAAGGGCATTCGCGTGGAGGTGGCCGACAGGGCGCTCTCCCGTGTGTCCGGGAAGGAAAACTGCTACGCGGCCGCGGTGTTCGGCAAGTTCAGCGACACGCTGTCCCCCCGGCAGCCGCACGTGGTGCTCCACTGCCCGTCGGACAGCGGTAACGTGGGCACCATACTGCGCACAGCGCTGGGCTTCGGCGTGGAGGATGTGGCCCTCATCCGCCCGTGTGTGGACCTGTTTGACCCGCGGACGGTGCGCGCCACCATGGGGGCGCTGTTCTCCCTGCGCCTGCACGTGTATGACCGTTTTGAGGACTACCGGGCGGATTTTCCTGCCCACACGCTCTATCCCTTCATGCTGACCGGCTCCACCGCGCTGGAGGAGGCGCTTTCCGCCGCCCCGCCGGAGAGGTGGACGCTGATTTTCGGCAACGAGGGCAGCGGGCTGCCGGACAGCTTTTCAACGCTCGGCCGGGCTGTGCGCATACCCTCCAACGACCGGGTGGACTCGCTGAACCTCGCGGTGGCGGCGGCCATCGGCATCTATGCCTTCACCGCGGCGCAGAGGGGAGGCGATCGCCGTGAATGAGCATATAGTGGGCATCGACGTGGGCGATGTGCGCATCGGCATCGCGGTGTCCGACGCGTCCAGGCTCATCGCCACGCCCCTGGAGGTGCTGACGCGAAAGGGCTGGGGGCCGGACAGCCGCGCCATCGCCGATATCTGCCGTCGGTATGACACAGCGCTTGTGGTCAGCGGGCTGCCGCGCAACATGGACGGCAGCGAGGGCTTCCAGGCGCAAAAGGTGAGGGAATTTGCCGCGCAGCTTGAAAAATGCGGGTTGACGGTGTATTATCAGGATGAGCGGCTGACCACCGTAACCGCCGACCAGGCGCTGCTTTCCTCCGGCATGCGTAGGGAAAAGCGCAAGGGGCACGTGGACAAGGTTGCGGCCGCCGTGATTCTACAGACCTGGCTGGACGCGCAGAGCGCCGCCGCGCCGGAGAGAAGGAGTTATACCATGAGCGAAAACCAGACCCCCGAATATGAGGACAACGGCCTGTTGACCCTGCTGGACGACGATGGCAACGAGGTCGTTTTTGAGCATCTGGCCACAGTGGAATACGAGGGAGAATACTATCTGTGCCTCGGCGAGGTGACAGAGGATGAGGACAGAGAGGATCAGGCCGTTGTGCTGATGCGCATTGACGAGGACGAGGACGGCAACGAGATCTACACCACGCTTGAGGACGAGGAGCTGGGCGAGGCCGTGTTCCAGAAGTTCATGGAAGAGCTGGACGCCGCCGGCGAGGAAGACGAGGACTGATCTTTATAAAGGGCATGGGATCACACGCCCTTCGGTGCGGAGGTATGCTGTGCGACGTATCATCTGTTTATTGCTGGCGCTGCTTTTTGGCTGCGCCGCTTTTCCTGCGCGCTGTGAAACCCTGCAGGACTGCCACCGTGTCACAGTGACCAAAAAGGACACCACACAGGACAACGGTTCTGTGGTGCGCCGCTGGACGCTGGATACCGCCCTGGACAGCGTGGACGCTGAGCTGGACGCCATTATGGATGAGATGGAGCAGCGCATCGCCCCGACCCTGCCCAAGGCCCAGAACAAGACAAACGGCAACAGCCGTGTGGATATCTCCTGCCGCTACAGCCGCACGGGGCTGAGCTGGATGAGCTTTGTGGTGCAGGCGCGCACGACCTTCCACCGCGGCCTGGTGGGCCAGGAGGTCGTCACCCGCACGTTCAACATGCTGACCGGCGAGCAGATCACCATGACGGACCTGTTTGCCGACGACAGCGAGGGCTGGCTGCTGCTGGAGGAGGCGGTCGAGGCACAGGTGACCGCCGTGTACCCCGATGAAAAGCCCGACCCGGAGGCGCTGGCCACCCTGACCAGCCGGGAGGGGCTGGAGCAGATCGGCTTCTCGCTGGAGGCCATGTCCCTGGTGCTGCACATCCCCACCGCCTCGGTTTACCCCGCACACGAGGAGAAGGACGCGACCCTGATTGAGGTGACGCTGTTCTACCCGGACATCCGCCCGTACATGACGGCGGAGGCGCGGCTGGAAACCGACAACCAGAGCTACTACAAAATGGTGGCGCTCACCTTTGACGACGGCCCGACCCGCACCAACACCACGGCTGTGCTGAACAGCCTGCTGCAGTGCGGGGCCAAGGGCACCTTCTTCGTGATCGGCAACCTGATCGGCGACCTGCGGGACCTGGTGCAGCGGGAGAATGACGAGGGCCACTCCATCGGCACCCACAACTGGACGCACGCCAACGCCAACAAGGTCAGCGCCGCCACCCTGCAGGGCTACAAGACCAAGTGCGACGCCGCCATGCTGGACGCGGTGGGCTGGGTCAGCCGGTACGACCGGGTGCCCTACGGCCTGTATCCTCCCATGATCAAGGCAAAGGTGGGCTGGCCCTACATCCAGTGGAGCATGGACACCTACGACTGGCGCGGCCGCTCGACCAACGTGATCATGCGGCATGTGAAGGAACAGATTTCCGACGGCGACATCATCCTCTGCCACGACATCAAGGACAACACCCCCGCCACGGCTATTGCCATCTGCGAATACCTGGCGGAGGAGGGCTACATGCTGGTGACCATTGACGAGCTGTTTGCCAAGGACGGGGTGGAGCTGGAGCCGGATACGGTGTATTTCCGCTGCGTGGACGGGGATACCTCGGAGAAGAGATAAGGCAGCGCCGCTGCGGATGGCGATGCCTTCTGCGCCATCCACTGCTTGCAGCTTTTGGCTTGCCGCAGGTAAAGCCTTCAGAATCTGCAGCCGTGCCTGACGCTGAATTCGCTCGCCGTCTGACAAATTCATTTTTTGCGGTGTTACCGTCATATAATTTCGGCAGCTGTACGCAATCATCTGTCAAGGAGGCCTGCCGATATGATGTATCCGTATATGACGCTGAACGATGAAACAGAAATTACCCACTCCGAGCTGCTGCCGGATGGACAGGTCAAAGTCTAATATTGAAACGCCGGATCAAAAGGACGGGTTTCACCATGCCGTGTATTGACTTCCCTCTTACCGTTGGGAAAGTGTTCATGGCTGCACTGACCGGGAGATGGACTACTTCAGGCATCTGATCAGGAATAACGCGCATCTGATCATCACATTCGCCAAAGGCGGAGGCATGCTGAATGCCACAGCTGCTTAGGGTTGGCTCTTCCGTACTGTACTTCTGGTCCAATGAGTCAGCGCCTCTGGAGCCTGTTCATGTCCACATCGCCAAGGGAACTGCTTCAAAAAACGCAACGACGATTTGGATTACCGGTACCGGAAAGGCGCTGCTGTGCAATAACACGAGCAGAATCCCGAATCAGATTCTCCGAGAGTTGATGCTTATTTAGAGGCAAACAGCGAAGAATTTATAAAAGCCTGGCAGGATCACTTCGGAGTGATCACCTGCTGTTGCTGATACGGTTATCCGCGGGAGTGTTTATCATGAAAGAAATTGTAATCGGTTTTTTGGGCTGCGGCAATGTGGGCGGCGGCGTATGGCGGCTGCTGGAGGACATGCGGGAGGAAATCGCCCACCGCTTTGACGGGCTGAGCCTGCGCGTGAAGCGCGTGCTGGTGCGCGATGTCAACAAAACCCGCTCCTGCGATGTGCCCGCGGAGGTGCTGACTGACCGCCCGGAGGACGTGCTGGACGACAGCGAGATCTCCATCGTGGCGGAATTCATGGGCGGTGAGCAGCCGGCCACCGACTACCTGCTGCGCGCGCTGCGCAGCGGGAAAACCGTGGTGACCGCAAACAAGGTGGCGCTGGCGCTGAACTGGCACCTGCTGCAGGCCGCCGCCGAAAAAAGCGGCGCGGGGTTGTACTATGAGGCCAGCGTGTGCGGCGCAGTGCCCATTCTGCAGACGCTGACCGAGGCGCTGCCGGCCAACCGCATTGACCTGCTGATGGGCATCATCAACGGCACCACCAACTATATCCTCACCCGGATGAGCGACGAGGGCAGCGAGTATGCCGACGTGCTGGCGGACGCGCAGCGCCTGGGCCTGGCGGAGCCCAACCCCGCGGCCGATGTGGAGGGCATGGACGCGGCGTACAAGCTGACCATCATGTCCTCGCTCGCGTTCCACGGGCGCGTGACCTACGACAGGGTGTACCGCGAGGGCATCACCGGCGTCACGGCGACCGATATCGCCTGCGGCAGCGCGATGGGCTACACGCTGAAGCTGCTGGCCATCGCCAAGCGCGGCGGTGAGGACGGCCGGGAAATCGAGGTGCGCGTGCACCCCACCTTCCTGCCGAAGAATCACCCGCTGGCGCGCGTGGAGGGTAGCTTCAACGCCGTGTACCTGCGCGGCCACGCCTGCGGTGAAATCACCCTGCAGGGGCGCGGGGCGGGCGACTACCCCACGGCCAGCGCCGTGGTTGGCGACATACTGCGGGCCGCCACGGCGGAAAAGCACCGCCATCCCACCTTCCGCAACACGGCGGAGCCGGATCCCTCCCTTCACTTCACGGACGACTGGCGCAGCCGCTATTTCATCCGCTGCTCGGCGGTGGACGCCCCTGGTGTGCTGGCGCGCGTCGCGGACTGCTTTGCCAGTGAACAGGTCTCCATTGCCACCATGCGCCAGGAGGGCGCGGCGGCGCTCGGCCGTGTGCAGCTGATTTTCATTACCCACGAGGCAGGCGAAAAGGCGGTTCGCCGCGCTGTGTCCAGGCTGGACAGCGCGATCTGCAGCCTGGAAAGCCTGATTCGCGTAGAGGAGTAAGCAATGCGTATTGTTGTTGTCGGCGCGGGCAAGGTTGGCCGCACCATTGCGGAGCACCTGACGCAGGAGGAGCACGAGGTCGTAGTCATCGACAAGGATGAGGTCGCCCTGCACCGCTGCGAGGACACCCTGGATGTGATGTGCGTGGAGGGCAGCGGCGCCAACGCGAAAACGCTGGTTGAGGCGCAGGTGGACACCGCGGACATCCTCATCGCCGCCACCGCCTCAGACGAGGTGAACATGCTCTGCTCGCTGATGGGCAAGCGGCTGGGCGCCAAATACACCATCGCCCGCATCCGTGACCCTGAATACAACGAGAGCCTCTCCCTGCTGCAGACGGAGCTGGGCATCGACCTTTCCATCAACCCGGAGCGCGCCTCCGCGCAGGAAATCAGCCGCCTGCTGCGCTTCCCCTTCGCCAGCGACATCGAGTCCTTCGCCAAAGGCCAGGTGGAAATGGTGCTGTTCCGCGTCGCGCCGCAGGAAAAGATCGCGGGCATTCCCCTGTGGCAGCTAGCCCAGTCCCTGCCGGACATGCCCCGCGTGCTGTTTGCCGCCGCGGAGCGCGAAGGCGAGATTTTCATCCCCGGCGGCGATTTCGTTTTCCAGCCGGGGGACCACGTCTACGTGACCGGCGACGTGATGTCCGTCACCCGCTTCTTCCGCTTTCTGGGCAAGAACACGGCCAAATCCCGCCGCGTGATGATCGTGGGCGGCGGGCGCATCAGCTATTACCTGGCCAGGCTGATTGTGCCCATGGGCATTTATGTCACACTGATCGAGCACAACCGGGAGAAGGCCGCCAAGCTCAGCGAGGAGCTGCCGCAGGTGAACGTGCTGTGCGGCGACGGCACCAGCCAAGAGCTGCTGGAGCAGGAAGGGCTGACGGATATGAACGCCTTTGTATGCCTGACGGACCGGGATGAGGAAAACCTGATGACCGGCCTGTACGCGGCAAAGCAGGGCGTGGGCAAGGTGATTGTGAAAAACAACCGGCTGAACTATCTGGACATCATCGCGGACCTGGGCCTGGACACCGTCATCAGCCCCCGGCAGATCACCTCAGCCGGCATACTGCGCTATGTGCGCGCCCTGGCGGGCAGCGCGGGCACCAAGGTGGAAAAGCTGTTCCGCCTGATGAACGGCAGGGCGGAGGCGCTGGAATTCATTGTGCGGGAGGGCGCCCCGTACCTGGGCAAGCCCCTGAAGGAGCTGACCCTGCGCAAGAATACACTGGTCGCCATGATCACGCGCAAAAACAAGGTGATCGTGCCCGGCGGCAATGATCACCTGGAGGCGGGCGACAGCGTGGTGATCATGGCCGGTGAGCGGGGCATCAGCGACCTGAGCGAGGTTATCATCAAATGAACAAACGGCTTGTGATTCGCCTGCTTGGCGCGATCATTCTTGTTGAGGCCGCGTCCATGGTGCCCTCCCTGCTCATTGCGCTTTTGTACCGGGAGCCGGGAGACGCGCCGGCCATGTTCTACTCCATACTGCTGTGCGCGGTCGTGGGCGCGCCAATGTTCCTGCTGGCCAGGCCGGAGCGCACCAACCTGCGCGCCAAGGACGGCTTCGGCGTGGTGGCGCTGGCCTGGATACTCATGAGCATACTGGGCGCGATGCCCTTTGTGTTTTCCGACCTGATTCCCAATTTCTTCGACGCGCTGTTTGAGTCTGTCAGCGGCTTTACCACCACCGGCGCCACAGTGCTGCAGGACTTTGATCGGCCCCTGCACGGCGTGCGCTTCTGGCGCTCCTTCACCCACTGGATCGGGGGCATGGGCGTGCTGGTGCTCACGCTGGCGCTTCTGCCCAAGCTGACCGGCCGCACCGCCCATCTGGTGCGCGCGGAAAGCCCCGGGCCGTCCCTGAGCAAGATACGCCCGAAGATGGGCGATTCCGCCAAGATGCTGTACACCATCTACGGCGCGCTGACACTGCTGGAGTTCGCGTGCCTGATGCTGGCCGGCATGGACATCTACGATGCGGCGCTGCACGCGGTTTCCACCGCCGGCACAGGCGGTTTTTCCTCCAACGGCGCCTCCATCGGCGGGTACAATTCCCTGGCCATTGAAATCGTCATCACGGTATTCATGCTCCTGTTCGGCATGAATTTCGCCCTGTTTTACCGCCTGTGGCGCAGGGACGCGAAGGCCCTGTGGGAAAGCGAGGAGCTGAAGTGGTACCTGGGCATTGCGCTGGGCGCCTCTCTGCTGCTGGCGGTGCTGATCCTTCCCGTATACCGCACCTTCGGTGAGGCGCTGAGGTACTCCACCTTCAATGTTGCCACAGTGATGTCCACCACCGGCTTCGGCAACGCGGATTTCAATCTCTGGCCCATTCCCGCCAAAATGCTGATCTTTGTGCTGATGTTCCTGGGCGGCTGCGTCGGCTCCACCGCGGGCGGCATGAAAATCATGCGTGTCGCCCTGCTGATGAAAGGCGCAAAGCGGGAAATCGCGCGCACCTTCCAGCCCCGCAAGGTACAGACCATCCGCTTTGAGGGACACGGCATTGACGACAGCATGCTTTCCTCCACCGCGGCGTTCTTCGGCGTGTATGTGGTGCTGATTCTGATAGGCGCCTTCATCGTTTCGCTGGAGGGGCACTATGATGTGGAGACCAACCTCACCGCGGCGCTGACCTGCGTCAGCAATGTCGGCCCCGGCCTGGGCGTCGTGGGTCCCGCGGGCTCCTTTGCGGGCTACAGCAACTTCTCCAAGGTCGTGTTCAGCCTGCTGATGCTTGCCGGAAGGCTGGAGCTGTTCCCCATACTGGTGCTGTTTGATCCGCAGTTGTGGAAGAAGTAGCGCTGCGGGGCTTTCCCCTGCGGGGGGAGCTTGCGCTGCGCGCGGCTTTCCCCTGCGGGGGGGGCTTGCGCTGCGCGCGGCTTTCCCCTGCGGGGGGCTATGCGCTGCGCACGGCTTTCCCCTGCGGGGCTTGCGCTGCGCGCGGCTTTCCCCTGCGGGGGCTTTGTGCGCTCTGCCCGTTTCGCGGCGCTGAGACCCGCCTGCGGCGGGCGCTCGTATGTAAGTGGGTACTTTGTCTGGCGGACTTTTCGTCCGGGCGAAAAGTCCGGGAAAAGCCCGCCGGGGGGACTCAAAAGTGTGATTGGTCCCCCCGGACCCCCAGGTTCTCCGTCACACGCGGGGTAAACCGTATTGCATAACCTTGTGTGGTGATGCATGTGTTGTGCCGCGAGGCATAGACAGCGCACTTTTGCGC
>CAMJPQ010000047.1 GCA_946407745.1 uncultured Clostridia bacterium
CACGCGGGGTAAACCGTATTGCATAACCTTGTGTGAAGTGCTTGTGTTGTGCCGCTAGGCATAAACAGCGCACTTTTGCGCTTTTGGGGTGCCCATGGGTTGTTCTTTGGTTACACATACGGAAATGGGTGTGGTGCGGGGATGCGGAGCAGCCCCCCCCCACCGGCGCCTTCCCCTTCAGGGGAAGGTGGCAGCGCCGTGAGGCGCTGACGGATGAGGTCGTCCCCGTCAGGCAAGCTCTTTCATCGTCTGACAACACAAGCTCCCCAGCTCGCTGGGTTCGAAGCGCCCGGAAAACAGCCCGGTGGGCTGTTTTCAGCGGAGAACGGGCGGCAGCCCCGGAGAGGGGGACCGCTTGCGGTGGAGGGGCAAGGAGGCCGGGCGGCAGCCCAAGGGTGGCTCATCCCGCTGACACGCCAGCTGTTTTGCTGTTTTGGGAACACAACCCGACCCAACCGTCCCAAAGCCTTATATATCAAAGGTTTTGATGTTTTTCCAACCCGACCCTGACTTATCATTGCTGTTTTTGGAACACAACCCGCCCCACCTGACCCCAAGCCTTATATCTCAAGGGTTTTCGTCTCTTTTCAACCTGCCCCCAACCCGACCCCACCTGCCCCCAACCCGACCTCACCGTCCTATACCGCTCCTGTTCTGTGGACCAAGGCAGATGATATCTGCTCCTCTCAGGTCTCCTTCTCCCCTGTGGACAGTTTATAGGGAGCAGGTGGGGGGCAGGTTGTGTCTTTGGCCAAAGGCCTTATGTTATATGGCTTAGGGTCAGTGGGGGCGGGTGGGGCAGGTTGTGTTCCGCTTTTTGATATAGATCAGTAGGGGCAGGTGGGGCAGGTGGGGGGCAGGTTGTGTCTTTGGCCAAAGGCCTTATGTTATATGGCTTAGGGTCAGTGGGGGCGGGTGGGGCAGGTTGTGTTCCACTTTTCGTATGGGTCAGGTTAGGGCGGGTTTGTGCCGGGTTGCATTTTGTCCAAAAGCCTTATTCTATATGGGTTTGTGACGGGTGTGCCGGGTGTGACGGGTTGTGTTCCACTTTGGTGATTCAGGTGATCTTTCCTCCTGTGAAAGCCGGGCGGCCGCGCATGAGAAGGGGAGCCATTTCGGCTGCGCAGGAGGGTGACATGGACCCTCACATTTTGCACACCCTCTCCAACTGATTGAAAAACCGCCTGCTTCATGGTATACTGACCACAGCGCATGATTCATTTCAAAAAAACAATGGCCGCCGTGCGCGGCTGAAAAAGGAGGAAGGATCAATGAAAAAACTGCTCGCACTGATACTTGCGCTGCTGCTGGCGGTGTCTGCCGCCGGCGCCGAGCTGGCCGACGCGGAGCCGCTTGCGCCCGCCGAAGCGTACAGAGCCGGCGCGGAGGCGCTGCTGAACAGCATTGACCTGCAGCGGGACATGCTCACGATGAACCTGACGCAGGGGGAGCAGGCCTACCAGATGCGCATTGCGCAGGCGGACGGGACGACCGCCCTTGCCCTGAGCCAGGACGGCGTGTCCGTGCTTGAGGCGCAGATGCTGCAGGATCAGCTCTACCTGGCCCTGGGAGACACCGTCCTCAACCTGAAATACGAGGACCTGATGTCGGTGATGAACTCCGGAGTGGGGAGTGTGGACCCGCAGGCATTGGGCGTGCTGGCGCTGTCGCTGGCAACCACGGTGATCCTGCCCCACCTGACCACGGAGGCGGAAAACGGCCTGCACGTCGTGTTCGCCGCCACCGGAAAGGAGCTTTACACTGATCTGGCCACCTGGCTGGATGAGGTGCTCGCCGACGAAACGTATTACCCGACGATCGACAGCCTGCTGGGCATGCTGAAGAACGCCTCCGGAACGGAAATCCCCACGGCCGCCGAGCTGGCGGAGGCGTGGCCGCAGCTGAAGGAAAACCTGCTTGCGCAGGACCCTGATTTCCACGTGAATTTCGAGCTGACGGCGGACAGTGCCCTGACCCAGGCGGACATCACGGGCGAGATCGGCTCGACGGAGGATCTGTACCTGATGGAATGGGCCTGGCGCGCCAGCGGGGAAACCAAGACCCTGAACGGCGAGCTGACCCAGCGCATCACCCGGGACGGGGAAAGCAGGGATTACTGGATCACTGTGGATGCGGAGATGCGCGGCCGCCTCTGGACGCTGAACATCAGCTATCCGACCCAGGCAATGACCCTGGAGGCCGAGGGCAGCAGCACGGAGGAAGCCTCCAGCTTCAGGCTGAGCTATACAAACCTGCGGCAGCGCGCCGCCTTCCGCATGGAGGGCAGCTGCGCAAAGACGGAGAATGGATTCTCAGCGCAGCTGACAGTGACCGACTCCATGAAGGGCGCGGCGTATTTCATCTCCATGCTGGCCGGTGAGGACCTGGTGGACCTGAGCGTCACGGACAATGCGGGCCAGAAGCTCTTTGCGCTGAATGCGCTGAAGAACGGTGAAAAGCTGACCTATGCCGAGATGGAGATGAAGCTGACCGGCGGCGGACAGCTCAGCGCGGTCTACGACGGCGAAAAGGTGATCCTCACCGCCGACGGCGCGTCCTACCTGATCACCTGGAATTATGAGACAGACCATGACCTGGTGGTCACCGTGCATCCGGAAAGAGGAGAGGGAGACGCTGTTGCGCGCTTCTCCTATGAGGGCGAGGAGGGCAACTTCTCCTTCACCGGCAGCGCGACCGGTCCCGACGGCAGCGAGCTGATGTCCTGGCAGCTTCTGTGCGAGCCCACGAGCGGCATCGGCGAGGCGCTGTCCGAGAGGGAAAACATCATCTACCTCACACCCGAGATGATCATGTCACTGCTGCAGCAGATGCGGTAAAGCAATAAAAAAGGCGCTCAGCGCCGCCGGGAGACTATGCTCCAAAGGCGTCGCTGAGCGCTTTCAGCTCTGCTTGTTCTTCCGCCAGCTTTTCCAGAAAGGGCCGCTGCCGGGGATCCTGTGCCAGCAGGCTGCCGCAGGCCTCCACCGCGCTGACAAACTCCGCGCTCATCGCGCTCAGCCCCTGCCGGAACAGGGGGCATACGGCCTTTGCCCGCAGGTCCATTTCCGCGCGGACGCTCTCTCCCCTCAGCACCGGCAGAAGTGGAAACAGGCGGCAGCTCAGCGGCCGCATCGCTCTGTCGCACGCGCCGGAGCAGATCAGCAGGGTGCCCATGGCGGCAGGCCTCAGCTCGAAGCCTGCCGCGTTTTCGTACAGCGCCTCCTCTGTGGGGAACAGCAGCATGCCGGTTTCCTCGCCCGGGAGGGGGCTGCAGCAGGCCGCGCCGCACAGGCGGCCGCAGTCCCGCCGCAGGGGCGTCGCCGTGTCCAGCAGGGCACGGCATTCTTCAACGGTGGTCATGCTGCTCACTGCGCGCCGGTCACGCTGGCGCCTTCAATCCTCGTCACCGAGGGAATCAGCCAGTTGTTGTACTGCTTCTGCGCGGCGGAGAAGCGCATTTCACCCAGCAGCTGCGGCAGGCAGCCGGACACCGAGCCGCCGCTGACTACGGTTACCTCGCCGCCGTGGTGCCAGTAACCCAGGCGGATCTCGCCGGCCATATCGCCGGTGATGCTGTTCACCTGGAAGTCGGAGAACTCTACCGGCTCCAGGAAGTCGCCCTGGCGCAGCTCCTCCTCGGTATGGGTGCCGCCCTCGGCCACCCAGTTGCCGGGCATGAAGGTTCCCTCCAGCCCCAGATAGGCGCTGAACTGCGCGTTGCCCCAGTTGGCCTTCACCACACCGCGGTCGATCAGGGTCAGGTCGCGCACACGGGCGCCCTCGGCGTCATACAGGCTGTTGCGGGAGGAGTTGGGCAGGCACTGCGCCGCGCGCAGGGTCACCCGGTCGCCGCTGCCCTGTGCGATCTCCTTGCCCTCTGCCCAGTCGGACACACGCTGATAGCGCATCTGCGCGCTGACACGGGAGGCGAGGAGCTGATACAGCCGCTGCGCCGCGCGCGTGGAGAATACCACCGCACAGGTGCCGAGATTGGGCGTCTTTCCCGCAATCAGCTTGTCCCTGCCAAAGCGGAAGGTCTCCGCCAGGTCGGCGTGGATGGCGCCCTCATCGCAGCTGCCGCCCTCATACATGCGGTACAGCTCGATCTCGCGCTCGCCCTCCCTCGCGTTGACCACTACCTCCAGCTTGGAATCCGGGAACCGCGTGGTCACATCCACACCCTCGCTGCTGACGAAGCGGCGCTCCACACACCCGGTAAAAATCTCGTAGCTGTTAATGTCCTCTGTCGCGGTCTCCGGCAGGCGGCTCATGGTTTCAAGGTAGGCGCGGGCGTTTGCGGCCACGTCCACCTCACTGAGCGCATCCGGCGCTTCGCCGTCGGGCCGGCGCAGGGCGTAGGCGGGGTTCTGCACATACACCGCGCGGGCGCACAGCTCGGCGATGGTCCTTTCGGCCTCCGCCCGGGTGGCGGTCGGCGGAATCTCCGCGCTGGCCGAGCCGAGGAATTTGCCCTCGCCGAAGGCCATGTATACCTTCACGGAGATACTCTCCACCTGTGTGGCGCGGTTCTGGTCCAGCCGGTGGCGGATGTAGTAGAACTCCCAGCCGCGGCGTTTGGTATCGGTCACCTCCCAGGCGGTGGCCCCGGAGGATTTGAGCAGCTCAATCACAGTATTCAGCATATCAGCCCAGCCTCGCTTTCGCTTTCATATAGGGACCGCCGTCGGTCACCTTCACCCATTCCTTGTAGCCCTTGCCGCACGCCCCGTTGCCGAACACGCAGCGGTCAGCTGTGAGCATGGAGATGGACCCGAGCAGGTCCGGCACGTAGCCCGTCATTACCACGGGGGAGACCACCTTGCCGGTCAGCTTTCCGTCCACAATTTCATAGCCGCGGTCCACAATGCACTGAATGCCCCAGTGCTTGGGGTCCTCCATGCCGCTGTTCATGCCCGCCAGCAGGTAGCCCTTCTGAATGGAGGCGATCATGTCCTCCAGGGTGTCGCTGCCGCTGTCGAAAAGGGTGTTGGTCATGCGGGTGTACACCTTGTGGGCGAAGTTCTCCCGCTTGCCGTTGCCGGTGGCTGCGGTGCCAAGGCGCAGGGCGGACAGCGCGTCGCATACGCCGGTTTTCAGTATGCCGCGCTCAATCTCCACCACGTCGCCGGCCAGCGTGCCCTCGTCGTCGAAGGCGTAGGAGGCCACGTCCTCCGCGCACAGCGCGCCCTCATGCATGGTCACCCGGTCGGAGCCGACGCGCTTGCCGATGTATTTTGCGCCGAGCGCGCGCTCCTTCACAAACATGTCCATCTCCACGCCGTGGCCGAAGGCCTCGTGCGCAATCAGGCCGGTCACCTCAGGAGAGGTAATGATCTCATATTCACCGGGCACAATGCGCTCTGAGCCCAGCACGTCCTCCATGGCCTCTCTTACCTTGGGCAGCAGCTCCTCCAGGTGCTCAAACAGCTCCGGGCCGCACCGGCCGGAGATACCCTGGTGCGCGGTCTCGGTCCGGTCTCCCCGGTGCCCCATGGCAAACACGCTGCCCTCGGCCATGCAGTAGCTCTGCCGCAGGTCGCGGTGCTCCGTCAGGAACATCTTGCTCACATGCGTGCAGGAGGCGCTCACACCGCACTCGATCCAGTCCCTGCCCTCGGCCATGCCCTTGTCAGACACGGCGGAAAGCCGCTGGATCAGCGCGGGGATGTCCTCCTCACCCGGCAGGCGGCCGGTGTCCATCTCCACAAACAGCTGCTGCGGTTCATCCGGAAGAAGGGGCGTCGTGTAGACCTCGCTGCCCACGGCCTCCAGCACGGCCTGCTGAGCGTCCAGCTCGGCGCAGACCTGGCGGCAGGCAGCCTCCGGGTCAGAAGGATCAAAGCCGTTGAATGCCGCCTCGGCATAGTGGCCGTTTTTGCACACGCGCACCACCACGCCGCGCTCGGTCATCAGCGTTTCACTGCCGACCGACTTTGAGCGCTGCGACACGCGCACCGAGAAGCCCGTGGAGTCGGTGGCGAGCACGCTCACGTAGTCGTACCGTTCCCTGAGCAGGGCGATAAGCCGCTTCAGGGCATCCGCCTGCGCGGCCAGGTAGGGGGAAAAGGTTGCTTTCATTGAATCCGCCTCCGTGTTGTTTTTGGAAATTGCGTTTTGATCCTGCCCGTCTGTCCATACATAGCCCCTGCGCTGTCCCGCGGCGTCGACGGTCAGCAGCGCGACGGGGCCTTCAGTGGGAGGGAAGGTGGCGATCTGCGCCAGCTGGGGCACCCGGAAGGAGCGCCGCTGGGTCACCTCCACCCGCAGGGTGCCATCGCCGTCCAGCGTACCGAGACAATAGCCCTCCAGGTTGGACAGCGGCTCAAAATCCCGGGGGAAGGCCTTGTGCGCCGCGTCAAAGCCGGCTAGGGTCAGCACCCCGCCGCCGGGGTCGCAGGTGCCGTGCAGCCCGGCGGGCTCCGCGCTGCAGGGGGCCTCTACGATCAGGTCGTCCGGCGGAAGCCGGTTCTGGCACACGCTGATGGCCTCCGGGCTGTTGTCCAGCCCCAGATAGCGGCAGCCCAGCGCTGCCGCCGCGGCCAGGCTGGTGCCGCTGCCGCAGCACAGGTCGGCCACGGTGTCACCTGCCTCCACAAAGGGCTTCAGCAGGCGCGTGAGCAGGGAGAGCGGCTTCTGGCTGGGCCAGCCGGTGCGCTCCGGGTCATGCTGCTGCAGGTGGCTCAGGTCTGTCCACACATCGGTGGGGTAGGTCGGGGCGTCCTCGTAATAGCGGTACTCCTTGCCGCGCACCACGGCCACGCGGTAGGCGCGGCCGTCCTCATCTACGCGGCGCTTCAGGTGGCTGTTGGGCTTCCCGCTCGGCGGCAGGGCGACCTTCTCCAGGCTGAAGCGGCACTGCGCCGCGTCCCTGGCGTACAGCAGGATGTTGTCATGCTTGCGGCTGAAGTGCCGCTCGGCGCGGCCGCCGCTCTGGTAGGCCCAGATGATCTCGTTGAGAAAGTTCTCCTCGCCGAAAATCTCATCGCAGAGCAGGCGGGCGTGGGCGCAGGAGCGCCAGTCCAGATGGAGCATTACCACGCCGGAGGGGGTCAGCAGCTTTTTTGCGTTGGAGAGAAAACCGCGCAGCAGGTGCAGGTATTGCCCACGGGTCTCAAACTGATCGGAATAGCCGGTATAGGTCGGGCCGGGCCTGCCCTTGGCGCTGGCCCAGTCCTCCGCGCCGAATTTGCGCCTGCGGGTGAACCTTTCGCCCGTCATGAACGGCGGGTCGAGGTACACAGCCTGAACCTGCCCGGCGTACTCCTCCAGCACAGGCTGGGCCACTGAGCCGTCCAGGCACAGCAGCCGGTTGACGCCTTCCCCCGCGACGATTCTGGTGATCTCGATCTGGCGGAACATCTTCTTCCCCCCGCGGCGTCATTCTTCGCCCGTCAGCCGCACGCGCAGCCGCACGGGATTGTGGTCGGTGCAGACAAAGCCGAGGTCCAGCGTCTCTGCTGCCTCCACCTGCACGTTGGAGGAAACGATAAAGCCGTCGATCACATAGTACTGGAAGGAGGAAAGATCCGCGCCGGCGTAGGGCTGGTCCAGCGAGCGGCAGGTGGGCACGGAGGCGTCCATGATCGGCGTGAGCGACGTGTTAAAGGCGCTGACATCAATGCGCCCCGGCAGCCAGTGGTTTTCATACACCGGATAGGCGGAGGCATCCACGCTGGAGAAGAGCTGGTTGAAGTCGCCGCCGGCAATGACATAGCTGCCCTTCTCCGCCTCGGCCTGGAGGAAATCCGCCAGCTGCTTTGTCTGTGCGGCCTTTCCCTCGCCGTCGTCGTAGGCCTCAAGGTGCAGGTTCACAAGCACCAGCTCGCGCCCGGAGTCCCCCGCGGGAAGCCGCGTGACCAGCAGGCAGCGCTTCAGGTTGGCCATGCGCACGGGCCAGGAGAAGGGGCAGGGCAGCGAAATGCGCTGCGCCTCGCCGATCTGGTAGCGGCTGAGGGTCACCAGTCCGCTTTCCACATGGCCGATGGGCGGCAGGGGATAGGGCACGAACAGCGCGTTGAAGTTATAGGCAAAGGCGCTGCTGAAGCCGGGCAGGCAATGCTCAAACCACTCCCGTTCGTTCACGCCGTGGGAGCGGGTGCTGCCGATATCCACCTCCTGCATCAGCAGCAGGTCCGGCTGAAGCTCCTCCAGCGCGTCTGCCATGCCCTGCAGGTTGCGTTCCACACGCGCCTTGTCGGCGGTATTGACCATTTTGCCGCCGTCCATGAAGAAATCCGCGTTGTCTCCCAGCGCGCCGTAGCCGATGTTCCAGGCAACCACGGTGAGCGGCTCACTGACCGACAGCGCGTCCTGCGAGCGTTGGGCGGCTGTAAGGGTCTCCACCTCCGCGGGGCGGTATTCCGCCACGGTCAGCACCGCAAAAAAGACGATAACAGCGCACAGCAGCAGGCCGAGCGTGCAAAGAACCGCCTTCAACGCCTTTTTCATTTGCCTCACCTCACAGAAATTGTCAACTATTTTATATTCGATGGCGCACCGCCGTTTTCCTGCCGCAGCCGGGGCAAAAAAAAACAGCTGCTTAGACGCGGCTATCCGTAGTAAGGAAATACTAACCCATATCCTTTGAAAAACTCTCCAACAGCCGCGGAAACGCCCGTATGAAGAGTTTCTCTTCCCTTCCGAAGAAGGTCGTCAGTTTACTCCTGAGCGGGAGCACCAACGGGGCAGACATCAGCGCAAGCGCCGCACTCGATGCAAGCTTCGGGATCGATCACGAACTTGCCGTCGCCTTCGGAAATCGCATTCACGGGGCAGCCCTCAGCACAGGTGCCGCAGGAAATGCATTCATCGGAAATTTTGTATGCCATCTTTTTCACCTCCTCCGGTCAGAACATTGAACAGCCATAACATGGGCTGTTAAATTGCGTCTCTTCGATGCAATGAGATTATAACACCTTTCGCGCTGAAAATCAATAAGCAGTTTTGCCGCCGCCTGCGGACCGGATCCACGCAAAAAGGTATTGCTGGTAAACCCCGCAATACGGCGCGTACCGGTCAAAGGGAAAGCCCTGCGGGTAGTATGCCTCCAGCGCGCGGTTGATCCACACATCCTGCGGGAAGGCGTTCAGCCGGTGCAGGCCGAACAGCAGGATGCAGGCGGCGACCTTTTCCCCCACGCCGCACAGGCGCAGGAGCCTTTGCCGCGCTGCCTCATCGGGCAGGGAGGCGAGCTCAGCCACGTTCAGCCGGCCGCTGGCGGCCTCCTCGGCTGCCAGCCGGACATACCTTTCACGGTAGCCGAGCCTGCACTCCGCGAGGGCTTCAGCGCTCATGGCAGCCAGCTGCGCCGGGGTGGGGAAGGTGTGGTACGCAAGGCCACGCCTGTCACTCCTGGCCTCTTCGGCCAGGCGGCACAGCGCTTCCACTGAGCGGCGGATGGCGGGGATGTTCCTGTTCTGCGTGATGATGGAGGTGATCAGCATCTCCCACGCGTCCTGGCGCAGGATGCGCACGCCCCGCTGGCTGCGCATCGCCTGCCACAGGCAGGGGTCCTCCTCCCGGCGGATTCTCCCGTTGATGGCCGCATAGTCCGTGACCAGGTCGAAATAGGGCTTCCACACCGCTTCAAATTCCGCCTGGCCGCAGTCCAGAAAAAAGCGGCTGCCCTCCTGACGGATATACAGGCAGGCAGCGCCGTGGGGAATGCGAAAACAGCCGTCGTCCGTCCGCTCCCAGCGGAAGCACTGGCCGCTTTCGGCAATCTTTTCAAGGTCAAGGTTCTGTATGCTGACAATCATGCTGCTTTGGCGCGCGGCTCCTTTTTCCCTGCGGGGCACAGGCTGCGCCAGGTGACAATGCCCATGGCCGCGGCACACAGCCCGATGAGGGAATAGGTAACCCAGTATTCAAAGAAGATGGCCTCGCCGTTTGGCAGGATCAGGGGCTTGTCCACCGCGAATTCCAGCGCCACCACGCCGCCCGCCAGCACCAGCAGCGCCGCGATGCGCAGGGCGGTTTCCTTCGCGCTGAGGCGGCGGGACCTGCACGCGTAAATCATCAGGCCCAGCAGCACCAGCGCGCTGATCAGCTGGGACACGCGCACGAAGCGGAGGCGAACGGTGTAGTCACGCCGCAGGGTCTCAAACAGTATCTGCGCGGCGGCATAGAGCAGCAGGGCGCGCAGCGCGGTCTGCCCCTTGGGCAGCCTGCCCAGCCACCGCACTGACAGCACGGCGATGACCAGCGCGTAGATGGCCTCCAGCGCAAACACGGCCATGCACAGCTCATCCGGCATGTCGGAGTAGGGGGAGAAGGCAAAGGGCAGGAAGGGAGGCATCGGCAGGTCATAGACGGAAAGGCCGTACCCCTGTCCCACATCGGAGAGATTGTCGAAGGGCTCCGACAGGCGGATGAGGGCGATCAGCAAGAGCAGGGCCACGCTGGCGGCATCCAGCACGGTCATCACCCGCACGCCCGTGATCCTGCGCGTGATCAGCGCACTCAGCACGCAGCCCAGCACCGCGCCGTAGAACATGAAGCCGCCGTCCCAGGGGCGCAGCCAGAATCCCAGGCCGTATTCCGGCTGGGAGATGTACAGCCGCGCCATGGACACCGCGAAAAGCAGGTGCCCGAAGAACACGCCGAAGGGGATGCTCAGCACGGAAAACCAGTCGACCGCGCGGCTGTCGATGCGCTGGCGGCTGGCCAGCACGCGGAAGGCCACGACCGCCGCCAGCGCGCTTGCGGCAACCAGCGCGGAAAAGGTGGTGACGGAGGAAAACATGGCGTCAGTCCTCCCTCCACGCGCTGACGAAATAGAGAATGTCGCCGATGGGGCGCTTTTTGCCGCCGAAGTCGTTGACCTTCTCGCCGCGGAACACCATCCACGCGGAGCTGCCACCGTCCATGCAGTAGGCGGTCTGCACATTGCCGAAGGAGAGCAGCAGGTCGGTGAACTCGTCCATGGTCATGCCGGTCGCCTTGCCGCTTACGCCCTCGGCCCTGCCGTTGTCCTCGCTGCCGGTGACCACGATCATGTATTCCAGCTTGCCCGTCTGGCACAGGGCGATGCGCTGTGCGCGCTTGAACCAGCCCACGCCGTTGATCTGGTAGCTGTTGGTCAGCTCGGGGCGGCGCTCGCCGTTGATGATGATCGCCGGGCCGAAGGCGAACGCGTTCACAATCTTGGTGCCGTGCGTCTCCTCGAAGGTCTCCAGGTCGGCGGTGGAGGCGTTCATGAAGGGATACAGGTCGCCCTGGTCGTCGATCACCAGCGAATCAAAGTAGCGGAAGTATCCGTGGCTCTGGCTCTCGATGATGTTGTGCTGCATCACCTGGCCCTGCCACACGATGTATTTGCCGACCTCCTGCTTGTTGTCGTGGAAGGAGTCGCCGGTGATGGCCAGCAGGGCGTTGGCGCCCTTGGCGATGATGGTGGCGTTTTCCGCGTTCTGGCCGTTGCGGTTGCTCAGAGCGCGGCGGATCTGTGTGGGGCTGGCGATTTTCACATAGGCGATGACATAGGGGGTGTTGTACGCCACACCGCCCTTTTCGATGCGGATGCTGATGGAGGGATCCTCATAGGAGAGGTCGGAGGTGTAATACTGCTCGTTGATGGGAGCGTTTTCCTTCTGGGGCAGGTCGATGGGAATATCCACAACCTCCGCGACCACCGTTTCGGAGGGAACCAGCCACAGGATGGCGGCAAGCAGCAGCGCAATCGCCAGAACGGGGAGCACCTTTTTCATTTTCATAACCTCCATTTTAATTGACGGTCAGTGTACCGTCTCGTCCCACAGACAGGGCGCCGGTTTCGGCGAAGGCCACCGGCACGCAGGTGAAGCCGGGTACAGCCCTGCGGGAAAGCAGCTTCATCAGACAGGCTTCCTTTTCTTTCTTTTCTGTCAGCACACGGGGGCGGTAGTCACCGCCGCGTGTGGTCTCCAGCGGCACCGCGGAGAGGGCGCTCAGCGCGGCGTTGCCCTCCGCGTCCAGGTCGTAGCGGAGCTGGATAATGGCAGAGGAGGTATCCACATTGCCGAGTGTCCCAAAGATGAAATTGCCTGTGGAAAAGAGAATGGGCCGGCCGCGATAGAAGTAGATGGGCTGCAGCACGTGCGGGTGGTGCCCCCAGATGACGTCCGCGCCCAGGTCGATCAGCTGCCGGGCGTAGGCGAACTGGCTGTCCTCAGCCACCATGTGGGTTTCGCGCCCCCAGTGCAGCGATACGATGACCAGCTGACAGCCGTTGTCCCGCAGCAGCTTCATCCGCTCGGCAATGGCGGTCAGGTCCTCCTGTGTGGGATAGCTGAAGCCCACCAGGCCGATGCGGCAGTTTTTCGCCTGCAGTATGCGCACGATGTCTGAGGTTTCGCCGCTCTGCAGCCGGATCGTGCCGAAATAGCGCAGGCCCGCGCCGTGCAGCGCGTTGATGGTATCGGCGTACCCCTCGTCGCCAAAGCGCAGGCTGTGGTCATTGACGGTGCCAACGACCTCTACGCTGCCCTCGCTGAGTACGTTCACAAAATCCGGCGGCGCAATGAGGGAATACTTCTCCACCTGCGCCAGCTCCGTGTGGGCGGTGAGCACCGCCTCCAGGTTGGCCAGGGTGAAATCGTCCGCGGAGAGGAACTCCTTCACCGTGGAAAAGGGCCAGGCATAACCGTTTTTCCGGACAGTGGACGTCAGCGACAGCTCGTTTTCCGTAAACTGCACCGCGTCCCCGATGGACACATCGCCCAGCAGGGAGAGCGTCAGGCTGTCCACGGGCTCACCCATTTCCTGCGTCCACACGGCCAGCGGCGGCTCGGCGGTGATGACAGGGGCCGGCGTCGCGGTGGGCGAGGGGAGGGGCGTTGCGGTCTGCTGCACGGCGGTGGTGACCAGCGCCGGCGCCGCGGAAGCCGGAGCGGCGGAGGCGGCCGGGGCAGTGGGCACCGCAGTTACAGAGGAGGCAGGACTTGCGTCCTGCCTTTGCGGTGCCTGCCTGGCGTTTTCATCGCCGTAGTCATAATCCTCATCCATCATATAGTCAAAGGGCCAGCCGTCGTATTCCTCACGTCCGGGGGGCGGGGTGAGGCTCGGGTCCTCGACCTCCACGGTGGGGATGAGGGTGAATTCGGGCGGAACCTCCTCCTCGCCGGTCAGCTCTTCCCCCTCGAGCGGCTCCTCTTCCGCTTCCGCCGTTCCCTCCGGCAGGGCGATGATCTCCGTCAACGGCGCCTCAGTGACCTCCACCAGGGTGGGAGCGGGTGTCGGGATCGCCACGGCCGCGGCCAGAGAGCGGTAGCAGAAGGGGTCCTGCAGCGTGCCGCTGCCGCTGACCAGCTCACACTGGCTCAGGTCCAGGGTCACGGCGGGCCGCACGCCGATGTTGGCGCGTGCGATGGCGCCGTCGGACAGGTGGCCATCATAGGCCACAATGCGCATCATGCCCGCGGAGTTGGCGCTGAAGTCGCTGGTCCAGTAGGGGGAGGAGCGGTAGTCGCTGTCCATGTACAGCGCCTTTGACCAGGAATACACACGCTGGCTGCGGGCATAGGCCGTGGGCAGCGCCTGGCGCTGCTTGACCACGCCGAACTCATTGGCGGAAAAACCCAGCCCGCTGTCCAGCAGCTCCTGGCTGCTGAGCGGGTATACACGGCCGCGCCCGGTGTTCACCAGGGCGGCGAACAGGGCCTCTTCCCCCTCGAACAGGGCCTGGGCCATGGTGGTGTTCATCCAGCTGTACAGCCAGGTCTCCTCATAGGAGGCAGGCCGCTCGGCGGGGCCGTTCTCCACAGGCTGGTACACAGCCTGCTGCACGTCCAGTATGTACTCGCTCAGCAGCAGCGCCTTGCCCGCGCTGACGCTCA
The DNA here is from genome assembly GCA_946407745.1 of uncultured Clostridia bacterium. GTDB lineage: Bacteria > Bacillota > Clostridia > Christensenellales > Aristaeellaceae > RUG11272. The sequence continues at coordinate 13,815 of CAMJPQ010000047.1, forward strand.
GCACACGCCACACCACCGGCTGCGCCGCGCCGGACTCGTCCTGCGGATAGGCGCCGAGTTGCACATACTGATAGTCCCCGCTGAACCCGCGCAGCTCTGCGCCTGCGGGGACGCTCAACGCCAGCAGCAGGCACAGGGCGGCCATCAGCGTGAGGGTTTTCTTGAGCATGTATTTGTTCCTCCCTTTGATTATCGTACCGCGTTCTCCGCGGGAATATGCTCCAGGAAATCGCCGCCGGCCTCATCCGGGCCGACTGTGGTCCGTGCCAGGCCGAACAGCGTGTTGTCATACTGCCTGCCTGTGCCGCTGACCGACATGCCCGTAGACTGCTGCGAAACGTGCAGCCTGTAGGCCCGCGCGGCGGCCTGCATTCCGGTCCGCCCCTCCTGCGAGAGCAGCGGCTGCGACCAGTCCATGCGGATCCGGTTCTCCTTCCACAGGTGCAGGTACAGCTTTTTCACCTGCCACGCGCCGGATTGCGCGGGGGCCGCGGCGAGCTCGAAGGCCTTCAGCGCGCACTCGGCGGCCACGCGGTGCTGGCAGTGCCCATACTCACCGTTGATGTCGTGGGTCACCACCACCTCCGGCCTGTATGTGCGGAACAGGGAGGTCACCCAGGCCTGCACGGCCTCTTCGCCGCCCATGATCTCATAGGCCTCTGCCACGGTTTTTTTGTACTTGTCCGGGAAGGGGCCGATGACGGGATAGTTGCGCACCCCCATGGACCACAGGCCGTTGAGCAGTTCCGACCGGCGCTGCGCCCCGCAGTCCACCAGATAGGCCACCACCACCGCCCGCTGGCGCTCGGCCGCGTAGGTGGGTATGCCGCCGGCGAAGAAGAGCAGCTCATCGTCTGCGTGGGTGGAGAGGAACAGCAGCTCGGCTTTTTCGACCGGGGGCTGCCAGACCTGCGCGGCGGCGGGCCTTTCGCCCTCGCCAAAGAGGAACAGCTCCTCCACATCCATCAGCTGGCCCTCGCCGGCTGTCAAGCGCACGGCGGCGGCGGGCTCCTCCAGCGCCGTGTAAACGTGCTGGAAGCCGCTTGCGCAGCGGTACTCCGTCTGCCATTCGTCTCCGCGCAGCGCCTCCAGAGACCAGCTGGACGGCGTTTCACCGAAGCAGACGTACACAGAGGCGATCATCGCGTCGCCCCTGGCCTCCGCCGTCACTGCGCCGCCATCGTCGGCGGATTGCCAATGGGTGGCGTAATTGCGGTCGGTCAGGCGCTTTCCCGCGTCCCGCCCGTCGCTCAGGGTCAGGCGGCAGCGGCGGGTGATATCCTCAGCCTCCTGCGCGCCGGCTGACGCCGCGCACAGGCACAGCGCAGCAAGCAGCGCGCAAAGCAGCGTTTTTTTCATACAGTTACTCCACATAATAGGTCAGCGCCCAGGGGGACGACTCCGTGCCGCTGCCGCTCAGTATGCCGATCTGGCGCAGGTCCAGCGTCAGCGCGGGGCGTACGCCCACATCCGTGCGGGCAAAGCCGCCCCAGCTGATGTGGCCGTTGTAGCCGCACAGCTGCATCCAGGTGTCGCCCTCACCGGCTCCCTCGTGGCCGAAGCCGCTGACAGAGGAGGTCTTGAACCCGATGACCCAATAAGGGGAGGAGGTCCAGCCGGGCTCCAGGTACAGCCTTTTTACAGGCCTTCCCTCCGGCCAGGTGTCCAGGCCGATGTGGTTGACTGACTTGGCGTAGGGGGTGCTCTCCGCCACCCTGTCCGGGAAGCTCTTCCCGAAGATATTCGGGTTGAAGCCATAGGCGGTGGTGGTCATCTGCGTGGTGGTCAGCGGGTAGAGGCGGCCGTAGGGGCCCTCCACCAGCGCGTCGCGCAGGTAGCCGAACCCGACGAGGGTGTCAAGCATCTCCCCGTTCATCCAGGCGCACAGGTCGCTCTCGGCAAAGCTTTTAATGCGGCGGAAGGTGTGCGCCTCCATGGCGGCATAGTAGCTCTCCCGGCTGAACATGACCTGCTGGGTGTCCAGTATCAGCGCGCTCATCAGAAGCGCCTGGCCGTTCTCTGTGCCGAGCACCTTCCACAGCACCGGCCGGGGCGTGCCGTCCTCTTCATACGGGTAGCTGCCGAGCGTTACATACTGGTAGCCCTGCTGCCTGTCCCAGCCGCGCACCACACCGAGGGCCGGAACCGGCGACGGAACACCCTGCGGTACCTGAGTGGGGGCGAATGTCGCTTCCGAATGTGATTCCTGCGCCGGAGTGGCAGATGGAAGCAGGCTTTCGGCGGATAATGGCTCTGCGGTGGGGGAAACAGTGGGCTCCGGCGTGGGGGAGGGCGCTTCGGGGGAGACCGATGGCTCGCCCACGCGCCGCCCGGCGGCGTCAATGGCCTGGTCGGAGAACAGCAGCGCCTGCAGCTCAGGTGTGGCCCTGCCATCCTGCCTCAGGCCGTTCATCTTCTGGAACAGCTTCACACGCTGCTCGGTCAGCTCATTAAAATAGGAATGGGTCGGCTGGGAGGAGAAATAGCCAAGGTCGTACAGGCGCAGCTTGAACTGGTACACCGCTTCGCCGCTGTCGCCCACCTGGAGGAGACGGAACTCCTCCGCCGCGGCGGCGGCCAGGCACAGCAGCACAGCCGCGATGAGCGCCGCCAGGCGTCTGCTCTTTCCCTTCAGCACCGCAACCAACCTTTCATATTATGGATTCAAGTCATGTTACCACACGCGGAAAGGGATGTCAACGAGCACGGAGCGCGTTTTTCACAGTTTACACTTTTCGGCGAGGTGAACAAAACGGCCTCCCGCCGCGCGGGAGGCCGAAGGAAGGATGCTGCGTTCAGTTGCCGGCCAGCTGCTGGGTGACCTGCCAGCCCTTGTCAACGGCAGCCTGGTGGCTGGTCGCGTAGGGGCCGATGGCGGAAACCTGCGCCGCTGTGCGGGGGAAGTGAATGCACAGATGGCCGTCAAAGTTGTTGGTGGTGATGTGCTGCACCTGGTGCGGCATGTCGTGTGTGGAGGCCATGTAGACCTCGCCGTTGCCGAGGATGACCCACACGGCCTTGGGCGTCCAGGTGTTTCCGCCGAAGGCCTGCTCCATGCGCGCTGTGTCGTTGGCGGTCAGCGGCTCGGCGTCGGCGTGGGCGCCGAAGGAGAACATGTGCACCTGCCAGCTCAGCCCGGTGGAGAAGTCATACACGGTGGCGTACTGGAACTGCTTCACCTTTGCCTTCACCGTGGTGTACCAGTTGGCGTAGATGACCTCCGACGCGGAGGGTACGCCGCTCTGCGAGCTGGAGGAAACCGTGGGTGCGGCCGTGGGCGCGGGGGTCAGCAGCGGCAGCACCGGCGCGATGGTGGCCACGGGGGGCAGCGTGGTGCGCGCCGCTGTGATGGCGGTGACGGAATTCAGCGCTGTCCAGGTGTCCTTGCCCGCGATGCCGTCGGCGGTGAGGCCGTTGGCCCGCTGGAAGGCGGTCAGGGCGGCCTGTGTGGCGTCGCCGAACTGGCCGTCCGCGCTGCCGCTGAGGTAGCCCAGCTCAATCAGCCTGCGCTGCAGTGTGCGCACGTTCGTGCCCTTGTCACCGAAGCGCACGAGCGTATAGCTCGGGGTCGCGGTGGGCGCTGCGGTGCGCTGCAGGCTGGGCGTGGCCGTGGGCCTGAGCATCGAATAGGGCGCGAGGGTGGGCTGCGCGGTCGGCGCGACGGTGCCCCACGGGCTGAAGGGCTTCACAGTCGGCCGCGGTACAGGCGTGGCGGTGGGCCTCGGTGTCGCGGTGGGCCTGGGCGTGGCGGTGGGCCTGGGTGTAGCCGTCGGCCGGGGTGTGACCGTCGGCCTGGGCGTCACGGTGACGCGGGGTGTCGCGGTGGGTCTGGGTGTCGCGAAGCGCCTCGGCGTGGCGGTAGCCTGGGGCACAGAGGTCGGGTTGATGACCGCGGAGGAGGCCGCGGCGGAGTAAAGCAGCGCGAGGGTCTGCTGGCCGGCGATGCCGTCGGGCGTGAGGCCGTTGGCGCGCTGGAAGGCAGCCACAGCCTGTGCGGTTGCCTGCCCGTAGACGCCGTCTGCCGTGCCGTGATAGAAGCCCAGCGCGATCAGGCGATTCTGCAGCTGTGTGACAGCGCTGCCCCTGGAGCCGATGGACAGCGTGTTGTAGGCGGCCGGCGCCGCGGTGGCCCTCGCCGGGGTCTGCCGGACGGCGGTTTGCCTCGGGGTGGCCGGTGCCTGCGTGGAGGAGACGGGCGCCGCGGTGGCCGGAGCCGCGCCGTCCGCGCGCTGGCCGTTGTTTTTGATGGCCTCGCCGGAATACAGCAGCTCCTGAAGGGCAACGTCGGCAATGCCGGTGATGGACAGGTTGTTCTTCATCTGGAAGGTGCGGACGGCGGCGGCGTCAATCGCCTTGAAAATGCCGTCGCCGATGGCGTTGTAATAGCCCAGCTCAGTCAGGCGCAGCTGCATGCGGCGCACACCCTCGCCGGAGTCGCCGAGCTGCAGGGGCAGGTAGCCCTCCGGCACATCCTCCGCGGCCTCTGCCTCCGGGGCTGCGGTGAGCTTCGGGGCCGCGCCGTAGGCGATGGCGTCATCGGAGAAGAGAATATCGTAGGTCGTGGAGCCGGCGACACCGTTCGCGGGCAGGCCGTTGGCGTCCTGGAAGCTGCGCAGCGCCATTTCGCTGACGGCGCCGAAGATGCCGTCCACCGCGCCGGTATAGTAGCCCAGGTCCCTCAGGCGCTGCTGCACCTGCAGGGCGGCGGCGCCCCTGGAGCCGCTCTGCACCGGGATCACGGGCCGGGTCCAGGCGGAGGTGGGGGCGGGGGTGGCGGCGGGAGCCGGGGTCAGCGTGACATAGGGGGCGAGCGTCTGCGCCTGCGGCGCGGGCGTTGCGGTGGCCTCCGCCTGCTGGAACAGCCAGTGCCAGGTGTCCGTGCCGATCACGCCGTCCGCGTTGATGGCGTTTTCACTCTGGAAGGCCTTCACGGCCTTCACGGTGGCGGTGTCCATCACACCGGTCAGCTGGCCGGCGTAATAGCCCAGCTCCATCAGGCGCTGCTGCGCGGCGGTGACCTGATCGCCCCTGCTGCCGGAGCGGATGATCACGCCCTCCAGCGGGGCCAGTGTTTTCACTTCCACCGCGGTGCCGCGGCTGTTGAGGGGCTTGCCGGAGTAGATATAGGCCTGCAGGTTGGCGTCCACCAGGCCGGTGGAGGGGTAGGAGTTCTTGGTCTGGAAGGCGATGACCGCGCTGCGGAGGCTTTCGCCGAAGAAGCCGTCGGCGGCGCCGGAGAAGTAGCCCAGCTCACTGAGCACCATCTGCAGGGCACGCACGCCGTTGCCGGTGGAGCCGAGCTGCAGTATCTCATAGGAAGAGGGATTGTCCACCGGCGCGGCGGTGACATAGTTCTCCGGAACCGCGGTGGGTACGGGTGTCGGCACTTCGACGATTTCCTTCAGGTTGAGCGTCTTTTTGAGCACATAGCCGTTTTTCCCGCCGTAGGATACAGAGGCCCAGTTGCCGGTGTAGCCGGTCACCTGCACGGCGGCGGCGGCGGGAATCGTGGTGATCCTTGAAGAAGAAGAGGAAGCCTTTTTCCGCAGGGAGGCCTTGGCGGAGGTTGTGGTCTGGTAGGGGAAGCCGTAGGCGGTGCCGGCGGCAGGGGCCGGCGTGACCGACGCGCCCTGCACACTGCCCATGCGCAGATAATTCTTGAAGCAGTAGCCTGTGTCGCCAAGGTATTCAATATGGTAGAAATTACCCTGCTCCCCCAGCACGGTCACCTCTTCGCCGGTGGGGATGCGCCTGAGCACCTGCGCCATGGATGAAGCGCTGCGGCGCATATTGGTCTGGCTGACGGTGACACCGGTGAAGGGATAGCCGGCACCCAGCGCCACGGCGCACAGCGAAAGCAGCAGCAGACACACTGCCGCCGTGACGAGTATCCTCCGGGACCTGTTATTGCCCTGATCGCGCATGGTAATGCCTCCGGTTTTTCCGCCGGGTGCGGCGGAGATGTTATGATGATGCGGGGACATTGGCAAGCCAAAACCCGCGATAATTATTCAGCTTTATTGTAAGACATTCTTGATAAAGTGTCAATAACTCTGAAATAATTTTGTAATATTTTCAACAGAATCGAAACATCTGCGGGCGAACGAAGGATACAAAGAGACAGCCGGCCAGGGAGGACAGGGCGCAGAGGCGACTCCGGGCGCTGCTTGCGGGGCGGCGGGGTTGAATCGGGTACTTGCATCCGAGCGAAATCTTCGCTATAATAGGTCTGTCGCTTCGAGCCGGTATGACCTGAGGGAGGACACTGGATGTACAAGCTGCTGCTGGTTACAGACAGCCAGGAGGCGCTGGACGCCTATAACGCAATCGACTGCTGGGAAAACCTGGGCTTCAAAAAACCGCGCGTCGCGCAGGACACGCTGCAGGCGCAGGATATACTCTCCCGCCACCATGTGGACGGCATTGCCGTGGCCCTGACAGGGGAGGAAAGAAAGAAGCTTCTGCGGTTCATGGATACCGGCCTGCCCATCACGCCGCTGGTGGAAGCCCCGGCGGAACCGGAAAAATGGAAGCGCAACCTGGGCGAGCTGGCGCTGCTGCTTGGCCGCATCCGGGCGGACTATTCCAACGACAATGCCAACGAAGCCGAAATGCTGCAGATGGCCCGCCACGATTTCTTCCGGCACCTGCTGAACGACCACTATGCCGATGAGGAGAAGATCCGCCGGCAGATGGGCCTGGTGCGCAGCCGGATGGACCCGGACAAGCCCTGCGTGGTGCTGCGCCTGTCCACCCCGGACGAGGACGGCTACCTGCGCAGCCACTGGAAGTACGGCCCGGACCGCCTGGAGGTGGCGATGCGCAATTTCTTCGGCGCAGAGCTGCACGGCATGCGCATACTCATCTCCATCCTGCCGGACGAGCGGCTGTACCTGGTGGCCTGCCCCATGCTGGGCTGCGAGGCGCCGGAGCGGGAGGAAATGCTCAGCATCGTGCGCAGCCACGCGGAAGGCGTGATCCGGCACGTGAAGGACTATATGGGCATTGAGCTGGACATCGCCGGCTGCCAGGTGATGCCGAGGATGATCGATGTAGGAAAGCTGCTGAAGTAACCTGGCCCCTTCGGAGGCAAAAGATAGATCGCACCAACAATAAAGCCGCCGTGACCGGCGGGAAAGAGGGAGGTTTTCTTTATGGGCAAGCTGATGGACATGATCAACGGTCAGCTGATCGACATCATCGAATGGACCGACTCGACCAGGGACACCATCGTCCACAAGTACTCCAAGGGCAACAATGACGAGATCAAGATGGGCGCCCAGCTCACAGTGCGTGAGGGACAGATTGCCATCTTTGTCAACGAGGGGCAGCTGGCCGATATTTTCAACCCCGGCCGCTACGAGCTGCAGACCTCCAACATGCCGATCCTCACCAGCCTGAAGGCATGGAAGTACGGCTTCAATTCCCCCTTCAAGGCGGACGTGTACTTTATCAACACCCGTCAGTTCCTGGACAACAAGTGGGGCACTCAGAACCCCGTGATGATGCGCGACACCGAATTCGGCATGGTGCGCATCCGCGCCTTCGGCACCTACGGCTTCCGTGTCACCGACCCGGAGAGCCTGCTGAAGGAGGTCATGGGCGCCGCCGCCGGCGACTGGCGCGTGAGCGACATTGACGGGCAGATCAAGCGCTACACCGTGTCCGCGCTGAGCGACGCCATTGCCGAGAGCAAGATTCCGGCACTGGACCTGGCGGCCAATTATGAAGAGCTGGGCAGCTACACCATGAACGCCCTCAATCCCAAGCTGCTGGGCCTGGGCGTGCAGCTGACGGCCATGACCATCGAGAACATCTCCCTGCCCGAGGAAGTAGAGGCGGCGATGGACCGCCGCACCTCCATGGGTGTGGTGGGAGACCTGAACAAATACACCCAGTACCAGGCGGCGGAGGCCATCCGCGAGAGCGCGAACAATCCCTCCGGCCTGGCCGGCACGGGCGTGGCCATGGGCGCGGGGCTGGCGATGAGCCAGGCGTTCACCCAGGCGACCCAGCCCGCTGCCGCTCAGCCGGCCGCGGCCCCGGCTGCCGGCGGCTTCTGCGCCGAGTGCGGACAGCCCCTGCCCGCCGGTGCGAAGTTCTGCCCCAACTGCGGCGCGAAGCAGGCTGTGAAGGGTGTGTGCCCCGCCTGCGGCAACACGGTGGAGCCCACCGCGAAGTTCTGCCCCAACTGCGGCCAGAAGCTGTAAGACTGTTGTGTTAAATATGCATTCCCCTCCCGCGCATTACTGGAAGGGGAATGTTTGTACACACTGACGAGGAGGACCATATGAGCAATATGATCGTATCCATCCTGACTGTGCTGGTGATGCTGTTCAACCTGTGCGGCGGCTTCATGGCCGACCTGGACGCGCCGGTATCGGCGGGTGCGCAGATCAGCGTCAACACAGAGGTAATCAGCCAGCTCGCGCCCGCGCTGATGGGCGCCGACGCGGAGAACGCCGAGCAGATGCAGGCCACCGCGAAGCTGGTGGGCGAGGTGCTGAATGTGCTCAGCCTGCACGGCACGGCGGACCACGATGCCGTGGAGCTGCGCCTGATGGCGGACGACGAGGTGATTGTGAATCTCGGCATCCGCCAGGACGAGAACGGACTGACTGCCGCCAGCTCTCTGCTGGACGGCCAGGTGCTGAACGTGTCCGCGGAGACCGCGGCGGCGATCAATGAGCAGCTGGAGCAGTCCGGCGCGACCGCGCAGCTGCAGACGGCGCTGGGCAGTGCCTCCGCCATGGATCCCGGAAAGGTGAGCGCGGGCCTCTTTGACGCCCTGAACAGGGCGCTGGAGCGCGTGGCGGAGAAGGCCGGCGAGGCGCAGAACGGCGAGTATGCCGTGGATGAGCTGGAATTCGTGTCCTGCCAGAAGGTGGAAATTACCGCGGATGAGCTGCTGACCATCGTGCTGGAGGAAATGAAGGAATACCTGTCTCAGCCGGAGCTGAGCCAGCTGGCGCAGATGAGCGGCAGCGGGAACCCGGCCGGCAGCATTGATGAGGCGCTGGCGGGCATTCAGGAAAACGGCTCCGGTGTCGACGCCGCGGACGTTTCTCTGTATACCGATGCCGCGGGCGACCGCTACCTCAGCGTGACACTCGAGAAGCAGGCAGAGGAGGAAGACGAGGACAGCCAGTGGGCCTCCGTGAACTGGGGCAATGTGGCGGAATGCAGCCACCTGCACGGAAAGCTCGGCGCCGGGGAGGCGATGATCGGCTACCTGGACCTGGACTATGTGGACCTGGAAACCTGGGCCCTTACCGGGGACATGACGAAGGTCAGCGGCCTTGATGAGCTGGCCGTGAGCGCGGCGATGAGCAACGGCGAGACCGTGTCTGTGATCAGCGGCGCGGGCAACGGCACCGTGGTCAGCGCAAACCTGCAGGCAGCAAAGGACGAGAGCGGTGACGTGACGAACTTCAACGTGTCCGTTGTGCTGAACAGCGAGGCGCTGCAGGCTGAGAATGCCGAGGTGCTGAAGCTCAGCGGCTATGCCGGAAAGACCGGCGGCATCACCGTGGAATTCGGCGGTGACAAGGAAGTGCTGGCGGTGGAAGGCATGCTGACCGGCGAGGACGAGACCACGCCGTCCCTGCTGATGATGAATGCCCTTTTCGGGGCGATGAACGCCATTGGCAAGCTGACGGCCCACCTGCCGGAGGAGACCGCCGAGCAGCTGAACACCCTGCTGACCACCATGACCACGGGGGCAGCTCCGGTGCCTGCCGAGTAACTGAAGCGGAGAGCGCACCCCTGCAAGCCCCTGCGCTTGCGGGGGTGCTTGTGCTTTCCCGCCGCAGGGCCTGACCCTGCCATCATTGCGGCGGATGAACCGAACGGTCTATTTCATTTATGCGGCGTGGCTTGGCCAGCCGGGGAGACAGAAATGATTGAACTGCGCAACCTGTCCAAAAGCTTTGTGACCGCAGACGGCCCTGTGGAGGCGCTGCGCCACATCAGCCTGACCATCGGTGACGGCGATATCTACGGCATCATCGGCATGAGCGGCGCCGGCAAGAGCACGCTGGTGCGCTGCATCAACCTGCTGGAGATGCCCACAGAGGGCTCCGTGCTGGTGGACGGGGCGGATCTGGCCGGCATGTCCAAGAAAGAGATCCGCCAGATGCGGCACCAGATCACCATGATTTTCCAGAGCTTCAACCTGCTGATGCAGCGAACCTGCCTGCAGAATGTGCTGCTGCCGCTGAAGCTGATGCACATGCCCAAGGCGGAGGCGAAGAAGCGCGCGCTGGAGCTGCTGGAGGTGGTGGGGCTGCCGGACAAGGCCAATTCCTACCCGGCGCAGCTTTCCGGCGGACAGCAGCAGCGCGTGGCCATTGCCCGCGCCCTGGCCAGCGACCCGAAGGTGCTGCTGTGCGACGAGGCGACCTCCGCGCTGGACCCGAAGACCACGCATGACATTCTGGAGCTGATACGGGAAATCAACCAGCGCATGGGCATCACCGTGATCATGATCACCCACCAGATGAGCGTGGTGCAGGAGATCTGCAACCGTGTGGCCATTCTGGAGCACGGCACGGTGGTGGAGGAGGGCGAGGTGAGCGAGGTCTTCTCCAACCCCAAGGCGCAGGCCACCAAGGCGCTGGTGTACCCGGACATGGCCGACGGCATGGATTCCTTTGGCGCGGCGCACCAGCAGATGGTGCGGCTGGTGTTCCAGGGGGCGGCGGCGGCCACCAGGCCCCTGATCGCGAACATGGCCATCGACTGCCACATCACCGCCAACATCCTCTCCGCCACCACCAGGACCCTGGGCGGAAAGGTGTACGGCAACATGCTGCTGAACATTCCCGGCGGGCCGGACGACCTGGCCACGGCGGTGAAGTACCTGAGCGCCACGCCGAATGTGACGGTGCAGGTGGACGTGGAGTATTCGGCGGAGGAGGCGCAGCCCAATGAATGAGTATATCGCACGGTATTTCACCGAGGAAAAGCTGGCCAAGGCCTGGGAGGTCATCCGGCAGCAATTCCTCTATGAAACGGGTGTCACGCTGTACATCACGGTGATGTCAACACTGTTTGCCATCCTCATCGGCCTGCCGCTGGGCATTCTGCTGGTCACGGGCGACGCCAAGGGCATCCGTCCGCTGCCCCGGGGCCTGATGGCGGCGATCAACTGGATCATCAACCTGCTGCGCTCCGCGCCCTTTATCATCCTTATCGTGGTGCTGATGCCCATCACCCGCGCCATTGTGGGCACGGCTGTGGGCAACGCGGCGGTCATCGTTCCCCTGATCATTGCGGCCTTCCCCTTCGTCGCGCGCCTGGTGGAGAGCAGCCTGCGGGAGGTCAACCCGAACATCATCGAGATGTCCCAGTCCATGGGCGCCACCACCTGGGAGACGGTGACGCACGTGATGCTGCCCGAGAGCGTGCCCTCGCTGATTTCCAGCTTTACCACGGCCTTTGCCACCATCCTCGGCTACACGGCCATGTCCGGCGCGGTGGGCGGCGGCGGCCTGGGCAACCTGGCCATCACGCAGGGGCAGCAGCGGTACAACCAGGCGGTGCTGATTGCCGCGCTGATTGTGCTGATGGTGCTGGTGCAGCTGTTCCAGTCGTTTGGCAACTGGCTGAGCAGGAAGAGTGATAAGAGGCTGAAGCACTGAGGAGGCGCCTGCGGAGGGAAGAATGCGCTGCGCGCGGCTGTTCCCTGCGGGGACTTGCGAACAATCGCCCCAGTTTACTGGGTTCGTAGCGCCCGGAAAACAGCCCGGTGGGCTGTTTTCAGCGTAGAACGGGCGGCAGCCCCGGAGAGATGTCGCGCAAGCGACAGAGGGGCCGTCGCTCTGCCCGTTGCGCGGCGCGGATACCCGCCTGCGGCGGGCGCTCATATGCTTGTGGGTTCTATGCGAGGCTCCACTTTTCGTCCGGGCGAAAAGTGGAGGGAAAAGCCCACCGGGGGGACTCGAAAGTGTGATCGGTCCCCCCGGACCAATGTCAT
>CAMJPQ010000048.1 GCA_946407745.1 uncultured Clostridia bacterium
GGAAAAGCCCGCCGGGGGGACTCGAAAGTGTGATCGGTCCCCCCGGACCCCCAGGCTCTCCGTCACACACGGGGTAAACCGTAGTGCATAACCTTGCGTGGTGATGCATGTGTTGTGCCGCGAGGCATAGACAGCGCACTTTTGCGCCTTTGGGGCGCCCATGGATTGTTCTGTGGTTGCGCATACGTGGATGTAGGGGGTGCGGGGATGCAAGGCGGCCCCACTGGCGCTGCGCGCCGGTCTCCCTTAAGGGAGACTGGACAAACTGAGCCTTTCCCATTTGGGGTAGGGGGACCGCTTGCGGCGGAGGGACTTAAAAGACGGACATTCCTTTTTACAGAGCCTTTTGGGGTGGTTTTTTGACTGCGCGCGGCCTGCGGACGGCGGGGGAGGCGGGAAAATGTTCGTGTTTATTTTCTTTGCAAATGTGAAAATGGTCTTGACAAAACAGAGAGAATGGTACAAAATATGGTGCGCAGAAAGCTGATAAACCACAACATGGCGGGATAGGCTTTCTGTTAATGCGCCCTGAAAAAAGGCGGCGGGGCTGCCGGGCGCGCCGCAAAAACGATGGGGGAGGAGCTTCCCATGATACGGAGCATTATCAAGCGTGACGGGCGTCATGTGCTGTATGACCAGAGCAAAATTGCACGTGCTGTACTGCGCGCGATGGAGGCCGCCAGGGAGGGCAACGCGGATGACGCCGCGAGGGTGGCCAATGCGGTGGAGAACCGGCTGGAGTCTGCGTTTCCGGCGCAGGCGCCCAACATTGAGGCGATACAGGACACGGTGGAGCAGCAGCTGATGGACTTTGGCTATAATGCCACGGCCAAGGCCTACATCCTCTACCGGGCCAACAGGACCTACACCAGGGATGCCAATACCGCGCTGATGCGCACCATCAACGAGATTACCCAGGAAGACGCGATTGCCAGCGACCTGAAGCGGGACAATGCCAACATCGACGGCAATACCGCCATGGGCAGCATGCTGCAGATCGGCTCGGCCGGCGCGAAGGCGTACAACGAGATGTACCTGCTGCGCCCGGAGCACGCCAAGGCCTTCCGCGAGGGAGACATATATATCCACGATTTTGACTTCTACCACATGACCACCACCTGCACACAGATTGACATACTCAGCCTGTTCCACGGCGGCTTTTCCACCGGGCACGGCTACCTGCGTGAGCCGCAGAGCATACAGAGCTACGCGGCGCTGGCGGCCATTGCCATCCAGTCCAACCAGAACGACCAGCACGGCGGACAGTCCATCCCGAACTTCGACTACGCCATGGCGGAGGGCGTGGGAAAGACCTACCACAAGAACTTCCTGCGCGCGCTGACCGAGGTGATCGAGGACCACCTGGACATGGAGGATGCCTCCGCCGAGGTGAAGGCCGCCCTGACCGAGGCTGAGCGCGCCCGCGGTGAGCTGGCCAAGCTGGCCAACAAGCCAGGCTTTGAGGAAAAGCTGATCGCCGTATTGTGCGCTGCGCTGCCGCTGGAGGCAGACAAGATGCCGCACCTGATGCAGCGGGTGCGCAGCCGCGCGTGGAAGCGCACGGACCACGACACCTTCCAGGCCATGGAGGGCTTTGTGCACAACCTGAACACCATGCACTCACGCGCCGGCGCGCAGACCCCCTTCTCCTCCATCAACTATGGCACCGACACCTCACCGGAGGGACGCATGGCCATGCGCAACGTGCTGCTGGCGCTGGACGCGGGCCTGGGCCACGGCGAAACCTGTATCTTCCCCATCCACATCTTCAAGGTCAAGGAGGGTGTAAACTACAACCCCGGGGACCCGAACTACGACCTGTTCCGCCTCAGCTGCAAGGTCAGCGCCAGAAGGCTGTTCCCCAACTTTGTGTTCATCGACTCACCCTACAACCTGCAGTACTATGTGCCGGGCAGGCCGGAGACCGAGGTAGCCACCATGGGCTGCCGCACCCGTGTGATCGGCAACGTGTACGACCCCACCAGGCAGATTTCCTATTCACGCGGCAACCTGTCCTTTACCTCCATCAACCTGCCGCGCATCGCGCTGGAGCACAGGGGCGATGAGGAAGGCTTCTATAAGCGGCTGGACGAGCTGCTGGAGCTGGTGGCGCAGCAGCTGCTGGACCGCTTCGAGATACAGGCGCAGAAGCATGTGTACAACTTCCCCTTCCTGATGGGGCAGGGCGTGTGGCTTGATTCGGACAAGCTGAAGGTGGCCGACGAGATCCGCGAGGTGCTCAAGCACGGCACGCTGTCCATCGGCTTCATCGGCCTGGCGGAAACCCTGACCGCCCTCTACGGCCGCCATCACGGCGAGGACGAGACCATGGAGGAAAAGGGCATCGCCATTGTGAAGCATATGAGGGAGTTCTGCGACAGGAAATCGCAGGAGATGAAGATGAACTTTACCCTGCTGGCGACCCCGGCGGAGGGCCTGAGCGGCAAGTTCATCCGCCAGGACCAGAAGCGCTTTGGCAAGCTGCCCGGCATCACCGACCGCGAGTATTACACCAACAGCTTCCACATCCCGGTGTGGTACCCCATCTCCGCCTACGACAAGATCAGGCTGGAGGCGCCCTATCACGCGCTGTGCAACGCGGGCCACATCAGCTATGTGGAGCTGGACGGCGACACTGCCCGCAATGTGGAGGCCTTTGAGCAGGTGGTGCGGTACATGCACGACTGCGGCATTGGCTACGGCAGCATCAACCACCCCGTGGACCGCGATCCGGTGTGCGGCTATGTGGGCGTGATTGGCGATGTGTGCCCGCGCTGCGGCCGACGAGAAGGGCACCGCGTGCCGGAAAGCAAAATTAACGAGCTGAAAAAGCTCTACCCCGATGTTGTGGCTTTCCGGGGAATAGAGTAACAAAAGAACAGATCAGGAGGCATAAAAATGGCAAATCAGGCAATGGCGCAGCCGATGAAGCAGGAAGAGGTCCTGCTGGAAAACCAGGACGAGAAGCTGGGCGAGGGCGTGGGCTTTGAGCGCATCCGCCGCATCACCGGCTATCTGGTGGGCACCATGGACAAGTGGAATGACGCCAAGCGCGCCGAGGAGCGTGACCGTGTGAAGCATGGCCTGACCCGCGAATGAGCGGGCCGATCCGTGTGGCGGGCGTGGCCAGGGACAGCATTGTGGATGGACCCGGCATCCGCACCACCATCTTTGTGCAGGGCTGCCCGCACCACTGCCCGGGCTGCCAGAACCCGGAAACCTGGCCCTTTGAGGGCGGGCAGGAGATGACCGCGGACGAGGTGATGGACACCGTGCGGAAGAATCCGCTGTGCCGCGGCGTGACCTTCTCTGGCGGAGAGCCCTTCGCGCAGGCGGGGGCGCTGCTGCCCCTGGCGCGCATGCTGAAGGCGGCGGGGTACGAGCTGGCTGTCTATACCGGCTACACCTTCGAGCAGCTGCTGTGCGGCAGTGAGGACCAGCAGGCGCTGCTCAGGGAGGCGGATGTGCTGATCGACGGCCCCTTCCTGCTGGCGCAGCGCAGTCTGGACCTGAACTTCCGCGGCAGCGCGAACCAGAGGGTGCTGAACGTGCGGGAGAGCCTTGCTGCGGGCAGGGCGGTACCGGAGACGAGCGCCCGCTGGCTGGGCAGCTACTGACAATAAGACGACGAAAAAAGCGGGCAGTGCCTTCGTGAGGGCGCTGCTCGCTCTTTGAATATAAAGCTTTATCTGGCCTTCCTTGCCACCACGGTGTCGTTCATCACGCTGTCCGCGCTGTACACAAACAGCAGGCGGTCTACCTGCCCGGCCTCGCTGATGACCTGGCGGAAGGAACGGCCCTCATAGCGCGCGTCCACGGCGATGACGGTGCGCCAGCTCCCGCTCAGCAGGGGCAGCAGGCAGTTGGCGAAGGAGTCCTTGAACACCAGCAGTGTGCCCTCCGGCGCGGCGGGGTTCTCAATGGTCAGCGTGCCGTGGTTTCCGTTCAGGTACAGGGCGTACCCGTCCCAGCCGCCGGCCTGCTCCGGGAACAGCAGGTGGTCGTAAACCTCGCCGTTGTCCGATATGGTCAGCGTCACGCCGCCATCGGGCTCCGCGCCGCGCAGCGTGTCGGTCAGCGGCCATGGCAGACCGGAGCGTGACCAGGTGGTGCCGCGGAAGCCGCCGTACTCGCTTGCGCGGAAGGCCGCCAGGGTCAGGGGAGTGCGGCCGGCCTCGGCGCAGAAGGCGCTGTAGGCGAGATACGCGCCCTTCAGCGTCCAATGGTGGTCTGTCTGGTAATACACATCATCTCCCGCCACGGCAAACAGGCTGTTCAGCGGCAGATAAGCCGGCTCTGCGGAGAGGGCCTCATAGACAGGGGTTTCCCGCTCATACAGCGCGGAGAGCAGGGGCTCCATCCTTTCGCGCAGCAGGTAGCCGTGCGTCGGCGGCACAATGAGCGACCAGGCACAGCCCGCCTCCTCCGCCAGAGCGCCAAACTGCTTCAGGCGCCGCTCCAGCGAGTTCAGGCTGACGGTGAGCGGCTCCTCCACCAGTGCGCCGGCTGCCGGCCACGCGCCGAGCTGCGTCCGCCGCCCGGTCAGCGCCTGCACACTGCTGTCTACATTGACCAGTATGTGCCGCAGGGGCACCCGGTCGGACAGGTAGGCTTCCACCTCGCTGTCCAGGCGCCAGTCAGCCACGGAGGGCGCCGACGGGGCGGAGGAGAGATAGCGCCGCTCCCAGGTGGAGAAATCGCTCTGTGGGAAAAACAGGGCATACAGTCCCGCTGCCAGCAGCAGCGAAAGGCCCAGCAGGGCTGCCCGGCCGGAAGACGGCGCTTTTCTTTTTTTTGCTGTCATACGCCGCCTCCTCAGAACTGAAAGTAGACAAACGGGGCATAGCCCTGCGCCGCCAGGGCGGCCAGGCACAGCAGCATCAGCACCGGCGCGGCCAGACGGGGAAGAGCCTTCCCCCGCAGGCGCGCAGGCACCGGCAGGAAGGAAATGCACGCGCACAAAAGCAGCAGCGGGGCAAAGGCGGCGCAGCGCACCAGCGTTTCCGGCGAAGATGCGCCATACCCGCCGCTCAGCCCGGTGAGAAGCGGCGTGCCAAAGCCGGAGAACAGCCCCCAGCCCAGCATCACCAGCAGGAAGGTCACCCCCTGGCGCAGCGCGTGGGGCAGCCGCTCATACCAGGCACGGCCCAGCAGCAGGCGCTTTTCCGCCACCAGCAGCACCGCAAAATAGAGCCCCCACAGCACAAAGTGCCAGCCAGCGCCGTGCCACAGGCCGGTCAGGGCCCACACGATCAGCATATTCACATCCCTGCGCCAGCGCGCGCAGTGGCTGCCGCCCAGGGGAATGTACACATACTCCTTGAACCAGCTGGAAAGGGAAATGTGCCACCTGCGCCAGAACTCCGTGATGGAGGCGGAGGTGTAGGGCCGAAGGAAGTTTTCCGGCATGCGCAGGCCGAGGCACTCCCCAAGGCCCAGCGCCATGTCGGAATAGCCGGAGAAATCAAAGAAGATCTGGAAGGAGAAGGCAAGCAGGCCCAGCCAGGCGCCGAGAGTGCCCGCCGCGGCAAAGTCCGCGTTGATCAGCCCCCAGAAGCGCCCCACGCTGTCTGCCAGCAGCAGCTTTTTCGCAAGCCCCGCGCAGAAGCGGCGCAGTCCGTTCGTCAGCTGCTCACCGGTGGGACGGGGATGCTCCAGCAGCTGGGCCTCCAGGTCGGTATAGCGCACAATCGGCCCGGCCACCAGCTGGGGAAACAGCGACAGATACACCGCAAACACGGTGAAGCGCCGCTGCACCTTCGCCTTTCCCCGCCACACGTCGATCAGGTAGCTCATGGCCTGGAAGGTGAAGAAGGAGATGCCCGCCGGCAGGGGCGGCGTGGCAAAGGACAGCGGCCAGGGCGCGAGGCTGTTCCAGGTGTCCCGCAGGAAGCCGGCATACTTGAACCATACAAGCGGGAGCAGGTTCAGCGCCAGTGTGAGCACAAACACCCACCTGCGGCGCCTGCCGCCGCGCGTCATCAGCAGCGCGCCGCCCCAGTTCAGCACCATGGAGAACGCGAGCAGCAATATCCACAGCGGCGAGGCCCAGCCGTAAAACAGCACTGAAACCGCCAGCAGGAACGGCAGGCGTCCGCGCTCAGGCAGCAGCCGGTAACCCAGCAGGGTCACCGGCATCAGCAGCAGAAGAAAGATAAAGGAGCAGAAAAGCAAGGGAAACCTCCCCGTTCAAAAGGTCAGGTCAGCTGCAACTCATACAGCTTTTTGTAAATGCCGCCCTGCTGCAGCAGCTCCTGATGGGTGCCGCTCTCCCGGATGCGCCCGTGGTGCATCACGATGATGCGGTCGCAGTGCTTTATGGTGGAAAGCCTGTGCGCTACCATGATGCTGGTGCGGCCCTTCATCAGGTGCTGCACAGCCTCCTGGATCCACTGCTCGGTCTCGGTGTCGATGTTCGCGGTGGCCTCATCCAGGATGAGGATGGCAGGGTCATAGGCCAGGGTGCGGGCAAAGGAGAGCAGCTGCCGCTGCCCCGCGGAGAAGGTGGAGCCGCGCTCGGACACGTGAGAGGAGTAGCCGGAGGCAAGCCGGTCGATGAAGCGCGAGGCATTGACCTCGTGCGCGGCCTTGCGGATGGCCTCGTCGGAGATGCTCTCGTCCCGCAGGCGGATGTTGGAGGCAATGTCGCCGGTGAAGAGGAATACATCCTGCTGCACCTGGCCGATGGCCCTGCGGATCTCCTCGCGGCTGAGCTCGCGGATATCGACCCCGTCGATGCGGATGGTGCCCTTCTGTATGTCGTAATAGCGGCCGATCAGGTTGAGGATGGAGCTCTTGCCCGCGCCGGTGGCGCCGACAAAGGCGACACTCTGCCCGGGCTCAATGGTGAAGGTCACGTCCTTCAGCACCCAGTCCTCCTCACGGCCGGTGTAGGAGAACCACACATGGTCAAACTCGATGCGGCCCCTGACCGGTGAGATGGTTTTGGGCTGCTCCGGGTCGGTGAGCAGGGGCTTGGTGTCCAGCAGGGTGAAGATCTTCTCGGCGGAGGCGATGGCGTTCTGCAGGGTGGAGAACTGCTCCGCCAGCTCCTGGATGGGCTCAAACAGCTGCCCTACATACTGCAGCATGGTGTAGAGCATGCCCACGGTGATCGCACCGCCCAGCGCCGCCTGTCCGCCGGTGAACATCACGATGGCCAGCGCCACCACAGACAGCATGTACAGCGTGGGGCGGAAGGTGGCAAAGACCATCATCTCGCGCCAGCCGGCCCGGAAGAGGCCGTCGTTCTTCTTCTGGAACTCTTCGTACTTGCGCTGTTCGCGGCCGAACACCTGGATGATACGCATGCCGGAGATGTGCTCGGACAGGTAGGTGTTGATGGCGGTCAGCTTGGTGCGGGTGATGCGGTAGGCCCTGCGGCTCAGCAGGCGGAACACCACGGTGAGCACCATCACCACCGGCAGCAGGATGAAGGAGTACAGCGCCATCCGCGCGTTGACGGACAGCATCACCGCCACCAGGCCGATGATTTTCACCACATTGCGGAACAGGCGCACCAGGATGTTGGCGAACACCTCGTGGATGGCCTCCACGTCGTTGGTCAGCCGGGTGACCAGCTTGCCCACGGGTGTGAGGTCGAAAAAGCGCATGGTGAGGTGCTGCACATGGTCGAACAGCTCGTTGCGCAGGGTATAAACAATGTCCTGGCCCATGCGCTGCATCAGCAGGTACTGGAAGCGGTTGCAAACAAACAGCGCCAGCAGCACCAGCAGGTATTTTCCGCTGGCCAGCAGCACGCCCTGAAAGCGCGCCTCGGCCTGTTCGCTGCCCTCCCAGGCGGTCTTTCCGGCGGCGATGACTTCCGCGTTCTTCTCGCCGGTGATGTACTGGTCAATGGCGCCGCCGATGATCTGGGGGCGGTACAATTCCAGCGCGGTGACCAGCAGCACCAGCAGCAGGCACACCAGGAAGGTTTTGATGTGCGGCCGCATGTAGTGCAGTATGCGCGCCATGGCGTTGCCTTCATAGCGGATATCGGTGCGCTCGTCCTCATCCCTGGGCAGGGCGAACAGGCCTGCGAAGCGCTGCAGCAGCGACTTCTTTTTACCGGTCTGGCTCATCTGGCGGCGCCTCCCTTCACAGGCTCGTCGGCGGGGTGCTCCTCGCGCAGCTGCTTTTCCATCTGCTGCTTGTCATATACGGAGCGGTACAGGCCGCCCAATGCCATCAGCTCGCTGTGCGTGCCGTATTCCGCCATTTCCCCGTCCTCCAGCACCAGAATGTGGTCCGCGTGCTGTATGGAGGAGATGCGGTGGGCGATGATCAGCGTGGTCATGCCCCGGCGCTTTTCCTTCAGGTTGCGCAGTATCTCCTCCTCGGTGTCCGTATCCACGGCGGAGAGGGAATCATCCAGGATGAGGATGGGCGCGTTTTTCATCAGCGCACGGGCAATGGAGGTGCGCTGCTTCTGGCCGCCGGAGATCGTCACACCGCGCTCGCCCACCAAGGTGTTGTAGCCCTCGGGGAATTCCATGATGTTGTCGTGAATGCAGGCGGCGCGCGCGGCGGCTTCCACCTCGGCGTGGGTGCCGCTCTCCACACCGAAGAGGATGTTGTTCTCCACGGTGTCGCTGAAGAGGAAATTGTCCTGCGGCACATAGGCGATGTCCCTGTGCACCACATCCAGCGGGATCTCACGCAGGTTCCGCCCGTCCAGGCGCACCATGTCCGCGCTGTCGGTGTCCCAAAGGCGCTCAATCAGGTTGACCAGGGTGGTCTTGCCGCTGCCTGTGCGCCCGATGATGGCGAGCGTCTCGCCGGGCTTCACGGTCACAGAGACGTCCTTCAGCGCGGGATGGCCATCCGCACCGGGATAGCTGAAGGTCAGGCCGCGCAGCTCAATTCCGCCGTGCAGCGCGGTCACGGAGGGGTCGCCCTCGTCCACAATGTCAGGCTTTTCTTCCAGTATCACGCGGATGCGCTTCATGGAGGCCAAGCCCTGGGAAATGGAGGAAACCGCCTCGCCCACGGCGATCATCGGCCACACCAGCATGCCCACATAGCTGTTGAAGGCCACGAACTGCCCCACGGTGATCTCGCCGTAGATGGCCATCCGCCCGCCCAGCAGCAGCGTCAGCAGCATGGAAATGCCCACCACCAGATCCAGCAGCGGCATCGCCACGGATACGAGGTTGACAACGGCCAGGTTCTTTTCCTTGTTTTTGAGGTTCGTTTTGGCAAAGGCGGCCAGCTCCAGCTTCTCCTGCACGAAGGCCTTGATGACGCGGATGCCGCTGATGGACTCCTGCACCTGGTCGCTCAGTTCGGAGAAGGCCTCCTGCTTCTGCAGAAAGCGCCGGTGCATCGCCCTGCCGAAGAATATGTCGCCGATGATGATCAGCACCAGCGGAATCACTGCGATGAGCGTCAGCCGGGGGGATACGTTCACCACCATGCGGTACAAAACCAGCACCAGCATCACGGTGGCGTCGAAGGCGGTGATGATGGTCATGCCCATCAGCTGCCGCACCGCGCCCAGGTCGTTGGTGAAGTGGGCCATCAGGTCGCCGGTTTTATGCTCGTTGAAGTACCGCATGGAGAGGGTCTCCAGGTGGCCGAACAGATCACCGCGCAGGTCGCGCTCGATGCTGCGGGCGGCGCCGAAGAGGAAATAGCGCCAGCCAAAGCGCCCCAGGGCAATGGCCAGACCCATCAGCAAAAGACGGAACACGATGGACTGCACGCCGTCCATGGCCATCGTGCCGTTCAGGCCGTCAATCAGTTCGCCGCTGAGGGCGGGCACACGGGCATTGACCCAGTCCACCACGGTCAGCGCGGCGATGCCGATGAGGTATTTCAGCCAGTAGCGTCTGGCATAGTGCCCTGCCAGGGCGACATCCTTTGTCATGGACCCTCCAAAAAATGATTGCGCAAAAATCAGCGCGGCGCATAACCGCGCGAAAGCTATCTTATCATAATTGGGGGGTGCACGCAAGGGCAGTTTCTGCCGTTTTTCCCATGGACAGCGGGATGCGGCCGGCAGGTTCCCGGCACGGGAAGATGATTGTAACACCTGCCGCTTTTTGCATTGCCTTTTCCCTCGATTTGTTGTATCCTTTTTTATGGCGATGTGTGTCCGCGCCGAATAAAACCGTCAAAGAGGTGCCTGCCATGCAAACGATTCCCCTGTACCCCGGCTCCGCTCCCTACAGTGAATACAGCCCCGGCCAGCTGCCCCCCTCCCTGGCGGATTTCAGCGTGCCGGGCAGCCGCGGCGCGGTTGTCGTCTGCCCGGGCGGCGGCTATACCTTCAAGGCGGAGCATGAGGGGAACCCGATTGCGGAGGCGCTGAACAGCATGGGCATCAGCGCGTATGTGCTGGATTACCGCGTGGCGCCCTGCCACCCGGAAGCGCCCCTCAGCGACGCGAAGCGCGCCCTGCGCCTGGTGCGCTCGATGGGCTATCAGCGCGTGGCGATCCTCGGCTTCTCCGCGGGCGGCAACCTGTGCTGCGCCGCCGCGACCCTGTTTGACAGCGGTGACCCGCAGGCGGAGGACCCGGTGGAGCGCCTCACGAGCAGGCCGGACGCCTTCCTGCCCTGCTACGCGGTGGTCAGCATGGGGGAATATACCCATGAGGGCAGCCGGGAAAGCCTGCTGGGAGAGGAAAAGGACAGCGAAGAGATGCGCCGCCGCTTTTCCGCGGAGGAGAATGTGACGGAGGATACGCCGACCGCCTTCCTGTGGCACACCAGCGAGGACGGCGCCGTGCCGGTGCAGAACAGCCTGCTGCTGGCCAAAGCGCTGGCGGACCATCATGTGCTGTTTGAAATGCATATTTACCCGAATGGCCACCACGGCCTGGGCCTGGCCAGCGCGATGCCGGTCGCCTCGGCCTGGATGCGCGAGGCAGGCAGGTGGCTGCTGGAAAAGGGGTTTGGCCTATGAAAATCTCCAAGCGCGACGCGCTGATGTGGTATGAATTCTTCGCGGCCATGCCGCCCGGGGAGCCGCTGGGCCCCCGGCAGCAGGTCATCGCGGAGGCGGTGCTGACGCAGATTGAGACCGCTGTGGACGCTGAGTGCGACCGCCTGCGCGCGGCCATACCGGGACTGAAATCAATGGAGGGCCGCACCACCTATGTGGGCAGCGGGGAGCGCTTTCCACAGGGGTGCGTGTCCTGCCTGACGGGCACGGGGCTCAGCGCCATCCGCAAGACAAACAGCTGTAACCTGAACTGCCCCTTCTGCTATGACTACGGCTGCCTGGACAGCCAGGTGCCCATCGGGGAGGGGTACTGGGAAATTGGCGGGAGCCGGTATAAGGCGGAGGATGTGCACCTGCTGCTGACCGCCTCCAGAAGGCCTACCGGCGTCAGCTATGTCTATCTGGAGCCGTTCATGGAGATCGAGGTCTACCCCGAGATCATCCGCGAGTTTGCCCGGGCAGGCGTACACCAGCACATGTACACCAACGGCACCCTCTGCACCCCGGAGAACCTGAAGCTGCTGGCGGACGCCGGGCTGGACGAGCTGCGCTTCAATCTGGGCGCGACTGGCGCGTCCGACCGGGTGATTGAGGCCATGGCCGAGGCGAAAAAGCACTTTGCGCAGGTGGGCGTCGAGACCCCGATGACGCCGGCGTTCTTTGAGGCGTTCCACCGCAAGAAGGAAGCGATACTGGGCACGGGCATCGACTTCATCAACTGCGCGGAGCTGCACCTGACTGTCAACAACGCCGTGAACTATGCGGAAGAAAACCTGTACATGAGCCGCCGGGGCTATATTTCCCCCGTCTGGAGCCACCAGCTGACACTGCGGCTGATGCGGGAGGCGGCGGAGGAAGGCTGGCCCGTGACCGTGCACGACTGCTGCAACCGCACCAAGCTGGCCCGCGAGCTGAACCTGCGCCTGCATGAGGGCGGCTGGTTCGGCGCCAGCGGCTACGGGTCCGACTTTGAGGGCATCCCCTTCAGCCTGTTTCTGCCGGTGCTGCGGGATCCTGATTTCCGCTTTGTGGAAGAGGAGGAGCTGCCGGCGGGATACCGTGTGGGCGATGTGGTGTGGTGACGCGGGCTTCCGCTGCCTGAGGATAATGAAATGAGAGCACTGCGCACAATACTGATAGCGGCGCTGGCCATGCTGCTGCTGAGCGTATGCGGCACGGCCGGGGCAAGCGAATTCTGCCTCTTCCGGGCGGAGGAGGAAACCGATGTGACCACCGCCTGCAGCTATGTGGCGGTGGCGGTGGAGCTGGCCGCGCCGGGCGAGGTATCCATTACGGTGGCGGACGGGGAGTCCGCGGTGTACCAGCGCGTATGGCAGGCGCACGCGGGGCTGGTGACCTCCGATTACATTTACCTGCCACTGAACGGCGGCACCACCCGCTACCTGATGTATCTGGCCACACCGGAAAAGGAGTACACCATCGGCATCACACGCGTGCAGCCGAGGCTGAAGCAGAACGCGGCGTGCACTGCGGGCTATCCGCTGGCATGGCTGAACGGCGCCCACACCTGGGCTACCGTGACGCTGCTCGACCTGGAGGAGGTGGCCCGCGAGCCGGTGACCGTGCCGCTGTACGCCAGCGTGTACCTGGAGGTGGGGCAGGTGACCTTCTCCCTGGAGGGTGACGTGCTGCACGCCGAGGCGATGCTGTACGAGGAGCTGAGCGGCCAGATTGAACAGGCGGCTTTCAGCGCCGCGCTGACCGCCGCGGAAGCCGAGCTGCTGGGCACAGACCGCTCCTCCGTGCCACGTGCGACCCTGGAGGAGGGCGTTCGCGTCGGGCGGCAGGGCGTCGCCGCGGTGTATGTGGAGGCGCTTGTCTCCTTTGACCCCGCCGCCTGCGAGGAGCTGTGGAACACCACGCTGGACGGGCAGGAGGACCTGTGGCGGAGGCTGCGCGCCGGTGAATGAAGGGAGCCTTTATGTTTCAGTTTGACCAGCAGTATGTGCTGTACGATGTGACCCCGGTGGAAAACCAGTTTATCCTCAATTACCTGCCCTCCGCCACCGGAGAGCAGGTGAAGGTGTATTTATACGGCCTGATGCAGTGCCGGCACCCCTCTGCCGACATGTCGGTGGAGAGAATGGCCCGCGACCTGAACATGACCGAGGAGGAGGTGCTGCGCGCCTTCCGCCACTGGGCCTTCCACGGCCTGGTGCAGAAGGTGGACGACAAGCCCACCTACCGCTTTGTTTCCGCCGCGGCGAGGAGCTTTTCCGGGGAAATGGAGATCACGGACTCCGCGTATCTCGCCTTTGGCGAGGCGCTGAACGACTGCTTCGGCGAGGACAGGCGGCTGCACGGCAGCGAGACCACCATGGCCTTTGAATGGGTGGAGAACCTCGGCCTGCCGCAGGAGGTGGTGCTGGCCATGGTGCGCCACCTGATCAGCACAAAGGGCAGACGCTTCACCTTTGGCACCACAGGCCAGAAAACGGCGGTCCGCCTCGCCGAGGCGCAGGTGCGAACCGTGGAGGAGGCGCTGGATGTGCTCAGCGCGGACAAAAAGGTGGAGGACTGCGCAAAGGCGCTGATCCGCCGGCTGCGCCTCACGGACGGAAAGCGCCTGCGGCAGCCGACGGTGGATGAGATGAACCTGTGCCGCAAGTGGCTGCTAGACTGGGGCTACGAGCCCGCCGCCATCGAGGAGGCGTGCAGCCTGACCGTCAATGCGGGCGCGCCGTCCTTCGGCTATGTGGACGGCATACTGCGCAGGCAGCGGGAGCAGGGAGAGGCGGCGCTGACGCAGGAGGAAATGCAGCAGCGCATCGCCCGTGACCGGCAGGAGCGGGACCCGGTGAAGGAACTGCTGTACACCCTGGGCATCAGCCAGAACGTCACCGACGGGCTGAGGGCCTGGTATGCGGAGCTGACCGCCCGCTTCCCGGGAGAAATGGCGCTGCGGGCAGCCAGAGAGCTCAGCTTTGTGCCCGGCGCCGACCTGATGGACGTGCAGCAGGAGCTGGAAAAATGGGAAGCACAGGGCCTGAGGACGGCCGGCGAGGTGGAGGAATACCTGCGCAGCGCCCGCAGCGCTGAGGAGCTTGTGAGAAAGCTGTACAGGAAATTCGGCAAGCGCGCAAGGCCGGGCACGGCAGACCTTGCCCTGGCGGAAAAATGGCTGGGCGAGTGGGGCTTCGACAGTGAGGCGGTGCTGATGGCCGCCGGCTTCGCGCTGGAAAAGGAAATGCCGATGGCCTACCTCAATAAAACGCTGGAATCCGCACGCGGACAGGGGCTGAAAAGCGCACAGGAGATCGCCCTGGCGCATCAGAAACATGTGGAGGCAGGCAAGGGAAGGCTGGCTGCCGGGCAGAAGCAGACGGTGCAGCAGCAATACCACCAGCGCACCTACAGCACGCAGACACCTGCGGAGATGCCTGACTGGCTGAGGCAGAGCCTGGAGGAGGCGGCAAGCAATGAGCAGAAGTGAACAGGCGGAGCTTTTGCGGCAGGAATATGCCCGCCGCAGGGAGGAGAACACCCGCGAGGAAACGCGCCGCCAGCGGGAGATCGTGGAAAAACTGCCGGAGGTGGCCCAACTGGCCGCACAGCGGCAGGAGATGATCTACTCCGGCGTGCGCGGCATACTGAGCCGGAAGACTGCGGACACCGCGCTGCCGGAGAGAATGCGCGAATACAACCGGCGCATAGAGCGCCTGCTGGAGGAAAACGGCTACCCGGCGGATTACCTGTCACCAGTGTTCCGGTGCCCCATCTGCCGCGATACCGGCTATGCGGGCGAGCCCATACGGGAGGAGTGCGAGTGCTTCCGCCGCGAGCTGAGCCGCCGCATGCTGGCGGAGATGGGCCTGCGCGAGCAGACGGAGCAGAGCTTTGAGACCTTTCGGGAGGACATGCTGCCGGAGGATGTGACGGTGGAGCCCGCAAAGGGGCAGCACATGAGCCAGCGCGCGTTGACCGGGTTCATCCGGGACCACTGCATGCGCTGGGTGGACAGCTATCCGAACCAGGAGCAGACCACCCTGCTGCTGATGGGTGAGAGCGGCTTGGGCAAGACCTTTCTTTTGCACGCCATGGCAAAGCGCTTCCTTGAAAAGGGCGCGGACGCGGTGCTGACCAGCGCGCAGCGGCTGCAGGAGGAGGCGCGCAAGTCCTACTTCGGGCGGGAGGAAAGCAGCTATGCCCTGCTGCTGGCGGCCCCTGTGCTGCTGGTGGACGACCTGGGCAGCGAGGCGCAGCTGTCCAACGTGACGCAGGTATTCCTCTATGAGCTGGTCAACGAGCGGCAGAGCAGGCGGCTGACCACGGCCTTTTCCACCAACCTGAACGAGGAGGAGCTGCGCGCCCGCTATACCGAGCGGGTTGCGTCCCGCCTGACGGACAGGCGGAACAGCCTGGCGCTGACGCTGCTGGGCGAAGACCTGAGGAGGCGGTGAGCATGGCGGCCATACAGATTTATGTGAGCCGGAAGAACTTTGACACGCAGAAGGCGGAGCGCTTTTTCAAGGAGCGGCGCGTGAGCGTGCAGGTGATGGACCTGAAAAAGCATCGCCTGGGGGAGCGGGAGCTGCAGGCCTTCGCGCGCGGCGCGGGCTCGCTGCAGGCGCTGATTGACCGCGAGGACAAGCGGGTGAAGGAGCATCCCGCCGCCTACTATGACCGCGACAGCCTGCTCGCGCCGGCCATACTGGAGAACCCGTGGCTGCTGCGCTCGCCCATTGTGCGCTGCGGCAGCCGGGTCGCCGTGGGCAACTGCCCCGAGGAGTGGGAAAAAATGCTCGCGGAATAGGCACCACGGCAAACACGAACATTTTACAAAAAAACTATTCCATCATTCGGGACTTTGTGCTATACTCAGCAGGTATGCGCCAAATTGCCCGCGCATGATCACCCGTCGCCACCCGCTGGAAGGAGCACTGCCCCATGGATAAAATCCGCCGGAACGAGCGCATGAGCGCCATGCTGAAAATTCTGACAGACCAGCCGAATCACCAGCTGACGCTGTCTTATTTCTGTGACCTGTTTGGCGCGGCCAAGTCCACCATGTCGGAGGATATTGACCTATTGTGCAACACGCTGCGCAGCTTTGAGCTGGGCGAGATACAGACGCTGACCGGCGCGGCGGGCGGGGTTTTCTACCGCCCATCGGTGCGGGACGAGCAGGCGGCCGCCTATATCGGCGAGCTGTGCAGGCAGCTGTCTGGCACGGAGAGGCTGCTGCCGGGCGGCTTCCTTTATTACAGTGACATCCTTTCCAGCCCGCAGATGACCCAGCGCATGGGCGAGATCATCGCCACGCAGTATTACGGCATGGCGCCGGACTTTGTGCTGACCATGGAGACCAAGGGCATCCCTGTGGCGCTGATGACAGCCAGGGCGCTGGGCGTGCCGTTGGTCATCGCCCGCCACACTTCCAAGGTCTATGAGGGCCCGGCGGTGAACATCAATTACGTATCCGGCTCCTCGGGCAGCATACAGACCATGTCGCTGGCGCGGCGGGCCGTGCAGGAGGGGCAGAAGGCGCTGATTGTGGATGACTTCCTCAAGGGCGGCGGCACCGCCAGGGGCATGGTGGAGCTGATGCGCGAATTCCATGTGCAGGTGGTCGGCGCGGCCTTTGTGATGGAGACCGACGACCCGCCCAAGAAGCGCATTGCGGGGGAAAAGGCGCTGATGCGACTGCGCATTCACCGCGAGGGGGACGAGGAATGGGCTGAGGTGACCCCCGCCGAATGGCTGATGAAATGAGCTGAGCAAGATGGATAAAGAAACCTTTCTGATCGTGGGCCTTGGCAACATCGGCAGGCAGTATGAGCACACAAGGCACAATGTGGGCTTTGACGTGACAGACCTGCTGGCTGCGCGCTGGGGCCTGTCCCTCACCAAGCCGCTGTGCCGCGGCATGGTGGCGGAGGCGGCGCTCTCACCGGAGAAGCGGGTGGTGCTGTGCCAGCCGCAGACGCTGATGAACCTCTCCGGCGAGTGCGTGGCGCCGCTGATGAACTGGTACAAGTGCGCACCGGATCACCTGCTGGTGATCTGCGATGACATCGACCTGGCACCCGGCCGCCTGCGCCTGCGGCGCACCGGCAGCGCGGGCACTCACAACGGGCTGAAAAACATTGTGCTGAATCTGGGCCGGATGGACTTCCCCCGCCTGCGGGTGGGCGTCGGCCAGCCGGAGGAGGACTGGGACCTGATCGCGTGGGTGCTGGGCAAATACCGCAGCAGGGAAGAGCGGGAGCTGATGGCCGGGGCCTTCGGCCAGGCAGCCGACTGCGCGGAGGACTGGCTGAACAGCGGCATTGACCACGCGATGTCCTACTTCAACGGGAGCAGACAGCAGGCGTGAAGGCGCCTGCTTCATTTTTTAGGGAAGCCATACCGGGCGCGGGAGAGACAGAGGGCGTGAACATGAGCGAACGGGAGCAGTGGATCAGAACAGAGCGCCTGCTGGGCGAGGAAGCCATGCGCCGCCTGGCGGCAAGCCGTGTGGCAGTGTTCGGCCTGGGCGGCGTGGGCGGCTATGCGGTGGAAGCCCTGGCGCGCAGCGGCGTGGGCGCGCTGGACCTGGTGGACAATGACCGGGTGGCGCTGTCCAACCTGAACCGCCAGCTGTACGCGACTCATGCCACCGTGGGACGGTATAAGGCGGATGTGGCGGAGGAGCGCGTGCGGCAGATCAACCCGGAATGCAGGGTGACAGCCTGGAAGGTGTTCTACCTGCCGGAAACGCGGGCGCAGTTCGACTTCACCGCCTATGACTATGTTGTGGACGCCATTGACACGGTCAAGGGGAAGCTGGCGCTGATTGAGCAGGCGAGGGAAGCGGGCACGCCGATCATCTGCGCGATGGGCGCCGGGAATAAGCTGGATCCCTCCGCGCTGCGGGTGGCGGACATCTATGAGACCTCGGTCTGCCCCCTGGCAAGGGTGATGCGTTCCGAATGCCGGAAGCGCGGCATCGAGCGGCTGAAGGTGGTCTACTCCACCGAGGTGCCCATCCGCCCGCTGCCTGTGGGAGAAACAGATATGCCCGCACAAAAAAGCGCCGTGCGCCGCGATGTGCCCGGCTCGGCCGCGTTTGTGCCGCCTGCCGCAGGGCTGCTGATTGCCTCCGCGGTGGTGCGCGACCTGTGTGGGCTTTGAACTGTCGATCAACTGTCTCCGGAAGGAGGATTGCCATGCGGATTGCGGACTGTACGGCGGGCAGCTATCTGGAATGCGTGGTGCAGACAGAGGCCCATGGCCTTTGCCTGGCGGCGGAGCATGCCCTGGAGGTCATTGTCAACGAGCAGCCGGTGATGCGCCTGGTGTGCACGCCGTCTGGCCTGGACGAGCTGGTGATTGGCCGCCTGCTCACCGAGGGGCTGATCGGCAGCGCGGAGGACATCCGTGAGCTTTACATCTGCCCGGAGGGGCACACCTGCCGCGTGTGGCTGCGCGAGGGCCTGAAGCTGGAGCCCTCGGCGGAGAGGGCGGCGGAGATCGGCACCTGCTGCACGGACAACCGGACCCTGGCGCTGCGCAGGGCGGAGGAACTGA
Organism: uncultured Clostridia bacterium; assembly: GCA_946407745.1. Classification (GTDB taxonomy): domain Bacteria; phylum Bacillota; class Clostridia; order Christensenellales; family Aristaeellaceae; genus RUG11272. Next base: position 18,481 of record CAMJPQ010000048.1, read on the forward strand.
AGCGCGTGGAGCTGCTGCGCTGGGACGCGGAGTGGCTGAAGCAGCTGGCCGCGCGGCTCGGCGAAGGAGAGGCACTGTACCGACAGACGCACGCGGTGCATGCCTGCTACCTGGGCAGGGAAGGAGAGCTGCTGTGCGTGCGCGAGGACATCGGACGGCACAACGCGCTGGACAAGGCGGTGGGCTATGCCGCGCTGCACGGTGTGCGGACCGAGAGCTGCTATCTGTTCACCACCGGCAGGATGCCCGCGGATATGGTGGTGAAGGCGGTGAGGGCTGGCATTCCGCTGCTGGCCTCCAAGACCTATCCCACGGACCAGGGGCTCACCATCGCCCGCAGGGCGGGGCTGACACTGGCCACGGTGGAGCGGAGCGGCAGGGTGACGGTATGGACCGACGGGGAAGGAGAGAAATGAGATGCTGCGCGGCGTGATCAGAGCGGTGTGCACCAGCCCGGAAAAGGGAACGGAGAAGCGGAATGTGCACCGGGCGGAAGTGAAACAGAACTGGGGCCTGGCGGGCGATGCCCACGCCGGTGAGTGGCACCGTCAGGTCAGCCTGCTCAGCTGGCAGAAGGTGCAGGAGTTCAACCTGCAGGGCGCCTGCGTCACGGACGGCGCCTTCGGTGAGAACCTGCTGATCGACGGCATCGACTGCGCAAGGCTGCCGGTGGGCGCTCATCTGCGCTGCAACGACGTGCTGCTGGAGATCACACAGATCGGCAAGGAATGCCATCACGGCTGCGCCATAAGGCAGCGGGTGGGCTACTGCATCATGCCGCACGAGGGCGTGTTTGCCAGGGTACTTGAAGGCGGCACCGTCTCCGAGGGTGACGAGATTGTGGTGCTCGAATGAACGTGTGACAATTGTATGACGAAAAAGCGCGCCGCGCGGCGCTCCGACTGATGTGAGCGGAGACCGTGCGGCGCTTTTCCGTGCGCCCTTGAGGCGCTGGACAAGAGAAAACACGAACAAAACGGACAGACTATGGTCTAATGTTCACAGCAGCATGTGCGAAGCCTGTGGAAAAGCTGTGGATACTGTGGAAATCTTTCTGTACGAAACTGTGGATACTGTGGACAACCCTGTGGAAAAACCTCGCCGGGCCTCTGCCGTAGCAGCGACCGTGAGGGACTGGGAACCTGTGAAATACAAGGGGATTCGGCACAGACCGGTGCCGGTGGCTTCGTCCACAGGAAATCCACAAACGCGGGTTTGTTTTAGCAGGCGCTTTTGAGCAGCGGCAGACCCTCACAGGCCGAACGTTTTGAAAACACGAATGTTACAAAATACTGCGTGCCTGTCACATTTGCCCCTGCGGAGGCGTTTCGTGCAGCTGCGCGGCCATCTCCTCCGCCAGCCTGACCACATGACGGCGGGCGTAGCCGGCGGCCTCTCTTGCCTCTTGCGGGGTGATGGGGGTGTCGCCCATCAGCGCCACAAACTGGCTCACCTTCAGGCCGAGCGCTTCCTGCATTTCCGCGTCGCTGCCCCCGGGGGAGACCAGGTAATAGCACAGCAGGCTGTCCTCCTGGCCGATGCGGTGCGCCCGGTCCTCTGCCTGGGCGTGCACGGCGGGGCTCCAGTCCAGCTCGCCGAAGACCACACAGGTGGCGCGCTGCAGGTTCAGTCCGCTGGCGGCGCGCAGGGACACGCACAGCAGGTCGGTTTTTTCCCCCATGAAGCGCGCGGCGGCGGCGGCCTTCTGCAGGGTGCTTTCCCGCCCGGTGATGAAGCCGGGGGAGAAGGCCTTCAGCTCTTTTTTGTACAGATCCATCACCGCGTGATGATGGGCGAACAGCAGCACCTTTTCCCCGCCCTCCAGCAGCGCGCGCACAAACTGGCACACATAGGGCGCTTTAGCCACGCCGGTGGCAAGCCGGGCCTGCTGGCTGATCTCGTCCTCCAACAGCGCGCGCTGCGAGGCGGTGAGCTCCGCGTCCTCCCGCCAGCGGCGCAGCTTGGGCAGAAGCGGCGCCATCAGCTGGGCATAGACCCTGTCGTTGAAGTCCAGCTCCTGCACCAGCCTCCGCTTGGGTGGCAGCTGGGAGAGCACATCGCGCTTGGTGCGGCGCAGCATCAGGCCCTCGCGGCGCAGGTAGTCGCCCAGCAGCTCCGGCCTGGCCACCACACTGTTGCCGTAGCCGTAGCACCATTCCCGGGAAAAGCTCTCCCAGTCGCCCAGAAAATGGTAATCAAGGATGTTCACCACGTTCCAGATCTCGCCGCCGGTGTTGTAGATCGGCGTGCCGCTGAGGCCGATGACCGTCTCGTGGGCCTCCGCCAGCAGGGAAGCGGCGGAGTATTTTTCCGTGCCGCGGTGGCGCAGCTCCTGTATTTCGTCAAAGATGACGGCCTTTACGGGCAGGGCGGCCACCGTGTCCTTCCACCCCCGCAAAAGCAGGTAGTGCATGATGTAGATGTCCGCCGGCGGCAGGGGATAGGGCTTCAGGCCACGGATGACATGCACCGTGGGCGCGTGTCCCTCCACGCGGAGGAAGCGCCTTGCCTCCTCCTGCCAGTTCAGCGTCAGGTGCGGCGGAGGAACGATCAGCGCGGGCAGGCAGCGGGAGGCGGCCAGGTAGGCCAGCGCCTGCACGGTTTTGCCCAGGCCCATCTCGTCGGCCAGCAGGCAGCGCTCGTGCTGCATCAGGAAGGCCAGCCCCTCCTGCTGGAAGGGCATCAGCTCGCCGCTGAAGGTGCCCTCGGGCGGGGTCATCACCGGCGGCTGGCGCTCAGCAGCAATCTGCCGCAGGGCATACTGCCGGGCCTCTGTCACGGCCTGGTCCCAGCGGGTGAGATCCTGCATGCGCACCTGCAGCGGGAAGCGCAGCATCAGCCACTGCAGGTCGCCCACCATGCGCCGGTGCGCGGTGAAGCGGGCCTCTCCCCGCCTTGCGCCGGCGGAGCCCGGAAACAGCCGCTTGCACAGCTCGGTCACGGAGGGGTCGCCCTTCACCACCCAGCAGCGGCTGCGGCGGTTGTAGCTCAGCGTGCCGTAGGTGCGCGCCGGGCTGTCGGCCACAGGCCGCAGGTAGGGCGGCAGCAGCGCTTCGTCCATCGCCGGCTCAGCGGGAGCGGGGGCGTCGGAAACCGGGGCGGGGGATGGCGCGCCGGCCTCGTCCTCCGGTTCAAAAACGAAGGACTCGCTGCCCCAGTCTGTCTCATCATGTGTCAAGACAACACCCCCTGCGACCTGATTCTGTGTGTAAACCGTGCTTCAATTATACAGTGAACGCGGTGCGCGTTCAAGTGCCGTGCCGCTCACAGGGGCTTTCGGAGACTCATAGCCAAAACATAACGAAACTGACTCGTTTCAACCATAAAACAGAACGATGGCGCGGACAGCCAAAACTGCCTTGACACATTTTGCACTGTTTGGTATAATTTCAAGCATGAAATGACAAAGAAAATGCCTTGCACTTTTGTTCATCGTGAAAAAATGCAAAGCGCAATAGGAAGAAAGGAGCTGCGTATGAGCCAAAAATCTCCTTCAAAGCAGATTGCCATTCACGGCAGCGGCGCCAGCTACTGGAAACGGCTCGGGAATGACCTGATACAGAACAAGTGGCTGTATATCCTCATGATCCCGGGCATTATCTATTTCATTGTCTTTAAATACCTGCCCATGTGGGGCATCATCATTGCCTTTGAAAAGTACTCTCCCTTCACGGGCCCCATCAACAGCGAGTGGGTGGGTCTGTACTGGTTTGAGCGCTTTTTCTCCACAAAAAAATGGCTCGACTACCTCAGCAACACCCTGATCCTTTCCTTTATGAGCATCATCCTCACCTTCCCCGCGCCCATCATCCTGGCGCTGATGCTCAATGAGATCCGCAGCATCCATTATAAGAAGATAACCCAGACGCTGCTGTATGTTCCGCACTTCATCTCCATTGTGATTGTGGTGTCCATCACCTACGTCATCTTCGGCGCGGACGGCATCATCTACAAGCTGACCACGCAGCTGCTGGGGCGTTCCATCGACTACCTGGGCGACCCGAAGGTCTTCCGCTGGATGATTGTGGGCCAGAGCATATGGAAGGAGACCGGCTGGGGCACCATCATCTTCCTCGCGGCGCTGACCAACGTGGACACCCAGCTGTATGAGGCGGCCATGATCGACGGCGCGAACCGCGCGCAGCGCCTGTGGCACATCACCCTGCCGGCCATCCGCTCCACCATCGTGCTGATGCTGGTGCTGCGCATGGGCTCGGTGCTGGATACGGGCTACGAGCACCTGATCTTGATGTCCAACTCACTCAACCGCTCTGTGTCCCAGACGCTGGACGTGTTTGTTTACCAGAACGGCATCAAGGGCGGCCAGTACTCCTACACCACGGCCGTAGGCCTGATGAAGAGCCTGGTGTCGCTGGTCATGGTGGTCTCCGCCAATAAGGTCGCTCACGCCCTCGGCGAAGAAGGCCTGTATTGAGAGGGGGCGGCGATCATGGCAAGAGAGAAAAAAGAAATCAATACCGTTGTGCTCAACGGCAAAACCATCACCATCGGCAATGGCCCCGTGGGCGTGTACCGCACCGTGGGCAGCGTGCTGTTTGACATCCTCAACTATGGCGTCATCGGCCTGGTGGCCCTGACCACCGTGCTGCCGATCATCTACATCATTTTCAACTCCTTCGCCACCGAGCTGGAGCTGCAGACGCGCTCCATGTTCCTCATCCCGCAGACCTGGTCGCTGGACGCGTACCGCTACATCTTTGCCTCCAACAAGATTCTGCGGTCGTTCGGCAACTCTGTGTTCATCACCGTCTGCGGCACGCTGATCAACATGTTCGCCACGGTGACGCTGGCCTATCCGCTCAGCAAAAAGTACCTGCGCGGCCGCGGCTTCTGGCTGAACATGGTCATCTTCTCCATGTTCTTCTCCGGCGGCATGATCCCGGGCTACATCGTGGTGTCCTCCTGGCTGGGCATGCGCGGCACCTACTGGGCGCTGCTGCTGCCCGGCGCCATCTCCGCCTACAACATGATGATCGTGAAGAACTTCTTCCAGGGCATCCCGCAGGAGCTGGAGGAGAGCGCGCATCTGGACGGCTGCAACGACCTGACCACGCTGATCCGCATCGTGCTGCCCCTGTCCCTGCCGGTGCTGGCCACCTTCGGCCTGTTCTACGCGGTGGGTCACTGGAACAGCTACTTCTCCGCCATGATCTACCTCACTGACGACAAGATGTATCCCCTGCAGCTGATCCTGCGCAACATCATCGTCACGGCGGAAGCTGCCGCGGGCGACATGAGCCTGATGGATCCCAACTTTGTGGAGCCCCCGAAGGAGTCCATCAAGATGGCGGTCATCGTGGTGGCCACCGTGCCCATCATGTGCGTATATCCCTTCCTGCAGAAGTACTTCGTCAAGGGCGTCATGGTCGGCGCGCTGAAGGGTTAATCCGGTTATCTGCGCTGCGGCGCATTGCATAACATATTTCAAAGGAGGTTTACCCATGAAGAAAATCATTGCCCTGTTCCTGTCGATGGCCATGCTGCTCTCCCTGGTCAGCTTCGCGTCGGCTGAGACGAAAGAAGAAATGACCCTGAAGATCATGCTGCCGGACTTCTACTCCGACTCCGACTGGGTCTCCCTGGAGGACGGAAACCCCATCCTGCAGGCCATCTATGACGCCACCGGCGTGAAGATGGACATCACCTGGGTGCCGGACTCCGGCTACGGCGAGATGACCTCTCTGACCCTGGCCGACCCCACCAACATGCCCGAAGTGATGGTCATGCAGGGACCGCGTGACGCCATCACCATTGACTCCGCCCGCGCCGGCGCCTTCTGGGATCTGACTGACCTGATCCCTCAGTATGAGTACCTGGCTCAGGGCCCCGAATCCACCTATGACAACATCGCGGTGGACGGCCGCATCTACGGCATCTTCCGCGCCCGCGCCTATGCCCGCGCCGGCATCTACTACCGCAACGACTACGCTGCGCAGGTCGGCTGGGACAAGGTGCCCACCACTGTGGAAGAATTCAAGGAAATGTGCATGGCCATGGCCGGTATTGAGAACACCTACGTGATCAATATGTGCAAGTATGTGGCCGGCACCATCGGCATTGCCACCGTTATGAACGGCGCGCCCTTCCAGTATGGCGTGGACGCCGAAGGCAAGATCTATCCCGCCTTCGAGGATCCCAAGTTCCAGGAAGGCCTGGACTTCCTGCGCGATCTGTATGCCGCCGGCGGCATCGATCCCAACTTCATGACCATCGAGTCCGGCTCCTGGAACGACGCCGAGCGCTCCAACCCGCCCAAGGCCCTGATGCGCCTGGACTGCCTGGACAACGGCTACCGCTATCAGGAATGGCTGGAAGCCAACATGGGCGCTGACCCCGAGAATCCTGTGGTCACCCTGCTGACTGCCCTGCCTGACAAGGACGGCAACATCCAGATCTGGCCCCAGAACACCGGCGCCTCCGGCGAAATCGTGATCACCAAGGCCGTCTCTGAGGAGAAGCTGCCCAAGGTGCTGGAATTCCTGAACTACCTGAACTCCGCTGAGGGCCAGACCCTGATCAACTGCGGCATTGAGGGCAAGACCTACTGGATCCATGAGGACGGCTGGCGCTACACCTATCCCGAGGGCGAGCAGGAGAACAGCGCGCAGTATGACAACTACACCCACAACGTGCTGCACTCCCTGAACCAGATCGGCATGAACGTGAACGGCGACCTGACCCCGTCCACCGCTCAGACCGGCCTGCGCGCGGTATACAACCAGAACCTGATCGACAACGCGAAGTACGTCATCTCCAACCCCTGCCTGACCCTGGACAGCGAGACCAACGTGCTGATGGGCACCACCCTGGCCACCGACGTGGAGGACGCTCAGGTGCAGTACATCGCCGGCAAGCTCGACCTGGCCGGCCTGCAGGCTGCGTATCAGGAATGGCACGACATGGGCGGCGACATGATTCTGGAAGAATACCAGGCTGCCTATGACGCCCAGGAGTAAGCCTTAAAAACGCGGATGCCTTCACAGCCTCCGCCGCCCGCCGCCCGCCGCCCGAAAGGGCGGCGTTTTCTTGTGCCGCAGGCGCGAAAAAGGCCCTCCCCGCGGAGAATGGGGGAGGGCCGGTGCGTATGGGTGGATCAATCGGCGATGCTCTTTTCCAGCGCGGTCAGGTCAATGCCCTCGCACTGGCGCAGCACCTGGTACAGGTCGGTCAGCATTTCCTTCACGCCGCCGGGCACATCGCTTTCGGCGTTGAGGGGCAGCACCGGGTCGTGCACGGACAGGCGCAGCAGGAACCAGC
>CAMJPQ010000049.1 GCA_946407745.1 uncultured Clostridia bacterium
CCCCCCGGACCCCCAGGTTCTCCGTCACACGCGGGGTAAACCGTATTGCATAACCGTTCGTACCGGTGCATGTGTTGTGCCGCGAGGCATAGACAGCGCACTTTTGCGCTTTTGGGGCGCCCATGGATTGTTCTATGGTTACACATACGGGAATGTTTGTGGTGCGGGGATGCGGAGCAGCCCCACTGGCGCTGCGCGCCGGTCTCCCCGGGAGGGGGACTGACTCGTCTGCGACCGGTTTCAGAACTGTATCGGATGGATCACAGCGGGATCAATATGCTTTACATCAATGGAGCCTGTGCGGGCCATGATGCCCCTGAGCTCCCCGGTCATCCGGCGCAGCAGGTCGGCCATAGCCTGGGGGCCGCCCTGCGCGTAGGGCTCCATCAGCGGCCTGCCAACGCATACCAGGTCAGCGCCAAGGGCCAGTGCCTTGAAGGCGTCATAGCCGTCTGCGATGCCGCCATCCGCCATCAGGATGAAATCCGGGCCCACGGCCTCGCGAATCTGGGGCAGCAGCATCACCGGCGGCACCGCCCAGCGCATCAGGCCGTTGTGGTGGCTCAGAATGATGCCGGCGCAGCCCAGCTCCTTACAGCGAAGGGCATCCCGCACGCTGAGCGCGCCCTTGATGAAGAAGGGCAGGCGCGTGGACTGCACAAACTCTTTCAGATCCTCCATTGTGGGCAGCTTCATCTGCTCGCCGGCCACCAGCGAATCGGCGTCGTCATCCTGATTGATGGAATGCTCCACATCCATGCCCACGCCAAAGGCGCCCAGGCGCTCCGCCGCGCGGATGCGGGCATAGACCTCTTCCTTGTCCGCATAGGGCTTGATCACCTTGATGACATCGGGGTAGGCGGCAAAAATGGCGTCCATGTCCTCCACGCTGCCCATGCCCACCGAGCACAGCGCGCCGGCCAGCCTGGCCCCCTCGGCGTAGCCCGCCATACCGGCCTTCAGGTGGCTCAGTGCGCCGGGGACAATGGGCGTTTCAAAGGTTTTGCCCAGCACGGTCACCTGTGTACTGGGGTGCTGCGAGCCGACAATGCGGCCCTCGATGACCAGTGAATCCAGGTACCTGCGGCTGATGGCAATGGAATCGGACTTTTCATTCTTCATAGGGGGGCCTCCTTGCTCTTACAAGTCCTCGGTTTTGTACTGTGTGTATCCTTCATAGCGATAGCTCGCGTCGATGCTGTGCATGAACACTGTCCTGTCTTCCACCTGATCGGTCAGGGCTGACTGAAGCAGCAGGCGTATTTCTGTGCCGCGCACGGGGCTGCGCTGCATGGCAGATAGGTAAACGCTGATTCATTCGAAGGCACGTCTGTCGGCATCTTTTTCGCGATCTGCTGCGTGTAAAAATCTCGATTTAGCCCACTAAACCTTCGATTTTTACGCTTGCATCTCACAAAAAATCTGCTCGCCAGCCAACCATCTCATTTCATCAGCGCTTACCTGATAATCTGACGCGTCGACCCGGCTCCAGTCCACGACCAGCCCCAGCTCCTTTTTGAGCATGCCATCCAGCCAAATGCGTGTGCTTCGGCCGTTCCCCTCAAGAAATGGGTGGGCGATGTTCATTTCAATATATTTTGCAACGATCTGATCAAACGTTTTTTGCGGCATGGCGCTGATCTGGCGCAGCGCGTCGTCGAGATACAGCGCGGAGGCAAAACGGAAATTGCCTTTCGCAATATTCAGCGTGCGGGTCTTTCCGGCAAAGTCGCAGATGTCCTCAAACAAATAGCGGTGAATCGATTGAAGGGCCGCATAAGTACCCGCTTCAAGCGTATCAAGAATCCGCTGATCAAACAGCAGCTTTGCCTTATGCTTGCTGATGCGCTCCTCTTCTATTGAAAAGGCAAGCCCTGTCAGACCCAGCCTGTTTTTCAGCTCCATCGCTGCCTCCTCTGTATATGCTTACACGGACGGGCAGCTGTACTCTGCAGGCCGTGATCTTTCCGCTGCGTTTTGAGCAGACGAACCAAAGCTCATCACCTGTATTCTACCATCTCCGGCGTGTTTCCTGCAAGAAAAAAAGAGTGAACCATGTGGAAAAAGCAGTGGATGATCATCCGCAGATGACCGTCCGGTAAGCAGCAGACCCTTGACAATCTGCCCCTTCCGGATGTATTCTATAGACAACGAAAACCGCCACGGCGGTGAAAAATTCTATATGGAGGGTCAACCATGAAAAAGATCACTGCTCTGTTGCTGGCGCTGGTTATGATGCTCGGCTGCGCGGCCGCCTTCGCGGAGGACCCGATCGAGCTGGATGTCATCATCTGTGAATACGGCAACAACACCCGCGACTGGTTCCTGGGCTCCGGCATGAATGGCTCCAACTTTGTGGACCTGTTCACCGCGGCCAATCCCGACGTCAAGCTGAACCTTCAGGTCGTCAGCTGGAGCGATGTGCATAAGGAAGTATCCACCCGCATCTCCAACGGCAACCCGCCGGACATCCTGAATATTGACACCTTCTCCGAGTTCCAGGCGGACGGCCTGCTGCTGCCGGTCACCGATTACTGCCCGGAGGATCTGTATCAGGACTTCTTCCCTGCCTTCATGGAGGAATCCGTGGTGGACGGAACCGTGTGGGCCGTGCCGGATCTGGCCTCTGCCCGCGCCCTGTACTACAACAAGAAGATCTTTGACGAAGTGGGCATCGAAGTGCCCGCCACCTGGGCGGAGCTGAAGGACGTCTGCCAGGCCATCAAGGACTTCTATGCCGGCGACGTGTACGGCATCGGCCTGGACCTGACCGAGGACGAGGGCCAGGTAACCTTCGCCTACTTTGCCTGGGGCAACAACGGCGGCTTCGTTGACGCGGACGGCAACTGGGCGCTGAACAGCGACGCCAACGTGGAAGCTGTTGAGTGCATCATGGACCTGATCAACAGCGGCTATGCCAACCCCAGCCCCTCCACCCAGACCCGTTACGAACTGCAGGACCTGTTCGGGGCCGGCAAGCTGGCCATGGTCTTCGCGCCGAACCAGCTGCCCCAGTACCTGGCTGAAAAGGGCTTTGACATCGAATTTGCGACCGCCGACATCCCGCACAACGAGGGTGCCACCGGCTCCTCCGTGGGCGTGATGGACCGCGTGATGGCCTTCCGTGACGACGCGGCGCCCGACCAGGCAAAGCGCAACGAGGCCATCGGCAAGTTCCTGAAGTTCTTCTATGATCCTGCCAACTATGTGGGCTGGGTCTCCATGGAAACCTTCCTGCCTGCCGTGAACTCCGCGGTCGGCGCGCTGGTTGAGGCGGATCCCTCCTTCGAGGCCTGGCTGAACGTGCTGGGCAACTGCCGCTTCTATCCGGCCGCCAAGTCCGAATGGGCGGATGTGCGCAACGGCATTGTGGTGGATGTGGAACAGCGCGCGCTGACCGGTGAGGAAGTGCGCCCGTTGCTTGACGCGCTGCAGACCAAGATTGCCGGCAACTAATCTCGCCTTCAGGGGGCCCGGCTGAGCAAACCGGGCCCCTTCTTTTCAGCCGCACGGACCGGAAGCCTCACGTGCGGCTTTCTTTTTAAAGGAGGTCAGACCTTGAACCAGATTCTTGTGCGCCATAAATGGGAGCCCTATCTGTGGCTGCTGCCCAGCCTGCTCCTGATGGGGATTTTTGTGGTCTATCCCATCGGGATTGTGTTCAAGCTGTCCTTCAGTGAGATTTCCCGCTCCGGCATGGTGGGCGGCTTCAACGGCCTCAGCAACTATATTACCGCTGTTACCGCGCCGGAGTTCGGCAGTGTGATGCTGAACACGCTGATCTGGGTGGTATCGGTGGTGGGCATCTCCACGCTGCTGGGCTTCATTGTCGCGCTGGTGCTGAACGCGGAATTCAGGGGCAGAAAGATCGCCCGCTCCATCGTGGTCTTTCCCTGGGCCGCCACGCTGGTTGTGCAGGCCTCCATGTGGAAATATATCATCAATATTGAGTACGGGGCACTGAACAACACGCTGCTGAACACCGGCATCCTGAGCCGCGCGGTCAACTGGCGGCCCAGCTATATCATTGACTTCGCGTGGGAATGCGGCATTGGCATTTTTGTCACCGTGCCCTTTGTCACCTTCTGCGTGCTGGCCGGCCTGCAGTCCATTGACCTGAGCTATTACGAGGCCGCCACGGTGGACGGCGCGGGGTTCTGGAAAAAGCTGCGCCACCTGACGCTGCCGCTGGTCCGACCTTCCCTGACCGTCTCAACCGTGCTGAACATCATCTATGTGTTCAACTCCTTTCCCATCATCTATACGATCACCCGCGGCGCGCCGGCGCACAAGACAGACACGCTGGTCACCTACCTGTACATGCTGGCCTTCTCCGAGCAGCGGAAAGGACCGGCGACCGCGCTGTCGGTGGTCGGCTTTGTGATCCTCTGCATCTGCGCGGGGGCTTACATGATCATCACCATGCGGAAGGAGGATGCGGAATGACCGTCCGCAAGGGCAATCTTCTCAGCCTGTCCGCGGTAATTTTGCTGGCGCTTCTGTCGGTGCTGATCCTCTCCCTGCCTGTTTACCGGTTTGACGCAACCGTATTCACAAAGCGCAGTGGCAACACCTTTATGGGCGACGAGCGGTATCAGGCCGCCCGCGCCGAGGTGGACGACACGGTGGCGGACTACACCCGCCGCGGTATCCATACGGAGGTATCCGAGGAGGTCATCGAGCGCGTCAATTCCAAGGGAGACACCACCTCCCTGGTGATCTTCCGGGTGAACCGGGAGATTGGCTGCAGCGGGTGGGATTTCATCCGCACGGGCTTTCCCTCCGGAAGGGTGCTGGTCTGGATGCTTGCCGCAGAGGGGCTGGCGCTGCTGCTGGCCTGCGGCGCGGGTATTAGGGATTCCCGAAAGCGCAGCGGAGAAACCTGGCGCAGGCGGGTCCGGCAGGCGGCGGCGTGGGCAGCGCTGCTGTGCATGCTGCTCACGGTTTTCTTCGTGCTGTATACCAATGTGATCATCTACCGGCGGATTGGCCTGTACGCTGCCGGTGTGGCGGAAAGCCCAGGGGAGGCGGTGCTCGCCTCGGCGGACGCGCTGATTTACCAGGGGGCCGGCGGCACGGATACCGCCGCGCTGCTCAGGGACACCGCCTCCCACTGCGCGGTGACCTGGTGGCTGCAACTGCCGGTGCTGCTGTGCATGGCGGCCCTGCTGGTCCGGCTCTCGGGCGCCGACGTGCGGAAAACCTTTGCCCGCGGCTGCCTGTACCTGTTTGTGATTGTGATGTGCGCGGTGATACTGTATCCCTTTGTGATCATGTTCACCAGCGCCTTCCGCACAGACGCGGACGCCAACGACATCAATTTCCTCCACCTGTTCCCCGTGGACTGGCGCTGGGAAAACTTCTCCCACATCCTTGGCCGGGGCGTACTGAGATACCTGCTGAATTCCCTGCTGCTCTCATCCGGCTCAACCTGCCTGGCGCTGCTGTGCGGCATCCCGGCGGCCTACGCGCTCGCCCGCATGCGCTTCCGGGGAAGGAAAGCCTTCCTGGGCTTTGTGATCATGAGCCAGATGTTCTCACCGGTGGTTCTGCTGGTCGGCATATCCAGGCTGCTGATCGACCTGAGGCTGAGCGACACCATCCCCGGCCTGGTATTCATCAACGCAGCGTTCAACCAGGCGTTTGCGATCTGGCTGCTGCGGGGCACCTTTGTTTCCATTTCGCCCGAGATGGAGCAGGCGGCCTGCATTGACGGCTGCAATTCCGTTTCCGCCCTGATCCGCGTGCTGATTCCGATGTCCGCGCCGGGCATTGTCACCACGCTGATCTTCGTATTCATCAATTCTTGGAACGAATACACGATTTCCACCGTGGTGATTCACAGCGACGTCAACTTCCCCATCACGGTGGGACTCACCCAGTTTGCGGCCTTCTCCATGATCCAGTGGAACTATCTGTTTGCGTCCTCGCTGCTGGCTACCGTGCCGGTGGTGATCCTGTTCATGCTGATCGAGAAGCACCTTGTGTCCGGGCTGACCTCCGGCGGCGTAAAGGGGTAATACGGAATGCCGCGGCGGCGCCGGGCACGCCGTGATGCATGAAAATGGAACATTCTGCGGCTTCCGTTTTCATTTTTGCTGCGCCGGCGCCGCACCGGCATGGGAATTGCGATGAATCAAAAAGAAAGAATGCTGGCGGGCCTGCCGTACAAGGCCTGGCTGGACGGCCTGAGCGAGGAGCGCCTGGAAAACAAAAAGAGAATCTTTGCCTTCAACCATCTTGAGCCGGACAGGCTTGAGGAGAAGGAAAGACTCCTGAAGGAAATACTGGGGAAGACCGGGAAATACGTCAATATAGAGGCGCCCTTCCACTGCGATTACGGCTATAATATCGAGGTGGGGGAAAACTTTTTCGCGAATTACAACTTCACGGTGCTTGATGTCGGAAGGGTCATCATCGGCGACAATGTCCAGATCGCGCCCAACGTTTCCATCTATACGGCCGGGCATCCCGTCCATCCGGATTCCCGGAATTCCGGGTATGAATATGGCATCGGCATTACGATCGGCGATAATGTATGGATCGGCGGAAATGTGTGCATCCTGCCGGGAGTGACCATCGGGAGCGGCGCTGTGATCGGAGCGGGCAGTGTGGTGACAAAGGACATTCCCGGCCTCGTGATTGCGGCGGGCAATCCGTGCAGGGTGCTCAGGGCAATTACCGAGGAAGACCGGGACTTCTATTTCCGCGGCCGCAGGTTTGATGTGGACGATTACTGATCCTTCCGGTGTATCACATAAAACAGAAAAAAGAGCCTTTCGGCAAAGACTCTCAAATGTGCGGGTGTCAGAGACTGAATATTGCAGGGCGCCTGCCTCCCGGCGGAAGGACGGACCTGACGGGCTCAGTGATGCTGTCAGTTTTCGCTGTTGTTTTTGGGGGCGTTCGGGTCGGTGCTGTAGCCGTTTTCCTCAAGGATGATACCAGTAATTCCGGCTGCAATCAGGCCGATACCGGTGGAAATGCCAATGATTGCAAGTCCGGTCAGGAAGAATCCGGCGTTGACCTGGTCCAGCTCTTCAGTGCTCAGTGCCCTGCGGGTCGTTTTCATAGCGGTTGTCATGATCTATTTCTCCTTTGTTTTTCGTCTTTGTTGTTGGTGCTTATTGCCTGACACCCATTGATACTCAGCAGCGCGGTGAGGTGGCAGCGGCAGCTGACATTTTTTTGAAAAAAATATATTCCGCCTATTCTTGACACACTGCGCGGCGGCACATATGAGGGAAGCCATAATATCTTCCTGGAGGTGGACAGATACTACACCACCACCGGCAGGTCCTTCCAGCAGAATGTCAGCGGCAGACCTGCCAGCGGAACGCTGGCCGCCAACGCGGCGCAGGACGGTGTGGTTTCGATCGGCAGGGACGGAACGGTGCGTAGGGAAGGCGGCCTGCTTGCGGCAAACAGCAGTGAGCAGGGAGCAGAAGATCTGTCCATGTACAAGACCGACCTGACGTTTGACCACATCGACCTGCAGAATCAGGCGAAGGACCTTGGCATTGAGGCCATACAGTGGGACAACAACGGCGAGGCCATGGTGACGCTGGTGGTGACCAACTGGGCGCACCTGGGCAGCGACAGCCGGGACGCCAACATCCAGATCATGGAAGCGTACCTGGATGACGAAACGGAGCCCTGCTTCCGCTACAACCTGCAGGCCGAGGTGAGCGACAAGGAAACCTGGAACTTTGATGTGCCGCTGTCCATGCTGACCGACAACCGCCGCGCGGGCAAGGTCACGGTGAAAATCAAGGGTAAAAATTATAAGGAAGTCGGCGATGTGGACAACAGCGTCGAGATCCTGCTGGACGCGGAGACACTGTCGGTGCGCACACAGCCGGAAAGCCAGGACGTGCCTGCGGGTGGTGAAGCCGTTTTCCACGGCGTGCCTGCGGGCGGACGGGCGCCCTACAGGTATCAGTGGCAGGTGAAAAAGCCAGGTGGCCAGTGGACTGACCTTGAAGGCGAAACCACCGATACACTGAGGGTGAGCGGCGTGACGGCGGAAGAGAGTGGAACCCAGTACCGCCTGGTGATCACAGACGCGTCGGATTACACTGTTACCACCTACGCGGCCACCCTCACGGTGAAGCAGGTGCCCCCTACCGGCGACAGCGCGCCGCTTGTGTGGTATGCTTTGGGCATCTTCGCGGCAATTGGCGTGCTTGCCTGCATTGCGCTCAAAAAGAAAAAGGAAAACGAAGCATAAAGGCAGCACTGCACAATCCGGCGGCGCATCCGGCGGTGCCCTTTGCGCCGTCTGACCGCCTCATTTGCGCGGTGTTACCTTAAAACAAATCCGGAAGGGTTGACATGAACATGAAAAGCTGTATCAGGCCTCTGGCGCTGTTGATCTGCCTGCTTTTGCCCTTTTCCGCGCTGGCGGAAAGCACTGATCCGGTCATTGTGCGGGTGGGCAGGGTGGAATACACCCTGCCCCTGGC
This sequence comes from uncultured Clostridia bacterium, assembly GCA_946407745.1. Taxonomy (GTDB): domain Bacteria; phylum Bacillota; class Clostridia; order Christensenellales; family Aristaeellaceae; genus RUG11272. The sequence continues at coordinate 8,466 of CAMJPQ010000049.1, forward strand.
CCAGTACTCTTACCAGTCCAATCTGGACCTGATGGCCTACCAGGGCTATGAGCCCACCGCGGCAGAGAAGGAAGAGCTGAGGCAGCAGACCGTCGATCACCTCGTGGATCTGGCCCTGATTGAAAACAAGCTGATAGAAAGAGGAAAAAACGACCTCACCGACGCGGAGGAAACGCTGGTTCGCTCCTACGCGGGCAACGTGTATGAAAGCCTCTGGCAGGGCTTTCAGCAGAGGGTAAAGAATGAGGGCTACGATGCCAGCGAAGCCCAGATCACCCAGTGGCTCACCGATCAGGGCTATACCCTGGACATGGTGTATCAGGAGGCGCTTGTCAATGTGCGCTACAGCCGCATTTTCGAGCTCTATTGCCCGGGCATGGCCGTGACCGAGGAAGAGGTGGAAGCCTATCTGCAGGACACCTTTGTGGGCCCGGACAGGGAGGCGTATGAAAACGATATTCCCCGGTATGAGCGAGAGATACTGAACACCGGCAACGAGTCCTTCTATACGCCGGCGGGGTACCGCATCATCCGGCAGATTCTTCTGCCCTATCCCGCGTCTGTGGTGAGCGAAATCAACGCCCTGCAGCCTGCGCTGGAGGAAGGTGCAGCCTCCCTTGAGGCCGCGTACAATGCCGTAGCCGACGCGGCCATTCAGGGCGGCGATGTGGAAACGGCCAGGACGGAATACGAAGCACAATCGGCGGAGTACGCCAGCCTGCTGGGAAAGGTAGTGGAGCTGGAGCAGAGCGCCCTGCCGCTGGTACAGGATACCACGGATGAAATCATCCGCCGGTATGTGGCCGGGGAATCCTTTGACAGCCTGATCGCCACTTATGGAAAGGAAGCCGGTGAAGAGGCAGGCGGGGAGCTGCTGTTCCACCCGGACAGTGAGAGCTGGGCCGAGGCCTTCAAAAAGCAGGTTGCCGCGCTCGATAAGCCGGGCGACATCACCGAGCCCTTTGTGACGAATATGGGCATCCATATCGTGCTGTACCAGGACGACCTTGCCTCCGGCGTGCATGAACTGACGCAGGAGGAGAGGCAGACACTGGAGGCCTCCGCGCTGGAGGCGAAGCAGATGGAAAAGCTGCAGGAGTTCCTGGCCGAATGGAAGAATGAGTACGAGATCGAAACGCATCCCGAGCTGCTCAAGTAAGCCATTGCTGCCGCCCTGTGGCACACCTCCGCAAGGGCGCGGCACGCGTATGGCGCAGCCCGGATGACCCGATATGAAAGAGAGCCGGCCTGAATTGCCGGTTCTCTTTTCCTGAGCATCCTTTTTTTGCGTTGCTGGCGTACAGCTAACCGGCATCCTTCTGTGCTGAGGGCAGTGTGCGTTCCTCCGGCGCATGCGCGGGGGGGTATTGCCATTCCCAGCAGGCTTTGGTAAAAGGAGTGCAATCTCAGATCAGAATGCTGTTGCTTCGGCAGCCAAACCTTGTCTCCATCTGCCGGTGCAATACGGAAATCCATCGAAACCACAGACATATGAAGGATGATGTGGTATAATGCCTGTGGTTGATGAAAGACGCCGAGGCAACACCCTGCAATTCGGCGGCGCATCTGACGGAGCCTTTTGTGCCATTCACTTCTTGCAGCTTTTTCGACTTGCCTTGAGCAAAGCCTTCAAAATCTGCAATCGTGCCTGACGCAAAATTCATCCGCCATCTGACCACCTCATCTGCGGCGGTGTTACCATAACAAAAGAACGATATGATCAGGAGGCAAGCAATGGGCTACAAGAGTATTACCTTCCAACATGATTCCCTCTTCCTTGTCACAGGCGGCGCGGGCTTCATCGGCAGCAACCTGTGTGAGGCCATCCTGAATCTCGGATACCGTGTCCGCTGCCTGGATGATCTGTCCACAGGCAAGCAGGCCAATGTCGACCTGTTCATCGATCACCCCAACTACACCTTCATCAAGGGCGATATCAAGGATCTTGACACGTGCATGAAGGCCTGCGAGGGTGTGGATTACGTTCTCAACCAGGCTGCCTGGGGCAGTGTTCCACGCTCCATTGAAATGCCTTTGTTCTACTGTGCCAACAATATTCAGGGCACACTGAATATGCTGGAGGCTGCACGGCAGAATCATGTGAAGAAGTTCGTTTACGCTTCCTCATCTTCCGTGTATGGTGACGAGCCGAACCTTCCCAAGAAAGAAGGCCGCGAAGGCAATCTGCTGTCGCCCTATGCAGTCAGCAAACGTGCAGACGAGGAATGGGCGAAGCAGTACACCCGTCACTACGGGCTGGACACCTATGGACTGCGTTACTTCAACGTGTTTGGGCGCAGGCAGGATCCGAATGGTGCGTATGCTGCGGTCATCCCCAAATTCATCAGGCAGCTGCTGCACGGCGAGACACCGACCATCAACGGGGATGGCAAACAAAGCCGCGATTTTACCTATATTGAAAACGTGATTGAGGCGAACCTGAAAGCCTGCCTTGCCCCGCATGAGGCAGCGGGAGAAGCCTTCAACATCGCCTATGGCGGGCGGGAATACCTGATCGACATCTATCACGGCCTCACAAAGGTACTGGGCGTGGACATTCAGCCCAATTTCGGCCCGGACCGCGCCGGGGACATCAAGCACAGCAACGCGGATATCAGCAAGGCCAGGGAACAACTTGGCTACGATCCGGACTGGAGCTTTGATCGTGGCATCCAGGCCGCCATTGAATGGTATAAGGAAAACCTGTAACGCGGATTCTGCATATTCCTGGCAGTGTCGGTTTTGACAGGACATCAATGCCTGAGCGAGACAGGCCCTTCCCGCTGCAGAAGGACGGGAACAGCTGAATGAAGGCAAAAACAGACGAGAAGTATCCCGGGACCGTAAATGCCGAAATGACACCCGGGATGCTTTTTTCAAATGCCTTCGTATTGCTATTGCTGCCAGGATTTGATCGAATGAGGCCAGACGGTGCCCTTTGGGAAACGCATACAGACCTGAATTGGCCGACGAAACGCCATGGAATGATTTCTCCCTTTGCAAAGCTGCCCCCAAACCTGTTCACAGACGACAGAAAAACATGAGAAGGGCTGATTCAGCATGGAAAACAGAATGTTCAATCGGAAAAAGATCGCCTCTCAGGAGGAACTGCACGACTATCTGCGCGTCACCAGCCCCCGGCTGTGGATGATCCTTGGCGCCGTGGCCCTGATGCTGGTCGGCTTTATTGTGTATGCTGCCACCGCGACCATATGTCGGCATCGCTGGCCGCACAGGCTGCGGCAAATCCACACTGGTGCGGCTGCTGCTGGGCTTTGAAAAGCCGGAAAAGGGCACTGTGTGTTATGGCCGGCATGACCTGAGCAGCATTGACCCCCGGTCGCTGCGCAAGCAGATCGGCGTGGTGATACAGAACGGGCAGCTGATACAGGGCGACATCTACTCCAACATCACGGTTTCCGCTCCGGATCTGACCATGGAGGAGGTTTGGGAGGCGGCGGAGGTGGCGGGCATCGCCCAGGATATCCGCGAGATGCCCATGGGCATGCATACCGTGATTTCGGAAGGCCAGGGCGGCATCTCCGGCGGGCAGAAGCAGTGGCTGCTGATTGCCCGGGCGATCGCGTCCAGACCAAGCATCCTGATTTTCGACGAGGCCACCAGCGCACTGGACAATAAGACGCAGAAGCAGGTATCCGACGCGCTGGACAGGCTGCACTGCACCCGCATCGTGATCGCCCACCGCCTTTCCACCATCCGCAGCTGCGACCGCATCCTGGTGATGGATCAGGGCAAAGTGATCGAGGAAGGGACATACGACGAGCTGATCGAGAAAAAAGGCTTCTTCGCCGAGCTGGTGGACCGGCAGCGCATGGACCGCGCCGGATGAAGGGCGGAAAAGGCAGATTGCGGTAGATTGTGAAAGGCGTCACAATCTACCTTTTCTGTTGAAATGTTGGGTGATATAGGCTATAATATATTCATCAGCCGGGATGTACCCGGCGATGGCCGGACAACTGAAAACCGAACAAGGAGGAGACAACATGAAAAAGTTCTTTGCGGTCCTCGCAGCCCTGTGCCTGCTGCTGAGCGTGATTGGCGTTCATGCTGAGGCGGCGGAACCCCAGGAAGCCCCCCTTTCCGTTACGCTGGACGTGCTGAACAGGGGCGCGGACGCGTTCTACGGATGCGACGTGAACATTTCAATCAAGGACTTCATCGCCCTGGGCTTTGAGCTTGGCGACGCCTGCAATGTTGTGCTGGAAAACGAACTGTACCGGTATGAATTCAAATCCGTTCCCTTCTATAACGGCTACTATACAAAAACCGGCGATCCGCTGCTGTGCGGCTACGGCTACGCCATCAAGGAAAACCGCGGGGACGATTACCAGTACACCAGGACCGACTATCCGTATCTCCGCTTCTGCTACAACAACAGGGAAATGTGGAACCTGCTGCACCTGACAACCGACATGAAGTGCACCATCACGCTGGTTGAGCAGGGCGGCTACGAATACGAGCAGAAGCTCGTGGGCGGCCTGACCTACAGCAAGAATTTTGAGGACTACGAGGCGAAGAACGGCATTTCGAAGGAAGAGGTTTTCGCCAACTTCCGCGCCGTACGTTCCGAGGCCATGAAGGAAAACGTGCTGTTCAGATCGGCTTCCCCCTTTGACAACGCCAATAACAGGGCTCCCTATGTCAACGAACTGGCGAAGGCGAATGGGATCGACTATGTGCTGAACCTGGCTGATTCCCAGAAGAAGATCGACAAATATAAGGAAGCCGAGGTGTGGTCACAGCTGGACTACTCCCAGAAGCTGCTGGACAACGACCAGGTCTGCCTGATGGCCATGTCCGCGGCGTATGAAGGCGCGGCCTACCAGTCGGCGCTGGTCAGGGGACTGAACAGCGCGCTGGAGCACAACGCGACAAAGATCTTGTTCCACTGCACGGAGGGAAAAGACAGGACCGGCTTTGTGGGCGTGGTGCTGGAGAGCCTGTGCGGCGCGACCTATGAGGAAATGCTGAATGACTACATGGTGACCTATGACAACTACTACAGCCTCACGGAAGAATCGGACAAGACGGCGTATGATTATATTGTGGATCTGAAATTCAACGATATGATCAACTATCTGCTCACCTTTGATTCCTCCCTGGAGGCCAAGGGAGACGGCACCTATGATCTGGCCGCCGTCACCCCGGAGAATTACGCGACAGCCGCCAGGAATCTCCTTTCCAAGGCCGGCATGAGCAATGACAACCTTGAAGCCCTGACCGCACTGCTGAAGAAGTAATTGCGTGTGTCCGGCCGCCGGAACGCGGCGGGAAAAGACGGTCATACAGTAAAACAGGGGGACTGCCGCGAAAGCGTAAAGCTGCGGCAGTCCCCCTTTAGTTATTTTGTCGGCTGATGCGTCTTTCATTTCTTGCAGTTGATTTGGCCTTAGTTTCCCTGGCAGCGATGCTCCGCGCAGTGCTCGTGACCGCAGGCGCCCTCGTGATGATGCCCGTGATGATCACAGCGCGCGTCCGGATCATAATCCAGTGTTCCGGCCGCAAGCGCTCTTGCCGCGTCATCCGCTGAGCCCTGCACTCCAGCGTAGAGCGCAATACCCGCGTCAGCCAGGGCCATCTGGGCGCCCATGCCGATACCGCCGCAGATCAGGGCATCCACTTTGGCGGCCTGCAAAAAGCCAGCCAAGGCACCGTGGCCGCTGCCGTTGGTATCTGCGACCTGCTCGCTGATGATCTTTCCCCCCTCGACATCATACAGTTTGAACTGCGCTGAGTGACCAAAGTGCTGGAAGACCTCTCCGTTTTCATAGGTGACTGCAATTCTCATCGTGCTGTTTCCTTTCTCCGCGATGTTCTGATTGATTTCCACTGGCTCAAATGCACAGCATCCGCCTGTGATCAGGAGCCGCTTTCCGTGAACGAGCGCGTCCGCAATTTTCTTCCTTGCGCTGTCATAGATCGCGGTGACCGTAGTGCGCGAAATATTCATTCGGGCGGCGCAGGCTTCCTGTGTGAGGCCTTCGCCGTCCAGGAGCCGCAATGCCTCGTACTCATCCACTGTCATTCGGACGATCTCGGCAGCTGCTGTGTCATCCGGGGAGAAGCTGCGATAGACCGGCATCTGCGCTATTCTTCTGCACCTGATTGGTCTTGCCATAGCCATCCCCTCATTTCTGACATTTGTCAACAATCATGATACCACTGAATCTGACCTATGTCAATAATGAAGCGGATGATTGTTCCCCCGCTCACGAACCGATTGACAAAATAATAGCTGTACAGCTTTTTTCGGGCTGATATGCTGAAATCACAACAGGCTGCCGGGGTGGTATGACGAAGGTGCCTTTATGCTCCTCCTGGCCCGGTTTATACACTCCTCTCCCGCACTGAAAAGCTCATTGACAAAGCCTGCCCAATCAAGTACGATAACCCCATCAAGGGCAATGTGCCCGGTCAAAGAGAATATCAGCAAGGAGACGTTCAGCATGATCTATTATGTCAACGCCAACGCCTCCCGGGACGGCAACGGTTCCCGGGAAATGCCCTTCCGGCGCATCAATGACGCGGCGCGGATCGCCGTCGCGGGGGACGAGGTGCTTGTGGCGCCGGGTGTCTACCGGGAAACGGTGAACCCGATCCATGCGGGCACCGAGGAGAAGCGCATCGTCTACCGCTCGGTCGAGCCCCTCGGCGCGGAGATCACCGGCGCAGAGCCGCTCGGCGGCTGGACGCGCTGCGAGGGGAATGTATGGACCGCCCGGGTGGACAACGGCGTATTCGGCGGCTACAACCCCTTCACCACCATGGTCTGCGGCGACTGGTATTTTGCGCCCACGGTGCGCCACACCGGCGCGGTCTTCATGAACGACCGGATGATGTACGAGACCGTGACCCTGGCCGAGTGCGCCGCGGCGGAGCCGGACCCCTGCGCCTTCGACCGGGAGGCCTCCACATGGAAATGGTACACCGAGCAGGACGGAAACGAGACCGTGCTCTACGCCAACTTCCACGATCTGGACCCCAACAGGGAGAAGGTCGAGATCACCGCTCGGCGCAACTGCTTCATGCCGGAGGAGACCGGCGTGGGCTATATCACCGTCTCCGGCTTCAATATCAACAAGGGCGCAACCACCTGGGCGCCGCCCGCCGCCTACCAGGACGGCCTCATCGGCCCCCACTGGTCCCGCGGCTGGATCATTGAGGACTGCGAGGTATGGGGAAGCAAGTGCTGCGGCATCTCCCTGGGCAAATACCGCGACCCGGAGAATGACATGTATTTCTATACCCGGCATGTCAAGTCCCCCACGCAGATGGAGCGAGACGCCGTGTGCCGCGGCCAGTACCACGGCTGGCTGAAGGAAAAGGTGGGCGGCCACCTCATCCGCCGCTGCCATGTACACCACTGCGAGCAGACCGGCATCGTCGGCCGCATGGGCGCGGTTTTCTCCACCATTGAGGACTGCCACATCCACCATGTCTGCAACAGCCAGCAGCTCGGCGGCGCGGAAACCGCGGGCATCAAGCTGCATGCCGCCATCGACGTTACGATCCGCCGCAACCACATTCACCACTGCATCATGGGTATCTGGCTTGACTGGGAGGCACAGGGCGCGCGGGTCACCCAAAACCTGCTCCACGACAACCAGCGGCCCGATGGCATCCCCCAGGCGCAAGGCGCGATGTTCAACAACGACGTATTCATCGAGGTAGGCCACGGCCCCACCCTGATTGACCACAACGTGATGCTGTCGAAGACCTCCGCCGTACTGCCCAGCGAGGGCGTCGCCTGCGTGCACAACCTGATGTGCGGCGCCTTCGGCCTGATCAACAGCGGCGTGGACAGCATTGTCAACGGCCAGCGGGAGCCCCGCTACACCCCCTACCATATCCGCCACCGCACCGAGGTCGCGGGCTTCATGACCATCCTTCACGGTGATGACCGGATCTACAACAATATTTTCGTCCAGCGTGCGCCGGTCACGGACGCCTCCATTCCGCCTGCCTCTGCCGATCACCAGATCGTGGGTACCGCGCCGTTTGACATCTTCCCCACCTATGAGGAATGGATCAGCCATTTCCAGATGGACCGGGAGCCAAACATGCAGGAGCTGGGGACCTACCATTTCGGACATCTGCCCGTGTGGGTGGAGGGCAACGCCTACTTCAACGGCGCCAGTGTATGCAAGCACGAGCGGAAGCATCTTGTGGACGCGGAGCATCCCGTCTATGTTGAGCTGACGGAGGAGGACGGGCGCTGGGTGCTTCGCACCAATGTCTACGAGCTGCTGAAGGACTTCCGTGTCGGCCTCATTCACAGCGACATCCTCGGCTGCGCCTTTGAGCCCGAGCAGCGCTTCGAGAACCCCGATGGCACGGCCATTCTCTTCGATTCGGACTACGCGGGCGCACACCGCGGCCTGGACGCCCTGCCCGGCCCCTTCGCTGACGCTGCGGCCGAGCACACAGTCTGGTAAGGCCATGATTTCAAAAGCTGCTTTCCACAGCTCCGTCAGGATCCGGGAAGGCAGTTTTTTGACGCCAGTCAGGGAGAATCACGCAGTACAGCGATCACGTGTGCGGAAACCAAATCGAAGCTGTTCAGCAGGAATCGGCGGTATGTACGGCGAAATAATAACGCAGCCGATAAGAGGGAGGAACGAAGGAATGAATTTGAAAGATGCCTTTCGCTATCAGAACAGGCTGCAGAGCCTGATGGCAGAAGCCCGGATGATCCTGGGCGATGAGAACAATGTCACCGTGCAGGAAGTGACCGTGCTCAAAAAGCGGGTGATGGCCGAGGCGGAGGATGAAACCAGAATCCAGGAGGCACCATCCGACTATGCGAACCGGATCAACGATGTGGTGGGCTTCCTGCTCTGGCTGCTGAGCGAGCATGAGAAGCTGACGAAGGCCATCCGCCGCACAAAGAACGAGCTTCGGCTGGACATGGACGGTGAGATCAGCCTCAACAAGCAGCGCCAGGAAATCGCAGCCACACTGCGGGAGATGAACTGCATCCGCTCCTCTGAGCGCACGGTCGTCGGCGGCGGCAAAGGCTACCGCTTCAACGCGGAGGGCAACCAGGTAGCCTACACCTGCGATCTCAAAAGGGTGACGACCATCAATTTTGACCGTAAGCTGGTGCGCAACGCCACGGCCGAGCTGGAGCGCCGGGCGGACGCTGTCTCCACGGAGATCGACCAGTGCGCCATCAACTCCAACGTGGACTACATCACGCCCTTCGGTGTGAACGACGGCTTTGACGATGCCTTTGAGGCCTACCAGGCGCAGAAGGGGTGACGAGCGTCCGGCTGCCTGAGAAACAGCGGAGCGCGGGGTACGCGGAAGTCGATTCAGGCGCAGATGAACCATAACGCTGCGCATGTGCGTAACAGCACCAAAGCAATACATCGCAGATGTATTTATGTTGCCCATCGGGCGACATCCGGTCGAAGCGATCACCGTTTCCCGCTTCAAACGCACAATCCCACGAGCTTGCCACCACCGCAAATCCGCCTTTTCGCATTTCTCTCTACGTTTCGCGCAAAAGCAGAAGAGAGGGAGGCTTTGAAAAGCCTCCCGGAAGGTCCTTAAAACCTTCATTTAATCACTCGGGCATACCAAAGGCTGCAGGCGAAGGCTTGCCTTCAAATGCGCCGGAAGGCTTGCCCCCAAATGGCGGAAACGTATTCCGAGTGCCGCTGCTTCTCAGGCAGCCGGGCAAAACATCGGGCGGCGGAAGCAGCCTGCCGCCCGATGTGAATCAGGCCGGGAACCCCGTTTCCTTTTATGCGGTCATCCGCGGTGGATTATGTGGCCGGCAGCCGAGGCAACGCTATAGTGATGCGGGTGTCGAGGCGCGGTGGCCATAGGGAAGAAAAGTCTTTGCTTGACAAAACGGGGCTTTCGTTGTATAGTGTATAAGCTTTCAGCATGCGGCTGTGGCGGAATCGGCATACGCGCACGTTTGAGGGGCGTGTCCAGAAATGGGTTCGGGTTCAAGTCCCGTCGGCCGCACATTCAAGAGCCTTCGCAAGAGGGCTCTTTTTTCGCGACTTTCCTTGATTTGATTGGATTCTCAGCCTCTATCCCGGCAGGCAATGAAAAAGAATTTTTCCCCTTTTGCACATCAGTTTTCCGGGACAATAGACCTTTTTTCCTCTGCTATTCACCAAAATGCTGCACAAAAATGCTGCATAAAACAGGGCTTTCCCAAACAAAAAAACGTTTTCATGGACTGAAAAACGCCTCCCGGAATTGGGAGACGCGCATCATGTGGCAGCGCCGCTTTCCGCTGGCGCTGATTCCATTTGCTGAAGCTGTCCAATCAGGCTGTCTGACTGAGCAGCCAGCTTGTCATACATTTCTTTCTTGGTATCGGGGAACAAGTGCCCATATCTGAAGCGGTAGTACCTTTATCATTTCTTGATCAGCGTGATAAAGAGGCTGTTCGCGCTGCGGAGCGGCTTACCCGGATATACAATCGCTTTGGTATGCAAGAACGTCTGATGAACAAAACAGCGCTCTATTCCGCTTCTTTCTGCCTCGTGCTCTTTCGCCACACCGGATTTGTACGCACATGCGTCCAGCTGTAGGGTAGCTCCGGGCTGCGGATGCGGGACAGGAGAATATCGGCGGACATGCGGCCGATCTCGATACTGGGGATCTGCACGGTGGTCAGCGCAGGATCCACAAGGGCTGACTGCGAGGTGCCGTCAAAGCCGGTGACCATGATGTCGTTGGGGATGGAAAGCCCCTTCTTTTTGATTGCGCTCATCAGATGGATGGCCAGGTAGTCGTTGGCGCAGATAAAGGCGTCGGGCAGAGTGGGCATACCGTTAAGCTGATTAATCAGCCAGTCGGGATTGTTGTAGGGCGATTCGTCCGGCGCCAGGATGCAGAGCCGCTCGTCCAGCGGCAGCTTTGCCTGCTCCATTCCCATCCGGAAGCCGAACCACCGCTCATAAAAGCTGCCGCAGTGCATCCGGTCGCCCACAAAGCCGATCCGGTGTGCCCCGAGAGCGATGAGATGCTTTGTCACCGCGCTGATGCTGGCCACATTCTCCATGGACACAAAGTCGCAGGGATATTGACGGATGATGGCGTGTGCCGGGCTGTCGATCATGATGGTGGGCAGGTTTAGCGCGCAGATCATATTCAGATACTCGGTGTCAAACAGTTCAATCGCCACGATGCCCGCCATCTGTTCGGGAGAAAAGTGAGGCGGCAGCTGCTTGTTTTTCAGCTCCTCCGCGGAGATCTCAAACATGCGCAGGGTATAACCGGCCCGGCAGATCTGGTCCGTAAACGTCGTGACAAAGTAGGTGCCAAAATGGTAATCCATGGGCATATTGCTGGTGAGCAGCGCAATGCTGCCAGCACTTTGCCGGGAAGGAGCCTGCTTTTCCTCCGCGGGAAGCCCATAGCCCAGCTCGTTTGCTTTTTGCAGTATCAGGGCCCGGGTAGCGGGCGGCACTGCGCCGCGCCTGTTGAAAACCTTGGATACCGTGTTTCGGGACAGTCCGCAGGCATCGGCGATATCCTGCATGGTGATCCGCTTGTTTGCCATAGCGCATTCGGCCTTTCTGATTGTTGTTTCCATTATAGCACTGAATGTAATACATATCAAGTTTACATAATGTAAACCATGGCATTTGGAGATTCCAGTAAAGTACACGCCAAGTGCCCGTTGCCGAGCTGATGCACTGTAAAATTTTACAAATTGTCCTTATGGTGTTGACAATATGTAAAACGAAGTGTATTATTGTAAACAGCAATGTAAACCTGCCATTTTTCCCGGAATACAGGAAAAGGGCAATGTGTCCTGAACGATTTGTGCAGGGCGCAGCAGCAAGTAAATCCGATGTAAACCGACGGCGCGCCGAAAGGGGGCTTGCCAGGGCAGACACCTTTGTTTCCTGTTTCTTCATTCATCCGTTAAGGAGGGAAAACATGCAAGGTGCAAGCAAAGCCTCTGCCGCAGCGGTGCGGCAGAAAAAGGAAAAACCGAACTGGAGAAAGCGGCTTCGGGATTTCAGGGAGAATTCCCCCTATCTCGTTATGATCCTCCCGGCAATTCTGGTGGTTTTCCTGTTCAACTACCTGCCCATCTACGGTGTGCTGATCGCGTTCCAGGACTTCATGCCCGGCGACCCGATCCTCTCTTCAGACACCATCTGGGTGGGCTTTGACAACTTCAATCGCTTCTTCTCTGATCCGCAGTTCTGGCCCCTGATGAAGAACACCTTCCTGATCTGCATTATCGGCTTCATCATCGGCTTCCCGCTGCCCATCATCGTGGCCCTGTCGCTGAATTCTCTCAAGAACAAGCGTGCAGGCAAGGTCTTCCAGACCATCTATACGGCGCCGCACTTCATCTCACTGGTGGTTCTGGTCGGTATGCTGCGCCTGTTCTTCGGCATCGACGGCCTGGTGAACAACGTGGCGGCAAACCTGGGCGGCGAGAGATTCCAGTACATGCTGGAGGCCTCAGCCTTCCGTCCCCTGTACATCCTTTCCAGCAACTGGCAGGATTTCGGCTGGAGCGCGGTGATCTACATCGCAGCCCTGTCCAATGTGGATCCTGTACAGCATGAGGCGGCCATGATCGACGGTGCGACCCGTTTCCAGCGTGTGATCCACGTCGATATCCCGGCCATCATGCCCATGATCAGCGTGATGCTCATCATGTCCATCGGCGGTCTGATGGGCGTGGGCTATGAGAAGGCCCTGCTGATGCAGCATGACGCCAACCTGTCTGTCAGCGAGCTGATCTCCACCTACGTGTACAAGCGCGGTCTTACCGGTGTGCCGGATCAGGCGTACGCCACGGCCATCGGCCTGTTCAACTCTGTGATCAACGTAGTGCTGCTGATCATCGCCAACACAACGTCCAAGCGGTTCTCCGAGAATTCCTTGTGGTAAGGGGGTGGGACGATATGACAACAAAAAATCCTGTCATCGGAAAAGGCTCCCACGCACTGAAGGACACCCGGGGCGACAAAATCTTCTATGTCATCAACACAATCTTCCTTGTGCTGCTGGCGCTGATCATTCTGTATCCCCTGTACTTCATCATCATCGCATCCTTCTCAGACCCGGACGCTGTGCTGGGCGGCGAGGTGGTGCTGGCCCCGGTGCGCATCACCCTGGAGGGCTATCAGTACATCTTCCAGCGCAATGATGTGTGGTCCGGCTATCTGAACACCATCATCTACACCGTGGTCACGGTGCTGCTCTCCCTGGTGGTCACAATTCCCGCCGGCTGGGGACTGAGCCGCAAGACCACCCCCGGCAAGAAGTTCTGGATGCTGTTCTTCATCATCCCCATGTTCTTCGGCGGCGGCCTGATCCCGTTCTACAACGTGATGAGCAGCCTGAAGCTGATCAACTCCCCCTGGGCGGTGATCCTGCCGGCCATCATGTCGGTGTGGAACCTGTTCATGACAAAGACCTTCTTTGAATCCTCCATTCCTGAAGGCATGCTGGAGGCCGCCAGGATCGACGGCGCCGGAAAGTTCAGGACGTTCTTCTCCATCGTGCTGCCCCTGTCCAAGGCCATCCTCGCTGTGATGGCGCTGTACTACGCCGTTGGCCAGTGGAACAGCTATTTCAACGCCATGATCTTCCTGCAGGACCCCGGCAAGTATCCCCTGCAGCTGGTGCTGAAGGAGATCCTGATCGCCTCCGAGAGCACGGTGGGCGGCAGCGGCGAGACCATCCTGCAGCAGTACCGCCAGG
>CAMJPQ010000050.1 GCA_946407745.1 uncultured Clostridia bacterium
GAGGCATAGACAGCGCACTTTTGCGCTTTTGGGGCGCCCATGGATTGTTCTTTGCTTACGCATACGGAAATGTATGGGGTGCGGGGATGCGGAGCAGCCCCCCCACCGGCGCCTTCCCCTCTAGGGGAAGGTGGCAGCGCCGTGAGGCGCTGACGGATGAGGTCGTCCCCCCCTCTCCCGGCAGGCATGCGGTCTGCTCGCCCTGGCAGACCCCCTCTGCCGCTGCGGCGGCTGTTCCCCTGCGGGGCTTGCGACCAAAGTCGCCCCATCTCTGATGGGGAGATGTCGCGCAGCGACAGAGGGGCAATGCGGCCGGGCGGCACCCCGGAGAGATGTCGCGCAGCGACAGAGGGGCAATGCGGCCGGGCGGCAGCCCCGGAGAGGGGGACCGCTTGCGGTGGAGGGGCAATGCGGCCGGGCGGCAGCCCCGGAGAGATGTCGCGCAGCGACAGAGGGGCCGTCTCCTTCTTCATTCCTCCAGCGACCGCTTTGCGATGATGGCAAGCATCTCCCACAAGGCAATGGCGAAGGTCATTTCGATCTCACCCTGGTCGGCCACGGCTTTCACGGCCGGCAGCGCTTCGGCAAACAGGTCCGCCTGCGTCTGCGCGTCCACCGCGTCTGAGAGCAGGGCCGCGTATTGCTCGTAAAACCGGTAACCCCAGGCCCAGGTATCTCTTGTCATGGTTTCTGCTTTCTTTCCTCCTTTTTTCTGTTTTTGGAACACAACCCGTCACACCCGTCACACCCGTCAAAAAGCCTTATGCCGCAAAGGTTTTCTCCATTTTTCCAACCCGGCACAAACCCAGCACAACCCGGCACAAACCTGTCACAAAGCGCCCTTTTCTGTTGGCCAAGGCAGATCATCTTCTCTTACCGGGGGTTCTTTCCTCTTACAGGCAACGAATATGGGTCAGGTTGTGCCGGGTTGCATTTTGGCCAAAAGCCTTATTCTATATGTGTTTGTGACGGGTGCGCCGGGTGTGACAGGTTGTGTTCCGTTTTTGGTGTGTGACAGGTTGTGCCGGGTTTGTGCCGGGTTGTATTTTGGCCAAAATCCTTATTCTATATGGGTTTGTGACGGGTGTGCCGGGTGTGACAGGTTGTGTTCCACTTTTCTGATTTCTATAAGCCTGGTGCCGCCATTTCTCTTCGTCGCGGTCACGATCCCGTCCTCCTCCATCTGCTGCTTGAATGAGGCGAGCTTGATACCCACCTTCACCGGCGTGCACACCACACCGCGAACGCCCAGCTCGGCGGACAGCTGGCCGGGGGTGCCGGTCCAGATGCCCGTCTCTGCCACCATGCCCTTCAGGGCCGTTACAAAGCCGGATTCCGCGTAGGCCCGCTCGCGGCGGTACTTCTCCACGTCCTCGGCCATAAGCTGCCAGCCGGGCGCCTGCCAGCGCAGCGCCAGCTCGCTCTGGCAGATGTCGCGCCCATCCACCAGCAGCCGGGCCTCCCGGCTCTCCTCGCCGCGGCGGGCCCGGTCCAGCAGCCAGAACCAGTCTGCCACACCGCTCAGCCCCAGCGACCCGGAGATGGAATCCAGGTCGTCGCCGGACTGCTCCTTCCGCAGGTGGTGCACCAGCATCACGGCCAGGTGGCGGTCCAGCGCCATGCGCGCCACCTCTGAGAAAATGGCCGTGTCCGCCTCGTAGGCGTTCAGGCTGCGGGAGCGGGCTGTCCCCTTCACCCGCCCCAGCGTGTCAATCACAATCAGCGTGGGGGAATCGGCCCCCTCCGCCCAGCCCTTCAGCTGCTGCAGCAGCCCGCCGCCGGCCAGCGTCTCCTTCGTGCGGTGCGCCACGATCAGATTCGGGGGAATATCGCCTGTCCATACAGCCCCGATCCGCTCCTGCAGGCGCTGCGGGCTGCCCTCCATGTCGAGGTACAGCACATCGCCCTGCGCCGTGTTCTTCCCCAGGAAGGGCCGCCCGGAGGCCACGCACAGCGACAGTGTCAGCGCCAGCCAGCTCTTGCCCAGCTTCTGCCGCCCCGCCAGGAAGCCCAGTCCCTCCACCATCATGCCCTCCACAATCTGCCTGGGCGGCGACAGGGCCATCTGCGGCAGCGTGCAGGCCGCGTAGGTCTCCAGCTTCGCCGGGGCGGCCTTCTCCGCCGCGGGCCGCTCGTCTTCCTCCGCGGCCGGCTGCGCGCTGTCCAGCGCCTCAGCGATGAGCTGCCGGAAGCGCTCCAGCCCCACCGCGCACAATAGCGCCGACGGGTCCTTGCAGCCGCCGGGCAGCTGTGCGCAGGAGAAGCGCCGCACCACGCCCGTGTAGCCCGCCTCCCCCAGCGCGCGCAGCGTTTTGCGCAGGAAGGTCCTTCCGCCGTCATCCGGCTCGATGTGGAGTATCACCTCCTGCGGCAGGAAGGCGGCCCAACCGCTGCGGAAGGTGGTCGCGCCCGGTATGCCCAGCGCGGGGATGCCCGCGTACCACAGGCTCTGCGCGTCGCTCTCGCCCTCCACCAGCACCATGCGCGCCGCCTCCGCGTTCGCCCTGGCCCACACGCCGTAGGGCAGTATCTCCGCCCCCCTCTCCCAGGCAAAGCGCTGCCTTCCGCCCGCGCCGAAGCGCCAGCGCAGCGCCCTTTGCTGCCTGCCTTTGTCGTAGTAGGGTACGGCCACGCACCGCACGCCGTGCGCCACCGCCTCATGCACGCCCAGCGACCGGAGGAAGTCTGCCGGCAGGTGCTTTTCGCGGCTGTACTCCGCCAGGCTCAGCTCCGCCGCCGCGGGCGCCTCGCCGGCCTCCTGCCGCAGCTGCCTCAGCGCAGCGGCGCTGTCCATGCCCTGCAGCTTCATCAGGAAGGTCACCGCATTGCCCCCGCCGCAGTGGCTCTCGCACTTCCAGCACCCGTTGCGGGTGTTCACCCAGAAGTTGCGGTCGCGCCCGTGGTGCAGCGGGCAGGGCCAGCTGAGCTTGTCCTCCCCCGCGGGCCTTCCCGCCTCTCCGATGCGCTGCGCGTACCACTGCGGCCAGTTGATTCGTGTGTCGTAATCTGCCATTTTTCAACTCCTTTCTGTTTTATGGCATGAGGCAACACCGCGCAATTCGGCGGCGCTATCTGACCACCTCATTTGCGCGGTGTTGCCATAAAAAAACCCCCATTCCGTCCTGGAATGAGGGCCGCGGGCGTCTGCCCACGTTTCGACACTGCCATATTATCACTTTTCCCGGTGACATGCAATGACATTTGTGACATCTGTGACCTAAAATTTTTCTGGTCATTTTTGGGCATTCAGCGCCGCGCCATCCGCCCCTGCGCGCCGCCTTCAGCCCCCCAGGGCCAGGTTCTTAAAATCCCCCAGCTCGCCCCTGGCCCAGTGCCTGCGGCAGAGGGAGACATAGCGCTCGTTGCCGCCCAGCACAATCTGCTCTCCCTCCTTCACCACGCGGCCGTCCACCACGCGGGCGTTGCAGGTGGCCTTTTTGCCGCACCAGCAGATGGTCTTCACTTCCTCAATGGTGTCCGCCCAGGCCATCAGCCACTGGCTGCCCTCAAAGAAGTTTCCGCGGAAGTCCGCCCTCAGGCCGTAGGCGATGACCGGTATGTTCATATCGTCCACAATGTGCACCAGGAATTCCACCTGCTGCTTTGTCAGGAACTGCGCCTCGTCCACAATCACGCAGTCGTAGTCCTCAATGGGCAGGTCGGGCAGCTCCTCCATGAACACGCAGTCCGTCTCCAGCCCGCAGCGGCTTTTTTCCTTCCGCTCGCCGTCGCGGCTGTCCAGGCGCGGCTTGACCATCAGCACCTGCTGGCCGCGCTCGTTGTAGTTGTACTGCACCATGATCGCGTTGGCGGTTTTGCTGGAGCCCATGGCCCCGTAGCGGAAATACAGCTTCGCCATGTCACGCTTCCAGCTTTCCCTCGGCGTAGCGCGCTTCCGCCTCCGCCATGATTTTTTCCGTCGCGCTCACGCCGCAGCGGCTGGCCCCGGCCGCGCGGGCGGCAAGCACCGTGTCCAGGTCGCGGATGCCGCCGGAGCCCTTCACCCGCACCGCGGGGGACACGGCCGCGCGCATCAGCTTCAGGTCCTCGATGGTGCAGCCCTTTGTGCCGTAGCCGGTGGAGGTCTTCACAAAGTCCGCGCCGGCCTCCTTCGACAGCTCGCAGGCCCGCTTCTTCTGCGCGTCGCTCAGGTAGCAGGTCTCGATGATGACCTTCACAATCGCGCCCCTTGCGTGCGCCAGCTCCACAATGCGGCGGATCTCTTCCCGCACGTACGCCTCGTCGCCCGCCAGCATGCGGCCGATGTTGATCACCATGTCCAGCTCCTCGCAGCCCTCATCCAGCGCCAGGGCGGCCTCCGCCACCTTGATCTGTGTCTGGTGCGCGCCGTGGGGGAAGCCGATGACCGTGCACACCTTCACGTCTGAGCCGCGCAGCAGCTCCGCCATCAGCGGCACATCACACGGCCTGGCGCACATGGACGCGGTGTGGTACTTCAGCGCCACCTCCGCGCCGTGGCGGATGTCCGCCTCCGTCAGGAAGGGCTGCAGGGTGGAATGGTCCAGCATGCGGGCAATGTCGTTGGGGGTCAGTTTCATGGTTCTGTCTCCTCTCCTGTATCCTGTTCTTCCGCTTTATACCGTCCCCACAGGGGCGGTGTTTTCGGGCACCGCTGATTCCTTTTCGCCGCCCTGGCCTCCACATAGCAGCCGCACAGGGCGCAGGTGCCGTTTCTCAGGGCCTCGCACGCCACGCACAGGCGCAGCCTTGCGCGGTAGGTCTCCTCCCCGCAGCGCTCCTCCGGGGGCAGGCTCTCCACATAGTCGCGCACGGTAGCGGCCAGATCGGGCTGGCTGCCGTCCAGCAGGCAGCGGCAGGGCTTATTCATGCAGGCGGATGGCGCACACGCTGCAGCTGGGCAGGGTCAGCGCCAGTCCGCGCTCTGTCTGCCGGAAGCCGTTGAAGGCCTGCGGGCGCACATGCTCCGGGTTTTCGAAGGTGTTCATGGCGTGGCACTCGCCGGTGAGGATGCGCCCCTCCGCCTTTGCCCGCTCGAAGCCCTCCACGTCCAGCAGTATCTCCGCCTCGCTTTCCGCGCTCAGGTTCGCCGCGGTCACGGTCACCGCGCCGTCCTTCAGCGAGGCCGAGGCGCTGACCTGCTTCACGCCGCCCTCCATCACGGGGCTGAACACCGCGCAGTCCAGCAGCTTCGCGTCCATGTGCGGCTGGTACAGGTCGAACACGTGGTAGGTGGGCGTCAGCAGCATTTTCTCGCCGTCGGTGAGTATCACCGCCTGCAGCACGTTCACCAGCTGCGCGATGTTGGCCATGACCACCCTGTCCGCGCGGCGGTTGAAGATGTTCAGCGTCAGCGCGGCCACCATCGCGTCCCGCATGGTGTTCTGCTGGTAGAGGAAGCCGGGGTTGGTGCCGGCCTCCACATCGTGCCAGCAGCCCCACTCGTCCACAATCAGCCCCACGCGGTGCTCACGGTCGTAGATGTCCATCACGGCCAGGTGCTTGTCCAGCAGGTAGGCCATCGTGTCCGCCTTCGCCAGGGTCTCATAGTAGCGGGGCAGGTCAAAGCCGGCGGCGCTGCCCTTGTGCTCCCAGGTGCCGGGCACGGTGTAGTGGTGCAGCGTCAGCGCGTCCATATACCTGCCGGCCTTTTCCATCAGCACCTGCGTCCAGCGGGGGTCGTCCCCGCTCGGCCCGCAGGCGATGCGCACCAGCCTGTCCCCGCCGTAGGTCCGGCAGAAGGTCTGGTAGCGGCGGAACACATCGGCGTAGTACTCCGGCTGCATGTTGCCACCGCAGCCCCAGTTCTCGTTGCCCACGCCCCAGTATTTCACGTGGAAGGGCTCTTTGTGCCCATTGGCCCAGCGCTGCCTGGCAATGGTGGAGTCCCCGTCCGAATTGAGGTACTCCACCCATTCCGCCATCTCCTGCACCGTGCCGCTGCCCACATTGGCGTTGATGTACGGCTCGCAGCCCACCTGGCGGCACAGTTCCAGGAACTCGTGCGTGCCGAAGGAGTTGTCCTCCACCACGCCGCCCCAGTTGGTGTTCACCATGCGCTTGCGGCTTTCCTTCGGGCCGATGCCGTCCCGCCAGTGGTACTCGTCGGCAAAGCAGCCGCCCGGCCAGCGCAGTACCGGCAGGTGAATGCGCCGCAGGGCCTCCACCACGTCGGAGCGGATGCCGTTTACGTTGGGGATGGGGCTGTTCTCCCCCACCCACAGGCCGCCGTAGATGCAGCGCCCCAGGTGCTCGGAGAAGTGGCCGTAGATGTTTTTGTTGATTTTCGCGCCCTCGCGCTTCCCGTCGACATGGATGCTGACTGACATGGTGTACCTCCTGCTCTTTTCACGTTAGTGTGGTGGAAGGGACTCGCTTCGCGGTCAGACTTTGGTTTCTTTTCTTCCCAGGCGCGCAAACCACTTGAAGGTCAGCGGCCACACGCCGCAGGCAAACAGTATCATCGCCAGATAGATGAAGAAGGTCGCCGTGTCGCCGCGGCCGAACAGCTTCTGCAGCCCGGTCTTCATGCCCAGCACGATGGCCAGGCCGCCCGCCAGCTTGAGCAGCTGCGCCCACCACACGGCCCTTGTGTCGTAGCGGATCACCCGCTCGTCCAGTTCAAAGCAGATCCACAGCCCAACAGACGCGCCCAGCAGCAGCCACAGGTTGCGAACACCGCTGGCCAGGTTTGCCGCGTCCTCCGCGGTCATGTCCGCGGGATAGCGGATCAGCGTGCGCAGGGCGATCAGCACACCGGTCAGCGCCACCGCGCCCAGCAGCACCGCCCGCACCGCGCCGGCGGAGCCGCTCCTGAACACAGGCCGCAGGGCCAGGGCCAGGGCCAGCGCCAGCACCGCGGCCACGCCCACATCCAGTATGGTGTGCACGCCCAGGTAGAGCCTGGAGAAGGCCACCAGCGCGGCCAGGCACCACAGGCACACCTTCACCCATTTCTTTTCCGCCCACAGCGCCAGCCCGCCGTAGGTGCCCACGGCAATCTGCGTGTGCCCCGAGGGGAAGGACCAGTCATTCGCCGCGCCGCGCGCGCTTTCCACAATGCGGAAATTGCTGTCCAGCACCCAGGGGCGCGGCACATGGAACAGCAGCTTCAAAAACTGGCTCACGCCCGTGCCGATCACGCCCATGGTGACCAGGTAATAGCCGCCGCGCTTGGACCAGCACCACAGCACCGCCAGTCCCACGACCATGAACAGCGTCTCCTCGCCGAAGAAGGTCACGCGGCTCAGCAGCCAGTCCAGCGCCGGAAAGCGGATGCCCGCCAGCGCGTGGAGCAGCGGCATGGTGCCCTGCGCAATTTCATTCATCGTCTCTCCTCCCATCGTCCTCCGCGTGTTTTTTCAGCCAGACCATCAGCACCGCAACGTCCGCCGGGTTGACCCCCGGTATGCGGGAGGCGGCGCCCAGCGAGCGCGGCTTCATGGCGGCCAGCTTTTCCCTGGCCTCCATCCGCAGCGCCGTGATGTCCGTATAGGGGATGGCCTCGTCCAGCAGGGTGTCCTCCATGGCGCGGGCCTTGCGCACGGCCTCCTCCTCTCGCTGGAGGTAGCCGGCGTACTTCGCCCCGATCTCCGCCTGGTACAGCGCCTGCGCGTCCATCTCCGCAAGGGGCAGGCACAGCTGCTTCACGTCCTCCACGGCGACCGCGGGCCTTCGCACCAGCTCCTCCGCGGAAACCGGGCCGTCCGCCTCCGGCTGCCCATGCGCCTTCAGCCAGCTGTTCAGCGCGGGCCCTGGCGCAAAGTGCGTGGTGCGCAGCACGCGCCCGGCCTCCGCCGCGTCCCGCTCCTTCTTCAGCGTCCGCTCATATCTCTCTTCACCGGCCAGGCCCAGCGCGTGGCTCAGCGGGGTCAGCCGCAGGTCCGCGTTGTCCTGCCGCAGCCTCAGGCGGTATTCCGCGCGGCTGGTCATCATGCGGTAGGGCTCGTCTGTGCCCTGTGTGGTCAGGTCGTCCGTCATCACGCCGATGTAGGCCATGTCCCGTGTGAGGATGAGCGGTGGCTTTCCCAGCAGGTACATGGCGGCGTTGATGCCTGCCAGTATGCCCTGCGCCGCCGCCTCCTCGTAGCCGCTGGTGCCGTTGATCTGCCCCGCCATGAACAGCCCGCCGACGCGCCGCGTCTCCAGGCTGGCCCGCAGCTGCGTGGGGTCGATGCAGTCGTACTCGATGGCGTACGCCAGGCGAATCAGCTCGCACCTCTCCAGCCCCGGCACCGTGCGGTACATGGCCCACTGCACGTCCTCCGGCAGGGAGGAGGACATGCCCTGCACGTACCATTCCCTGCTCTCCAGCCCCTCCGGCTCCAGGAACACCTGGTGCCGCTCCTTGTCGCGGAAGCGGACGATCTTGCTCTCGATCGACGGGCAGTAGCGCGGCCCCACCCCGCTGATGGCGCCGGTGAACATCGGCGCGCGGTGCAGGTTGTCCAGTATCACGCGGTGGGTTTCCGGCGTGGTCCAGGTCAGGTAGCAGCAGGCCCTGTTCTCCAGCCGCCTGTCCGTCATGAAGGAAAAGGGCGTCACCGGCTCGTCGCCGCGCTGAACCTCCAGCCGGTCAAAATCGATCGAGCGCGCGTCCATCCTCGCGGGCGTGCCGGTCTTGAAGCGGCGCAGGCTGAAGCCCAGCGCCTCCAGGCACCCGGAGAGCCTTGTCGCGCTCAGCAGCCCCTGCGGGCCGCTGTCCCACTGCGCCTCACCCACAAAAACGCGCCCGCGCAGGTACACACCTGTGGCCACCACCACCGCCCGGCAGGCGATGCGCTGCCCGGTGGCCGTGGTCACGCCGGTCACCCGGCCGCCCTCCGTCTCAATGCTCACCGCCTCGCCCTGGCGCACGGTCAGCCGGGGCTGGCTCAGCAGCGCGGTGCGCATGCGGTTCTGGTAGCGCTGCTTGTCCGCCTGGGCGCGCAGCGCGTGCACCGCGGGCCCCTTGCTGAGGTTCAGCATGCGGCTCTGCAGCATGGTATCGTCAATAGCCCTGCCCATCTCGCCGCCCAGCGCGTCAATCTCCCGCACCAGGTGGCCCTTCGCGCTGCCGCCGATGGCGGGGTTGCAGGCCATCAGCGCCACAGCGTCCATGTTCAGCGTCAAAAGGAGGGTCTCCACACCCAGCCTCGCGGCGGCCAGCGCCGCCTCGCACCCGGCGTGTCCCGCGCCGATGATCACCAAGTCCGGTATGGAAAGCACCCCCTTCCACTGTCACTCATAAACCGCCCTCTCCCCGCCAATCAGCGGCAGGCGGCTGTACGCCATCACCAGGCGCGCCTCGCCCAGGCTGCGGTACTCACCGCGCAGCGGCACCGCCACGGGGCGGATGTGCATGCCCACCAGGGTGTCGCCCACATCAATGGCCGCGTCCGCCTGGATGGCCATGGCCAACGCCGGCCTTTTCATCAGCCTCCAGGCCGCGGCGGGCACGCTGCCCCCGGCCTTCGGCTGCGGTACGGCGTGCACCCGGCACAGGCCCAGCGCGCGCAGGTCCTCCTCCTCCATCGCGATGGCGCGGTTCAGGTGCTCGCAGCACTGGAAGGCCGCCTTCAGCCCGTGCTCCGCGCAGGATTGCAGCATGGCCCTGGCAATCATTTCGCCGTATTCCGGCACAGAGGCCTTGCCGATGCGGCCTCCCGCCACCTCGCTGGTGGAGCAGCCCAGCACCACCACGCCGCCCGCGGGGATGCTTCCAGCGCGCTTCAGCTCGCCCACGCACGCGCTCAGCACTTCATGCGCCATCTGTTCAGTCAGCAGGCTTTCCCGCATCTGTATTCGCCTCACTTGCCTTGGGTGTCAAAAGGTTCTCCAGCGCCCTGGCCCAGTCCATCTTCAGCCCCACATTCAGGGCGCTGGCGGCCCCAAGCGCCACAAACTGGCCGAAAAGGCTCAGCACCATCCTGCGGGTTTCCGGGTCCAGGTCCAGTGTGGTCTGGCCGATGGCGGCAATCAGCCGGGCGGGGTCCTTCCGAATCTCCGCCGTGGTGGTCGCGCCGGTCCGCTTCAGGGTGTCGAACACGGTGGTCACAAACACCCGCCGCTCGCGCGGGGAGGCCTGGCGCAGCCAGTCATGCAGGGCGCTGTCCGCCGTCTGCGAGGAAAAGGAGGTCTCGCTCTCCCGCAGGAAGGCGCCGCGCTCCACCTGCCATGAAAAAACGTCGTGCTGCTGCAGCCCGCCGGCGGAGGAGCGCACAATGGTGTATTTCGAGTGGTAGCCCATCAGCAGGCCGATGATCGACCCCTGCGGGATGAGGGCGTGCAGCCTTCCCTCCAGCGAGCGGTACGCGGCGGAGGAAAGCGTCTCCTCGTCCAGGCCCGGCCCGTCCAGGGAGTACACGCCCTTCAGCCTTGCGCGCACCTCGGGCGGCGTGTGGGCCGCCGCGTACACGGCCAGGTTGCCGCCCTTGGAGTGGCCCACCGCCCACAGCGGCCTGGCGGAGGTTTCCGCCACCGCAGCCAGGTAGGCCGCCGCCGCGCTCTGCGCCGGCACGGGGGTCTCATAGCACATCACAAAGTTTTCTTCCCAGCCCGCCAGCGTGGAGTCCGTGCCGCGGAAGGCGACCACATCGTCCCCGCCCGGCAGGGTGATGACCATGGCGGAGAACTGCAGCGCCTCCTCCATGTCCACCCGGTTGATGAAGGCGCGTATCCTCAGCCCCGCATAGCGCGGGCAGCCGGGCAGCTTTTCCGCCATGGCGGCGCGCTCTTTTGCGTACTGGTTGCCCCCGGCGGCGCTCTCCAGCATGTCCGGCAGCACCTCCTCCAGCGTGGCGCTGCCCGCCATGGCCTTCTCGCCGGGGCTTAAATAGCACAGCATGGAGCACACGGCGGCGTCCACCTCGTCAAACGGTACTGCCTCAAAGGGCAGGTCGCCGCGCCATGCCAGGTAATCCATCAGGTTGCTCACGGCTCGTCACTCCTGTCGTTGCTATTCAGCCCTGTGTCCAGTAACCAGCGGAGGTTGTCAGGGGGCAGCCAGCCCCTGACTGTAATCGTATCGACCGGGTCTCCCGGCGGAAAGGCTGAATTGTAACCTCCTGTCAGGCAATCTCTCCCGAGGCCTTCATCTGCTGGAACTGCTCCATGGAAATCAGGCAGATGCGCGGCTTCGCGCCATCCTTGGCCGATACGATGCCGCGCTTTTCCATCTCGTCCACCAGGCGGCCCGCCCGGGCGTAGCCCACACGCATGCGGCGCTGCAGCGTAGAGGTGGAAATCATGCCGTCCTGCACCGCCATCTCGATGCACTGGGCCAGCAGCGAGCCGTCTCCGGAGGGCTCGTCGCCGGCAAAGTCGTCCGTGGAGGGGCTGCTGCCAGACCCGGAGGCGGAAGAGGGGCTGTCCCCGTCGGACAGGCGGTCCAGCTCGTCCATGATGTTCGGGTCATACTGTGCCGGGCAGTTCATGCGGATGAAGTCCGCCACGCGGTTGACCTCCTCGTCGGAGAGGAAGCAGCCCTGTATGCGCGTGGGCGTGAACTGGCCGGTGGGCTGGTAGAGCATATCGCCCCAGCCCAGCAGCTGCTCGGCGCCGTTGCGGTCCAGTATGGTGCGGCTGTCCACATAGCTGGTCACCTTGAAGGCGATGCGGCTGGGGATGTTGGCCTTGATCAGGCCGGTGATCACGTCCACGGAGGGGCGCTGCGTGGCCACGATCAGGTGCATGCCGGCGGCGCGCGCCAGCTGGGCCAGGCGGCAGATGCGCTCCTCCACGTCGCGCTTGCACACCATCATCAGGTCGGCCAGCTCGTCAATGATGATGACGATGCGCGCCATGGTCTCCTGCCCGGCCCGGGCGGCCGCCTCGTTGTAGCCGTCCAGGTTGCGCACCTTCATCTCCTCAAACATCTTGTAGCGGCGCATCATCTCATCCACGGCCCACGCCAGCGCACCGCTGGCCTTGTGCGGGTCGCTGACCACCGGCAGCAGCAGGTGCGGCACGCCGTTGTAGCACTGCAGCTCCACCACCTTGGGGTCGACCAGTATCAGGCGCACCTCTTTGGGCGAGCAGCGGTAGATCAGGCTGTTGATGATGGTGTTGATGCACACGGATTTGCCGCTGCCTGTCGCGCCGGCAATCAGCAGGTGCGGCATGCGGGCCAGGTCGCAGGTCACCGGCGTGCCGGCGATGTCGCGGCCCAGCGCCACCACCAGCGGCTTGCGCGCGGAGCGCATCTCGTCGGAGGAGAGCACCTCGCGCAGTGTCACCGTGGCCACATGGCGGTTGGGAATCTCCACGCCCACCAGCGACTTGCCTGGAATGGGCGCCTCAATGCGCACGGACTTGGCCGCCATGTTCATGGCGATGTTGTCCGCCAGCTTCGTCACGCGGTTCACCTGTATGCCCGGGGCGAGCTCCAGCTCAAAGCGGGACACGGCGGGGCCGTGGGTCACGTTTTTCACCTGGCAGTCCACCCGGAAGGACGCCAGGGTGTCCACCAGCTTCCTGGCGCGCTCCGCGTCCTCCTCCGGGTTCATGTCCGCGCGCGGCGCGGGCTCCTCCAGCAGCTCCAGGCCGGGGTAAACGTAGGGGTGCTCCACCATGGGCTGGTAATTCTGCTTCTGCCCCAGGGTCTTCTCCCCTTCCGGCACGGGCTGTATCTTCAGCTCAGGCTCCCAGCCGGATGCGTGCCGCTGCGTTTTGGGCACTGCAGTGGCGGGCGTCTCCTCCCACGGCGGCGTATCGTCTGCCGGCGCAGCGGGGGCAGCCTGGCGCTGCGCCCGGCGGCGGGTGGGTGCGGGGGTCTCCTCCTGCGCGGCGGGCTGCGGCGCTGCCTGCGCGGCAGTCTCCTCCGCCGGGACCGCTGCGGCAGTCTTCGCCCTGCGGGCTGTCCGCGCGGCAGGCCTGGCTTCTTCAGCGGCGGCGGGCTGGGCGGCAGGCGCCTCCTCCTCAGGGGCGGTCCGAACAGCCGCGCGCTTCACCGGCGGCCGCTGTTCCTGCGGTTCCTCCTGCGGCACGGGCGCGGTGCGGATGGGGCGGAAGCGCTCCATCAGCTGGCCGAAGTCCAGGCCGCTCTCCTTCTCCTCCGGGTCCGCCTCGCCGAAGATGGTGTTCAGGCGGCTCATGAATCTCCCCGCGGGCTTTTCCTCCGCGGGAGCAGGGGCAGGCGCGGGCCAGTAGGTGTTCAGTTCACCCTGTATGGGCGGAAAGCCGTAGGCAGGCGTATTCTGGCTGACAGGGGGATATGCCTGCACCTGCGGCCGCCACACCTCCTGCTGCGGGGCAAAGCCCGCCAGCTGCTGCTCGGGCTGGGCTGCCTGCGGCATACTGTACTGCGCCGGGGCCTGCACGCGGGCCTGCGGCTGCGCCATGGCCTGTGCGCGGGCCGCCTGCTGCTGCCACTGCAGGTTTTCCTGCTGCCAGGCGCGCTCGTCGGCCGCCTGGCGGTTTTCCCTCGCCGCGCGGCCAGCCGACAGGCGCTCGCGCAGGCGGGCCAGGTTCAGGTGCAGCATCAGGAAAAACAGCGCGCAGGCGCCCAGTATGCACAGTATGCCGCCCACCACCGCGCCGGTCAGCGTCCACAGCGGCCAGGCGATCAGCATGCCCAGCAGCCCGCCGGCCAGCCCGGCGTGGTTGACGCAGAAGGTATAGGAAAAGCCCACGAACTGCGAGTAGCTTGTCAGTCCGCCGTAACCCGCCATCCATTCCATCAGGGACTGCGAGCCCTGGCCGGTGAAGGTCAGCAGGTTGCAGGTGGCCAGCGCCAGCATGAAGATCAGCGACGAAAGCACAAAGGGCCTGACGGGCGCCCGGCGCTGCGTGGACACGATGAGCAGTATCCCGCCCCACGCCGGCAGCACAAACAGCGCCGGCGCCAGCATGCCCGCCATGCCGTAGGAGATGGCCCTCAGGCTCAGGAACACCTCTCCGCCCAGGTGCGCCACCACTGCCAGAAAGAGCATCACCCCGAAGGCAATGCAAAGCAGCCCGCCGAGCACACGGGCCAGCAGGGCATTTTCAGACAGCGCTTTATTCTTCCGCTTTTTCGCGGGCTTCAGGAATGACATCCACTTTCCTCCGTGGGTATTACCGTATTATCGTATGATGATGGTCCGCAGCACGCCCTCCTCATCCGCATGGAGGCGCAGGGTGTGCCCGCCAAAATGGTAGTAATCGCTCTGCCCGGGGGCAAGGCGCATGGCCTCCGCCTGCGCGGGCGTCACCTGCGCGGTGGCGTCCGGCTCGCCGAGCAGCTCCCGCCACTGCGCCGCAGCGGTCAGGCCCGTGTGCAGGCCCCACAGGCTGAACGCGTCCGCCCGCAGGCCGTTGACCAGGCTCTGGCTCAGGTCCTTTTCATACAGGCGGTCGGTCATCACCAGCACCCCGTGGAACAGGCCGTCCTCCAGGGTCACGTAGCGGCCGCCGTCGTAGTAGTCCGGGTCGATGGCCAGCCCGTAGGCCGCCGTCAGCTCCGCCACCGGGTCGCCCAGCGCGGCGGGCACGCCGGGCAGCATGCCCTTTTCCACCGCCTGCGCGATCAGCGCGGCAGCCTCCTCCCGCTCTGGGACCAGGCCGGAAATCGCCAGCACCCCGTCTGCGGAGGTGTCCAGCAGCGCCGGCCCCAGCTCCGCGAAGGACAGCCGAAGCCGCCCCGCGTGTCCGGCAAGCGTCTGGAAGCGCTCCGACGGGTAATACAGCACCACGCCGCCCTGCGTCAGCGCGAAGGCCTCCGGCGCGGGCGAAAGGTCCGCCGCCGGCAGCATGGGGCTGAGCGTGGCGGCAATCTCCCACAGCGCTTCGTACAGCGCTTCCGCGCCGCTTTCCGCCTCCGCAAAAAGGCTGCCGAGGGTATATGCTTCTCCCGTGGTGAGGCTGACAAGCAGCGAGGAGGCCTCCTCCTCATACCGGGCGGTGCGCAGCGGCCCCGTGCGCGTAAAAACGCAGCTGAGCACACTGCCGAGGATCTCCGCCGACCAGCCGCACTGCAGCTTGTTCTCCAGCGTCAGCGCCCCGGACAGGCGCGCGGTCCATTCCGCCGCCCCGGCCGCCTCCTCAATGCGCCGGTTGATCAGCGCCTGCAGCGCCTCGTCCTCCATCCCGGCGAGCCGCGGGTAGGCTACCCTGTGGCCCATCAGCTCCAGCCCGGCGTTCTCCAGGCGGACATTCACTTCAGGCAGGTCGGTCGCGGTCGCGGTCTCCGCCACAGCGGAAGACAGCAGCAGGCAAAGGGCAAGCGTCAGGCAGATCAGGCGCATGGAAACACCTCCCGCATGGATTTTTTATTCTACTACAGATAACGATTTTTCGCAAGGTTTTCATCCCGTTTTCACCGGGCCGGTGCGCGCTGGCCGATTCGCTGCGGGATATTGACGAACGCCCCCGCCATGGTGTAAAATCAATGCAGAGGAATGGCTGTGCCAGGCCCGCAAGGGCCGCAGTTACTTGACAGTGGAATGATAAAAGGAGGTCTGTGACCATGCAACAGCTCAACGCCAAGCTCGCCCCGGCGCCCAGCCGCCCTGTGCGGGTACTGCAGTTCGGCGAGGGGAATTTTCTCCGCGCCTTCTGTGACTGGATGATCGATATCGCCAATGAAAAAACCGACTTCAACGGCTCCATCGTGCTGGTGAAGTGCATCCCCTTCGGCAAGCTCTTCCCCGCCTTCCGCGAGCAGGACTTCCGCTACACCGTGATGCTGCGCGGCCTGGTGGACGGCAAGCCGGTGGAGCAGAGCCGTGTCGTCACCTCCGTCAGCGACGTGGTGGACACCTATGAGGACTACGCCCACTATGCCGACTATGCGAAGTGCGACACCCTGCGCTACATCATCAGCAACACCACCGAGGCCGGCATTGTGCTGGACGAGAGCGACCGCTTTGACCTCTGCCCGCCCAACACCTATCCCGGCAAGCTGACCAAGTTCCTCTACGAGCGCGCCGAGCATTTCAATTACGCCGCCGACAAGGGCCTTGTGATCCTGCCTGTGGAGCTGATTGACGACAACGGCATTGAGCTGCGCCGCTGCGTGAAGGCGCTGGCGAAGTGCTGGAACCTGGGTGAGCGCTTTGAAGCCTGGCTGGATGAGGCCTGCGTGTTCACCTCCACCCTGGTGGACCGCATCGTGACCGGCTATCCCCGTGGCGAGGACCAGGCCATCTGGGACAAGCTGGGCTATGAGGACCATATCCTGGTCACCGCCGAGCCCTTCGGCCTGTGGGTCATCGAGAGCGCGAAGGACCTCTCCGCCGAGCTGCCCCTGCCCGCCTGCGGCCTGCCCGTTGTCTACACCGACAACCAGAAGCCCTACAAGCAGCGCAAGGTGCGCATCCTGAACGGCGCGCACACCTCCTTTGTGCCCATGGCCTTCCAGTGCGGGCACGACATTGTGCTGCAGGCCATGAATGATGACCTCATCCGCAATTACATGCAGAAGACGCTCTATGACGAGGTCATTCCCACGCTGACGCTGCCGAAGGAAGACCTGACCGCCTTCGCGGAAGCCGTCACCGGCCGCTTTGCCAACCCCTTCATCAAGCACCAGCTGCTGGCCATCTGCCTGAACTGCGTCAGCAAGTGGCGCGCCCGCTGCCTGCCCTCCCTGCTGGGCTATGTGGAAAAGTTTGGCAGGCTGCCGGAGCACCTCGCCTTCTCCCTGGCCGCGATGATGAGCCTTTACCGCGGCGGCACGCTGGGCGAGGACGGCAAGCTGCACTGCACCCGCGCCGGCCAGCCCTACGAGCTGCAGGACGACCAGCCCGTGCTGAAGTTCTTTGCCGAAACCAGCGGCCAGACCGCCGCGGAGCAGGCCAGGGCCTTCCTGAGCTGCGCTGACTTCTTCGGCCAGGACCTGACACAGATCCCCGGGCTGGAGGCCTATGTGGCCGCGGCGCTCAGCGACATACTGGAGAAAGGCATGAACGCGGTGGTGCGCGAGCGCTTCGCCGTGTGACCGGGAGGAAACAGCAATGGCTGAACTGCTGCGTATCACCCCTTATGACAACGTGGCTGTGGCGCTGCGCGCGCTCACCGCGGGCGAAAGCGTTACCGTGGGCGGCCTCACCCTCACGCTGAAGACCGACGTGCCCGCCGGGCACAAGGTCGCGCTGGAGGACCTGAAAAAGGACGCGCACGTGATCAAGTACGGCTATCCCATCGGCTACGCGAAGGAAGACATCCCCGCCGGCAGCCATGTGCATGTGCACAACCTGCACACCCTGCTCTCGGGAGAGCTGGAATACACCTGGCAGCCGACACCGCCCAAGAAGCTGCGGCGCGAGGGCGCGACCTTCATGGGCTATCCCCGGAAGCTCGGCCGCGCCGGCATCCGCAACGAGCTGTGGATCATCCCCACGGTGGGCTGCGTGAACGACATCGCGCGCGAGCTGGAGCGCGAGGCCCAGTCCCTGGTGGGCGGCGGCGTGGAGCGCGTGTGCGCCTTCACCCACCCCTACGGCTGCTCGCAGATGGGCGACGACCAGGAGAACACCCGCCAGGTGCTGGCCAACCTGGCCAAACATCCCAACGCGGGCGGCGTGCTGCTGCTCGGCCTGGGCTGTGAGAACAGCGGCGTCGCCATCATCCAGGAGCACATGGGCCAGTGGGACCACGACCGCGTGCGCACCCTCATCTGCCAGCAGACCGAAAACGAATTTGAGGACGCCATGG
Source organism: uncultured Clostridia bacterium (assembly GCA_946407745.1). Classification (GTDB taxonomy): domain Bacteria; phylum Bacillota; class Clostridia; order Christensenellales; family Aristaeellaceae; genus RUG11272. The sequence goes on from CAMJPQ010000050.1 coordinate 17,593, forward strand.
CGCTGCTGCGCGAGCTGGCGGAGCGGATGCGCGGGGAAAAGCGCGTTCCCTGCCCCGCCTCCGAGCTGGTGGTGGGCCTCAAGTGCGGCGGCTCCGATGGCTTCAGCGGCATCACCGCCAACCCGACCATCGGCGGCTTCTCCGACCGGCTGATCGCCATGGGCGGCACCACCATCCTCACCGAGGTGCCGGAGATGTTCGGCGCGGAAACCATACTGATGAGCCGCTGTGAGGACAGGGCGACCTTCGACAAGACCGTGAACCTCATCAACTGCTTCAAGCGCTATTTTGAGGAGCATCACCAGACCATCTACGAGAACCCCAGCCCCGGCAACAAGGCAGGCGGCATCTCCACCCTGGAGGACAAGGCGCTGGGCTGCACCCAGAAGAGCGGCTTTGCCCCCGTGGCCGACGTGCTGGCCTACGCGCAGCCTGTCACCACGCCGGGCCTCAACCTGCTGTCCGCCCCCGGCAACGACCTGGTCGCGGCCACGGGCCTGGCGGCCAGCGGCGCGCAGCTGGTGCTGTTCTCCACCGGGCGCGGCACGCCCTTTGCCTGCCCCGTGCCCACGGTGAAGATTTCCTCCAACAGCCCGCTGGCGGCGAAGAAGCCCCACTGGATCGACTTCGACGCCGGAAGGCTGCTCAGCGCCGGCATGTCGCTGGACGAGCTGGCAGAGGAGCTGTGCTCCCTGGTGCTGGCTGTGGCCAGCGGCCGTGAGGTGAACGCCGAGCGCCGCGGCTTCCACGACCTGGCCATTTTCAAGACCGGCGTGACACTGTAACATCCCGCCTGCCGCTGCCAAGCGGCAGGTATTTTCTGTGTTAAACATGTCTAACTTGTCCGCAAACCCGACCATTTCAGCCGGAATCCGCCCGGAAAAAGCATTGACATCGCAGGTTTCAGGTTTTATAATGTAAGTGTTGCAGAAGACTGTGATTTTTTGCCGTGAAACGACATGCCCGTTGTTCCCTGCGGCAGGTCACTTCGTCGATCCCACACCACGAGGAGGTAGTTTCCCATGTCTGTCAAAATGACTGTTGACGGCAATACCGCCGTCAGCCACGTCGCGTATGCATTCAGCGATGTGGCCGCCATCTACCCCATCACACCTTCTTCCCCCATGGCGGAGGTTGCGGACGTATGGGCCTCTGAAAACCGCCAGAATCTGTTCGGCCAGACCGTAAAGATTCAGGAAATGCAGTCCGAAGCGGGCGCGGCCGGTGCCGTGCACGGCGCGCTGAGCGCCGGTGCGCTGACCACCACCTTCACCGCCTCCCAGGGCCTGCTGCTGATGATCCCCAACATGTACAAAATCGCCGGCGAGCTGACCCCCAGCGTGTTCCACGTCAGCGCCCGCGCCCTGGCCTATCACGCGCTGAACATCTTCGGTGACCATTCCGACGTGATGGCCTGCCGCCAGACCGGCTTCGCCATGCTGGCCAGCAACTCCGTGCAGGAGGCGCACGACATGGCGCTGGTGGCCCATATCGCCACCCTGAAGAGCTCTGTGCCCTTCCTCCACTTCTTCGACGGCTTCCGCACCAGCCATGAGATCCAGAAGATCGACGCCATCAGCCCCAAGAACAACTACGAAGAGCTGAAGGCCCTGGTGCCGTGGGACAAGATCGAGGAATTCCGCGCCCGCGCGCTGAATCCCGAGCATCCCCATCAGGCCGGCACCGCCCAGAACTCCGACATCTACTTCCAGGGCCGTGAGGCTGGCAACAAGTTCTACAACAACGTGCCCGCCATCGTGGAAGAGGTCATGAACGACGTGGCCAAGGTGCTGGGCCGCAGCTACAAGCCCTTCCAGTACGAGGGTGCCCCGGACGCCGACAAGGTGATCATCGCCATGGGCTCCGGCTGCGACGTGGCGCACGAGACCGCCAACAAGCTCAACCAGATGGGCTACAAGGTGGGCGTGCTGAAGGTGCACCTGTACCGCCCCTTCTCCGTGGAGTACATGATGAAGGAGCTGCCCGCGACCGTCAAGAAGATCGCCGTGCTGGACCGCACCAAGGAAAGCGGCTCCCTGGGTGAGCCCCTGTACCTGGATGTGTGCACCGCGCTGGTGGAAGCCGGCCGCACCGACATCAAGGTCGTCGGCGGACGCTACGGCCTGGGCAGCAAGGAATTCACCCCCACCATGGTCAAGGCTGTGTACGACAACCTGGACGGCGAGATGAAGAACCATTTCACCGTGGGCATCGTGGACGACGTGACCGGCACCTCCCTGCCCCTGGGCGAGACCTTTGCGGCCGCTCCGGAAGGCACCGCTGCCTGCATGTTCTACGGCCTGGGCTCTGACGGCACCGTCGGTGCCAACAAGAACTCCATCAAGATCATCGGCGACCACACCGAAAAGTACGCGCAGGCCTACTTCTTCTATGATTCCAAGAAGTCCGGCGGCCTGACGGTCTCCCACCTGCGCTTCGGCGACACCCCCATCCAGAGCCCCTACCTGATCGACGTGGCGGACTTCATCGCCTGCTCCAACCCCGCGTATGTCACCATGTACGACATGGCCAAGGACCTGCGCGACGGCGGCACCTTCCTGCTGAACTGCCAGTGGAGCCCCGAGGAGCTGGACGAGCGCCTGCCCGCCCGCATGAAGAACCAGCTGGCGAAGAAGCACGCCAAGTTCTTCATCATCAACGCCATTGACCTGGCCATCAAGGTCGGCATGCGCGGCCGCACCAACACCACCATGCAGGCTGCCTTCTTCAAGCTGGCCAACATCATCCCCTATGAGGATGCCGACAAGTACATGAAGGAAAAGGTCGTGGCCTCCTACGGCAAGAAGGGCCAGGACGTGGTGAACATGAACTTCGCCGCCATCGACGCCGCCCTGGAGGGCCTGGTGGAAGTGAAGATCCCCGAGAGCTGGGCCACCACCACCGAGGGCGCCGAGCCCGTGAAGGTGAAGGGCACCACCGAGTACTTCGACACCTTCGTTGAGCCCGTGCTGAAGCAGGAGGGCAACAACCTGCCGGTGTCCATGATGGATCCCCGCGGCATCGTGCCCACCGGCACCACCAAGTTCGAGAAGCGCGGCATCGCCGTGTTCGTGCCCGAGTGGCAGCCTGATGTCTGCATTTCCTGCGGATACTGCTCCATCGTGTGCCCGCACGCCGCCATCCGCACCATCTACAACCCCGCCGATATGGCCGTGCCCGAGGGCTATGTGACCAAGAAGGGCGTGGGCAAGGAGTTCGCCGGCATGAACCTGCGCGTGCAGGTCTCTCCGCTGGACTGCACCGGCTGCGGCAACTGCGTGGATGTCTGCATGGGCAAGAAGAAGGACGATCCCACCCAGAAGGCCCTGGTGCTCAAGCCGCTGGACACCCAGCGCGGCCAGGAAGAGAACTGGGAATTCGCCATGACCGTGCCCGAAATCAAGACCATTGAGAACAAGGCTACCGTGAAGAACAGCCAGGCCCTCAAGCCCCTGTTCGAATTCTCCGGCGCGTGCGCCGGCTGCGGCGAGACCCCCTATGTGAAGCTGGTGACACAGCTGTTTGGCGACCGCATGATCGTGGCCAACGCCACCGGCTGCTCCTCCATCTACGGCGGCTCCGCCCCCACCTGCCCCTACACCGTGAACGAGAAGGGCTTTGGCCCCGCCTGGTCCAACTCCCTGTTCGAGGACAACGCCGAGTTCGGCTTCGGCATGAACCTGGCCGTGACCCAGCGCCGCGCCAAGCTGGCTGAGATCATCACCAAGGTGACCGAGGTTGGCAAGGACGAGGCCATTGTTGCCGCCGCCAAGGAATGGCTCGCCAACATGGACGACGCCGAGGGCAGCCGCAAGGCCGGCGACAAGCTGGTTGAGCTGCTGGAGGCCAAGGATTGCGGCGGCGAGTATCGCGCCTTCATCCTGGAGAACAAGGACCTGCTGACCAAGAAGTCCATCTGGATCTTCGGCGGCGACGGCTGGG
>CAMJPQ010000051.1 GCA_946407745.1 uncultured Clostridia bacterium
CCAACGGCGAGCACCTGCTTTATGAGGTTTTCGATGAATGCGGACACCTGCACGGGGTTCTGCGGATGACGGAAACCAGCCTGCGGGTGGCCTTCGAGAACCTGAACGAGTGCACGCGCAGCGAATTCTATCTGACCAGCGAGAGCCTGCGGGTGCAGTTTGAGAACGAGATCCAGAGCACGCGGTCAGAGTTCCAGCTGACCAGCGAGAGCCTGCGGGTGCAGTTTGAGAACGAGATCCAGAGCACGCGGTCAGAGTTCCAGCTTACCAGCGAGAGCCTGCGGACGGAGTTCACGAACGAGATCAACAGCACGCGCAGCGAGCTGCAGGTCACCAGCGAAAGCCTGCGGAGCACCATCAGCGACACTGCCAGTGGGCTGCAGGCCCAGATCAGTCAGAACGCGGGGCAGATCGCGCTGCGGGTGGCCAAAGGGGAAGTCGGGACACAGCTGGCCGTCGAGCTGGGAAATGTGAGCATCAGCGGCGGGAACCTGGTCGTGGACGGGCTGGTGACTGCAGCTGCGGTCAAAACAGCAATCGCAAACATCACGGATCTGACCGTCGGGGGTGTTGTGCGAGCGACGCACTACTACCTGGGAACCGGCGCGGTTCCCGCGGCGTCAATCGAGAGCGGAATATATGATCTGCAAATCACAAGAAACGGAGACACGTATAAATTACAGAAACAGACCTACAGTTCTTCCGACTGGACGGATGTAGGTTCTTTTAGTCGGGCCGTTACCGAATTAACAGGGGTCTGGGGTAGCGGCGTTCTCACAGTGACCCCGTCCCCGCAAGGAACGCCAGCCTATAAGAGCATCCTATCGACCGGGAGCAAGACGCTGAACGGGAAGACATACACGGTTCCGATCAATGCGGCGCACGGAGCCAACGGCGAATATTCAGACGGGCAGGTATGGAGCGTGACGGTCAACGCAGACGCTGTTTATGAGGCAGGGTATATGGCCGGATGGAACGCCGCGAGGGCGAACGTGAAACGAACTAACAATACGATATGGCGTCCAAAGCAGATGAATACGTATTCGGTAAATGCCGGAACCGAAACGTTTACAGTTGCTACGCCCCACAATGGAACATTGAGTAAGGGTAGCGCATGGGGCAAGGCCAAATCCGAATACAGGATCAAAACGCCCGGAGGCACAGGCAGCTGGACGGGGTCGAAGGGGTACGAGGTTGTCGGCTCTTATCAATACAGCAGCTCGATCACCTTTGAATACAGATCGACGGATGGCTACTGGGGATGGAACACGGAGCCAAGCGTAGGAAGTCCATCAATTACATGGTCATAAGAAAGGAGAAAAGGATGACAGTCAACGAGGTAATTAAGATCAATCTCCAGGTGCTCAGCGCCATACGCGTGCCAGTCAGTGAAATGGACAATATCTGTATCCCGATTGCCAGAGTGATCAGCGATTTACAAAAATGTGTACAGTTTCTGGATGGGCTGGAGGAGCAGGCAAACAAGGAACAGAAAACGGGAGCGCCCATCCCGCAGGCTGAAGCTGAAGATCCTGAGGCGCACAGTGGAGCGACGGAATCGGCTGCGGACGAGGATCTGTTCGGTGAAACCAATCCGGAGAAAGATCGGGAAGCGGGTGAGGAGATATGACGAGCGCACAGATGTATGAGCTGGCGCGGGATGCGGTGGCGGAATACGCCGGAGAAGACCCGGGAGGCAGCGTGCCGGACGTGCTGTGGGTCGGAGGCGTGCTGGAAGACCGGCGGGCCGTGGTCTGGTACCTGGGGAAGTTGTACATGGTACAGCATAACACCAGCGCCGATCAGACATGGGTGGACTCCTATATCAAAGAAGGGTAAGAGGTGAAGCAGGATGTTCAAACTGGACGCTGACGGGAGCACGATTCTGATGCACCGGGGGAACACCGGAACCGTGCGGATCACGCTGGACGGGTACACGTTCGGAAACGACGACCGGGTGCTTTTTCGGATGCGCAGCTCCAAAGGGACGGTGATCAAGAACGTGATCTGCCAGGTGACGGACGGGGCGATCGAGGTTCCTTTTGTGAACACGGACACGGATTATCTCGCTCCGGGGTATTACTACTACGGCGTCACCGCCGCGACGGATCCCGTTTATGATGACGAGGGGAATATCACGGACGGCAGCGGGGTCAGCACGCCGGAGGAGCTTAACGAAAAGCTGGTCCGGATCTTTGAGACCACGGCGCTGATCTGACGGGAGGTGAAGGCAATGGCGAACAATACCGGGATCGAGGTCAACCCGACGATCGAGCTGCACGGTACCGTGAACATGGGAAGCCGTGCGAGCGAGAACAACGCGGAAGCCTGGGCCGTAGGCCAGCGGGGCGGCGTGGACGTGCCGGAGACGGATCAGACGTATCACAATAACAGTAAATACTATGCGGAGCATGTCGGGGACATCATCCACGATGCTGCTGCAGAGGCTGTACAGCAGGCCGTAGAGGAAGGGACGGCGCGGGCCGTGGAGGCTGAGACGAACGCGGCGGAGAGCGCGTCCGACGCGGAAGCCTGGGCCGTAGGACAGCGCGAGGGCGAGGCCGTACCGGAGACGGACCCGACATGGCACAACAACGCCGCCTACTGGGCCGCCCAGGCGCAGGGCATCGCGCTGGCGGATAACTACCGGCTGCTGGCGGAGATGCTGCCGGGGACCACGCAGGAGATCACCTTCGATGCGGACGGGAACGTCCAGAAGATCACGCACAAGGCCGGTGCCACCGTGGAGCGGGAGGACACGTTCGTCTTCGGGACGGACACGATCACCGAGACGCGGACGCTGGACACCGGGGACGTGCTGACGATCGTCACGAACACGGAAACACTGGTCACGACGGTGACCGTCACGGCGGCGGCATAACGCAGAGAGGAGAACAACATGGGGGTCAGCATCTGGGAAGGCAACAAGGCCGAGAGAGTGGCCAGGGCGCTGGAGATCATCGCGATCGCCAACGCGAAGAACATTGACCTGAGCAACATGCACGAGGTTCAGGAGATCGTCAAGGCCGGGAAGGCGCGGGAGTTCTTCCGGATCGGCGATCAGATCGACATCACCTGGAAGCCGGATAACAGCGCGGAGGCGGAGCACCACCTGCCCTTTGACGTGGTTTCTTTTGGGCCGGCGATCGACGGCAGCGGGAACACCCACCAGAACGCCATGTGGCTGCAGAGCCACTACGCGCTGACGGGGATCCAGTTCAGCGGGAACAACGCCTTCTATGTTCCGGAGGCGGCGATGCCGGCGGGGACTTATTACTTCACCATCGGGAACAACTGGGGCAATAACTGCGTGGCCGGGAAAATCTACGAGTTTACCACCACCCAGGAGATCCCCGCGGGCTGGCAGCTGCTGCTGGGTACGGCGAGCAGCAACACCAGCGGACTGCCGGACACAGTCCCGGCCAACTGGCGGGTGCGGACCTTCGCCAACGGACTGCAGAACGCGCCGACGGAGATCCTGGAGCTGACGGAGGTGGAAAGCTCCAGCGGCACCGACCTGGGCGTGCTCAGCAGCAGCACCAAGTACGCGGAGAGCGGGATCAACAACATGCAGCGGGCCGCCTACGGCTACAACCGGTACGCCCACAGCGCCATCCGGCAGTGGCTGAACAGCGCCGCCGGGAAGGACGAATGGTGGGAGCAGAAGAACCCCTTCGACCACCGGCCCGACCAGCTGGCCACCGTCCAGGGGTTCATGGCCGGACTGCCGCAGGACTTCCTGGAAGTGATCCGGCCCATCAAGGTCACCACGGCGCTGAACACGGTCTCCGACAGCGAGATCGGGGCCAGCGAGGACGTGGTGGACAAGTTCTTCCTGCCGTCCCTGGAGCAGGAGTACATCGTGCCCCAGGCCAGCGGCGTCGAGGGCGCGTACTGGGAATACTGGAAGGAGCGGCTGGGGCTGAACAGCCCGCAGATCCAGGGCGGCGACGGAGCCAACCCGGCGCACATCCGGTACGCCTACGAGAACCACACGAGCGCTCAGAACGTCCGCCTGCGTTCGGCGAGTCGCGGCAGCGCGCATCGTACGTGGTATGTGAGCACGAGCGGCTACGCCTCCGGCTACTACCACGCGACGACCGCGAATAGGCCGGCCCCGGCTTGCGTCATCTATTAACATCGACCATCACCGCCCCGCGAGGGGCGGTGAACCCGGAGGGAAGACATGTCTGTACCAGTTCCAAAGCGCGGACACGGCGAGCTGGAGGTTAACACCAAGGCCAGGGCGCTGACGGTGTACACCCTGAAGATCCTGGAGAACCCGAAGTGGTTCCCGAAGGAGCAGGCCGCCTTTATTGCCAAGCTGCAGGACTGCGCGATCGAGATCCAGGCGCTGTGCTGGGAAGCGAACAACATCAAGGTGGGCGAAAGCTCGGAGAGATACCGGAGGCGGATCGACCTGGAGGATCAGGCCGCGGAGACCTGCAACCGGCTGATGATGCTGATCGAGACGGCGAAGCCGCTGTTCCACCTGGAGAGCCGGCGGGTGCGCTATTGGATCGGGATGACCAGGGATCTGCGGACCCTGATCCGGGCATGGAGAGACAAAGATGCTCAGCGCCTGCGGCCTGAGGCCGGGGCGAAAGCATAGGGGGATGTAGGCTGTGCTCAGAACGTCCGCCTGCGTTCGGCGAATCGCGGCAACGCGAATAATACGTGGAATGTGAACACGAGCGGCAACGCCAACAACAACAACGCGACGAACGCGAATAGGCCGGCCCCGGATTGCGAGATACTCAGAAAAGCCTTCCGCCATAAGCGGGAGAGGATGGGTTAATGACGCAAGGAGCCGAATTCCCCGCCCTGAAACACGGGCAGAACAACACGACTATGACGCCCACGACCTGCGGGCCGGATGGGCTACCAGCATAGGAGAACCTTCATGGATGACGAGGAGAGCGTGATCGGCTTTGAGGCCCTTTACCGGTCCATGATGATGTGCCGGAAGGGCGTGCTGTGGAAGGACAGCGTGGCAGCGTATTACCACCGCGGCGTGGAGCGGACGGAACGGCTTTGCCAGGAGCTCCACAGCGGACGATACCGGGCCGCGCCGCCGAAGCACTTCACGATCACCAGCCCGAAGCGGCGGGAGATCGCGTCCGTCGCCTTCCGCGACCGGGTGTACCAGCGGAGCCTGAACGACAACCTGGTCTACCCTATCATGACGCGCAGCTTCATCTATGACAACTGGGCCTGCCAGACCGGAAAGGGCACGGACCCGGCCAGAAACCGGATGAAGGAGTTCCTGCGGAGATACTACCGGAAGCACGGCCCGGACGGATGGGTGGCGCAGTTCGACATCCACGGATACTACCCGAACATGCGTCACGACGTGGCGGAAGAGAACTTCCGGAAGAAGCTGCCGGAATGGGCTTACGAGCGGGTGGTCCGGATCCTGCGGGACCAGTACGAGGGCGACACCGGGTACAACCCCGGAAGCCAGCTGATCCAGATCGCCGGCATTTCGCTGCTGAACGACCTGGACCACAGGATCAAGGAACAGCTGCGGGTGAAGTTCTACATCCGGTACATGGACGACCTGATCATGATCCACCACGACCGGGAATTTCTGGAGAAGTGCATGGAGGACGTCCGCGAGGAACTGAGGAAGATCGGCTTCGAGGTGAACGGGAAAAAGACCCGGATTTATTCCCTGGCGGACGGGATCCCCTTCCTGGGGTTCAGGTTCCGGGTGACCGGCACGGGCAAGGTGCTGATGATCCCGGATCCTGCGAAGATCAAGGCCGCCCGGAAGAAATACCGGAGGCTGGTCGCCAAGGCCATGCGCGGAGAGTGCAGCCGGGAGAGCGTGGACGCATCCTGGCAGACCTGGATGGACCACATCGGCAAGGGAAACAGCTGGCGGCTTCGGCAGCGGCTGGAAAAATTCTATCAGGAACTATGGGAAGGAGAAGAAGGCCATGGAAATCAAAAGACTGATGATGACGCCCGCGGAGATGGCCGCGCTGGAGAACGCAGAGGCCCAGGCGGTGCGGAACGCGGCGAACATTGACTACATCGCCATGATGGCGGACGTGGAGATCCCCACGGAAGAGGAGGGCGGAAACGATGAGTCCGAAATTTGAGAAGGTCAAGGGATACTATGAGGACGGCCTGTGGAACAAGACCATGGTGAAGAACGCCGTGAAAAAGGGCTGGATTACCGCCGCGGAGTACAAGATCATCACCGGAGAGAAGTACACAAAATGAACCAGGCGCGGGCGATCTGTGACTTCTACCGGATCGCGGAGCGGCCGGATGGCCTGGTGGACGTAGTGCTGACACCCGGCGAGGTGGTGCCGATGCAGGACGACCTGACCGGGCGGAAGGATTATGGAATCCGGCTGCTGGCCGTGCGCGGGATTGATCCGAACGATCCACAGTGGGGCGGAAGCCTGGAGGAGCACATCCGGATGCACTACGCCGCCTGGCTGGAAAGCGCGGAAGAGGTGGAGATCTGACGGGAGGCTGGAGGATATGGGCTGGATCGAGTGGGTCTTTTTCGGAATTATTTGCGCTGCGGTCGCCGCCACCGCGGATGTGATCATTCGGGCGGTGAAGGACATGCGGCGGATAAAGATTTTGGAGGAAGACCCGGAAGCGCCGGGGCCAGACCGGTGTGTGTGCTGCGGGAAGGCCGTGCCGGAAGAGCGGCAGATCTGCCCGGAATGCGAACGGAAAGACGGAGGCGACTAAAGTGGATCCTGTCAGTAAGCTGCTGGAGATGGCCGAGAGCCAGATCGGGTACCTGGAAAAGAGTAAGGCCGCGTATGAAGCGGATCCGAGCGTGCTGGATGACTTCAAGCGCGGCGCAGGTATGGACAACTACACGAAATACGCCAGGGATCAGTGGAAGGTGCAATATTTCAATTCCAGCAAACAGGGCGTCGCCTGGTGCGCCGTTTTTGTCGGGTGGTGCTTTCTGCAGTGCTTTGGGAAAGAGACAGCGCTGCGGCTTCAGTGCCAGCCCAGGAGCGGAAACGCAGGAGCCGGGTGCGGAGCCGCTTCACGGTATTACAAAGAGAAGGGCCGGTTTAGCACGACGCCGGAAGCCGGGGATCAGATTTTCTTCGTGAATGGCAGCGGCGAGATCAGCCACACCGGGATCGTCGAGAAGGTCAGCAGCGGAAAGATCTACACTATCGAGGGAAATTCGGACGGAATGGTGACGAGGCATCATTACCTGGCCGGAAACGCGCGGATCTACGGATACGGACATCCGGACTGGAGCATCGTGAAGGACGACGGAAAAGAAAGTGGAGAGAGCGAGGAAAAAGAAAAAACTATGGAACGGAACGCGAAGGTCGTGCCCACCAGCACGAGCACGGGCAGCACGGTCAATCTGCGGTCGCAGGCCAGCACCAGCGGGAAGATCCTGGCGAAGGTGCCGTTTGATTCGCCGGTGATGGTAGCGGAAGACCGGGGCGACTGGTGCAAAGTGACATGGAACGGCATCACCGGATGGATGATGGCCAACTACATCGAGTACACAGATGCGAGCGACGATGAGGACGACGGCGAGGACGGATACCAGGTGGTTCTGTCCCTGGACGAGATCAACGCGATCGAAGAAGCCCTGAAAGAGCTGGAAGAGATTCGGGGAGAGATCGACAACATTGTGGAAACGATCGGCATGATTGTCGGAAGGGGGTAAAGAAAAAATGGAATGGTATCAGATCCTCATGGTCGTCGGCATCCCGAGCATTATATCCGGGTTTGTGGCGCTGGCTGTCAATCGCGGAATGGCTGCGCGGGATGCGAAACAGGAAGAGATCCGGGCACAGAACGAGGCTATCGAAAAGCAGAACAAGGCCCTGATGGCCGGGGTGCAGGCCATCCTGCGCGACCGGCTGCTGAACGGATACCGTCATTACATGGCAAAGGGCTGGGCCGACTACGACGACCGGCAGAATATGGAAAACATGTGGGAGCAATATCATGCGCTGGGGGCCAACGGCGTGATGGACGGATACCGAGCGAAGTTCCTGGCGCTGCCGGAGTATGATCCGAAAAGCGTCGCGATGGGCGGCGCTGTGAATTAAGGAAAAGGGGGATCTATTTATGTGGGACTGGAAAGAGTGGCTTCGGGCAGCACTGATCCGGGCGGTGAAGACCTTCGCGCAGACGATGGTTGGGTCTATTGCGGTCGGCGCAGCGATCAGCGAAGTGGATTGGCTCCGTGCACTCTCTGTGAGTGGGGTGGCCTGTGTCCTCAGCTTGCTGACGAGCCTGGCGGGTCTGCCGGAAGTCGAGAGAACGGAACCGCCTGATGGGTTGGACGATTTTACGGAGTAGAACGACGATATGACTGGCACATGGGGTGTGGTGGTTCATCTCCACCACCCATGTGCCAGTTGAAGATTATTCTGTAATCCTCATCTGACACTTTTATTTTGTAGACAGCCGCCTGCAGCAGAGCCTTCTGCTGTTCTGGCGGCTCTTTTTTTATGCCCGCGCAGGCCCTGATCGCGGCCACGGTGGCGGGGGCGTCATACCGGGCAGCGGGCCTGCGGAGTGCGTTTGCTTTGTTCTGCAGGTCGGCGCGGTCTTTCTCCAGCCTACGGAGATCGTCGGCCAGGGAAACCGGAGCACTGGCACCCTGTTCAGAGATAAACGCGACGATGCGGGCGATGCGCTTGTTCAGATCCAGGATCTGCTGATCTACAGCGCGGGCTTCGGCGGCGTGATCCTCATCGGCGGCGTCGGAGAAGCTGTTCGCAATGGCGCAGGCTTTCGTGATGGCATCCGCGCCAGATCCGGCCATGGTTTCGAGGACGGAAAAGACCGCGTCCTGAATGTGCTCCAGACGCGCGGGACGGCAGCAGGAGGTTTTGCATTTATAATAACGCTGTTTGGTTCCATCCCTGTCTTTCCCGGCGTAATTGAGTGGCATCAAGGCACCACAGGCGGCGCAGTAGACCAGGCCGGACAGCGGCCAGACAGATCGGGCAGAGTAGATCGCGGACGCCTTTTCGGACTGGCTGCGGATCTCACAGACGCGCTGCCATTCATCCTCTGTGAGGATGGCCGGGACGCCGCCTGGGACGCGAATTGTCTCCGGAGAAGTGATGCGGTGGCGCGGATCCGCGCCAAGGCGTCGGATATAGGTGCCGACGTAGATCTCATTTTTCAACATGAATTTGAGATCCTGCTTTTTGAATTCCGTTTTCCGGGTGCCGGAAAGCGGACAGGAATTCAAATATTCCAGGATGGGTGTGTAGCCGCTGCGGGCCATGTACATTTCAAACGCGCGACGGACGATGGGCGCGGCGACCGGATCCAGCTGATAATTTTTCTTGTCGTCGATACGGTAACCGAGGGGCACATGCCCGCCCAGGTATTTACAATCCCTGGCCAGGTGCTTATGGGCCATCACGACACGGTCGGAATCCTGCTCCCGCTCCAGCTGGGCAAAGCTGGCCAGCATGTTCAGCATCATGCGGCCCGACGGAGTGGAAGTATCGATCGATTCCGTGACGGACACCAGCGTGATCCCGCGCGGCTGAAGCACGTCTTCGATGATGGACAGGGTATCACGGAGAGATCTGGAGAGTCGGTCGAGCTTCCAGACGACCACGGCAGAGACGGAACCGGCGCGGCAGTCATCGAGCAGCTGCCGGAGGGCCGGGCGGTTCATGTTCTTCCCGGAGAAGCCGGCGTCCTCGTAGATCCGGATCTGCTGGGCCGTCATGGCAGCGTAGCCCTGGAGGATATTCCGCTGGGCGTCGATCGAGATCCCATGCGCTGCCTGTTCATCAGAGGATACGCGGGAATAACCAAAGCAGAGCTTTTCTGGCATTGCTATTCTCCTATATTCAGGGGTTTCGCGTACATAATAATCACAGGGAAAGCGCCAACATTCAAGCGCCCGCCTTCCGGAAGGTTAATCTTTGCAAATATTGGAGAATTCTTTGTGACCGAGGCAAAACCAGACCACATGGATGAATCTGGATCCTTATGGACAAAAATATCCACGGGTGCTTCATAGTATTCAAAACGATAATCGCCAGCAGGCAGATCTTTTCCAATGATATATTGCCCAGGATAAAGCAGGAAGCCATCCTGCAGATTTCCTGGCACAACTTTCTCTGCTGCTGCAGTTGGAGACGGCGTGCTTGTAACAACTGGAGCGGGTTCGGGAACCGCTTCAAATGAAATTCTCACAAATACATTTTTCTGCTTATCTTCGATGCGATTTTTGTTTAGGAGATAAAATTCGCCTAAAGGCTCGTTTTTGTTTCCGATAATTCTAAAAGCGCTACTGTCTATTTCTTCCCAGCTGAATGAGCCGGAAACAATTTCACCGTCAGGAAATTCCTGGCTGATATACACAGCGGAATGATCCGGGAAAAGACGAAAGGTTGTTAAAACAGTTCCAGCGTTTTCTGTTTCATGCATATTTGCCCAGCTGCCCAGATAAGTCTGATCAGCCATGGCGGCCACGGACAGAAAGAGCATCAAAAAGTATACTACAGCGCAAACCAGCCTTTTCATCTTTGAACCTCCAAATTAAATATAGGCTATGTCGCCAACGATGCAGACCCGTCTTTTCGAAAAGCTGACTGCTGCAGAATTGATTCCGCCTGCTGGATCAGAAACCTCTTTCCTGCATCATTTAATTGGTCGAAAATTAAAAGCAAATTTGAAAGTTCTGGATTTTCGCTTTCGCTTGTCATTGTCTGGCCTATCAGATCCGAAACGGTGCAGCCGAGGGCGTCGGAAATAAGGGCGGCTGTTTCTATTGTAGGCTTATTCACGCCTTTTTCAATAGCACTGATCGTAGGTTGTTTTATTCCTGTCTTTTTAGAGAGATCGACCTGGGTCATTCTGAGTTGCGCTCTGCGTAGTCGAATATTCTCTCCTATATCCACGAGCTTATTCCCCCTTTCATAAAAATTCTTATATTATAATTTCGGATAAAATATAAATTTTCCTATTGCAAAATATCCCAAGTAATGATATTCTTATATCCCAAGTTATGATAACGGAAGGAGGTTAGCCGTGAAGATACTTGTGGAGGAGTACAGGAAAAAGAGAAAGCTGACGCAGGCGCAGCTTGCGAAGCTCTCCGGAGTGCCCCAGCCCATGATCAGCATGATCGAAAGCAAAAGCGTGCCTAACCCGACGATCGGCACTATCTACAAGCTGGCATCAGCTATGAAGTGCACAACAGACGATCTGATCGAAGAAGAACCGGCTATGAGGTGATGAGCATGGGCAAGGTCACGCGCATGGAAGAGGTCGATGTGGATCAGCTGAAGCCCTACGAGAAGAACGCGAAGATCCATGGAGACGATCAAATCGAGAAGCTGTGCGAAAGCATTCGGGAATATGGGTTCATCAGCCCAGTGCTGATCGACAGCGACATGAACGTGATCGCCGGGCACGGTCGCCTGATGGCAGCGAAGAAGCTGGGCATGAGGAAAGTGCCGTGCCAGTTCATCGAAGGGCTGAGCGACGCGCAGCGGCGGGCCTACATTCTGGCGGACAACCGGCTGAACGAATATTCCGAGTGGAACCTGGAGGCCGTGGCCGGGGAAATCGAAAGCCTGCAGCTGGAAGAAGCGAACATCAAGTTTATGGAATTCCAGTTTGGCAGCCTGGAAGAGCCGGAGGCCGAAGAAGAAACCGGAAAAGAGACGGAGACCAAAGGAAAAGCCTGGAGCACGCGGGGCGCACGGTGCGACATGAAGCTGAACATCACGGCCAGAGTGAAGAGCGGCCATTGGTACACGGCGCTGCATGCGGTGAGCAAGGAAGGCAAAACGCTGGAAGAGATCAAGAACGACAAGAAATGCGAGAAGCAGCTGATCAGTGAGCTGACGGAATACATCGAAGGGGCCATGGGCAGGAACCTGGCGGCGACCGGCTGGGCCATGATTACCACCGGAAGACGGAGACATCGCGAGGGCTACCACTTCGCGACAGAGGTGGCCAGGAAGACGGCAAGGAAGCTGAAGATTCCTTTCTACGAAGACGCGATTCAGTGCGGAAACGCTGACCGGCTGAAGCCGGCGCTGACCATCAAAGAGAAGCCGAAGGAAAAGAACCTGATTCTCTTCGACGACATCATCACGACGGGCACGACGGCCAGCAGAACGGCGGAGCTGCTGGAACAGGAAGGTTACACAGTAATCACGATCATCGGAATCAGAAACCAGTGAGAGGAAGGAAAGAAAATGAAGTATCTGCTGATCGCGGGAAGCCGCACTTTTAACGACCGGGAAACATTCAACCTGGTGACGCGGGAAATCATCGGCGGAGAGCCTGAGATCACCATCGTCGAGGGCGGAGCCGCCGGTGCTGACAGCCTGGCCAGAGACTTTGCGAATGAAAACGGCTTGCCTGTTATGGAATTTAAGCCCGACTGGAAGAAGTACGGCAGAGCTGCTGGGCCGAAGCGAAACGATGCCATGACGGCCTTTATCAAAGAAAACGGCGGCACTGCCCTGTACTTTTGGGACGAAGAGAGCAGAGGGACAAAGCAGTGCATCGGCAGCGCAAAGAAGAAAGGCATCGACGTCAATGTCTGGAGCACCAAGAAAAATTGCTATCTATGAAATGGAGGGAAAAGAAATGAACGGAGTGCAAGTGCTGACACGAGAGCAGGCGCTGGAGCCGTGGAGGGATCACCTGTGGTTTCAAATGCGCTGGTGGTCGAAGGCGGAGCCGATGGTTTTCATGTATGAGCAAATGCCCTGGCTGATCTTCCGGGAGTTTAACGGAGAGACGCGCGTGAGGATCCAGGTGAAGGGCGAAGAGTACGGAAAGACCTGGCGGTGCTTTAATGCCATGCCCGACAGCCTGGAGGACAAGTTTCCCTGGGACGACGGCGGCGGGTGCTGGAACGCTCTGGAAGAGCCGGAGGAGTGACCGATGGACGATAAGGCGGTGCTTTACGTTTGCGACCCGGAGAAGAACGTGGAGTGCCGAAAGACGAGCTGCTGCTACCTGCTTGAACTCGCGGAAGGCGGGGTCTGCAGCGCGACCTTCCACCGGGAATATGCCAGGGAATACCAGGATGGTACGCCCATGATTTACGAAAGGACGGAAAGAAAAAATGTATCGGGATCTGATTCACAGCCTGACCTACATGTACAGCCTGATCTGTCGGGGCAAGGGTACGCTGCCGGACAGCGACCTGCGGCACATCGCCAACGGAGCGCACAGCGTGACGGCCAGCGCGCCGGTGGTCGAAACCATGAGCAAGACCGAAACCGCAAACGATAAGGCCCAGCTGAAAGAGGCCCAGAAGATCGACGAGCAGATCGAGGAAATAGCGGTCTTTCTGATGAGCCTGGAGATTGTCTGAGATTGACATTCGAAAGCTGACGTGCCTGGTCATCCGGAAGGACGGCAAATACCTGGTCGGGGCGATCCTGGGGACACGGGAGCTTCGGTGGAGCGACAGCTGCTACGACGCCTGGCGGACGAGG
The DNA here is from genome assembly GCA_946407745.1 of uncultured Clostridia bacterium. Classification (GTDB taxonomy): domain Bacteria; phylum Bacillota; class Clostridia; order Christensenellales; family Aristaeellaceae; genus RUG11272. The sequence continues at coordinate 13,458 of CAMJPQ010000051.1, forward strand.
GAAATGGAGAAGGCCCGGTGGGCCGCGAAAATCACAGGCGGGACGATGATGCTGTTTAACCCGGCTGCGGGGCAGCTGAGGGAGATGAAATAAGAAAGGAGGGCTGACCGTTGAAAGAAAAGCAGCTGCCGAAGAAGGCAACCGCGCCGGTGCCGATCTGCGCGACGGTCAGCCGGGAGACCGGAGAGATCCGGTTTGAATACTCCGAGGACATCGGGGATCAGATCCGTTTCGGGGAGATCATGAACAGGCTGAACCGAATTGCGGAAGCATTTATGGACGCTGAGGCAAAGGCGCGGGCAGCGGCGGGATAAAACCCGCCAGCTTACCGGGTAAAGGTTTTTCTGCCGGGAATGGCATACCCGGCGGGCCGGTTCGATTCCGGCGCCCGGACTACGGCCTGAGAGGGCCGAAAATACAACGGAGAGGTGGTATATATGCCGAACACACAGATTAAAACGATGAGCGGGAGGACACTGGAAGAAGTCAAGGCCGGGATCCGGATGCGGATGCGGAACATGGTTTACAACGCGCTGGAGATCGGAAACGACCTGATCGAGGCAAAGGACGCATGCGAGCACGGGCAGTGGCTCCCCTTCCTGCGGGACATCGGGTTTTCCGCCAGCACGGCGGCGAACTACATGCGGATCGCGCGGGAAGTCGGGGCAGACAGCCGCATGGCCCAGCTGCCATATACAAAGATCCTGGCGCTGCTGGCTGCGCCGCCGGAGGAACGGGAGGAGCTGGCGGCGGCTGCGGAAGACATGAGCGCGGCTGAGATCCGGAGGCTGACCGAGGAGCGGAACAAGGCGGCGGAAGCCGCGAATATTGAGAGCAACCGGGCCGAGCGAGCGGAGAAGGAAGCAGAGCGACTGTCCGGACTGCTGGACGAAAAGGAAGAAGAAGCGCAGAGAATGCTTCGGGATTGTGACCGGGAAGCCCGCGAGGAAGAACGGGAGAAGATCGAAAAGGAGATCAGGTATCTGAAGCAACTGGCGGACGATCAGCATAAGGCCGGGCTGAAGATCATGGAAGAGAGGGACGAGCTGCGGGCCAAGCTGCTGACGGCGGAGAACAACCGGGTCGAGGTGGAAGTGGTTCCCGGCGACTATCAGAGCATGAAGGACGAGCTGGAGGAAGCCAGAAGAAACGCCCAGGAGCTGATGGAAGCGGCGGCGGAAGCGGAAGAGAGGGCCAGCGCGGCAGAAGCCGAGCTGGAGGAAGCCAGGGCCGAAAACGCCCAGAACGGCACCAGCGAATATGAGAAGATGCACTTCGCGATGAAGACCTTCCTGATGCAGTGCGAGCTGATGGCCGTGCGGCCTGACAGGCTGATGCGGGACGCGGAGAAGGTGCTGCGTGACGTGGAGCGGCTGCGGATCTGGTGCGAAGCGATCACAACGGCCCTGGCGAACGTGCAGACGGCAGAGGGGGCGGTTATATGAGCAAAAACGTCGACTATCTGGCCGTCGGTGGAAGCCGGGAGAGGATTCACGGATTCGATGATCTGCCCGGAGGCACGGCTGAAAACGAGATAGCTCTGGCCATGCAAAAAAGCGTGGCGCAGCTGGGCGGCTACCTGACGCAGATGGGCCAGATCATGCTCCAGATGCAGAACCGGCTGGACGAGCTGGAGGAAAAGCAGCGGCTGGTGACGCTGAGCCACGATGAGGTGAAGGCCGTTCAGATCCTGATCAGAAACAGGAGCATGGAATACTGTGAGAAATACGAGCTGAAGGACGAGGGATCACGACGGGCCATCAGCGGGGCCATTAAGAAGGCCGTGCTGAAGCGATACGGCGTCAAAGACCTGCACGACGTGCCCGCCATCGCGCGGCAGGCCGTCGAGAGCCAGATCAGCAGATGGGCGGACATACGCCTGGCGATGAAATGCCGGGAGAAGAACCGCGCGGCTGGTGGGACTTAAATGTTACGAGGAAAGAAAATGCTGGACTTGCGAATGGAAACGGCGGAGCCACATTCCAGGGTGCATTCGGTGCATCCAGTACGGAATGATCATATCGCCGCTGCCTGCACGGAGGACTGCGGAAAATGGGACTGATTCCGGACACGGTCTACCTGACCGTGGAGAAGAAGCTCCGGCAGCGGGGAATAGCGCTGAGGAGAGCTGAAGAAGCGGTGGCCAGGGCGAAAGCCAGGGCCATGGATATCTCCGCGCCTGCCGGGGCCGGAGGCGGCGGAAAGAGAGGCACGCCTGGGAGCAGGACGGAGCGCGGTGCGCTGGCCATCCTGCGAGCAGAAAAGCGGCTGGAGCGGGTCATGGCCTGGGAGAAGGTCTGGAAGCAAATGGATAAGATCTACCCGGAGGACACGAACGAGGGCTATGTGACCAGCATGATCTACGGGAACGGACTGAGCCAGGCGGAGCTGGCGCGGATCAGCGGCTGCAGCAGGCAGACTGTCAAGCTGCGGCAGGATCGTTATATCATCCGCGCAGCTTTCCTGGCGGCGCAGGCCGGGCTGATCAGAGAGGAGGTGATGGAGTGTGGCCAGGCTTATCAGGCGGACGGAAGCGCTGAGGAGGATTAACGATTTGGAAGAGAAAGCCAGGGCAAACGGCGATCAGGCCGGGGCGGAGTGGGTCGTGGAGTGCTTCAACGCGATCATGAGCTGCCGGATCGAGGAGAGAATCTTCTGCAGCGGCTGCGGCAAGAAAATCAGGGCCGCGAAGATGCCGGAGGACGGGGGGGGCATGAAGGCTCTGCCCGGACAGATGAGCATCGCGGATTTTCTATAGGGAAAGAGGAAAGAAAAATGCAGGTCAATTACGTTCGCGAACACGAACGGTTTATTGAGTACGCCGCCGATGAACGGCTCACGCCAAACGAGCAGCTTCTGTGGTACGCGCTGGTGCACATTTTCAACCAGCGCGCAGAAGGCAACGAATGGCCGGACGGGTTTATCCGGATCACCAATGACCGTATGTTCACGTATCTCCCAATTAAATGGGACGCGATGGCCAGGGCGCGGAACAGCCTGAAGCAGCGAGGGTTGATCGACTTTCGAAACGGGAGCCGGAACAAAGCCGCGCCGGAATACAAGATAAACTGGTTTTATCCCCTATGTTATCCGTTTAAAACGGACAACACAGGGGGCAACACGGGGGGCAACGAATGGGGCAACACAGGGGGCAACGACAGGGGCAGCACAGGGGGCATTATTTATAAACATAAACAAGGGGTAAACCTAAACCAAAGACATATGGATGAAGACGACGATGATGTCGACGACATCCGCGCGGGCGCGGGCGTGCGCGAGAGTGACGTGGATGAGGATCCAATCGCGGATCGGGACGAGCGCGTACGGCTGATCGTTGGCGGGTTCAGTAGGGCATTCGGGAGATTGCCATACCCGGCAGAGGGCGAAAGGCTGACCGTCGCAAGCTGGCGCATGGGTTTCGGTACTGAAATGGTTTACCTGGCGATGCGGAAGGCTGCAGAGAACGGAGCCAGGAATCCCGTCGAACTGACCTGCAGCATTCTGGAGGAATGGCGGGAAAACGAGGTGCGGACGCCCTACCAGGCAGATCAGTACCAGGTCGAGTATGACAGCCGGGCGGGCCGGAACGGCCTGTATGGATCCGGGGATGTGGCGGAGGACTATCATGCGGCAGAAGAAGCAAGGCGCAGACGGCGAGAAGAAAACGAGCTTGCCGGGATCGTCTGAGGTCGCCGGGGCGCACTGGCTGACGGAGCGAAAATGCCCGGAATGCGGGAAGAGCTTCTGCGTGGTGGACATGGAGGCGTGGGCCTACAAGAGTAAAGAAAAGGCGCTGTGCAGCTGGCACTGCATGCGGGCCGTAGAGAAGCGGCAGGCAGAGAAAGCAGTCAAGCGCAGGATCGGCAGTGTGGAACGCGTGCAGCTGACGAAGGAACAGGTTCAAGAGATGACTGCCATGGCCGAGCAAGGAAAAGGCTGGGCAGAAATCGGGCGAGCCTTTGGCGTAAACGCGCAGCTGGTCAGGTATCACGTGCAGAAAGCGAAGGTGAAATGATGGTGCTGGGAAAATGGGATAAAGACGGGTTAAAAATGCCCAGAGAGAAGTCGTTCAGCTGGCTGATGTCCAACTACGGACAGGAAGACGAGAAAGTGGACTGTGAGCGCTGCGGGTACAGCCTGAGCAAGAAGGTGTATATGTACCGGCACAGCCTGCCGGTGGCGTGCCCGAAGTGTGGGACATTCATGCGCGGATTTGTTATGAAGGAGGCTGAGCGATATGGGTCAACTTAGGAAATTAACCGTTGTGCATCACGTCCTGGAACTGACAGCGGAAGACTGCCAGAAACGAGAAGAACGACGCAGAAGGAGATACGATAGCCGGGTTGATCCGTTATTTTCGTGGCAACGGAGGTTTACAGAGAAACTGCTAAAATGCCCGTATTGCGGAGACACACCGCGCCTTGGTTGCACATGGGATCCAAAGAGAGGGTTCGATTATAAGTTTTACTGCGACTTTTTAGTAAATGGCCATGATTGCGATATGGGCTGCGGTGACTGGTATGACAGTTTGAGTCGGGCCGGTCTTTCCTGGAATTATAGAGTGCTTGAAGCCCAGGGAGGGCCACACAAAATTGTTAGGCATGTACCATTGACAAGGAGAGATGAATGAGCATGGAGAGCGACTGGAAGTTCTACGGCGTCAAAAAGGGCAATAAATTCTTGTTGAAATATGAAAAACAAAAGGCGAGCTGGATTGCATCGCCAGACGAAGCATGGACAACACACAGCAAAGAAAGCGCAATGTTCTTTGCTAACGTTACCCATGCACAGGTGATAGAGATCATGATGACGATTAGGTCGATCAAGTAGACCTTTATTTTTTTAGAAATCAAGATGTTTTCCGTTTGCATCGAATTGAAGGAAAAGACCGGGAAAACGGGCAAATTTGGATGGTTTACTTCCTATAATATGATGAAGAGAAGCCGGGTGACCGGAAAGAATAAGAAAATAGTATTCAGTGTATAATTGTGTGAAAGAAAAAGAGGTGGGTAACATGGCCAGGCTACTGACTGCGGATGAGATCCGGCAGCTGCCCAGGACAAGCATCGTGTGGATCGAGTTCTATAATGCCGAAGAAGGCGAAGCGACATCGCTTATGGCATCCATGAAGTGCGCGGACGGGACACTGGTATCAGAGGACACATGCGTGTATGAGGATTTTGAGGAGGATATGAAGCCGCAGGCGGACGGCTGGTGGCGGTTCTGGAACGGAGAACCGACGAAACAGGAACGGGAGGAAACACCATGGCGAAGCTGAAAAAGTATAAAACCACGAAGGAGTTCCTGGAGAAACGCAATGCAGCTCTCTTGAGTGGTGACATCGAGCAGATGCGTGAGCACTTAATCAGGGCGGGAAACAAGAGCGCAGATAAAGCCGACGCGGAAGTGATCAGGATCAGCATCCACAAGGCAAGAGTGCACTGGAGAGATTGCCCGGCAGACCTGCTCAAAGAATCGGTCTGGTGGCTGCACGATCGCGGTTTTCATCTGGATTTGTAACGGGGTGAGCATATGAACAAGGTTCGACCGATCAAAGACCCGGATAAGCTGAAAGAAATCCGAGAGGGCCTGGCTGCGCTGACGGACTGGCATGGCGAAAGAATGTTCCTGCTGTTTGAGATCGGGATCAACACCGGCCTGCGGATCAGCGACATGATCAGGCTCCGGAAGAAGAATGTATGTGGTGAGTGGATCGAGACCGTCGAGAAGAAAACCGGGAAGACGACGCGGATCCCGCTGAACGTCAGGATCCGGGAGATCATCCAGGACAGGTGCCGGGACATGGATCCAGACGATTATCTTTTTCCCAGCAGGAAGGCACGAGAGGCTGGCAGCATCCAGCAGCCCATGACCAGGCGAAACGCTTACAACGACATCAGGAGAATTGCTGTCCTGTTTAGCCTGGGCGATCACATCGGCTGTCACACGCTGCGGAAGACTTTCGGGTATTGGCACTACAAGCAGAATAAGGATTTAGAGATCTTGCGGCAGTGGTTCAACCACACCAGCCAGATGGTCACGCTGCGGTACATCGGAATGGACGAGGATGAGCGCAAAAAATCGGTTACGGGTTTTAACCCGGGAGGCGCAGTCTATAAAGCACGCGGGCCTGTTTCAAAAGGAAAACCTGACACAAAATCGGAGGCACTTGAAATAAAAAATTTAGATCGCTCAAAGCAAGGAAAAACATGGGGCGAGCGGGCGACCGAAAGCCGGAAAAAGAAAAAGTAATGTATGATACATTGACGTGACAAAAACCGGTTGCTAAAATATAATCAGCAAAAATCATGTGAGGGCGCTGCCGAAAGGTGGCGTCCTTTGTTGTTGGATCGTTTGGCAGCTGCCTGGCTTTTTCTTTCCTCAGGCAGACGGGAGACGCAGCGCGAGAGCGTTTGGGGTGGGCAGCGTGGAACGATCCGCAGAGGGAAAGAAAATGCCGAATGACAAGTATTACCACCAGAAGCGCCACAAAGAATGGGCAGAGAAGGTGCTGAAGAGAGCTGGCTATCTCTGCGAGGAGTGCAAACGATACGGACGCCTGGATAAAGACGGCCAGCCAGTCAGGGCTACGACGGCGCACCACGAAAAGCCAAGGGACAAATACCCTGAGCTGCAATATGTGGTGAGCAACGGAAAGGCGCTTTGCGAGAAATGCCATAACAAGAAGCACCCGGAAAAAGGCGGAGAGCATGGGCACTACTGGAGATAGTGGGCAGTTGATTCGCGAGCGCGGGCGCACGGGCGCGATAACCTATCCCCCCGGGTCGGAAAATTCGGCGTTGGGGGTTTCTGCACCGGCGGGGGGCGTCATTTATATACACGGCGAGAAATTATAGGCCGAGGGGTTAAGGATCCGGAGACAGGTTTTGAGCTGAAATTTCCAACAGTTGGAAATTTGATCCGGCTTGGAGGTGACGGCGTGAAGGTTACGACCGAGAAGGGATTCCGGGAGAAGATCAGGGCAGCGTGCCGGGGCGTCGGCACGTACCGGGAAGAATTCGAGAGCATGATCTACCGGTTGGCGGAGCTTTATGTCCGGAGAGAAAAAACGAAGGACGATTTTCGGAAGAGCGGCGGGCATGCGATCATCATGCAGGTGAATAAGGGCGGCAATTCTTATGCCGCTAAGAATCCGCTGCTGGTGGAGATCGACTTCATCGACAAGACGATCCTGGACATGGAACGGGAGCTGGGACTGACGCCACAGGCGATCCGGAAGATTAACGAGAGCGCCCTGGGAAAGAAGCCCCAGGCAGAAGACGATCCGCTGGCCCTGGCGCTGGGCGAGCTGAAGCTGTTTAAGACTGGCTGATGCGGATCCGGCTGCGGGATGTATCGCGGCATGCTGCAGCTTGTGGAAATCATGTGGATAAGCACGGAGGAAAGAAAAATGGCGGTGTGGGCTTGTGATGCGAAGTGACGGATACGAGGAAGCAGGCCGGAGCTGACCGGAACGAAAAAGGTCGGGAGAGCGCCGAGCCGGATAAGATCGGACGCGACTGTAACGGGAAGAAGATCGTCGGAAAGTACGCGGACGAGGTCTTCGCATATGCCCACGATGTAGCCGAAGGGCGGATTATCGCGGGCGAAGATCGGGTGCTGGCATGCCAGCGCCTTTTAAAATTCTGCCAGCGGAAGGATCTGGACATCCGGACGCGGGACGCGGACTTCGTCATCGGAATAATCGAAGCGACCTTCCATCATCGACAGGGCGAAGCGCTGGACGCGACGCCGCTGCGGGGGCAGAAGCTGAAGCTGGAGCCATGGCAGAAGATGTGCGTGTACGGCATGCTGATCTTCTACCACAAGGGCACGGAGAAGCTGCTGGTCAACGAGGCGTTTATCTTCATTCCACGAAAGAACGGCAAGACGCTATTCGTGGCGGCGCTGGCCTGGGGGCTGAGCCTGCTGCGGAAAGATTCCGGCGCGAAGGTGTACGTGGTAGGCGCTGCGCTGAAGCAGGCCATGGAGACCTTCGACAGCTGGAAGTATAACATCA
>CAMJPQ010000052.1 GCA_946407745.1 uncultured Clostridia bacterium
GTCCTTATAGAATTCTCTAGGTTCGAAGGCTATTTCCTATGTGGGAAGTCTGAGTAATCTATATATAGTGGTAGGCACACGACGCGGAGAAAACTGATGACTCACAGGCGACTGCCGGTCAGTGGCACAGGACAAGACGAAAGTGCCTACGCCAACAGTGTCAGTAATGCCGCGGTTTGTCTCTGCTGAGGAATTGCGTGACAGCCCATACAGCCACCGCTTCGATCTATGATTCCCCCCCCTTCCGAGAAGATTTGGTGAGAGTATTATAACATAAAAGGTATGTGTTGTACAGTCACAATATGTAGGACTGTGAAAACGGTAAAGGTTTCAAAACATATTGCTCGATGACAATCTTCTTGTGCAAGAAAACGTATAGTGTTATTATACATTGTCGCGCAACAGAAAAAAAATCAATACCGTTTCAAGGGCCTGTCAAAGAGGATGCAATGTTACTTAAAGCAACATTTTGCTGTTTCGTTAATGAATTCAGAAATTTACACTTTCGATGTGATGATCAGGCAATCAATGCTTCAGGGGGGCAAAAAAATGCAAGAAGCCGAAAAAAATGAAAGTCTATTTCAAAAAATCATGTATGAAAATGCGTGTTCATTTCATAAATTGATGTACAAAATGCAAGCTAAAACCACCTATTTCAAAAATGTATGTGATATTTCAAAAATTGATGTAATAAAACAAAATAACAATAACACAATCACCCCTTATTTCGAAGAAGATATATCTTTTCCGAAAATGTCTCTTTTCGGAAAAGATATTGACATTTTCGAGAATGTGGAGTATAAATGGAGAGCCAATATGCAGTAAGGAGTTTCGGACGATGGCGAATGATTACCTGCGTCAGCGCAAGATTGAAAATGAGGAAAAAATACGTCAGTTGCAGCGTGAGCTTCCAGCGTGCGTTACAGACTTTATGCGGAGCCTGATCACGGAACGTTCGGATCTGACGCGGCTGGAGTATATTAAAGACCTGCGTACATTTTTTTGTTTCCTTCCGCGTGAGCTTCCGGCTTTTGCTGACCTGCAGCCATACCAGATTACACCTGATGAACTGAACAAGCTGACTCTGCGCGATTTTGAGGCGTATAAGGAGTATCTGATGCTCTACGATAAACCGGATGCTCGCAGTCAAAGTGAAAGCACAGGTTCAGCTCATAGAGTGTCAGCACATAAAGCGCATTATGTGACAAATGCTGAAGCTGGTCTCGGACGGAAGATTTCATCTCTGCGTGCTTTCTTCAGGTATCTGTATCTGCATGATTTAATCAGCGAAAATATCACGGAAAAGCTGAGTGTGCCAAGCGCGGCAAAAAAAGAAATCATCTATCTGAACCGTGAAGAGATTGATCAGATGATTGATGCCGTAAACACCTGCGATGGCATGCCTGAGAATCAAAAAAAGTATCTTGCTCATACAAAAGCCAGGGATACCGCCATTCTCTGCCTGCTGCTCGGAACCGGCATCCGCGCAAGCGAAATGGTCGGGCTGGATCTTTCACATATCAATATGGAGCACAGGAGCTTTGTCGTTTCCCGAAAGGGCGGCAAGGAGATGACCTTATACTTTAATGAAGACGTGGAGCGCGCCCTTGCCGATTATCTGGCTGTTCGTGAAACAATTGTACCCGCTCTGGGATCGGAAAACGCCCTATTTCTGTCACTTCAGCGAAAACGCTTAACTACACGGGCATTACAATATATCATAAAAAAATACGGACAGATTGCAGTGCCTTATAAGCATAAAATCAGTCCGCATAAGATGCGCTCCAGCTTTGGTACCGCCCTGTACGAAGCCAGCGGTGATATCAATCTGGTAGCCAATGTGCTTGGCCACTCCAATGTCAACACCACACAGAAGCATTATGTGCATACTGCTGAAGAACAGCGCGAAAAAGCAGCGAAGCTCGTTGACTGGACGACACCCGATGAATAAGCAATAGCACATTATTTGTCTGCGGGAACCAACCGAAGAAGAATCAGTTCACATGGATTTCGGAACCTTGGCGCCATGACGTTGTTGGTCATGCCTCGGCTGATCAGCAGCGCTTCGCCATCATAAAACCCCGCGGTCAACGAAGGAAACAGTCCCTGACCCGGAGCAAACAGGCCGCGGCCAAACAGCTGAATCTGACCGCCGTGGGCATGACCTGAGACAGTGAGGTCGACACCGTGTCCCTGAATAAACCTTGGATAATACTCCGGATGATGACACAGCAGCAGTCGGAAACCGCGGGCCTGTGAAAAACGCTGCAGCAGACGATGGGAGGTGCCGGATACCTGCACCTGTGAAGGTATGCCCGCGATGACGAGATCGTCTCTCAACCGGATTATTCTATGATCAATGCAGATCATTTCACTGTTTCGTGCCATGGTCATAAAAGCATCTGAATTGACACTGTAACGTTCGTGATTCCCGACAGAAAAATAAGTCGGGGCAATCAGGGGAACCTCGGCAAGGAAATCCTTTACATGATCCCATGTCTGCTCGTGGCGATTCAGCAGGTCACCGGGCACGAGAATGGCATCGACATGCTGAAGCACCTGCAGGATGTCATCAAAGGGACCGTTGTGTAGGTCTGAGATGATCGCGGCGGTGAATGGCGCCTTGAGTGCGCCACGCCTGTCTGTTTTTTCGCAGCAGGTTATCTTTCGTACCATGACTCTCCTCTTTTCATAACCTTTGATCACAGGCGCAGGATGGCTTTGTTGCTTCAGACATTCGTCACAACACGCTAAGCGCATTCAGTATAGCATGGACTTGATTTCTTTACAAGAATACTGCACCATGGCTTCGCTGCGGCGTCTGATGCTGCAGTGCCAATACTCTTCACTTTTACCTCCAGATGTGCTATACTTCGCGTTGAAAAAAAGTGAATGCTGTGTCATTGAGGTTGTTATGAATTACGCCACGATCAAGTACTGCGACATCGCCAATGGTCCAGGTGTCCGCACGAGCCTTTTCGTATCAGGCTGCACGCATCATTGCCCGAACTGTTTTAATTCCGTTGCCTGGGATTTCGCCTATGGGCTGCCTTTTACAGGGCAGACGGAGCAGCAAATCATTGACAGCATGACACCCTTTATTAGTGGCCTGTCTCTGCTGGGCGGAGAGCCAATGGAGCCGGAGAATCAGCCTGCGCTTCTTGGCTTTCTCCATAGATTTCTGGCTGCATGCCCCGGAAAAACGGTGTGGTGCTATTCGGGCTACACATGGGAAGAGCTCTGTGGAGACCAATTGTCCCGCTGCCGTACAGACATTACCACATCGCTGCTTGAATGCATAGATGTTCTCGTGGACGGGGAATATATAGAAGCATTGCATGACATCACGCTGCGTTTCAGGGGCAGCAGCAACCAGCGAATACTTGATGTGCGCTGCAGTCTCGAAGCTTCCGCTCCGGTTCTGTGGCAGGATGATCCCCTGTATGTAAGAGGCCGTCTTTGCTGACAGGTCTCATAGCAGGGGCAAAGACTGCGCCGCACAGCAGCGACTTGACTGCGGCCTGCAACAGATGCTGGTAAAGGAGGCATATGCCTTGAAAGAAAAGCTTCGGGAACTGACACGGGATATGTGGAACCTGCCAAACATACTGACGATCGTACGGCTTTTGTTAGTACCTGTATTTGCCATACTTTATATGAACGGTTATAGCATGCCGGCGCTTGCTGTATTCATCGTCGCTGCCGTAACGGACTTCGCGGACGGCCGCATTGCACGGGCAACCAACCAGATTACCAGTTTTGGCAAACTGATGGATCCGCTGGCGGATAAACTGATGGTTCTGACCACGCTGCTATGCCACTGCTTAAAGGGCGTTTTTCCGTGGGCAGCACTGTGCATCATCGCGGTGAAGGAAGCACTCATGATTCTGGGCGGCATTTTTATGCTGCGGCATGGAGTTGTTGTATACAGCATGTTTATTGGAAAAGCAGCAACAGTGGTCTTTTTTGCAGCGCTGATTGCCGCATTTTTCCACCCACAGCTGGTCAGCCTGGGCTTTCCGGCGGATATTTGGCTGCTATGGGCGGCGGTGATACTCAATCTGTGCGCGCTTGTGGCATATGCAATGTCCGCATTGAAGCAGCTGCGCACGATGTATCCCAGAAGCAGGCATTGAGCTGACAATCGGCTTCAGCCAGGGCAGGTGATCAGGACAATGAAAAGATTGGCGGGGGCGCGGGCCTTTTTAACCTGTGCGGCCTGTATTGTGTTATCTATGCTCGCAATTGCCGCCTTCACAGGCCAATGGCCGCTGGGCAGGCTGAATCAGTATAACAGCTATTCATTGCAGGCGAAGGCCTGGCTGGAAGGCAGGCTGGACCTTGGCACTGATTATGAATGGCTTGAGTTGGCTATCTATCAGGGCAAGTATTATGTCAGCTTTCCGCCTTTTCCGTCCTATCTGCTGCTCCCCTTTGTTGCCATTTTCGGCGTGCAAACACCGGACAGCATGCTGGCGCTGCTTGTTGCGCTGATTGGTATTTGGCACTGCTGTGGGCTTTGCAGGACAATGGGTCTCAGCACAGGAAGCACGGTTTTCTGGACTCTGTTTCTATACCTTGCCAACGGCTGGCTTTTTATTTCAGTCAATGGATACGTGTGGTTTATCGCGCAGAACCTCTCCTGGACACTGGCTATGGCTGCGCTGTATCATGCACGCAAAGGCCGCGGTACGGCGGCACTGGCTGCATGGGCTTGCTCGGTTGGCTGCCGTCCCATGCAGGCACTGTATCTTCCGGTGCTGCTGGTGATGCTGTACCGCACTGAGCGCCAACGCGATACTGTCTCTACTCCCCTCTTGCTGGTTGCGCGCCGGTGGTACTGGGCACTGCTGCCCGCAGCCATTGGCGGAAGTTTCATGTGGCTCAACATGGCACGCTTCGGCAATCCGCTGGAATTCGGACATAATTATTTACCCGAATTTACCCGCATTTCGACCGGACAGTTTCATCCGAGCTATTTCCTTCCGAACCTGCTGAGGCTTGTGACACTGCCGTCCATTCAGTCAGCAGACGGCCGCTTGTCCTGGCCAATTGTAAATGGCACCGCGTTTTATCTTGTCAATCCTATTTTTTTAACCGCAGCGGCGGTGTGCGCCTGTCATATGATTTCTCCCGGCCCAGATCGAAGAGACAGGGTGATTGGAATATTGAATACCCTGCTGACACTCCTTTACATTTGCATCATCTGCTGCCATCGCACACTTGGCGGATGGCACTTTGGCAACCGCTATCTGCTGGACGTGATGCCCTGGATCTTCTGGGGAATGATCAGGCGCAAGCAGGCCGTTAAAAGCGCAATGTATTATACTCTCCCCTACTTTGCGTTTGGCGCGGCTGTCAATTTCATCGGCACCGTCGCGGCATACAATCATTGGATCTGATTCTGGAGTGCCAATTTGGCCCTGTTCATTTTCGGCTTTTTGTGTTATTCTTCCTCTGGCAAGCATTCATCAGCGATGCTTGCGGTGTTTCTATCCTTTTTGAAATGGCAATGGTTTCCTGCATGGAAGAAAGCTGTTCTGCTGTGCCTGCATGAAACGGTATACAGCACCGGAGGATTCTCTATGGATGCACTGTTTTTCCTGCTCATCACTGGCCTGGCGATTGCCTGTACTTTAGCCAGCCGCAGGTTATTCCATTATTATCAGTTGGAGAACTATCAGTTCCGCGGATATCTTCACACAACAGTAAGAAACTGGAAAAAAACCTGCTTTCCGGGCCTGGTGCTTGCGCTGGCTGTGACTGTCATCCTTCTGGATACAAATGTGATGGCACAGTATCCGGTGCTAGCCGTATGCTTTTGTCTGGCTGCGATGATTTGCGCAGGCCTTCTGCTGCGCCGCAGCGCGGCCAGGGCGGCAGAAAAGAAACCGTTTGTGCTTACTGTTCGCATGAAGCGGCTGTATGCGGTAACTTTTCTTGTTCATCTGCTGCTGCTGACTGTGCTCTGTGCGCTCTGCGGTCTGCCTTCCGGCATGGCACTGCTGTGCTGTTCCCTGCCCGCAATGCCTGTTGTTTGCATCTACCCCCTCCTGCTGCCTGTATGGGTACTTGCAGCCGCGTTTGTTGCCTGGCCGATGGAATTGTTGATCAGGCATCTATACTTTCGCGATGCTCAGAGAGTCCTTCGCCAGAGAACAGACCTGGTGAAAATTGGCATCACCGGCAGCTACGGCAAAACAAGTGTCAAGTTTATTCTCGCCACCATTCTTTCTGAAAAGTATCAGGTGTGCGCCACTCCTTCCAGTTATAATACACCGATGGGGCTGTCCCGCGTGATTCGCGGGCAGCTCCGGCCTGCGCATCAGATATTCATTGCGGAAATGGGGGCACGCCATCGCGGCGATATACGCGAGCTTTGCCGCCTTGTTCATCCCAGCTACGGCGTGTTGACCTCCGTTGGCGAGCAGCATCTTGAAACCTTCAAAACGCTGGAGAATATCAAAAAGACGAAATATGATCTGATTCGGAGCCTTCCCAAGGATGGGGTTGCCTTTTTCCTCGAGGACGGAGGCATCTGCAGGGAGCTTTATGACGGGACGGAAAAGGAAAAGCGGCTTGCCTCGCTCCACAAGGTGGATGGCAGCAGCGTATGGGCAGAAGATGTCAACGTCTCCCCTGCCGGGTCAACCTTTACTCTTTGCACGCCTGGTGAAAAAGTGACTTGCGAGACACGCCTGCTCGGTGAGCACAATATCAAAAATCTTCTGCTGGCTGCCACTGTGGCGCTCGAGCTGGGGCTGAGCCTGAAAGAGATTCGCCGTGGCATTTCGCGTGTCCGCCCTGTGGAACACCGTCTGCAGCTAATACCGTCAGCAGACGGCATCACTGTGATCGATGACGCTTTCAACGCAAATCCACACGGTACAGATGCTGCACTTCAGGTTCTCAAAGCGTTCCCTTCCTCCAGAATCGTCGTCACACCGGGCATGGTCGAGCTTGGGGAAGACGAGGAGGCCTTAAACCGTACCTTTGGTGAGCACATGGCCGCCTGCGCTGATCAGGTGATTCTGATCGGCCCCCGGCACACCGCTCCCATCAGGGACGGCCTGCTCAGTGCGGGATTCGACGAGCAGCAGGTGCACACGGTTGCTTCACTGCAGGAGGCCAGGCAGCATTTGGCGCAGTTGGCACATGCCGGTGATACGGTGCTGTTTGAAAATGACCTTCCGGATAATTACAGCGAGAACTGACAGCTGCAGGAGGCAAGCCTGATGAAAAAAATACAGTTGGGTGTTATCTTTGGCAGCCGCAGCTGCGAGCGGGAGGTTGCCATCATCAGTGCGGTACAGCTGATGAACCATGTCAACACGGACCGCTATGACGTGATTCCCGTGTATATAGATGAAGACGGAACATGGTATACGGGGAAAGAACTGAGAGATATCCGGACCTATGTGAACTTCACTCCAAAGGGCGGCATCACCCCGGTGACACTTGATCTGCATCCCGGCAGCGGTGCACTGCTGACTTTTGTTGAAGGGAAAGGCCCCTTCGATCACCCCCATGAGAAGCTGGTTGCCCGTATGGATGTCTGCGTGGTGGTCATGCACGGACTGCATGGGGAGGATGGTACACTGCAGGGACTGCTGGAGCTGGCCAATCTGCCCTACACCTCCACCGGTGTTGCAGGCAGTGCGATCGGCATGGACAAGATCATGATGAAGCAGTTCTTTCGCGGCTGTGATCTTCCGGTGCTGCCCGGTACATGGTATACGAGAACGCGCTTTGAGCATGATGAAGCGGATGTGCTGGATGATGTGGAGGCAAATTTAGGATATCCTGTTTTTGTCAAGCCGGCTAATTTGGGTTCTTCTATCGGTGTCAGCCGGGCAAATGACCGGGATGAGCTGAGTGACAGCCTTACCCTGGCTTTTGACTACGACCGCCGTGTGCTGGTGGAAAAAGGGCTGGATCATCCTATGGAACTCAACTGCTCAGTGCTCGGATATGATGACGAAGTGCTTCCCTCCCCTATCGAGATGCCTGTCACCGTAGCTGAGGATGACCTTCTGGACTTCAAGGACAAATACCTGCGGTCCGGCGGCAGCAAAGGAATGGCTTCGCTCAGCCGTATTCTTCCGGCGCCGATTGATGACGCTACGAGAGATGAAATCCAGGCGCTCTCCTGCCGTATTTTCCGCCTGCTGGACTGTAAAGGCGTAGTGCGGATTGATTACATGTTTGACAAGGCAACAGAGAAGCTGTACATCACCGAGATCAATACCATACCGGGCTCCCTTGCGTTCTATCTGTGGGAAAATGCCGGTATCAGCTATACCAGGCTGATCGATCGGATGGTCGAGTTCGCCATCCGCGCAAGGGAAGACAAAAACAACAGAAATTATGCCTTTACATCCAATATTCTGACAGCTGTTCAGCTTGGCGGCAGCAAAGGGGCCAAAGGCAGCAAGGGAGGCGGCGGCAGCAAGAATGTCCTGTGAGCAGCATTCAACAAGGCAGGAAGACCTCCACGGCGAGGTCATTGCCACCAACAGGACGGTGAGACTTGTCTGCACTCTTTGTGCGGCCAGCGGACTCTTTGGCCTGTTTGTATGGTTCAATGAGGATGAGAGCCGTGCGATGAGACAGTATGCCGCTCAGTCGCTGGCCCTTATGCTGGCGCACATCGTTGTCGGCGCAATTCTTGTCATTTCTGCTCTGCTGATAGGGCGTGTGCCTGTATTCGGATATGCCGTACAGCTTGTTGCATGGCTTTTGTATATTGCTTTTGCCATCGGCCTGCTCATTCTGCGTGTCCGCATGATGAGCAGCGCATGGAAAGGAAACACATTTCATATTCCGCTGCTTGAAAGGTGGGTCAGCCGTCGCGCTTGATTAAGATGAAGTAACCACTGCTGTTTTTTCTCCCCGCCCGATATTGCGGCGGGGTTTTTCTGTATGGCTTTTCAGCATAAGCATACATTCCCAGCTTCAAGCAGTTTCGGCAGTGCTGTACAGTTTGCCGGCTGTGTTTGCTGTTCGGCATTTACGATGCAGTTCCGCCTGATACCGTCTCCTGCCCCGTTGCATCCTTGTGGTCCACCAGGGTTCACCGGCATGGTCAGATTTGTTCGATTTGGCATTGCAATTTCCGGTTGTTCCATGTATAATTGTTGTAACCAATAATCTCATAGGAGGTGTCCTGCATGAACTATGCTGAGGAATCTTTGCGCTTGCACGGAGAATGGAAAGGCAAAATCGAGGTTATTTCCCGCGTGCCGGTTCAGAACAAGGAAGACCTGTCGCTCGCCTATACGCCCGGCGTGGCGCAGCCTTGCCTGGAGATCCAGAAGGATTATGACAAATCGTTCTCACTGACCCGCAGACATAACCTTGTGGCCGTAATTACAGACGGAACAGCTGTACTTGGCCTGGGCGACATTGGCCCGGAAGCCGGCATGCCGGTCATGGAGGGTAAGTGCGCTCTGTTCAAGTCTTTCGGTGATGTAGATGCCTTCCCCATCTGCATCCGTTCGAAGGATGTGGACGAAATTGTGCGCACCATTTATCTGATCTCCGGCTCTTTCGGAGGCATCAACCTGGAGGACATTGCTGCGCCGCGCTGCTTTGAGATTGAACGCCGGCTGAAGGAAATCTGCGATATTCCCGTGTTCCATGACGACCAGCATGGCACAGCCATCGTTGTTGGTGCGGCAATGATCAATGCGCTGCGAGTGGTAGGCAAGAGAATAGAAGAAGTCAAGGTGGTCATCAACGGCGCCGGATCTGCCGGCATCGCCATCGGCAAACACCTGATGAACCTCGGTGTGAAGCATCTGAAGATGGTTGACCGCTTCGGTGTTTTGTGCGAAGGTGAGCAGATGAATCCTGCGCAGGCGGAGATGGCGGCTATTACCAATCCGGAAAAGTTTTCTGGAAAGCTGGCAGACGCCCTGAAGGGCGCGGACGTATTTGTCGGTGTCAGCGCGCCTCACATTGTATCCAAGGAAATGATTGCTTCTATGGCGGAGAAGGCGATCGTCTTCCCTATGGCTAATCCGGTGCCGGAGATTGAACCGGATGAAGCGCTGGAGGCCGGTGCCGCCGTTGTTGGCACGGGGCGCAGCGACCACCCGAACCAGATCAATAACGTTCTGGTATTCCCTGGCCTGTTCCGCGGTGCACTTGATGTGAGGGCAAAGGACATCAACCTTGAGATGAAGCTGGCTGCTTCGCATGCACTGGCTGACCTCGTGTCCAAAGAAGAGCTCAGTGCTACATATATCTTGCCTGCTGCGTTTGACAAGCGGGTCGGACCGGCTGTTGCCGCAGCGGTGGCGCAGGCGGCCCGTGACAGCGGCGTAGCCAGACTTTAAAGCACTGTTGCAATAAAGATATGCAAGGGAGATAAAGCTATGACGGCGCAGAAAACAAAGAAGCCTTTAACTTTCTTCAATCTTCCGTGGCAGGTTTTTGCGATTGTTGTCGTTGTTGTACTGGCTGCCACATATCTGGGTGTACTGCCCAAGGGAATGGCGGGCTGTTTCGCTTTTATGATCGTGCTGGGGGCTATCCTCGGATGGATTGGCGATCATACTCCAATCATTAAGAGCTATCTGGGCGGCGGCGCGATCGTATGCATTTTCGGCTCAGGACTGCTGGTTTATTTCAATCTTCTGCCTGCTGCCTCGACTGTTGACGGGCAGACAGTGTACAATATGTCACTGCCATTTGGCAAACTGGACCTGGTCGGAAATATCGGCACTTTCTTCAAGACAACCGGCGGCTTCCTGGACTGGTACATTGCCGCCTTGATCACCGGTTCCATTTTGGGCATGAACCGCAAACTGTTGGTGAAAGCTGCAGCCCGTTACTTCCCTGCCATCTTCGGTGGACTCATTCTGGCTTTCGGCCTTTGCATGGGTGTTGCGGCGCTCATGGGTTATCCGGTATGGAACGCGCTGCTCCTCATCGCGCTGCCCATCATGGGTGGCGGTATGGGCGCAGGTGCAACACCGCTCTCGAAGATCTTTGAGACAAGCAGCTCGATGACCGCTGCAGAAGCCCTGTCTGTTATGACACCTGCCGTAGCGATCGGCAACGCGATCTCCATTGTGCTGGCCGGCGTGCTGGTCAAAGTGCTCTCTTCTGACAAAATTAATGGCCATGGCGCGCTGATGAAGGCAGGCACCATGGATCCCAAAGAGTTGGAGATTAGCCCTGAGATGCAGGCAAAGCGTGAGAAGATTGACCTGAAGATGCTGGGAGTAGGCCTGCTGGTATCCGGAGCTTTCTTCGCTTTTGGCTATATTCTGCAGGGTGCCTGGAATGCACTTGGCACCGGGATCACGATTCACGCTTACGCGTGGATGATTATCACAGTCGCTGTCTTCAAGATCACCAATATCGTTCCTGAGTATATCGAAGTCGCGTGCTATCAGTGGTTCCAATTCATCATGAAAAACCTGACAAACATGCTGCTTGTCGGCATTGGCATCTGCTACCTGGACATCGGCACGGTCATCTCCAGCTTCTCCATCACCTACCTGCTGCTCTGCCTTGCCACCTGCATAGGTGCCTTTGTCGGCGCGTCGCTGATTGGAAAGCTGGTTGGGTTCTACCCCTTCGAGGCGGGGATCACTGCCGGGTTGTGCATGTCCAACATGGGCGGCACAGGTGATGTGGCTGTTCTCTCTGCGGCAGACCGCATGGAGCTGATGCCCTTCGCGCAGATTTCGTCCCGCCTGGGCGGCGCTGTGATACTGCTGCTGGCGAGCCTGATGCTGTCTGTTCTCGCGCAGTTTATAGTGACCGCAAATCCTGAAGCAGTGCAGGGAGCGGCACAGGTGATTCAGAACGCGGCGTCAGCGATACCTATTGGCTGAATCTGCGCAAACGGTTTTAAGTAACATATTGTCCCGGGCGGAGATGGAGACACCTCTGCCCGGGATTTCAGAAAAGTCAGATCTGCCTGATTTGCGGGAGAACTGGCCCGTCTGTCCTTACTGAAAGAGGTGGCGCCTATGCTGGAGAGCTTTGGAATTGCCTTTGGCGCAGTATTCCCCTTCCTTGTCTATTTGGCCATCGGTTACAGCATGGTGCGCCTGGGTGCGGCGGACGTGCCGTTTATGAACAGGCTGAACAAGATGACCTTCCAGGTTTTCTTTCCTTTCCTGATGTTCCAGAATATATACAGCGCCAAGGCAGATGATCTCCCCTCCCCCACTTTATTGGCGCTGTCCCTGGGCGGTATGCTGCTGCTGGTGATCCTGCTGATGCTGATTGTGCCACGGCTTGTCAAGGAGCCACCGCGCCAGGGTGTGATTGTACAGGGAATCTTCCGTTCTAATTTTGTGCTGTACGGTGTCTCGCTGACGACTTTTGTCTTTGGACAAGCCCAATCATCGGTGGCAGGCTTCATGACGCTGGTGATGGTCAGTTTTTTCAATATTACGGCCATTATTGTTCTTGAGTATTTCCGGGGCGGCAGTGCAAATCCGCTGAAGCTGATAGGAAAGCTTTTTCGCAATCCGCTGCTTCAGGGCTGCCTGGCCGGACTGGTGTTCTTCCTGCTGAAATGGGACCTGCCTGGCTTTGTCAAGACGCCGGTTTCCGCGCTTGCCTCACTTGCGACACCGCTGGCGATGATCACCCTTGGCGGCACGCTGTCATTCGCCGCATTGCGGCGCAATGTACACCTTGTTTGGCCTGTGCTGTTGATCAGGCTGATTGTGATGCCGCTTCTGATGCTGACGATTGGATACCTGATGGGACTTAGGGGCGTGGAGCTGTTCCTCCTGCTGATGATCTACGGAACCCCTGTAGCGGCTTCCTCTTATCCGATGGCGATGAATATGGGTGGAGATGGAGAATTGGCCGGTCAACTGGTATTTGTCAGTACTGTGCTGTCGCTGGGGACAATCTTTGCCTTTATATTCGCTCTTTCAAGGCTCGGTCTAATCTGAACGATATATCCAATTGATAAACATCTGGAACAGAGCAATAGTCGGCTGAACCCGCAAACAGAGTGACCATACTCAAGCAATCCGAGGCCATACGGGTAATGACACCATCGCTCTAAGGCAGAACGCTGCACCCGAAGGTGCGGCTCTTTTTTTGAGTGTGAACTTTATAATGGGGTTTTTCTGCGATACCCGCATAAATAATAATCAATGAAGCTGAATCTTCTCTTTTGTGCTTACAAAAATCCGCCTGAAAACGGGACTTAGAGAAGAATACGATGTGCACTCACGGAACGGTGGACATAAAGAAACGCGCAAAAACTGTCAAACAAGGGCAAAAGATGTGTGCGTGAGAAAAGAATGCCCCAATATCACGCCGATGCACAGAATTATACGTGCCGGAATGTGCACACACGTCAATGTGGATATGTGTAAATCTGAAAAGTCAATAAAAGCAGGCGTTTATAAAAAACAAAATCAAAAATTTCTTGAAAAAAACTATCAAAAACTGCTCATTTCCCCTTGATTTATTCTTGATAACCCGCTATAATAGCGATTGGTGTCTGTTAAGGGATGATGCGGTAGGTTGCCGTCGGGCCAGACGGGGAATTACCGCGGACCAGTCCGATGATCAATCGGGCGACGGACTCGAGCGCAAGGGCAGGAATCATCATCCGCTCCACTCGCGGACAGCAGGTCCTGCCAGCTGAGCGCAACGAGAACGAATCAAGGAGGAACATCAATGGCCAGTCAGAAAATCCGTATCAAGCTCAAGAGCTACGAGCACAATCTGATCGATCAGTCCGCCAGCCGTATCGTAGAAACTGCAAAGCGGACCGGTGCTCGGGTGTCTGGGCCTATCCCGCTGCCCACTGAGCGCGAGATTGTGACCATTCTTCGCGCCACGCACAAGTACAAGGACAGCCGTGAACAGTTTGAGCGCCGCACGCACAAGCGTCTCATCGACATTGTCAATCCCAATCCCAAGACGGTAGACGCCATGATGAAGCTGGAACTTCCTGCCGGTGTCGAAATCGAAATGAAGCTGTAATCGCAGGAGGTACGTAAAAGATGAAGAAAGCGATCGTGGGCAAAAAGATCGGCATGACTCAGATCTTCACCGAAGACGGACGTCTTGTGCCGGTTACCGTGATTGAAGCGGGCCCCTGCACTGTTGTGCAGCTGAAGAATGAAGAAAGCGATGGCTACAATGCCGTTCAGGTCGGCTTCGGCGACATGACTGAGAAGCGCGCCGACAAGCGGCTGAACAAGCCTGAGAAGGGCCACTTCAAGAAGGCTGGTGTAGTTCCCAAGCGCACACTGAAGGAACTGCGCCTTGATGATTGCACTGGCTACAAAGTGGGCGACGAGATCAAGGTGGATGTCTTCGCACAGGGTGACAAGATCGATATCACCGGCACCAGCAAGGGCAAGGGAACTCTTGGCCCCATCGCAAGATGGAACCAGCACACCGGCCCCATGGCACATGGCTCGAAGTATCACCGCGGCGTGGGCTCTATGTCAGCTAACTCAGATCCCAGCCGTGTCTTCAAGAACAAGCACATGGCCGGCCACAAGGGCGTTGAGCGCGTCACGATCTTGAATCTCGAAGTGGTCAGCGTGGATGCTGAACGCAATCTGCTGCTGGTCAAGGGCGCTGTGCCTGGCTCCAACGGCTCCGTGCTGGTGGTGCGCGACAGCGTAAAGGCGTAAGCCGATCTCTGAGAACCATAGGAGGAAACAGAAATGCCCAAGACTGCTCTTTATAATATGGAAGGCGCGGCCATTGGTGAGATCGAGCTGAGCGAGGAGCTGTTTGCAGCCCCGATCAACGTTCCTGCCATGCACCTGGTCGTTCGTTCCTACCTGGCGGCGCAGCGTCAGGGAACCCAGAGCGCCAAGACCCGCGGAGAGGTTCGCGGAGGCGGCCGCAAGATTTATCGCCAGAAGGGCACCGGCAATGCGCGTCACCATGGCAACCGCGCTCCGCAGTTCCGTCATGGCGGCGTTGTCTTCGCTCCCAAGCCTCGCGATTACTACCTCGCAGTGCCGAAAAAGGTTCGCCGCCTGGCTTTCAAATCCGCGATGACTTCCCGCCTGAACGATGGCGACATCATCGTTGTTGACAACCTTTCTCTGAAGGAAGCCAAGACAAAGCTGATGGCAGCTGCCCTCAAGAATCTGAAGGCCGAGCGCAAGGCACTGGTTGTGCTTCCTGAACCGGAAGAGAACGTTGTCCGCGCCACTGCCAATCTTGAAGAAGCCAAGACCATCTATGTCAATACCCTGAATGTATATGAGATTCTCAACGCCGGCAAGGTGATCCTCACCAAGGCTGCGTTGGAAAAGGCTGAGGAGGTGTACGCGTAATGGCAAACCGTGATCCGCACGACGTGATCCTTCGTCCGGTCCTGACCGAAAAGGGCTTTGAAGGCATCGCTGACAAGCGTTACATCTTCGAGGTTCCCGTTGACGCCACCAAGACCGAGATCAAGCTGGCTGTAGAAGCAGTCTTTGCTGACGACGGCGTGAAGGTGGAAAGCGTGAACACTGTTCGCACTCTTGGCAAAATCAAGCGCCAGGGTTTGCATTCCGGTCGCACACCGGAAGTCAAAAAGGCCTATGTCACCTTGAAGAAGGACTCCAAGCCCATTAAGTTCTTCGAAGGCATGGGCGAGTAAAGCAGGGAGGAAAGTATTATGGCGATCAGAAATTATAAGCCCACTTCTCCTGCACGTCGCTTCATGTCAGTGCTGACCTATGATGAGGTGACCAAGAAGGCTCCTGAAAAGAGCCTGACTGAATACCTGAAGAAGCACTCCGGACGCAACGCGCAGGGAAAGATCACCGTCCGTCACCAGGGCGGCGGCAACAAGCAGAAATACCGCATCATCGACTTCAAGAGGAACAAGTTCGATGTTCCGGCGAAAGTGGCCGCTATCGAATACGATCCCAACCGCTCCTCTTTCATCGCGCTGCTGAATTATGCGGACGGCGAGAAGAGATATATCCTTGCACCTGTTGACCTGAAGGTCGGCGACACGGTGGTTTCGAGCGATAACGCGGACATCGTTCCCGGCAATTCCCTGCCGCTGAACAATATCCCCGTTGGTACGCTGATCCACAACCTTGAGCTGAAGCCTGGCCGCGGCGGACAGCTTGTCCGTTCTGCTGGCATTGCCGCGCAGTTGATGGCTAAGGAAAATGGCTACGCCACTGTTCGTCTCCCCTCCGGCGAGATGCGCAGGCTTCCCCTGAATGCCCGCGCTACAATCGGTACGGTTGGCAACAGTGATCACATCAATGTCCGCCTTGGCAAGGCGGGACGAGTTCGCCACATGGGTATTCGCCCCACTGTCCGCGGTGTTGTAATGAACCCCAACGACCATCCGCATGGCGGCGGCGAAGGCAAGAGCCCTGTGGGTATGCCTGCTCCTGTAACTCCCTGGGGCAAGCCCGCACTGGGTTTGAAGACCAGGAAGCACAAGAAGTATTCGAACAAGATGATTATCAAGCGCGCCAGCAATAAATAAGCGCGTACCTCACAGGAAGGAGGCATATAACGAATGAGCCGTTCCGTAAAGAAAGGACCCTTCATCCAGGAAGCGCTGCTCAAGCGTGTTCAGGAAATGAACAAAACCGGCAAAAAGGCGGTTTTGAAGACCTGGTCCCGCTCGTCCACCATTTTCC
Organism: uncultured Clostridia bacterium; assembly: GCA_946407745.1. Taxonomy (GTDB): domain Bacteria; phylum Bacillota; class Clostridia; order Christensenellales; family Aristaeellaceae; genus RUG11272. The sequence continues at coordinate 16,617 of CAMJPQ010000052.1, forward strand.
CGGATTTTGTTGGACACACCATTGCTGTGCATGACGGTCGCAAGCATGTGCCTGTCTATGTCACTGAAGATATGGTTGGTCATAAGCTGGGCGAATTTGCCCCCACCCGCACCTTCCGCGGTCATGCGGGTGACAAGAAGAAATAATTCGGGAGGAGTGACGAGAGATGGCAACCCGTTCCAAGACCAAGACGGCTGCCCGCAGGGAAAACGCTGACAAGCGCCCTCAGGCACATGCCAAGTATGTCCGCATCTCCCCCCGCAAGGTGAAGATCGTGATTGATCTGATCAGAGGGAAGAGTGCGGAAGAAGCACAGGAAATACTGACGTATACCCCCAAGGCTGCGTCTCCGCTGGTGCTGAAGGTGCTTAACAGCGCTATCGCCAACGCGGAAAACAACCTTGAGATGAATCGCAAGGACCTCTATGTGGCCGAGGTTTATGCTAACCCGGGCCCCACACTGAAGCGCTATGTTGCCCGCAGCCGCGGCAGCGCGTCCCCTATGCTCAAGCGCACCAGCCACATCAGCGTGGTGCTGGACCAGAGGCAGTGATAAGGAGGTTTATCCATGGGTCAGAAAGTTAATCCCCACGGCGCCCGCGTCGGTGTGATCTATGACTGGAGCGGCCGCTGGTACACTGATAAGAAGCACTTCGCCGACAACCTGGTGCAGGACACCAAACTGCGCGATATGCTCAAGGAAAAGTATTATGCCACCGGCATCAGCAAGATTGATATTGAGCGCACCGCTTCTACGGTGACCGTGAACATCTTCACTTCCAAGCCGGGCATGATCATTGGCCCCAAGGGTGCCAACATTGAAAAGCTGAAGCAGGAAGTTGTCTCCTTCCTTGGCACCAATGCGCATATCAATGTGATGGAAGTTCGCCAGCCCGACGGAGACGCACAGCTTGTTGCTGAGAATATTGCTCAGCAGCTGGAAAAGAGAATCGGCTTCCGCCGCGCTATGAAGCAGTCCATCCAGCGCGCTATGAAGGTTCAGGGCGTAAAGGGTATCAAGACGGCTGTTTCCGGCCGTATCGGCGGCGCCGATATTGCCCGCTCTGAGCACTATCATGATGGCTCTATCCCGCTGCAGACACTTCGCGCCAACATCGACTACGGCTTCGCCGAAGCAAAAACGACTTACGGTCGTCTGGGTGTGAAGGTTTGGATCTACAAGGGACAGATCCTGCCCAAAGCCAAGAAGGCGCCTGTTGCGCCCAAGGCTCCAAAGGAGGTCAAGTAACCCATGCTGATGCCCAAGAGAGTGAAGCGCCGCAAGGTTTTCCGCGGACGCATGAAGGGTGAGGCTCATCGCGGAAACTTCCTGGCGCACGGTGACTTCGGCCTGCAGGCCATGGAACCCTGCTGGGTTACTTCTCAGCAGATTGAAGCCGCACGTATTGCACTGACCCGTTACACAAAGCGTGGCGGTCAGGTTTGGATCAAAATTTTCCCTGATAAGCCGGTCACCGCGAAGCCTGCTGAAACCCGAATGGGTTCCGGTAAAGGTACTCCGGAATACTGGGTCGCCGTCGTCAAACCCGGCCGTGTGCTGTTTGAAATCGTCGGTGTTCCCGAAGAGACCGCACGTGAGGCGCTGCGCCTGGCTGCGCATAAGCTGCCTCTGAAGACAAAGATCATTTCCCGCCAGAGCGAGACTCCAGCGGCAGCAGAGGGTGGTGAGCAGTAATGAAAGCCAGTGAATACTCCGCGATGACAGTTGAGCAGCTGAACGCAAAGGTGGCGGAGCTCAAGGCCGAGCTGTTCACCCTGCGCTTCCAACTGGCTACCGGTCAGCTCCAGAATCCTCACCAGATTGAAGAAACCAAGCGTGAGGTGGCAAGGGTCAAGACAGTATTGCGCCAGAAGGAACTTGCCTGATAAGAGGAAAAGGAGGCAGCCGCTTCAATGAGTGAAGTCATTACCAGCAACGCAAAGGAAAGGGGCCTTCGCAAGACCCGTATCGGCGTGGTAATCTCTGATAAGATGGATAAGACCTGTGTTATCCAAATCAAGACCCGCGTCCGTCATCCCCTTTACGGAAAGATTATTAACCGCACCGCAAAGCTGAAGGTGCACGATGAGAATAATGAATGCGGCGTGGGCGATACCATCCGTGTGATGGAAACCCGTCCGCTGAGCCATGACAAGCGCTGGCGCCTGGTGGAGATTATCGAGAAGGCCAAGTAAGCCTGATCTCTACTTCAGCTGGCACACCGCTCCCGATACACTGCAATTCAGCATGATGCCATACTGATTGCGGTCAGGGCAGTTGGTGATGTCCCCACAGCAAGGAGGAAAACAAAATGATTCAGCCGCAAACCCGGCTTACCGTGGCCGATAACTCCGGCGCGAAAGAAATCATGTGCATCCGTGTGCTTGGCGGCTCTTTCCGGCGCGATGGCTCCATCGGTGATATCATCGTGGCCAGCGTGAAGAGCGCGACACCCGGCGGCACTGTGAAAAAAGGCGATGTTGTGAAGGCGGTTATCGTCCGCTGCCGCAAGAACCGCCGCCGTCCTGACGGAAGCTATATCAAGTTTGATGATAACGCTGCTGTGATCATCAACGATCAGATGCTCCCCCGTGGTACCCGCATCTTTGGGCCGGTAGCCCGCGAGCTGCGTGAGAAGAACTTCATGAAGATCGTCTCTCTGGCTCCCGAAGTACTGTAAGGGGTAGGAGGCAGAAAGATGAACGTCAAGAAGAATGATAATGTCGTTGTCATCTCTGGCAAGGACAAGGGAAAAAAGGGCAAGATTCTTGTCGCTTTCCCGAAGGCCAATCGCGTCACGGTTGAAGGTGTGGCCATGGCGACCAAGCATCAGAAAGCTCGTACAGCCATGCAGCCCGGCGGCATCATCCACAAGGAAATGCCCATTGACGCCAGCAATGTGATGCTCGTTTGCCCGAAGTGCGGCAAGGCTACCCGTGTGAGCCACAAGGTGAACGTGGTCAAGAATGATGCAGGAAAGAGCAAACGGGAAATGATCCGTGTCTGCAAAAAGTGCGGAGCGGAAATTGACTGATAAAGGAGGAAGAGTCTGATGGCTACCCGTATCAAGGAAAAGTATATAGCCGAGGCTGTTCCTGCTTTAAAGCAGAAGTTCGGCTACAAAAACCCCATGCAGGTGCCGCGCCTGAGCAAGATTGTCATCAACATGGGCCTGGGCGACTGCAAGGACAATGCCAAGGCAATGGAGCTTGCTGTGAGTGAGCTGACCACCATCGCCGGCCAGAAGCCCGTCATCACCAAGGCCAAGAAGTCCATCGCAAACTTCAAGGTTCGCGAGGGCCAGAATGTTGGCGCGAAGGTGACCCTGCGGGGCACCCGTATGGAAGAATTCATGGATAAGCTTGTCAGCGTAGCGCTTCCTCGCGTTCGCGACTTCCACGGCGTTTCTGCGAAAGCCTTTGACGGCCGCGGAAACTACGCCCTGGGCATTCAGGAGCAGCTGCTCTTCCCCGAAATCGACTATGACAAGGTCGAAAAGATCCGCGGAATGGAAATGATTTTCGTGACCACCGCGAATACGGATGAAGAATGCAAAGAGCTGCTTGCCCTGCTGGGTATGCCGTTTGAAAAGGCATAAATGCCGTGAATGAGAGGAGGAAAATTAAGTGGCAAAGCTGAGCATGAAACTCAAGCAGCAGAGGACGCCCAAGTTCTCTTCCCGCGCTTATACGCGCTGCCGCCTTTGCGGTCGGCCACATTCCGTACTCCGTAAGTACGGCGTGTGCCGCATTTGCTTCAGAGAACTGGCCTATAAGGGCCAAATCCCCGGTGTCCGCAAGGCCAGTTGGTAAGCGGGGAGAAAACGGAAGGAGGTTCCATCATGGTTGTGAATGATCCCAT
>CAMJPQ010000053.1 GCA_946407745.1 uncultured Clostridia bacterium
TTTACAGCACGGACAAGTCGCCAAGCCGCGGGTGAGCTCTTACCTCGCCTTTCCACCCTTACCCTTACGGGCGGTCTATTTCTGTTGCACTCTCCTTGGAGTCGCCTCCACCGGCCGTTAGCCGGCACCCTGCCCTGCGGTGCTCGGACTTTCCTCATGCCTGACGGCACGCGATCGCCTGGTCACCTCGCTCACCGGCATGATACCCTTTTTATCTGGGCTTGTCAAGGCGTTGTAAAGAAAACAGCCCGGCATTGCAGGGCTGTTGACAGCAAAGGCAGAAACACCAGGCATCCGCTTTTCGCTTTGCGCGGAAGCGCAGCCGTCTTTACTGTTCCTCCGTGTTCTCTTCTGTTTGTTCGTTCTCGTCCAGTGTCACCGGAAGATCGGTATCCACAAACGGGTCGGGTCCATCGTGCACAGAGGGGTCCACCTGCTGCGGCTCGTAAATGGGGGCCGGCGGCAGATTGACCGTCATAAAGCCCTCTGCGTCAAATTCCAGCACCACATTCTCTCCGGGCCGGGTCATGGCGATGATCTCGGTCTCGCGGGTACGGCCGCGCCGGGCAAATTCCACGGCAATTTCCGCCCGCTCCCAGAAATGCATCGGGATCATCAGCCGGGGCTTGCAGCTCATGATGAAGTAGTTTGCCCCCGCATCAAACAGGCTGCCCTGCCGGGGATCCACCGGGAAAAAGGCCACGTCAATGGTGCCGTCCGGCTCACGGCTGAGCCTCTCCAGCGGTGCCACCGCCGTGCGGAAAGCCGTTTCGGCCTCCTCGATTTCAGCCAGGGTGCTTTCCTCGCGCCAGTGCCAGAAATTCAGGTCTCCGGCGTGAAATACGCGGATGCCCGCCACGTCCACCAGGAAGGACACGCCCAAGTCGGTCGAATCGTAGGCGGAAACCGTCAGCCCGTCCTCAAAGGAAAGCGTATCACCGGGATACATCCTTTTGCCGCGTGTGCCCACAGGCAGCTCATGAGAAACAATGTAGGTGACCGGCGCCTCCTCGCGCCAACTGTAAACAATCGGGTCAAAATGATCCGGGTGGCTGTGGCTGATGAAGACATATACTTTCTTGAAACCGCGCAGCTGTTCCGCAGTGATGCGCGCCGCGTCGGGCAGTTCATCATGCTCGCCCCGCCAGTAATCAAATACCAGCAACGTATCCCCTACGGCGCAGGAAAAGCCCGAGTGCATGTAGTATGTCAGCACCATGGTTTGCGGCAGCATGGCAACCACCTCCTTTCCGGTCGATCACACAGTGACACAGCGCATGTGTCAGCAGAATGTGTTTACCACTGTTCAGAGGCGATTATAGCATTTTCCCCCATAGATGTCAAATTTTTGGGATGGAAATGCACATATTAACCCATTGCGCCCATCATTTTCGGCAGATTATGTTGTCCGTTTCCCACTTTTTTAGTAAATGTTACTCCTCCGCGATGCTTCCGGCAATATTCTCCGCATGGTCGCCGATGCGTTCCAGGTTGGTCAGCATATCCAGATAAATGGCGCCGTTGCGGGCAGAGCATTTGCGGCTTTTCACACGGTCGATATGGTGCGCGCGCAGCTGTTCTGTCTCTGTGTCAATTTCGTCTTCTGTGCGTTCGATCAATGCCATGGTTTCGCTGTCCGCCTGCTGTGTCTGGAATACATTCAGCGCCCGCTCCAGCTGCTCGCTCACCTTTGCGGAAAGCGCGTCCAGCTCGCTCTGCGCCTTGGCGGAGAAGCGGATGTCGTCCTGCTGCCGTGTCTGTGCAGCCTCCAGAATATTCATGGCGTGGTCGCCCACGCGCTCCAGGTCAATCACCACGTGGAACAGGCTGCCCACAAGGCTCGTGTCTTTTTTGTTCAGGTCAAGGCCATTGACCTCGATCAGCTTCGACGTAATCTCACGGTTGAGGTAATCCAGCACGTCCTCATTGGTGCTGACAGTGGTGGACAGCTCCTCGTTGTATTCGTCAAAGCAGGACATTGCCGCTGTCAGGTTGCCGCGCGCGATGTCTCCCATGCGCATGACCTCACGCAGCAGCTGCTGCACCGCAATGGGCGGTGTGTTCAGCAGGCGCTGGTCGAAGTATTTCATGCGCATTTCCTCGGCCGTGTCCGCGCCATCCGGAATCACCAGGCAGGCCGCCCGCTCCAGCAGCGGCGCCGCCGGCAGCAGGATGGCTGTAGTACCGATATTGAAGATGATGTGGATCAGGGCGATCTGCAGCCGCAGGTTGCCGGGGGACATCGCCTCCACCCATGTGGCAAACGGCAGGAAGCACGCAATCAGGGTGAAGATGACCGTGCCAATGACATTGAACATCAGGTGCACCACCGCGGTGCGTCTGGCCGCAGTTCCGGTGCCCGCGGAGGAGACCATCGCAGTCAGGCAGGTGCCGATATTCTGGCCGAACAGGATGAAGATGGCCGTTGACAGCGGGATCAGTCCTTCCCCGGCCAGCGCCTGGAGTATGCCGACGCTGGCTGCGGAGGAATGCAGCACCGCGGTGATCACCGCACCGATTGCGACCGCCAGCACCGGATTCTCAATGGAAAGTATGATGTTGCGGAAGCCCTCCCAGTCGCGCAGCGGCGCCATGGCGGTGGACATGGCATTCATGCCCATGAACAGAAGGCCGACACCGATGGCGATGCTGCTCAGGCCGTTCACTTTTTTGAAGCGCTTTTCCGCTACCGACAGCACCAGGCCCGCGCAGCAGAAAATGGCTCCGAAGTCAATCTTGATCGACAGCAGCAGCGAGGTGACAGTGGTCCCCACATTCGCGCCCATGATGACGCCCACTGCCTGTGTCAGCGACAGCAGGTTGGCGTTCACAAAGCCAACCACCATCACCGTGGTCGCAGTGGAGGACTGAACCACCGCAGTGATGGCAATGCCGGCCAGCATGGCCAGAAAGCGGTTGTGGGTAACCATCTCCAGCACCTTTTTCAGACGGGAGCCGGCTACCTTTTCCAGCTCCTCGCCCATCAGGTGCATACCAAACAGGAATACGCCCAGGCCGCCCAGCAGCGCGACCAGATTCATGATTGACATAAGACCCTCTCCTACAAGGTAATCGCCGCCAAGCCCGAAGGAAGGGCGGCAGAAGGATGTGTTTATCTCTCTGAAGCTTCTTTGCGCACCGGGTGCGTGGGACGCCTCACGGTCATCGCGGCACCGGTGTCTTCCGCGCCGTCATCAGCTCATTCCGTCTGACGCTTCAGGCGGATTTCCCTGCGCTTCAGCGCCGCTTCCCATTCGCGCTTCTCCTCCTCCGTGTCCGGCTCGAAGGGCGGCACCGCAGTGGGGCGCTCACCGTCATCCAGCGCCACAAAAACAAGGTAAGCCCTGTTGATCAGCTGCCTTTTCCCGCTGAGCTGCTCAACATAGCTGTCCACGCGCACCTCCATAGAGGTATGGCCGGTCCAGGTCACCTGCGCCTTCTGGACAACAGTGTCATTAGCATAGGCAGGCTCCATAAAGGTCAGGTTGTCCACACAGAGCGTGGTCACCTCGCACTGGGCATAGCGCCGCGCCGCCACCGTGGCGATGGTATCGATCCAGCTCATCAGCTGGCCGCCGAACAGGCGGGCGCGGCTCATCCCGTTGCAGTATTGCGGACGCACAATCTGCACGGCAGTTGTCACATGATTCATTTTTCCCTCACAGGCAGAAGTAGGCGCAGGTCAGCAGCCCCATGTAATCGGATGACTCGTACACAACGGTGTTCCCTTCCTCCAGGCAGCAGCCGGGGAAGAACGAGTACTTGACCGCATTTTTGTGTTCCTTATAGCTGATGCGCAGCTCAAAGTGGTCCGGGAGCGTAACGCCCGCCGTATGGAGATCCTGCCGCAGGGCGGCTTCGCTTTCCTCGCGGATCAGCCGGTGCGCTTTGGCCGGCGCCAGGCAGCGGGTCATGCCGCCAAAGCCGTCCTTCAGCGCCACCGTGCGAAGGCAGGGGTGAAGGGAAGCACTGTCATCCACCAGTGTTCTGTCGCCCGCAAGGAATACCGTGGGCACTCCTTTCATGGCGCATGCCCAGGAATAGAGCAGGAACTCAGAGCAGGGCATGCCGTTCAGCGTCACCCTGGTTGTCTTGGTGGACATCGTATGGGACAGCGGATTGCCGTACCTTCCCGCGGCAGCATGCCAGCCCACAAACATGGCAGCGTCATAGCTTTCATCAATGCCGTCCACCATGCTCAGCGGGCTGCCGCTCCAGCCTCGGATCAGTTCCACGCACTCCGGCATTTCATTGGGATCAATATTGATGCCCCAATCGTGCGCATCATTCACTGTTATCTCCGTGGCGCCGGCAGCCAGCGCGCCGTCGACCGCTGCGCGGACCTCACGAGTCATCTCCTGGGCCGCGCGGCTGTAGATGCCTTCCTTCAGCTCTGTTTCATCCCAGTAGGTGGTAAAGGCCGTTCCCTCAATGTCCGCGCTGATGAATACTTTCATTCCTGCCTCCTTGTGCTTCCGCCGGTTGTGTGCTTCTCTTTTGCGCTTCTCAGCAGTGCTTCGCGCTCATTGGGCAGCTCGCCGGCCATCACGCTTTCCAGCAGTTGCTGCAGCGTTTCACCGATCTGCCTGCCGGCCAGTCCCAATGATTTCATGTCGTTGCCGTTCACCGCCAGGTCCCTGAGTGAAAAGCACGGCTTCTCCGCGAGCAGCTCCTCCAGCGCCTGCTTCAGCTCCCCTGCCCTGGTATCAGCCTGCATACGTGATTCCGGCGTTCCGAGACACGCCGCCTGGTCTGCCCGCTGCACCTCAATCAGGTCAAAGAGCGTCTCCTCCCCCAGCCTGTTCAGCCACCGCGTCAGCTGCCTTTTGTCTGTGGACAGCTCCGCCATGTGCCACTCAATGAGCGTCAGCACCTTTTCCTTTGTGGCGTTGTCCATTTTTAAGGCTTCTGCCGCGGGCTCCGCCAGGTTGCGGGAAACCTTTGCATGTCCGTAAAAGTGGCCCTGTCCGTCCGCGCCGAGGGTAAAGCAGGCGGGTTTTCCGCAGTCGTGCAGCAGCATCGCCATGCGCAGCGCCTCTGTCGGCCGCACCTCCTCCACGGCGCGCAGGGAGTGCTCCCACACGTCAAAGGCGTGATATGGCGTGCGCTGATCGAAGCCCACCGTACCGCGCAGCACGGGCAGCAGGAAGGTGATCACATCTGTGTATTCCCGGAGAATGCGCCCCGCGCCTGCCCCAATCAGCAGCCGGCCAAGCTCTGAGCGCACCCGTTCCGCCGCGATGTCGCGAAGCTCAGGGTACAGCCGGTGGATTGCTTCCGAGGTTTTCCGCTCAATCTGAAAGGAATAATCCGAGGCAAAGCGGAGGGCGCGCAGGATGCGCAGCGCGTCTTCCCCAAACCGCTTTTCCGCCTCACCCACACAGCGGATCAGCCCCGCGGCGAGGTCCTCCCTGCCGGAATAATGGTCCACAAGTCCGTCTTTGGGGTGCCAGGCCATGGCGTTGACGGTAAAGTCGCGTCTGGCCAGATCCTCCGCCAGGTCCTGCACAAAGGTCACGCCGTCCGGATGGCGGTGGTCGGTGTATTCGCCGTCCAGGCGGTAGGCCGTCACCTCGTAGGGCTGATGGTCAATCACCACTGTCAGTGTGCCATGCTTCAGCCCCGTGGCAACGGTGTGAAAACCTTGGAAAACCCGCTGCATCTCTTCCGGCCTGGCAGATGTGCATATGTCCCAGTCGTGCGGCTCGATGCCCAGCAGAGAGTCTCTCACGCAGCCGCCGACCGCATAGGCTTCATAGCCCTCGCTGTTCAGCTTTTCAATCAACGAGAGGGCACCGCGCGGAATGTGTATGGTCTGCGTCATCACATCACCTGCTCAAGCGCCCACAGTACCAGCAGGTGCGCAGGATAAATCGCATAGCTGAGCCACAGGGGCATTTTAGGTGATCCGGGCAGCTTAATCAGTATCAGCGGCAGAGCCATCACCGCCAGCGCCTGCAGGCGCAGCCACGGCAGCAGCAGTTCGCCCAGCACGGGCACGTTCCGTACTCCAGTCACATCGATGCCCAGGAAGGTCTGCATCGGTGAATAATTGGCGCCCCAGAACAGGCAGAAGGCGATGAATACAGCCGCAAGACCGGCCTTTGTCTCCTGGGCTGCGTAGAACAGTATGATCAGCAGCACGCCCCGCCAGCCGTAATTGGCTCCTAGCACCACAGCCAGCGTCAGCGCCGCAGCCGGTGCCCAGATGTGGCTCAGGTACTTTTTTTCACGAATCCCCCAGATGGCGCACAAGCCCAGCAGCAGGGTGAGAAAAATGTTAGGGTCTGTCCAGGTGTGCTTCAGCGCCAGCATATACGGGTACTGTGAAATGATGCCGACAATCAGAATGCGCATGGCGTACTTCCACACGCTGCGCGTGTAATGAAAGCCCACCACAATGCACCAGCAATACAGCGGAAAGGCAATGCGGCCGAGTGTGCGCATCCACAGCGCGTCGTTGAAGAGCATCTTGCCGGAGTGATCAATGAACATGAACACCAGCGCGATGATCTTCAGCCATGCCGTGGCATCCGAGCCTGCAAGCTTTCGTTTCGCCGGTACTGTATACTGCATGCTGCCTCTTCCTTCCGATGAAAACCCCCTTCCCCTCACGGGGAAGGGGTATGATTGATTAGGAATTACTCGTCGTCGTCCTCGTCGGTGCGCACAGCGTTGGCGATGATCTTCTCGGCCACGTCGCGCGGAACTTCCTCATAGCGCTCAAAGCTCTGTGTGAAGGATCCGCGGGCCTGCGTCATGGAGCGCAGATCGGTCGCGTACCTGGTCATCTCCGCCATAGGCGCTTCAGCAATGACCAGCTGCATGCCGCCATCCTGGTTGCTGCCGATGATACGGCCGCGGCGCTTGCTGCTCATATCGCCCATGATGGTGCCCATGTACTCATCAGGCACGGAAACCTCCACATGCATCCAGGGCTCAAGCAGGACGGGGCTGGCTTCCGTGCAGCCCTTCTTATAGGCGATGCGGGCCGCCGTCTTGAAGGCCATTTCAGAGGAGTCTACCGGATGGTAGCTGCCATCGTACAGCTTGGCGTGCAGGTGAACCATGGGATAGCCGGCCAGCACACCGCGCACGATGTTCTCCCGCAGGCCCTTTTCCACCGAGGGGATGAAGTTGCGCGGCACGGCGCCGCCAACCACGGCGTCCTCAAACTCGAAATCGATGTCGCTGTCCGTGATCGGGCTGAATTCGATCCACACATCGCCGAACTGGCCGTGCCCGCCGGTCTGCTTCTTGTGGCGGCCCTGGACGGAAACCGTCTTGCGGATGGTCTCACGATAGGGGATCTTGGGATCCTGCAGCAGGCACTTGGCGCCGAACTTGCTCTCCAGCTTGTTCTTTACCACGTCCAGATGCATGTCGCTCTGGCCGGAGAGAAGGGTCTCATTGGTCTCCGTGTTCTTTTCAATCACGATGGAAGGATCTTCCTCGGTGAGGCGGTTCAGGCCGGAGAACACCTTGTCTTCCTCGCCCTGCTTGGCGGCGTAGACGGCACGGGAGAAGCAGGGGCGCGGGAATTCGAGCGCCGGATAGAGGATCGGGTTGTTCGGATCGCACAGCGTGTCGCCCGTGGAGGTGAACTGCAGCTTGGCAATCGCGCCCAGGTCACCCGCATGGAGCTCCTGCTTGGGAATCTGCTTCTTGCCGCGCATCACGGAAATGCCGGAGAACTTCTCGGTCTTTTCCTTGTTGGCGTTGTACAGCGTGGTGCTGCCGGTCAGCTTGCCGGAGAAGATGCGGATCAGGCTCAGCTTGCCCATGAAGGGATCGGCAATGGTCTTGTACACGAAAGCGGAGAAGGGCTGATCATCGCTGGTCATACGGGAGACCGCCTCGCCAGTGCGGGGATTGGTGCCCTTGTGCTCGGCGTTGTTGTCCGCGGGAGAAGGCATGTACTTGGAAATCAGGTCCATCATGCGGGCAATGCCTACACCGGTGGCGGCGGACACCGCAACCACAGGAATGATGGTGCCTTCCTTCATGCCCTTGTGGAAGCCGGCAAGCACCTCCTCGTGGGAGAGCTCGCCCTCTTCAAAATACTTTTCCATCAGTGCTTCGTCTGTAGAGGCGGCTTCCTCAACCAGCTTTTCGTAAGCTGTCTGCACTGTTGCCTGCATGTCGGCGGGCATCGGCACTTCCTTGCTCTTTTCGTAAGCGCCTTCGTAAGCCTTTTGGTCCAGAACATTCACAACGCCCTTGAACGCGGGGCCATTGCCGACGGGCACCAGCACCGGCACCACGCTGGAGCCATGCACATTGCGCAGCTGTTCAACCAGCTCGTCAAAGTTGGCATGCTCCTTATCCATCTGGTTGATGATGATCATCTTGCAGACATGGCTCTTTTCGGCATTCTTGAATGCCTTCTCAGCGCCGACGGACAGTCCGGTGGACGCGCTGATGACAATACCGGCGATTTCAGCCACGCGCAGCGGGCCGGTCTGCTCGCCGATGAAGTCAAAGTAACCCGGGATATCGATGACATTGATGTTGACGCCAGCCCAGTCAATGGGAGCGACCGCCGCGGAAATGGAATTGTGGCGCTTGATCTCCTCCGGCTCAAAGTCGGTGGTGGTGTTTCCGTCTTCCACCTTGCCCTGGCGGTCAATCAGCTTCGCGGCGTAGAGCATAGCCTCAGTCAGCGTGGTTTTGCCCTCGCCGCCATGCCCCATGAGGGCGATATTACGGATTTTCTGGGTCGTGTACTCAGCCATGCGTATTCCTCCTTGTTGTCTTTGCTTGCTGTAATCCGCCTCCAGATCGGTCTGCAGGCTTCTTGCGAACCGTTCGGCTCATCATTGCGTCCATTATAGCATAGATATCCGGAAAAGAAAAGCCCCTTGAAAAAGCTGCCAGCCTGAAAACAAACTTGAAAGTGCGCAAAATATGTTCTTGATTTTTTTGTCCGCCCATGATATTATGTAGTGCGATGTTGTCAACATCCCTGTCGCAAGAGGAGGTGAATGGAGTTGCCGAACATCAAGTCCGCCAAGAAGCGTGTGAAGGTCAGCCTGAAGAAGAACCTGCGCAATCGCATTGTGAAGACCGGTGTGCGTACTTCCGTCAAGAAGTTCCAGACCGCTTTTGCCGCAGATCCCGCTTCCGCACAGGCACAGCTGAGCCAGACCGCCTCTGCGATCGACAAGGCTGTCACCAAGGGCGTCATTCATAAGAACGCCGCGAATCGCAAAAAGGCTCGTCTGGCCAGGCAGCTGGCGAAAGCCGCAGTGTGAGCCCGGAAAAAAAGATGAACTCCTCTCCAGACGGAAAGGGGTTTTTCTGTTATCCGAACAAATAAAGTTCCGTTTATCGGAGGTGATCTCTCATGTCTCAGGCAGCCATGCCGCGCGAGGAGCGCATCATCCGCACCAGCGCCATTGGCATCGGTGCGAACCTCGCCCTGGCGGGCTTCAAGGCGGTTGTCGGCCTGCTGAGCCATTCCATTGCCGTGGTGCTGGATGCTGTGAACAATCTGTCCGACGCGCTGTCCTCGCTGATTACCATCATCGGCACGCGCCTTGCGCACAGGAAGCCCGACAAGAAGCATCCCTACGGCCACGGAAGAGTGGAATACATTTCCGCCGCGATCATTGCGATGATCGTGCTCTATGCCGGCCTGACTTCCCTGATCGAATCCGTCAAAAAGATGATTGAGCCTGCCACGCCCGATTATACCGCACCCGGGTTGATCATCATCGCCGTGGCCGTGGTGGTCAAGCTTCTGCTCGGCCACTATGTCAAAAAGGTCGGTCAGGAAGTCGACAGCGATTCCCTGATCAATTCCGGCGAGGATGCCCGCCTGGACGCCGTCATCTCCGCCGCCACACTGGCCGCAGCCGGTGTGTGGCTGATCTGGGGTGTGTCCGTTGAGGCATGGCTGGCGGCTGTCATCTCCGTCATTATACTACGCAGCGGTGTTGAAATGCTGCGGGAGACCATCAGCCGTGTGCTCGGCGAGCGAGCCAGCGGAGAGGAAACCCGCGCCATCAAGCAGACTGCCGCCGCAGTGGACGGTGTGCTTGGCGCCTACGACCTGGTGCTGCACGACTATGGCCCGGAGCGCCGGCTTGGTTCCATGGATATTGAGGTGCCCGACACCATGATGGCCTCCGAGATAGACGGCCTCATCCGCCGGGTCCAGCAGGAGGTCTATCAGAAGCACCACGTGGTGCTGACCGCCGTGGGCATTTATGCCTATAACACCTCCGGTGACGAGGCGGCCAGGCTGCGCGACGAGGTTCGCTCTCTGGTCATGGCGCATGACGACGTGCTGCAGATGCACGGCTTCTATCTGGATGAGGATGAAGTCCGCTTTGATATCGTTGTGGATTTCATGTGTCCCGACAAGGAATCGCTCTACTCCGGGATCATCGATCAGGTATCCGCGCTGATGCCCAACCGCAGGGTCATCGTCAATCTGGATACAGATGTCAGCGACTGAGCGGCGCTTTCTTCATCCGGAATGCAGCAAAAAAGCAGTCATTATTGGCTGCTTTTTGTGTTGTATTCTGTTTCGCCCACATCAAACAGGGCTGGCAGGAGCAGGAAATTCTGTCCTTCACTGCCCGGCAGGTGAATGAAATGGCTTTCCGGATCTACAGCCTCCCAGGCTTGAATAGCCCGGCTCTCGCCTTCTTCCGTGCGCAGGATGTTCACGGAGGACCTGGGCTCTTCAAAATAGGAAAAGAGCACATCCTCATGCAGTGCGATAGACATATACTTGTCCCCGCGCAGCAGTCCTTCCTCGACTATCGCCCTGTGATGCGTCACATAGTCAAACAGCTTGTCCCGCTTCAGGTATGCAATGCGCCCGCGGCGCCGCTGCCTGGGGCGGCCCTCGCGCCAGTCCTCCGCATCCACAGGCTCACAGTGCCAGTACACATGGTACATCCTCGCCCAGTCACGCGTTGTGTCCTTCTGCGGCCATGGCGTCAACAGCGGTGACATTGCCGCCATCAGCGTTTCCGGCGGCAGCTCTTCTCCAATGCACTCAAAGTACAGAAACAGCTGCCGTCCGTACCGGAACAGCGCGGCTGTCATCAGCTTTCCCTGGCTGATCAGCGTCTGCGCTGCACCGCGGCATTCCTCCGCGGCCTTCACCAGAGCTGTCTCGTCAGCAGTTTCCCTGAGCAGAGCGCGCCAGTGGCAGCGCAACACCGGTCTTGTATCCCTTGTTTGTGACATTTGCGCATCCTCCTCAGCCGCCGAGGTCCATCAGCTGCACCCTGGGCCTTCCGTTGTCAATCTCAAGCAGTCCGAAATGTCCGTCCATGATGCTGCCGGGATTCAGCAGCAGTGTGCGCTTGATCTCCATCGTGCGCTGGTGGGTGTGCCCGAACAGCGCAATGGCGCAGTCACGGTTCCTTGCCTCCTCGTCCAGCCAGTCCAGACTGCTCTTCACATAAAAGCGGTGGCCGTGTGTCATGAATATGCGCACCCCGCCCAGAAGCAGCTCTGCCTCCTCAGGCACATCTCCCGAAAAGTCACAGTTTCCTCTGACGCCCTGCAGGATGATGTTCGGATTCTGCCGCTGGAACCAGGCTGTGAGGCTCACAAAATCTGCGGCTCCGTCCCCAAGATGCAGCGCCGCGTCCAGCGGTGCGGTAAGCATGAGCCTTTCCGCGGCGAGCTGGATGCCGCTTCTGTCTCCGTGGCTGTCACTGACAAACAGAATGCGCACTTTCCTCTTCCTCCAGCAGCTTCTGCATTTCGCGGAAAGCTCTCGCCCTGTGGCTGACCTGATTTTTCTCCTCGGCGGTAATTTCGGCGAAGGTTTTGTTCAGCGGCTCGTACAGGAACAGCGGATCATAGCCGAAACCGCCTGTGCCGCGCCGCTCGTGAAGAATCATGCCGGGGCACAGGCCCTCCGCCAACAGCGGTTCCCGGCCCGGGCGTGCCAGTGCCAGAACAGAGTGGAAGGCGGCAGAGCGTTCCTCCACGCCCTCAAGCTTTTTCAGCAGCTTGTCATTATTCGCCTCGTCGTCACCGTGGTGTCCGCAGTATCTTGCCGACAGCACACCCGGCTCCCCGCCCAGGGCATCCACTGTCAGGCCGCTGTCATCCGCAATGGCAGGATAGCCTGTCGCGTCGCGCACGGCCTCCGCTTTGATCAGCGCGTTGCCGGCAAAGGTGTCCGCTGTTTCTTCTATTTCCTTGTCAAAGCCGACGGCCTGCATTGGCACCACGGTGTATCTTCCCGCAAAAAGCGTCTGTAGCTCACTCAGCTTATGTGTATTGCCCGTCGCTGCGACAAGCACAGGATGCCCCTTGATCAGCGCCGCCCGCTCACCCAGTGCCTCTTTCTGCGCCTCCATCAGCTGATCGATGCCTTTTCTGGCATATCCGGTCAGCACAGCCAGCTCTTCAGCGGTGAAGGCTCTTCCCTCTCCGGTTCCCTGAAGCTCGATGAAAGCTCCATCGTCGTTCATCACCACATTCATATCCACCTGCGCGTGGCTGTCCTCCGCGTAGCACAGGTCGCAGAGCGGCTGCTCTTCCACAATGCCGACGGAAATAGCGGCCACCTGGCGGCGCAGTGGCGACGCAGGCAGCTTTCCCTGGCGCACCAGCTTGTCCACAGCACAGGTCAGCGCCACCATCGCGCCGGTGATCGACGCGGTGCGGGTGCCTCCGTCTGCCTCCAGCACGTCACAGTCCAGGGTGATCTGCCGCTCACCCAGTGCCTTCAGGTCGATGGCCTGGCGGAGGCTGCGGCCGATCAGCCGCTGAATTTCCACAGAGCGCCCGTCCTTCTGCGCACCGTCGCGGCGCTTCCTTGTGCCGGTGGAGGCAGGCAGCATCGCGTATTCCGCGGTCACCCAGCCCTCGCCGCGGCCGCGAAGCCACGCGGGCACGTTTTCCTCCACTGAGGCAGTGCAGATCACACGGGTGTTGCCAGTGGCAATCAGGCAGCTTCCGTCCGCGGTGCGTACAAAATCTGTGAGAATGGAAACAGGGCGCGGCTGTGAGGCCGGACGGTCTTTTCGCATATCAATCTCTCCCTTAAACATGAAGCAGCGTCGGTTTTTCACTTTTCTTCCGCATCCATGGCGTTAATGCGGCGGTATTCTGCAATGGCCTGCCGCGCCAGTTCGTCACAGCGGTTATTCTCCGGGTGGTCGGCGTGGCCCTTCACCTTGACAAAGCGGACCGTGTGTTTCCTCGTCTGCTGGAGAAGAATGAACCACAGGTCCTGATTCTCCACCTTGTCGCCGCTGGCTGTTTTCCAGCCCTTGCGCTGCCAGCCGTCCAGCCAGTGCTCATTGAAGGCGTTGACCAGATAGCTTGAGTCAGAGTAGAGCGTCACATCGCAGGGCTCCTTCAGCGCGCCAAGCCCGCTGATAGCGGCAAACATCTCCATGCGATTGTTGGTTGTGCCTGCCATGTATCCGTTCATTTCCTTGCGGTGGGCGCCAAATTCCAGAATGCAGGCCCAGCCGCCCGGCCCGGGATTGCCGGAGCATGCGCCGTCGGTGTAAATATTCACGTGCTTGCGTGGCGTATTCGTCATGTCAAAAACTCCTTTGGTCTACCGCGCTTTCCGGCAGCGCCTTGCTTATGGTAGGCGCTGGAGCCTTTTTTGTCAAGGGTTGCGCCGCATAAAAGCAGAGCCGGATTGCTGTCGGTCACTGCTTGCTGCGCCCGGTGCCGATTCGCAGAAAAATGTACCCCGTAGGCGCTGGCAGCCGCGGCCCGTTCTTGACGCATCCGGCGTCATACGGTATAATTGCATCAACGCATATGTTATATTCTTATATGTGAGGTGATCGCGGTGACCATCAGGGATATGGTGCGGATACTCAGCGCCCGAGTGCTCATCGGTGAGGAGAAGCTGGACACACCGGTCTATACAGCCTGCTGTTCAGATCTGATGAGTGATGTGCTGGCCTTTGTGGATGAAAAAACGGTTCTGATAACCGGCCTGACCAACCCGCATGTTGTGCGTACCAGCGAGATGCTTGATCTGAAGTGTCTTGTTTTCGCGCGGGGAAAGATTCCGACTGAGGACATTCTGGAAAGCGCCGAGGAACAGGGCCTGGTGGTCATCTCCACCAAGCTGACTGCCTTCTCCACCTGCGGCATGCTGTATGAGGCGGGGCTGAGAGGTGTTCCCGTGCCTGTGGAATGGGACTCAAAGGAGGAGAAGTGATGGAGGAGCTGTTTTCCACCACCTATCCGGTCGCGCAGGCCGATTATGTCACCGCCGGAAAGGCCAGCGCGGACATCAAGCGCCGGCTGAAGCAGCTCGGTGTGGGCGGCGACGTGCTGCGGCGGGTCGCCGTGGCCTCCTATGAAGTGGAGCTGAATCTTGTCATCCACTCTCTGGGCGGAGAGCTGACCCTGACCGTCTTCCCTGACGCGGTGCAGCTGGTCTCCGCCGATGTGGGACCGGGCATCCGGGACCTGGCCATGGCAATGAGGGAGGGCTATTCCACCGCCAACGAAGAAGCGCGCTCTCTCGGCTTCGGCGCCGGCATGGGCCTTCCCAACATGAAACGCAACGCCGATGAATTTGATATACAGAGCGAATACGGAAAGGGAACCACCATCACCATGCGGTTCCGTCTCTCCTGATTTTCGCCGCGAGGCATATTATGGAAGAAAGACGCTATCACTCCGTGCGGCTGGACAAGGACCGCTGCAAGGGGTGCACCAACTGTCTGAGGCACTGCCCCACTGAGGCCATCCGCGTCAGAGACGGCAGGGCGCATATACTGGATAACCTGTGCATCGATTGCGGCGAGTGCATCCGCGTGTGCGAGTACCACGCCAAGGTTGCCTTCACCGACAGCCTGCCCAATATCAAGGCCTACAAGTACACCATTGCGCTCCCCGCGCCCACGCTGTACGGCCAGTTCCGCGGCCTCAGGAATCCGGCCTATGTGCTGGAAGCCCTCAAGTGCATCGGCTTTGACGATGTGTTTGAGGTGGCTCGCGGCGCGGATGTGGTCACCCGCGCCATACGGGAGCGCATGCGGGAGCCGAATCTGCCCAAGCCCATGATTTCCTCCGCCTGTCCAGCCTGCGTCAGGCTGATTCAGGTGCGCTTCCCCGAACTGTTGGACCATGTGGTGGACATTCGCCAGCCGATGGAGGTCGCCGCGGAAATAGCCCGAGCGGAATTCTGCCGCAAGCACGGCTGCGAGCCGGAGGATGTCGGCTGTTTCTTCATCACCCCCTGCCCCGCAAAGATGACCGCCATACGGACCCCGCAGCCGCTGGGTCAGGAAAAGAGCGAGCTGAGCGGTGCCATCTCCATGATGGAGCTGTACGGCCTGCTCCTCCCCCACGTGATGAAGATGCAATCTGACCCCAATTTTGTTCCGGCCACGCGCTACGGCGTGGGCTGGGCCACCTCCAACGGCGAGGCCAGCGCGGTTTTCCCCGACAATTCCCTTTCGGTGGACGGCATTCCGAATGTCATCCGCGTGCTGGAAGAGGTGGAAAACAACAAGCTGAACGAACTGACTTACCTGGAGTGCAATGCCTGTGTGGGCGGCTGTGTCGGCGGTCCGCTGACCTTTGAGAACAATTATGTCGCCAAGCATGCCATACGCAACCTGGTGAAGCAGATGCCGGAGATCCACCCCGACAGCAATGTACCCATTTCGATGATCAATAAATACAAAATGCGCCTGGACACCCCGCTGGAGCCCAACCCCGTGGCCGCGCTGGATGAGAGCATGACAGAGGCCATGCGCAAAATGAAGCGGATGAATGAGATTGTGGCCCGCCTGCCCGGGTATGACTGCGGCAGCTGTGGCAGCCCCTCCTGCGCTGCCTTTGCGGAAGACATTGTGCGCGGATACAGCACAGAGATGCAGTGCATTCACATCATGCGTGACAGACTTCAGTCTCTTGCCGCAGAAATGCTGGATCTGGCGCAGACAAGAAGGGAGTAAGACCGATGACTGTAACCGAACTGAAGCAACTGATCAACGCCCGGGACATGACGCCCTCTGTTTCCACCGAGCGCGAGGTCAGCTGCGGGTACACCTGTGATCTTCTCTCCTGGGTGATGGCCCATGGTGAAGAGGGCATGGCCTGGGTGACTGTGCAGACCCATCTGAATGTCATTGCCGTTGCGGTGCTGGCAGATATGGCCTGTGTGGTGCTGCCTGAGCAGATTGATATGGAGGAGGAATCGCTGAAGAAGGCTGAGAGCGAAGGCCTGTGCGTGCTTTCCTCCCCCATGACCGCCTATGAGATCTGTGGGCTGATGGCCAGCCAAGGCATCCCGGCCCACACCTGATCAATGCCATGGCTACACTTTATTCGGATCTTCACATCCACTCCTGCCTGTCCCCCTGCGGCAGCGATGACATGACGCCGGCCAACCTGTGCGGCATGGCCGTGGTCAAAGGCCTGCAGATGATTGCCCTGACGGACCACAACACAGCCCGCAATGTGCCGGCCGCCAAGGCCTGCTGTGATGCCTACGGGCTGCTGCTCATTCCCGGCATGGAAATCACCACAAAAGAAGAGGTTCACCTGCTGGGCTATTTCCCGGATGTGGGCACAGCCCTGCAGTTCAGCGATTTTATCAAGGGGCACATGCCAAAGAAGAAAAACAGGCCGTCGCTCTTTGGCAATCAGCTCGTCATGAATGAGGACGATGAAGTGATTGACGAGGAGGACGCCCTGCTGATCGGTGCTTCCGACCTGAGTCTGAAAGAGCTGACAGGCCTGGTGCGAGAGGCGGGAGGCGTACCTGTGCCGGCGCACATCAACCGCGGCTCCAACGGCCTGCTGGTCAACCTTGGCTTTATGCCGCCTGATCTGGATTTCACCGCGGTGGAGGTTTGGCGCGCTCTGCCCTGCCCGCACTCTCCTCAGACAGGCAAGGTGGTGCTGCATTCCTCTGACGCGCACTACCTGGGTGATATTCTGGAGCCGGAGGTCACCGTACATCTGCCCGAGCCCACGGTGGCCGCCTTCCTGGATTACCTGCGCGCGGGGGCCTGATGCGCGCCCGCATGTTGCCTTGCAAAGAGTTTCCTCTTTTTCCTTCCATGTGTCAGCTTGCAATGAACCGGCGCCGCCCCATGCGGTGCCGGGTTTTGATTGCCGGTTCACCCCGGATAGGGTCTGCGACAATTATCCCGCTGGCCGCCTGATGCACGATATCGTGCCGGTGCTGATGCCAGTGCAAACCCGGATCGCGGAGATGCCGTGCACTTTTCCTGCGATTCCGCAGGCAGCCTAGCCCTGCACATCTATGCCACCTGCAACGAACTGATGAAGAACGGCTGGCAGATGAAGGAAATCGACGAAATGGACATGCTGGGCTTCCTGCGCCTGCGGGCATGGGATGCCAAGCGGGAGCAGGAAAAGAAGAAACCCCGGCAGCGCTTCATTGATGAAGTCTGGCCAGGGATGAAACCGGGATGGTGCAGATCGACAAACTGGAAGTGGTAAGAATCTCGGTCCGGTTCTATCACCCGAATTCGGATAATAGGTCCAATGCCGTGTGCCAACAGAGCTCCGCAGCAGGATCCCCGATCACCCCGGATGCACAGATTGCATCCTGCAATGCATCCATTCTCTCCCTGATATCAACCGCTGCGGCTTCATCCTCCCGGGCGATGTGTTCCAGCATGGAAAACACCCAATACCACGAATCCCTCCAGCCATCCGGATAAAGGCCCCAGATTCCGTCTTGCATTTCGTAATACAGGCCTTCCGCGGGTTTTTCCGCTGTATGCTCCGGCATAGCGGTCTCGGTATGGAATTTTTCAAATACTTCCGTTGCCGCCATCGGGTAATAGGGCACAAATACGCTGCTCCGGTTATCCGTCATCGATACCCATTCCACGGTACCAAGCTCCGTATGGTCGCTGATCTGGAAAATATGCGTTTCCAGGCTCCTGTGCCTGCTGATCGGCACCTGCTGATAGAACGACATCACATCTCTGACACCCGGTTTCCCTTCCAACCGGATATTGGTATACGGAGGAACGATCTTTCCTTCCGAGTCCACGTTGGAAATCCTGAATGCGCTTCCCGCTATTCCGGAATGTGTCAAATCTTCAGGATACGCAGGATCTCCGGACATGGCATTCAGCCCTGCGGCCAGCCGCAGATACACCGAATCAGGAGCGTCGTCATAGGAGGCCGCATAGTCAATCAGCCCTGCTTCCGCGTCCCCGACAAATGTACCTGCCTGGACAGCGGTTTCAATCAATCCGCCGGAAGCAGCCACATGCTCTGTATCATTCAGGCTGACAAGCCCGATCACGGAAATGTTTGGGCAGACAAACATCACCTCTTCGTTCAGACGAACCGCAATATACTGTTTGCCGCTATGATTTTCAATATACCAAACCTCATCGGCGTCTCCCACCATCACGCTCCCACCGTCGAAGGCCCCGATAGTTTCGTAAATCGAAGTCAGGAGCAGCATCGCTTCACGGGCAGAGGATGCTTCGCTCAGCAAAATGGTTGGAATTTCGGCTTCTTCAATCCCTGATTCCGTGTTATACGGATCGACGGCTTCGATTGCTTTTTTTCCCACAAGCGTTTCCGTTGCCGTAACGCTTACGCCTTTGCTGTTTGTCCCGCCTGCCTGATAGGGAGTATGCGCATGTGTCCCTCCGCAGTCCGGGCAAATCCCCTGGCAGTTGTTGTCGCGGAACGCCGTGTAGCCGTAACTGTCATGGGTGAAGGTCCAGGTGAATCCATAACAGCCTGTATATACTTCTCCAGCCGCGTGGACGCCTTCCGGAACCACGTCAAAAAGCTTCGGCCATCCTTCATCAGAGACGTACTCCTCCAGGCGTGCAAAAATCGTGGTTCCATCCGCGGTCAGGTTCGCTCCAATATAAATCTCCGTACAGGCAAGGGCTTCTGTGGGCAGGATGGCAAGAACAAGAAGAACAGCAACTGCCTTTTTCAGCATATGCGATACCACCTTTTCTTCTGGCGTGTTTGTTCAATAAACCCCGATTTGTCAGTTGGCGTGAAACTCACGCGGCGTCCGCTGCATCCTGTTCAAGATATCTTTCCTCTACGATCCATTGGAAGATCGACAGTGCTGTGTCATAGTCCATAGAATCATTCCGGTTATCAGCGTTCTCCAGATGCTTGACCAGCGCTGCCTCGGGATGAAACTGAAGGCCGACAGCAAACGTCTTATCTGTTCTTTCAACCGCTTCAATCATCTGAACACCGTTGGTTTCAGTGATCCCGGTGATCACCAGCCGCGTGTTGTCCACATTCCTGATTGCCTGATGGTGCCAGGACGGGCAGCCGGTGAGAACATTGCTTCTTACCATTTCGTAAAGAAATGAATCAGATACGATTTGCACGTCATGCGGCGCATAATCCCGATAAGAGTCCGGCGTTGCCTTCTGGTTGCGATGTTCGTAGCCATAGGGTACCCCGAGTTCAGAAAAGTAAGCTGGAACATCCTGAATGACTTCCGCACCGGATACGACAGAAAGCATCTGCATGCCGCGGCAGAAGCCCATGATAGGAATATCATGATCAAGGCAATAGGTCATAGTCAGATAATCGGAAACATCCCGTTCTGCACAGAAGTCGATTTCTTCCACAATGCCATGCCACGGTTCGGGGCTGAAATACAGCGATGGGCTGATATCCTCGCCTCCGGTGAACAATACAATGCCGACATTCCCTACAGCCTCCGCAGCATTGGAATCATGCCAGGTGTTCACACGAACGTATTTGGCCGATGCCTCATCCAATGATCCCAGCGCCGTGACACCCTGTATCAGGTGCCCTTCGCTGTCATACTCCAGATCCGCAGACTGGACCTGGCTCAGCAGCACCCATTCTCCGCCTGCTGATTCGATCGCACGGCAAATATTCGTGAAAAACTCAGAATCAGTATCAGAACGCCATGCGATGCCGATGACAGGTCCTCTGAGGATCTGAAGGTTTTCCCCCTCGCAAACTGGGAACGCGGCGAGCATCAGGACGGTCACGAGTACCATTGCAATTGTTTTCTTCATGAGCTGTTCCTCCTCAAATCCTGGTTTGTCGATCGTTCACGAAATTCAAAGTTGGGAACTTTGCCTTTGGAAGATTAATCTCCAAGACTCCTTGCCAACAGGTATCCCTACAA
>CAMJPQ010000054.1 GCA_946407745.1 uncultured Clostridia bacterium
GTCACACGCGGGGTAAACCGTATTGCATAACCTTGTGTGGTGATGCTTGTGTTGTACCGCGAGGCATAAACAGCGCACTTTTGCGCTTTTGGGGCGCCCATGGATTGTTCTTTGGTTACGCATATGGGGATGTGTGTTGTGCGGGGATGCGGAGCTGCCCTACTGGCGCTGCGCGCCGGTCTCCCCGGAAGGGAGACTGATTGGTTGCTGACAAACTGGGCTCTCCTCTTTTGAGGCAACACAGACTGGCGGCCGACAAATTTCGCCTTCCCCCTTTAGGGGAAGGTGGCAGCGCCGTTAGGCGCTGACGGATGAGGTCGTCCCCGGCCGGCAAACTCTTTCATTTACTATGCCAAATAACCTCCCCAGTTCACTGGGTTCGTAGCGCCCGGAAAACAGCCCAGTGGGCTGTTTTCAGCGGAGAACGGGCGGCAGCCCCGGAGAGGGGGACCGCTTGCGGTGGAGGGAGGGGCAAGGAGAACGAAAGGCAGCCCCGGAGAGATGTCGCGCCAGCGACAGAGGGGCCATTCCCACAGCAGGCAAGCCCGCTCATCACAAGGCAAGAAACCCTCCCCGGCGTGCCGGGGAGGGTGGTATTGGAGGGGGCCGGCTGTCGGCAGGCCCGGCTTACACGCTCAGGTATCGGTCCATCAGGCGGGCGGTGATGACATACATCACACCGGCCAGCCCGAAGGCGGCGGCGCCGCGCAGCAGGAAGAAGGTGATCTGTCCCGAGGAGCTGGGAATCAGGTTCAGCAGCAGGCTGATGCCGTAGTTCAGCGCGATGAACAGCAGGAAGGTGACGATCCAATTCGCCTTTTTCCCGTTCAGCAGGGCCGAGGAAACCACATCGGCGAGGTAGGCGGTGGTGACGGTGCACAGCCAGTTGGCCAGCATGCTGAACACCAGCGCGGAAACATGGGGCGCATCCAGCACAATCGCCTGGTTGACGCTGCGCAGCATCTGGTTGAGGATGTCCCAGAGGCGCTGGTTGCTGTCTTTGCCCAGCAGCAGCGAGAAATCCAGCATGCCCAGCGCCAGGTAAAACGCGCCGGCAATCAGGATGGAAAAACCGCACTCCAGCACTTTGGCGCCAAGGATCTTATAGCAGCTGTTGGGCGTCATGAACAGCATATAGCCCTGCCGCGTGTTCATATCGCGGTGAAGGGTCACAAGGCTGAGCACGCCCATCAGGGCAATGCCGGTTGTGGCGATGAAAAACAGCAGCAGCGCGCCGGAGAGCAGCGCGTCCTCATTGTGCGCCCAGTAGCCATAGAGGAACACGGCCTGAGCCACAACGGTGACTCCCAGCAGAATCAGCTTGGCCGACAGTGTTTTTTTCAGTTCGTATTTGATCAGCTGAAGCATTATGCCTGCACCTCCCCGTGGCCGAAGATGGCCCGATAGCGGTCCGCCATCGAAACCCCGTCGGTTTCTCGCATTTCCTCCAGGTCACGCACCTCAATCAGCTTTCCGCTGCGGATAAAGACCGCCTGGTCGGCGATGGCTTCCATTTCCTCCACCAGGTGGCTGGACAGAAGCAGCAGCTTTTCGGGCACCGCGGCCTCCAGTATCGTGGTGCGTATCTCGTCTCTGGCCAGCAGGTCAATGCCGTTGAAGGGCTCATCCAGCATGTACACAGCGGCGTCGCGCGCCAGGGTCAGCGCGATCTTCATTTTGGCGACCATGCCGCTGGACAGGGTGCGGATTTTGTCATTCTCCGTCAGCTCCATCCTGTGCAGCAGGGACAGGAACCGCTCCATGGAGAAATCCTCAAAGAAATCCTGATAGTATTTTCCGGCGTCGCGGATGTTCATCCAGGAGTAGAAATACGGCTCTGTGGACATGTAGGCGACCTTCCTGCGGCTGTCAACGCCCACGGGGGCGCCGTCGAACAGCATCTCGCCCGAGGTGGGCTTGATCAGGCCGGCGGCCATTTTCATCCAGGTCGTTTTGCCGCTGCCGTTCGGGCCCAGCATGGCGTATACATGGCCCGGCTCCATGCGCACAGACACATGGTCAACGGCCACCTTTGAGCCGAACTTCTTGGTCAGCTCTCTGCTTTCAAGCATTGTCGGTATCCTCCTTTGTGTTCAGCAGGCGGATCGCGTCCGCCCGTGTCATCCCCAGGTTGTTCAGCTCCCGGAGATAGCGCCCGGCGGCGTCCGCCGCCATCCGCGTCCGTAGCGCGTTGATGCGCTCACGGTCCGTGGTGACATACGTGCCCATGCCCCGGCGCGTTTCACACAGCCCTGCCCGTTCCAGCTCCTGGTAGACACGGGCGGCCGTGTTCGGATTGATGGAAAAGCGCATCGCCAGGTCCCTGCCGCCGGGCAGCTTTTCACCGGGGCCGATCTCCCCGGTCGCAATAGCGCCTTTGATGCGATTGACCACCTGCAGCCAGATGGGACTCATGGCGTCGAATTCCATGCGAACCTCCCTTGCAGCATTCAGTGTACGAGCGAGATAGTACACCAGTGCAATAGAAATGTCAAGACCTTTTTTCATGTTTTTTGCTGTTTCACTGCGCAAAGGATGCTGTGGAGGGGAAGCGGCAATGGATTTCTTCAAGATATTTTATGCGTCAACCAAGCATTTACACCGCAGCATAATTGTGCTACAATTGTGCTGCGAAGGGAGGCTTTGATTATGCCCGCAATCAGACCTATCAGAGATTTGAGAAATACCAGTGAGATTTCCGAAATGGCGCACAAACTGCAGGAACCTATTTTTATCACCAAAAATGGATACAGCGATCTGGTTGTTATGAGCGCTGAGCTGTATGAACGCTTTGCGCAGATCAACCGGATGGATCAGGCGATTTATGAGGCAGAGGCCGAGGTTGCCGAGGGTGCTGCTCCGATTTCCCTGGGCGATGCGAGGGCCAGACTGGATAGGAAATACTATGGAGAAGTATAAAGTGATGCTGTATCCCAAAGCCTTTCGGGATATAGAAAGCATTTATGCATATATCGTTTTGGAAAAGCTGGCTCCGGAAAACGCAAAAGCCCAAACAGACAGGATCTGGGCGGCAATTGAAGCGCTGGATTCTTTTCCGGCTGCGCATCAGGATCGTCAGGTTGGAAAATACGCCGGAAGAGGTTATAAGCAATTGCTTATTGATCATTATGTGGCGATATTCAGGATTGATGAGCAGCACAAAACGGTGTATGTGATCACCGTTCAATACCAGGGAAGGAATATTCCGGTGCGGCGGAGCGGCCTGTCTGGTATTGATCGAGCCACCTCCACCTAATCTTTGCGGTGTTACCCTTAATTATGTTATTTATTCTTTTATTGACCATTCAGAATATACTATTTCTTTGTCATTAATCGTAACGATTTTCCCATCAGCTGTTTTATCTTTGTGGATTCCGCAATACACTTTATAAATTTCATCGGCTTTAGAAATTGATAGATAATCACTATATGCTGTTGCATCTGGCCGTATTTTTTTTGTGGTAGTAGCATAGTATACATTATCCCCATACAGCTTATTACCCCATACATCCGTCGCATAAACATACAGTTCAAATGCAGTTACATCGCTATCACCAGTATTCTTTACCTGAAAACAAATCGATAATATATTGCCTGATTTGTATTCCCATTTAGCATTTGCCTTCGATGGAAAATTAAGACCGGCTCTTATATATATTGCACCATCACGTATTTCTATTTGAATATCTTTTGTGATTATTCCGGTTATTCGGGCTAAAGGAAACACGGAAGTAATAACATCCATAGTTTTGTCGTCCATAATACCGGTAGCTAATATGGACGACACGCCTAACTCTCTGAGATACTTTTGAAGTTGCTTTATATCTGTCCCTGTATCATTCAGAGATAGATTGCGGGAGGCATAAGCATAATAAGGTATTGTGATAGCTTTCCCAAATCTTGACATAAGAGAGTCTTGAAGAGAAGGAGTTGGACTTGGTGATGGCTTGGGTGTAGGTGTTATTGGTTCTATCGTAGAATTATCTGCTTCTATTGTGTTAAACACTTGCGAGATGGTAAGACTTGCCTTTAGTCTATTGTTCCATAAAGCTTGAATCTCATCTACATGTATTGCAAGATTAATGTTTTGTGTATCCCGTAAAGAAGCACTTGTGATTCCGATTACCTTCCCGTCCTCATTAAATAATGCTCCTCCGCTACTTCCTGAAGAAATAGGGGCAGTGAACTGTATCCATGATGTTTCTTTATCTTCGTAATAAGCACTGACATTACCTAAAGAAACTGTATTCTTAATCCCAACAGGTGAGCCAATGGCAATAACTGACTCACCACGCAAAGGTTTATTTCCGATGTCAAGCGTTAGCGGTTGGATGTTTGTGGGAGAGAAGAAGGACAAGATGGCAATATCCTTCTCTTTGCTATACGCTTGAACACCGGTTATCATATAAGCAAATTCGTCATCACTATAGCCTACAAGATAATCTGCGCCTTCAGCAACATGATAATTTGTAATAATTGTACGATTATCATAAGCGACAAATCCACTGCCAGTTGCAATCAGCTTATTTTCAGAGTCATATACTTCAAGCATCAGTACTGATTGAGCAAGGCTTTCTATTGTCTCAGGGGCAAGTGCGCAAGCACTTTGATATATAACCAGAAGAGCTATAAAGCATGTGACAATGAAGCGTGTTACTATCCTTAACATTTTTAACCCTTCTCCTTCATTAGATTGTGAAAAAGAATTCATATAAGATAATTTTTCTGAAAGGACAAAAGCTCATTGTCTTGCTCTATCTGTTTCCCCCATCACCACAATCCCGTACGCGGGCACAGTCAGCGTCTGCCCTTCCAGCGTGGCTTCCTCTTCCGCCACGTTCACCTGGCCGATGAGGGTCACGGGCGCGGCCAGCTCGGCGGTCTGCGCCTCCTTCGGGGAGAAGTTGACGGCAATCAGAACGGTCTGCTCATCGGTCTGCCTGCGCATCAGCAGCAGCTCGCCCTCCGTGGAGAGGAGGGTGTTTTCTCCCCGGGCGATGGCGGGGCAGCTCAGGCGCAGGCGGTTTACGGCCCTGCAGTAGTTCAGCAGCGAGGCGGGGTCGCCCTGCTGCGCTTCCACGGACGGGTAGGCGTATTCCAGGTTGGTCACCCCCGGGGGCTGCAGGGTCATGTCCGCGTCGGACCAGTACATGGCCAGGCGCTTGTTGGGGTCGTCGCCGCTGCCCACCATGCCGATTTCCTCGCCGTAGTAGGTGAACACGCAGCCGGGCAGCATGTTCAGCACGCCCTCGGCAAACTTGGCCGCCGCGGGGTTGGAGCGCCCCTGCACGCTGCCGATGGTGCGGCCCGTATCGTGGTTGGACAGGAAGGGCGCCAGCGTGCCCTCCGGTATGGCGTCCAGCACGTTCTGCAGGGCCTTGGCGAATTTGGCGGCGCGGCCCGAGCGCCCGCGCAGGCTCTGGGCGATGAAGCCCTCCGCCTGTGACGCGGGGAAGAGGAAAAAGCTGTCCACGCCGCTGCGGTAGTATTCCGCAATCACGCTCAGCCCCGCCCAGCACTCGCCCACCAGGTAGCTGCCGGGCTTCAGCTCCTCACACGCCTGCTTCAGCCAGGCGAGGAAGGCCACATTCTGCGCCGTGTCGCCGGTATAGTAGCTGGTCACCGCGTCCAGGCGGAAGCCGTCCACATCCATTTCCTTCAGCCACCAGGCAAGGATGGCGCGAATCTCCTCCCGCACCGCTTCATTGGCGAGGTTCAGGTCGGGCATGCCGCCGCCGGCAAAGCGCTCCTCGTAATACCAGCAGGTTTCCCCCAGCGGCACATAGCCGTCTCCCGCCTCGCGGCGGAAGTTGTAATAGGCGGTATAGGGACTCTCCTCACCCGCGCTGAGTGCGGCGCAGGCCGCCCGGAACCACGGGTGCTGCGTGGAGGTGTGGTTGACGGGCAGGTCCACGATGACCTGAAAGCCCTTTTCGTGCGCTGCGCTGATGAAGGCGCGGAAGTCCTCCTCCGTGCCGTATTCCGGGTCGATGGCCATGTAGTCCGTCACATCGTACTTGTGATAGGAGGGGGAGGGCATCACGGGCATCAGCCACAGCCCGTTGTAGCCCATGTCCTGCAGGTAGCCGAGGCGGGCGGTCAATCCGGCGATGTCGCCCAGGCCATCCCCGTCGGAGTCCTGATAGGAGCGCACAAACACCTCGTACCAGCTGCAGCTTTCCACCGCCCGGGCGGAGGCGGCCGCCAGCAGAATGCAGGCAAGAAGACAGATCAGTCTTTTCATGGGAAGGCCTCCTTTGTCCTGAATCGTCGCGGGATGCGTTTTATGTCGCCTGCACGTTGCCGGCCTGCACCTCCTCGGAGGTTTCCGCCCGCTCCCAGCCGGTGAAGGTCAGCAGCCGCGTTTTCCCGCCGTCGCGGTCCATGCCGCGCCAGGCGGTGGGGGTGCAGCCCATGTTTTCAAGGAAGCGCCGGTTGTAGCAGCTCAGCGAGTTGTAGCCCACCTGCGCGGCCACCGCCGCCACCGAGGCGCCGGTGGTGCGCAGCAGCGTGCAGCTTTTCAGCACCCGCATGCGGTGCAAAAAAGCCAGCGGGCTGGTGCCTGTCTGCTGGTGAAAGCAGCGGCGGAAGTGAGTGGGGCTCATGTGGCACGCCTCCGCCAGCACCTCCAGCGGGAAGGTTTCCATATAGTGCAGGTGCAGATAATCCAGCGCGGGAGAGACGGAAAGCAGCTGGCCGCCCGCAGGCTGCGCGGGGTGCTGTGCGGTATCCACACGGCTCAGCGCCACAAAAAACGCCGCGACAAGGCCCTGCACCGCCACCGGGTAACCCGCCTGGCGCTGCGAAAGCTCCTCCACCAGCCGCCTCAGCAGGGGCAGGGCCCACGGCTGGTCAGCGGGGGACAGCAGCAGGTTGCAGTCGGACAGCAGCAGCAGGAAGCGGTCCAGGTCCGGTATGCGGCCGATCCTGTCCAGCCCCAGCAGCTGCTCCGGGTCCAGGTGCATATAGGTCCATAGGCTGGTTGTCTCCGGCGCGGACCAGGTGGTGTGGGGCACATTGCGCGCCACGCACAGCACATCCCCTTCGCGGAAGGACAGGCAGCGCTCGCCCAGCTGCACTGTGCCGCTGCCCTCCAGGCAGAGGCCGATCTCAAAGCAGTTGTGGAAGTGAAGCCGCGCCGAGGGCACGGGCGAAATGCGCCACTGCGGCCCCTGCAGCAGGCGGATGGGCAGCTCGCAGGGCAGCTCATAGCTCCGGTATTCTACAATGGTCTGTCGTGGGCGTGGCATGGTGGTCCTTTCTGCCTGCGCGGCCGGAAGACATAAGCACTGCCTGATATATCAACTGTTTGATTCGTTTTCCCCGGCATTGAGGCAGCTGCCGCCGGCTGCCCTGTGATACGCCAGCCGCTCGCTGCCGTTTTGCAGGTAGATCACGCCGCAGCGGGTGAAGCCGTATTTTTCCAGCAGGTGCTGCATGATGCGGTTGTCCCGGTGGGTGTCGATCCGCACATTGCCGCACTGCGCCGCGGCATAGGCCACGGCGGCGGCCAGCACACCCCGCCTGCGCCCGTTGGAGGCGACCCGGTGGAGGGTGACGTAGGGCTCGCTGTTCAGCCAGCTTCCCTGCTCAATGACCAGGTAGGTGGGCTCCACGCCGGTGATCAGGGCAAACGCGCCGCAGAGCGCGCCGTCCTCCTCCAGCAGCATCAGGCGGCCGAGGCGGATATCCTCCATCAGCGTTTCGGCGGGAGGGTTTTTGTCGCCCCACTGGTTGGGGTTGCCGCTGCGCCGCATGGTCTCCCTCGCGGCAGCGTACAGCGCGTCGATGACGGGCATGTCCTCCATGACGGCGGGGCGTAGGGTGAAGGGCGCCGCGCCGCTCATCTGGCGGGCCTCCCGGCAATCAGCCGCTCATACTCGCGCACTACACGGCGCATGATGGCCTGCCAGCCCATGGGGATGGTGGCCCTTGCGCGCGCGCCGACCCTTTCCAGATCAGGCAGCGCGCGAACAATGGTGGCGGCGATGGCCTCGGCGCTCTCGTCCGGGCTGACAAAGGCGTTGTCCCCGTCGGTGAGGCCCTCCGCCGAGCACGAGCCGCGGACGACCAGCCCGGGTGTGCCCATGGCAGCCGCCTCACGCAGCACCATGGGCGCGTTGTCGTACAGCGAGGGGAACACCAGCAGGTCGGCCAGGTGATATAGGGCCATCAGGTCGGCGCGCTCGCTCACAAAGCCCAGGAAGGTGCAGCTGTCCTCGAGGCCGAGGGCTTTGGCTTCCTCCACAATGGCCGCATAATCCGGGCCGTCCCCGGCGGTGACCAGGCGGAAGGGCTGTCCCTGCCCCCTGAGAAGGGCGCACGCGCCGAGGACGCCGTGCAGGTTCTTTTTGTAGTTGTGCTGGCCCACAAACAAAAGCGTCGGCACACCCGGTGTCAGGCAGAGGCGCTGTTCCATCCGCGCGGCGGCCTCCGGCTGCAGGTCCTCATAGTCGGTGCCGTTTTCCATCACCAGTATTTCGCCCTCATAGCCGTAGGCGCGCAGCACCTCGGCGGTGGCGTGGTTTACCGTCCACACTCCGTCGCATTTTTCATAGAAGTTGATGATGCCCCGCACCACCAGCTTGGCCAGCTGGCGGGAATGGGTCTTGGCCAGCGCGTCGTCGTAGTATTTGGAGTGGAAGGTGGTCACCAGGGGGATGTCCCTGCGGCGGGCGATGCGCTGCGCCTCATCCGCCGCGAGGAAAGGGCTGTGCGCGTGCACAATGTCGAAGGGAATCTGCGCGATCTGCCGCTGAAACTTGCGGTCTAGCCACGGGATGCCGATGTGGTACAGCTCGCGCGGCATTTTCACGCTGGCCGAAAGCAGCGTTTTGTAGCCGACCACCTCCGCCGCGTCGGGCGATTCCGGGCCGACATAATAGGTCTCGTGACCCATCGCGGTCAGTGTCTGGCAATAGGCCAGCGT
Source organism: uncultured Clostridia bacterium (assembly GCA_946407745.1). Lineage (GTDB taxonomy): Bacteria > Bacillota > Clostridia > Christensenellales > Aristaeellaceae > RUG11272. Next base: position 8,930 of record CAMJPQ010000054.1, read on the forward strand.
GACCCGCCCAACGCCGTCCAGCTGCGGGGGATAGGTATCACAGAATTCTCCGATGATCATGGGGGAACACATCCTTCCGGAGCAGCAAGGCGGGCTTTGTCCGGTTTCACTGCCTTGCTGGCTGTTTCATTGCGCGGCGCTGCCGTCAGCGCTGCTTTTTCATCGCCGCCTCGGCCAGGCGGGCAATGTATTGGCTGGCGGGCCACAGGGCGGCCGGGTCCACCGTAAAGAGCGGATGATGGGCCGCGTAGCCGCCGCCCGTGCCGATGCGCACAAACAGGCCGGGCCGCTTCACCGGGCGGTACAGGTATTCGCTGAAATCCTCCCCGCCCAGGGTCTGCTCCTGCTGCCTGACCTCGAAGCCCATTTCCCGGGCGACGGATTCCGCCAGCGCGCACAGCCCGGGGTCGTTGATTACCGCCGGAGAGCCGTCCATCCAGTCGATCTCCGCGTGCGCGCCCCAGGCGGCGCAAACGCCCTCCACCTGCCGGTAAAAGCGCTCCTTCACCTCGGCGCGCTCCTGCTCGTCCATGGTGCGCACGGTGCCCTCGATCAGGGCCTCCTGGGGGATGATGTTCCAGGTGGTGCCCGCCTGCGCGTGGGTGACCGACAGCAGCACCGGCGAGAAGGGGTTGACCGAGCGGGACACAATGGTCTGCAGGGACTGGATCAGCGCCGCCATCACCGGGATGGGGTCCAGCCCCTTGTGCGGGCTGGCCGCGTGGGAGCCCACGCCGCGCAGGGTGACGCGGAAGCGGTCCACCGATGCCATCACCGCGCCGGGGCGCAGGCCGAGCGTACCCGCCTCAAACTCAGGATAGGAATGGATGCCGAAGAACCACTCCGGCTCGTCCAGCACGCCTGTTTCCGCCACGCGGCGCGCGCCCTCGCACAGCTCCTCCGCGGGCTGGAAAACAATCAGCGCCCTGCCCGGTAGCTCCGCCTCCCGCTCCTTGAGCAGCAGCGCCGCGCCGAGCATGGCCGCCGTGTGAAAATCATGGCCGCAGGCGTGCATTTTCCCGGGCACACAGCTTTTATAGGGCAGGTCGGCCTCCTCGCTCATGGGCAGGGCATCCATGTCCGCCCGCAGGCCGATGCACCTCCCCTCCCCGTGGCCGATGGCACACACCACGCCGGTGGGCAGGCCGGTTTCCACCAGCTCTATTCCCGCCTGCTCCAGCCGCTGCCGCACGGCCTTTGTCGTCTCAAATTCCTCAAAGCCCAGCTCCGGGTGGGCGTGCAGTGTGCGGAACAGCGCGAGCAGCTCCTCTTCATAGTTTGCCATGGGTGTCTCCTTTCAGCGCGGCCTCCATCATCTGCGCAAGGCGGCGCAGGGAATCGGCAATGTCATAATCCTGTTCCACGGCGCGGTATCGCGCGGCCTCCTCTGGCAGCGCCTCCGGCCTGTCCAGCCAGTGGTCGATGCGCTCCGCCAGCTTTCTCTCATCCCCTGCGGGGAAAACGCTGTCCGGGCCAAGGGCAAACTGGGCGGTGGCGGTCAGCTCACCGTCGGCCAGCACAGGCACGAGGCCCACCCTCAGCGCCTCCAGGCAGCCGAGTCCCTCCACCTCCACATCGGCGCAGTGCACGTACAGCGCGGCCTTCTCCGCCAGGGCGGTCAGCTCCGCCATGCTGTAAAAGCCAAACCGCGGCGGGTGGACCAGCGTGCCCTCCCGCACCAGCCGGTCAGCCAGGCTTTTCAGGCGCTTCTCCTGCGGGCCGCGACCGGCCAGCACCAGTTGAATGTCCTTCGCGTGGCGGCTGTATCTCATGGCCCGCAGCAGGGTTTTCTGGTCCTTTTCCACCGAATATCGGCCCACGCACAGCAGGATATAGGGTGCGCGCGGCACCGCCGGCAGCGGGGCGGCGGCCTTTTCCTCCGCGCTGAGGGGCTGGATGCCGTTGGAAATGAGGTACAGCGGCGGCCTGAAGCGGAAGGCCTCCAGCCGCCGCTGCACGCTGCGGGTCGGGCACTGCACCGCCGCGCAGCGGTTGAACACATGGTCGCGCCACCAACGAAGAATCAGGTGGTTGGGCAGGCGCCAGTGCCCCAGGTGCACGGAGGAAAGCAGGTTTTCCGGGTGCAGGTGGTAGGTGGCGGTGCACACCCTGCCCTCGCTGCGGGCGACAGCCAGTGTGTGCCACTGCAGGGGGAAGGGCTCCTCCAGGTGGATGACATCCGCCCAGCGCACCGCCTCCCGGAGCACGCTCCGCTCCGCCCGGGCAAAGCAATAGCCCTGGGCGTGGATCAGCCCGTCAAAAACGGGCACATGGGCATCCGGCAGCACATATTCCGGCTGCGGGCCGCGCGGGTCCGGATTGGCCCCGGAGAGCACCCGCACCTCGTGTCCCAGCTGACGCAGCCCGGCCACGGTGCGCTGCGCCGAGGCGGACAGGCCGTTGCCCTTCACATAGCAGTTGTTGACGACAAACAGTATCCTCATCGCGCGTCACCTCCGGGAGGCGGATCAGCTGCCCTTGCCGTGGCACCGTCCGTAGGGCACGCCGCTGCCGCAGGGGCAGGGCTTGGAAAAGGCGACCTTCGGCACCGCGAGGGTCATCGCCTCGCGCTCCGTGCGGCCCTTGGCGCTCCACAGGCGAATGCTGTCCACAAACACGCTCGCGACCAGCGACGCAAGCTCCTCCGGCACACCGCCGTCCTCCAGCCCCTCCTGCAGCAGCTGGCGGGAGGCATAGCGGAAGCTCTGCTGCCGCAGCCGCACCGCCTCGGTGATGAGCCATGGTGCCTGCTGCGGGTCCAGATGGTACTTTTCCGCCAGGGCAAAAACCGGGTGTGTGCTCTCCTCCGTCGCGCCGTATTGCGACAGGCTGTCGCTCAGCAGCTGCTCCGCTGTGGCGCGGCGCCAGGGGGCATCCTTCATGGGCGGGTTCTGCCAGGCGTTCCAGCAGGCCTCCGCGTCCTTCATCCACGCGCTGCGGTAATAGGGAATGCCGCCCAGGCTCACGAAGCCCTCCAGCCCCTCCCGCATCTGCCAGGTCTGCAGCGGGTTTCCTGGCAGCGAGGCGCCGGTTTCCAGCAGCAGCGCGTTCATTTCCTCCGCTGTCAGCAGGCCGTAATAATTCATGGCGGCACGCATCACGCAGTACAGCCTGTCGGCTGTCAGCAGCGCCTCCTCCTCTTCGCCGGTCATGGCATAGGCGCAAAGCAGCTCCCGCGAAAGGTACCAGCTCTCCCGGTCGCGCCAGGCAAGGCCAAGGCGCGCGAGGCGCTCCATGGTATTTTCATCCATGGTGGAAAGCAGCCGCCTCCTCAGCGGCTGGGGCACGGCCCTGGCGCGCAGCGCCTCCAGCTCATCATCGTCCAGGATGAATTCGTAAATGCAGCGGAGGCTGTGCAGCGTCTCCCACCCCACCAGGCGGCGCAGGAAATCCACATCTGCATAGCGCTGCAGTATGGGTGCGATCCAGGAATCCTTGTTCCGCGGCTTCTCCGCGGGCGGGTTGAGCTGGCAGCGGAAGCTGATATCCCCCAGCTCCTTCACGCTCCGCTTTCTCAGCAGCTCCTGTGCGGTCTTCATGTCAGCCTCCCAGTGTGTATTGCTGTCTGCTGAAAGCATACCACGAAATGCGGGATTTGAAAAGGCGGGGGTCTGTGCTCCGCTGATGGGGCGGAAAACAGAGACCCGCTTCCGCAAAAGGGTGCAAAGAGCATATATTTTCAGTCCATTTCCTTGACATCCCCTTATTATGTGCTAAAATAGGGGCGGAAAATACTGCCCGGCAGCGATGCCGCGCGGACCTATCAATCCGGAAAGGAACGTGATCCCCATGGCCTATTTGGAGATTGTTGACGTATTTGGCCGCGAAATTCTTGACTCCCGCGGCAATCCCACTGTTGAGGCTGAGGTTGTGCTGGACGACGGCACTGTCGGCCGCGGCATGGCCCCCTCCGGCGCCTCTACCGGCGAATTCGAAGCCCTGGAGCTGCGTGACGGCGACAAGAGCCGTTACCTGGGCAAGGGCGTGACCAAGGCTGTTGAGAACATCAACACCGTGATCGCGGACGAGCTGATCGGCATGGACGCCTCCGACATCTACGCCATCGACGGCGCGATGCTGAAGCTGGACGGCACCAAGGACAAGAGCAAGCTGGGCGCCAATGCCATTCTGGCTGTGTCCATTGCCTGTGCCCGCGCTGCCGCGCAGAGCCTGGATATCCCGCTGTACCGCTTCCTGGGCGGCATCAGCGGCAACCGCCTGCCCGTGCCCATGATGAACATCCTCAACGGCGGCGCGCATGCCGATTCCTCCGTGGATACGCAGGAATTCATGATCATGCCCGTTGGCGCTCCCACCTTCCGTGAAGCCCTTCGCTGGTGCGCTGAGGTGTTCCACAACCTGAAGAAGCTCATCAAGGACATGAACGACGTGACCGCCGTGGGCGACGAGGGCGGCTTTGCCCCCAACAGCCTCAAGGGCGACGAAGACGCGATCGAGCTGATCCTGAAGGCCATCAAGGCCGCCGGCTTCGAGCCCGGCAAGGACTTCATGCTGGCGATGGACGCCGCCGCTTCCGAATGGAAGAGCCCCAAGGGCAAGGGCTTCTACAAGCTGCCCAAGGCCGGCACCGAGTACACCTCCGCTGAGCTGATCGCCCACTGGAAGTCCCTGGTGGAGAAGTATCCCATCATCTCCATCGAAGACGGCCTGGACGAAGAGGACTGGGAAGGCTGGGTCGAGATGACCAAGGAGCTGGGCGACAAGGTGCAGCTGGTTGGCGACGACCTGTTTGTGACCAACACCGAGCGCCTGTCCAAGGGCATTGAGCTTGGCGCGGGCAACGCCATCCTGATCAAGCTGAATCAGATCGGCTCCGTGTCCGAGACCCTGGAGGCCATCAAGATGGCTCACAAGGCCGGCTACACCGCTGTGACCTCTCACCGCTCCGGCGAGACCGAGGACACCACCATTGCCGACCTGGCCGTGGCCCTGAACACCTGCCAGATCAAGACCGGCGCTCCCTCCCGTACCGAGCGCGTGGCGAAGTACAACCAGCTGCTGCGCATTGAGGACGAGCTGATGGACGCCGCCGTGTATCCCGGCATGAAGGCCTTCAATGTGAAGAAGTAATCCCAACTGAAACGACCAGCGGCCCGCCTGCAGCGAAACAGCAGGCGGGTTTGCTTTTTCCGGGGGGATATGCTATACTCACCTCACGCGCTGATGTGGTGGAATGGCAGACACAGGGGACTTAAAATCCCCCGGGTAAAACCGTGCGGGTTCGAGTCCCGCCATCAGCAATCCCTTATGGCACAAGGGTTTTCACGTTTATTCATTATTCATTTTTTGCCGAAAATTGCGGTTTGGGGTTCGTTTTGGGGTTCAGGCGTCAAAAAAGAGGGGTCATTTTTCCCCTCTTTTTATTTTTTCGAATGCTGCTGTTATGGCTGCTGTGGCGCGTTCATTTGCGTCTGCAAAGCTGTGACTGTAGGTGGAAAGCACAAGCGCGGGGGTGGAGTGCCCCAATCTTGAAGCAATGTCCCTGACTGACAATCCTTCGAGGATCATCAAACTTGTGGCGCTGTGTCGCAATGAGTAAATCCCCACCTTCGGGAGACCGTTCTTTGCACACAGGTGCGTCCAGTGGCTTTGAATCGTGGACAGGCTGATTCTCCGGCCTGATGTGTCGGTAAACATGGCGGCGCGGTCTGGCCAATCATCGCCGGCCGTCTCTTTCATTTCCTGCTGCGCTGCCTGATGGGCTGTCAAGGCAGCCAATACGTCGCTTGAGAGAAGAATGTCTCTGACCGATCCCCTTGTTTTCGGGCGGCTGGTACGTTGTGTCGGCTGCCCCTTTGGCTTGTATGAACCTGCGCGGATATTGAGAAGGTTGCCTTGAAGGTCTGCCCAATTCAGCCCGCAAAGCTCGGAGGGGCGCATACCTGAGAAAAGCAAAAGCGAAAACACGGCTTTCCACTGTGGGGTCATTCCTTCCATGAGGGCAAACAGCTTTTGCATATCCTCAATTTCCAATATTGCGGCTTCGTGGCTATCTTTCCGTGGAGGTGCGACACGATCAGCAGGATTTGACGCAATGATTCCATTCCGGACAGCGAAATCAAAAAGCTGGTGTATTTGCTGAAAAACCTTTGCTTGCATTGTCCCCGAAATAGGCTTTGCGTCCGGCTCGGCGTGGACGCCATCCTTGTAATGCCGTTTCTTTGGTTCGGTCGCTATTCGGTTAAGAAATCGGTTTAGCACTCTTGCGTCGACTTCGCGGACGTCCACTTTGCCGAGAAAGGGAATAATCCAATTCTTGGCTATTTTTCTGTATCCATCCATTGTTTTTTCGCCAGCCCTTTGCGGGTGAGAGTTTCAAGGTATTCTTCTGCGAGCGCCTCCACGGTTGTGCGGCGGGCGTCTACAATATTGCCCTGCTGCTGATGGCTTGTTATGACGAACAGCGAAGCACTTTTTTGTCAGCCGGGGAAATCTTGACTTCGGCTGCGGAATTGGCTGGTATTTTCGGCCTTTCGGAATCGCAGGCACGGCGCTTTATTGCCCGCCTTGAAAAAGCTGGTTTGGTATCGTCCCGCCCTGCAGGGCAAAACGTAAAAAGCGGCACAATCCTCCGGCTGGAGGAATATAGCGAACATACGTACGGTCAGAGAAACCGTCAGAGAGAAACCATTGCGGCAGTATGCGAGTTAGAGGATAGCCGTCAGAGAAACCGTCAGCATATGAATAAAGATGAAAATAATAGCTTCCCTTGCGAAAATGAATTTTCCCTGACCGAGCTACTGCAGCAGCAAGCAGAGGGGGGGAAGCATGGAGAGAATTGACGCGGAGCTTGCCTTGTGTGGACTGGTTTTGCAAGGCAATGCCGGGGCGCTGCTGGCAGTACGGCAAAGCCTGCCGTTCATCGGGGCTGAAGCCGAAACGCTGCGCAGAGCAATTATTGCAACTGACGATGCGGGTATTCCCGTCGATCTTGTCAGCGTTGGTGAACGTCTGACGGATGCCGACCTTACGGTTGCAGCGGTGCAAGCATCCAACAATATTAGAGCCGGAGAAGCGGTGCAGGCTGTTCGACGCAATGAGGATCACCGGCGGCTTGAAGAGCTATTAAGCGTGACGCATGAGCGCAACGTAAAGCGGGACTCTGAGCCGGGGCGAATCGTTGAGCAACTACTGAACGGTCTTCGAGGCTTTTCACGCAAAAAAGGTGCGTTTTCTCTTGCGGAGTGCATTCAGCTTGACGCGCAGGGAAAACAGGTGTTCTTGCCCACTGGGGTCGAGCCTCTTGATCACGTGACCGGCGGCGTAGGTGTCGGGGATATGGTCGTTATTGGCGGCGCTACGGCAAGCGGCAAGTCACTTTTGTGTCAGCAAATCGCGCTGAACGTAGCGCAAAAGGGAAAGCGGGTTATGTACCTTGGCCTCGAAATGATGCCAGCCAACTATGGGGCAAGGTGGAGGAAACAGCTTGCGGGGGCAAGCCCTGATGCTTTGCCGCTGACATTGATCCGAGATTGTGGCACAGTGAACGCGCTGCGGGCAAGAATCGCAATGGAAGGCGATCCTCCCGCGCTGGTCGTGATCGATTATTTGGGTTTGATGCGGGCGGACGGCATAAACGCATACGAGAGGACAACACGAGTTAGTTTTGAGCTTGCCGAGGTTGCGCGAGAATTTGAAACGGGCATATTGAGCGCGGCTCAACTTAACAGGGACACGGGGCGCGAGGATCGCCCGCCGGAGCTTTATAATCTTCGCGATTCTGGGTCGATCGAACAAGACGCGAGTGCAGTGGTTTTGATTCATTCGCCGCAGAAAAAGGGTAAAGACGCCGACATTGTCCAGCGGGCGGAAAAGCGAGGAAAAACGGTCAAGGTTCTCCGGGTTCGAAAAAACCGGCACTTTCCCGTGCTTCGTGACGTGGTCTGTCTGCTGGACGGTCAATCTCTGCGGTTTGAAGATGCGTCGTGGCTGTTGTTCAATACATAAGGAGCGACGATGTACGAAAAGGGTCATTGGCGCTGAGCGTTTGAATTTGTTCAGCGGTACGGCGAACAGATCGACGCGGCGCAAACCGTGGAGGCTGTCAACGAGATTTTCGAGGCGGCGCTTGATGAGCTTGTGCCGTTCTCTGCGCAGGGCGTCGGCGCGTTCGAAATGGCACAAGCTGCGTGGGCGCTGCTGTCGGCGTGGTGGAGGGAGGCGAAAAAACATGGGAGCGAAATCACAGCGGAAAGGCCGCGCGGCTGAGCGCGAACTTGCCGAGCTGCTGCGGCAGGCGGGCTTTCCATCGGTCCGGGCGGGTGATGCGCTGTCTTACGGCCGCTGGCCTGATGTGGCCGGTCTGGAGGGCGTTCACGTCGAGGTCAAAAGGTGCGAACGGCTCGAGCTGGCCGCGTGGATGCGGCAGGCCGTGGAGGATGCTGCCCGCTTCGGCGGTCTTCCCTGCGTTTTCCACCGGCAAAACCGGCAGGGCTGGCTTGTAAGCATGAGACTGGCTGACTGGCTGAATCTGTATGAAAGGGCTATAAAGCATGAATGAAAAGGATCGTTTGCGGGCTGCAGAGGCGCGGCAGGAGCGACGGCGGCGGCTGCGTGAGATGTCCGAGGAAAAGCGCTTGATGCGTCGGGAGGCAGAACGGGAGCGGCAACGGGTGAAGCGCGATTCACCGCGTTTCCACCGCTGAGACGGTCGCACTTTTGTCCAAACTCAGAACCGCCCATCATATCGACGTGGATCTGGACCTGACCGAGCTGGATGTGACGGCGGCAGAAGCCAAGGCCACCTATGCTGAAATCCAGACTTATGTCCTTGAACACACAGGTTTGAAGGTCTCCTGTTTGTACATCGCCCAGGTAAAAGCGAAGCACGGGATCATCGAGCGGGCGTACTATAACAAGGCGAAGAGTGAGGGCGGCAGGGTTCCGAAATGTCCGCCGGAGAAAGAGAAGGCGATTGAGAACGCGCTGAGGCATTTTCAGATGATCCCGTGAGTGATGCATGTTCCCCCAGTCAAAGGAACGCTGCCGCAGTTCCGTTTGCTTCTGCGGCAGCGTCCTTTTTCATGGGTTCAGTTTGTCCGCCTGTGCGGGAGGCTGTCCGGGATGAGGCTTACTTGAAGAATACCCGCAGGCAGTTGTAGAGGTGGGGCAGCCAGCAGTTGTAGGCGTGGGTGCCGCCCTTGAACTCCACCCAGCAGCAATTCTCGCCGTCGGTGAAGCGCTCGGGCATGTCCGCTGTCACGGTCTGGAAAACCACCTGATGCTCATCGTGGGCCATGTCGCCGCTGCCGTTGCCGTTGTACCAGAACAGGACGGGCAGGTCCTTGAAGGCCTCGCTGTTCAGGGCAGCCTCATACTCCTCCGCGGTGATCAGGGCGCCGGAATAGTTTCCGAAGTACGCCAGGATATCCAGGTCGTTCATGGTAACGCAGAAGGTGGTCATGGAGCCCATGGAGAAGCCGGCAAAAGCGCGGTGGTTACGGGTGGCCTTCAGGTTCTCCAGGGATACATCACCGTTCGCGAAGGTGTGATACTTCGTCTCGATCAGCGGAATGACGTCCTCACGCAGTTCCTTCCAGTACCACTTGACGCCGTCGTCGTGGCCCAGCCCGGCGAACTCACCCTTGGTGAGGATTTTGCCTGCGTTGGTGGTGGGGGTCACGATGATGGTGGGCTCGCAGTCGCCCTTGGCGTTCATGTTGTCCAGCAGCGCCACGGTCCCCTTGCCCATGCGCTCCTCACTGAGCCAGTAGCGCTCGTCCTCGCCGCCGCCGTGCATCAGGTAGATTACGTTGTAGGACGTCTCCTCGCTGTAGCCGTAGGGCAGGTAGACGTAGAGGTCCTTCTCCACCAGGATCTCCTGCCCGGGGTTCAGGGCCTCCAGGGCATACGAATGGCAGGTGTAGGTGATCTTCTCCACGGTGCCGCGGTTCTCCACGGCCTCGGTGTACTTGGGCTTCATGGGGATCTTCTTGATGAAGCCGGCGTCGGTGTAGACGTCCGCCAAGGCGGAGACGGCAGACAGGGCCAGCAGCAGGGCCAGCAGCAGAGCGGCGAGTTTCTTCATGGGGTCAACCTCCTTTGTTTATGTGGGTTACTTCTTGAAGAACACCTTCAGGCAGTTGTACATGTGGGGCAGCCAGCAGTTGTAGGCGTGGGTGCCGCCCTTGAATTCCACATAGGCGTAGTTCTCGCCGTCGACAACCCGGTCGGCCATCTTCTCCAGGATGGCGGCGCAGAACTGCTTGTGGCCCTCCAGGGCAAAGTCGGCGCTGCCCTCGCCGTGGTACCAGAAGAGGATGGGCAGATCCTTGAATTCCTCGGAGGCCATGGCGGCGAAGAACTCCTCGTTGTCGCTGCCGGCGGAGTAGTTGCCGAAGTAGCCGATGATGTCCAGGCAGTCCCTCATCACGTTCTCCGTGGTGATGGATCCCATGGAGAAGCCGGCGAAAGCGCGGTGGGCGCGGGTGGCCTGCAGGTTCTCCCCGCTGACGTCGCCCTTGGTGAAGTCGCGTACTTCGTCTCGATCAGCGGGATGATGTCATTGCGCAGCTCGATGGGGTACACGGACAGGTTGGCAGCCCGGGTGGGATTCTCCGGGACCTCGGAGGGCTGCTGGGCGGCCGTGTCGCTGTACTGGTGGTGGACCGCCTCGGTGCCGGGCTCGCGGCCGGCGTTGACGGTGGAGGAGACCACGATGGCGGGCTCCATCTCGCCCTTGTCCATCATGTAGTCCAGCACCGCGCAGGTGGGCTTGCCCATGCGTTCCTCGGAGAGCCAGTAGCGCTCGTCCTCGCCGGCGCCGTGCATCAGGTAGAGCACGTTGTAGGTCTGGTCGGGGCTGTAGCCGTAGGGCAGGTACACGTAGAGGTCCTTCTCCAGCAGGATCTCCGTGCCGGGCTCTTCCGCTTCAGCGGCATAGTCGTGGGTGGTGTAGGTGAGCTTCTCCACCGTGCCCCGGTTCTCACGGGCTTCCGTGTACTTGGGCTTCATGGGGATCTTCTTGATGAAGCCGGCGTCGGTGTAGACGTCCGCCAGGGCGGAAAGAGCAGACAGGGTGAGGAGCAGAGCCAG
>CAMJPQ010000055.1 GCA_946407745.1 uncultured Clostridia bacterium
TTCGAGTCCCCCCGGCGGGCTTTTCCCGGACTTTTCGCCCGGACGAAAAGTCCGCCAGACATAGAACCCACAAGCATATGAGCGCCCGCCGCAGGCGGGTATCCGCGCCGCGCAACGGGCAGAGCGACGGCCCCTCTGTCGCTTGCGCGACATCTCTCCGGGGCTGCCGCCCGTTCTCCGCTGAAAACAGCCCACCGGGCTGTTTTCCGGGCGCTACGAACCCAGCAAGCTGGGGCGATTTGTTCGCAAGCCCCCGCAAGGGAACAGCCGCGCAGCGCTATAGCCCCGCAGGGGAAAAGTCCGCGCACAGCGCAAAAAAAGGAGCCCCTCCTTTCGGAAGGACTCCCCTCTTCATCAATCTCAGTACATTCCACCCATGCCAGCGCCACCGGCCGGGGCAGCAGGCTCGGGCTCAGGGATGTCCGCAACCAGGCTCTCGGTGGTCAGCACCATGGCCGCCACGGACGCGGCGTTCTGCAGGGCAGAACGGGTCACCTTGGTCGGGTCGATGATGCCGCGCTCCACCAGGTCGGTGTACTCGTCCTTCAGGGCGTCGTAGCCGTAGCCGACCTTCTTGGCGTTGCGGCGCTTGTAGCTCTTCACGTTCTCAGCCACCACGGCGCCGTCCACGCCGGCGTTCGCGGCGATCTGGCGGATGGGCTCCTCCAGAGCGCGCAGCACAATCTCCACACCGGTCTTGGCGTCGCCGGTGTACTTGCCCTCAATGGCCTTCACCGCGGGGATGGCATTCACCAGCGCGATGCCGCCGCCGGGCACGATGCCCTCTTCCGTAGCGGCACGGGTCGCAGCCAGGGCGTCCTCAATGCGCAGCTTGCGCTCCTTCATCTCGATCTCGGTCGCAGCGCCGACCTGGATGACCGCCACGCCGCCGGCCAGCTTGGCCAGGCGCTCCTGCAGCTTCTCACGGTCATAATCGCTGGTGGTCTCCGCAATCTGGGCGCGGATCTGGTTCACGCGGGCGTCAATGTCGAACTTCTCGCCGGCGCCGCCCACGATGGTGGTGTTCTCCTTGTTCACCTTGACCTGACGGGCCTGGCCCAGCATGTCGAGGGTCGCATCCTTCAGCTCGGTGCCGGTCTCGGAGGAGATCACGGTGCCGCCGGTCAGGATGGCGATATCCTGCAGCATTTCCTTGCGGCGGTCGCCAAAGCCGGGGGCCTTGACAGCCACGCAGGTGAAGGTGCCGCGCAGCTTGTTGACCACCAGGGTGCTCAGGGCCTCGCCCTCCACATCCTCAGCGATGATCAGCATCTTCTTGCCGCTCTGCACCACCTGCTCCAGCAGGGGCAGCACTTCCTGAATGTTGGAGATCTTCTTGTCCGTGATCAGGATCAGCGGATCGTCCAGCACGGCTTCCATCTTCTCGGTGTCGGTCACCATGTAGGCGGAAGCATAGCCGCGGTCGAACATCATGCCCTCGGTGGTGGTCATGCCGGTGGTCATGGTCTTGCTCTCTTCCACGGTGATCACGCCGTCGGCGCCCACGGTCTCCATTGCGTCGGAGATCAGCTGGCCCACGGTCTCATCCGCGGCGGAGATGGAAGCCACCTGCGCGATGGCCTGCTTGCCGTTGATGGGCTGGCTCATTTCCTTCAGCGCTTCCACAGCCGCGCTGGTGGCAGCCTCGATGCCCTTCTTCAGCACCATGGGGTTGGCGCCGGCAGCCAGGTTGCGCAGGCCCTCGCGTATGATGGCCTGGGCCAGCAGGGTGGCGGTGGTGGTGCCGTCGCCAGCCACATCATTGGTCTTGGTGGAAACTTCCTTCACCAGCTGGGCGCCCATGTTTTCAAAGGGGTCTTCCAGCTCGATTTCCTTGGCGATGGTCACACCGTCATTGGTGATCAGGGGAGCGCCGTACTTCTTGTCCAGCACCACGTTGCGGCCCTTGGGGCCCAGGGTAATCTTAACGGTATCCGCCAGGGCATTGACGCCCTTTTCAAGCGCGCGGCGCGCGTCCTCGCCGTACTTCAGCTGTTTGGCCATTTTACATCAAGCTCCTTTTTACTTGTGTTCTTCGTCACTCCACCACAGCGAGAATGTCGCTCTGGCGCACAATGATGATTTCCTCACCGTCAATCTTCACTTCAGTGCCGGCATATTTGGAATAGATGACCTTCTGTCCAACAGACACTTCCATCTTTACTTCCTTGCCATCCACCATGCCGCCGGGGCCGACTGCCAGCACCTGAGCCATCTGGGGCTTTTCCTTCGCCGCGCTGGTCAGAATCAGTCCACCCTTGGTGGTCTCTTCCGCTTCCACATTCTTGATGACGACTCTGTCGCCCAAAGGTTTCACGTTCATCAACACAGACCTCCTGTCGGTAATCCTTGTTGTTAGCACTCATCAATGTTGAGTGCTAACATCCACAGGCGTTACTATACATCATTTGACCTGAAAATGCAAGGGGAAAATGAAAAATAATTGTGAATTATTACTTCGGCGCTATAAGCTGCAGTAAGATGCAGATAGCAGCATTGCTTCGTTGCCAAAGTAATCATCCGCGCATGAAAACAGCGTGCCGCGGAGGCGGTTTGTCTCCGTTGGCGCGCTGTTCACAGTGATTATTCTCTTGGATAGTTCAGACTCACTCTGCCTTTGTCTCCGCCTTGGGCTTGCGGGTGCGCTTGGGCTTGGCGGGCGCCTCTTCAGCAGGCGCTTCTTCCGTGCTCTTCGCCTTGCGGGTGCGTTTGGGCTTGGCCGGGGCCTCTTCCACAGGCGCAGCTGCCGCTTCGGCCGCGGGTGCTTCCTCTGCAGGCGTCTCCGCCGCCGGGGTCTCCTCCACGGCAGCCTCCGCCTCCGGAATATCCTCCGGCTCGGAGGGGTCGCGCAGCGCGATTTCGCCGATCAGGCCGCGGTACAGCTCCACATACTTGGCGGCGGAGCGGTCCCAGCTGTAATCGCCCTCCATGCCGCGCTTCTGCAGCAGCGTCCACACATCCTTGTTGTCGCGGTAATAGCCCAGCGCGCGCTGGATCACATGCAGCATATCGTGCGCGTTGTAGTTGAAGAAGGAGAAGCCGTTGCCCGCGCCGGTGTATTCGTTGTAGCTGAGCACCGTGTCGCGCAGGCCGCCGGTTTCGCGCACAATCGGCACCGTGCCGTAGCGCATGGCGATCATCTGGCTCAGGCCGCAGGGCTCAAACTGGCTGGGCATGAGGAACATATCGCAGCCGGCATAGATGCGGTGCGCCAGTCCGGCGTCCATGGTGAAGCGGGCAGCCACACGGCCGCGGTATTCGCCCTCGGCCCAGCTGAACAGGTTCACATAGCGGCTCTCGCCCATGCCGAGCACCACAAACTGAACCCTTTCCGCCATCAGGTCGGTGATAATGTAATCCACCAGGTCCAGGCCCTTCTGGCTGGAAAGGCGGCCCACCATGCCGATGATCGGCAGATCCGGGTTTACCTCCAGTCCCAGCTCCTCCTGCAGGGCCTTCTTGCAGGCGGCCTTTCCGCTCAGGTCGTCCGCGCTGTAGGTGCTGGCGATGCGCTTGTCCGTCGTGGGGTCATAGTCCACGATGTCCAGGCCGTTGATGACGCCGTACAGCTGGTGCTTGCGCGCCCTCAGCAGGCCGTCCAGGCGCTCGCCGTAATAGGCGGACTGGATCTCCTCCGCGTAGGAGGGGCTCACAGTGGTGATCAGGTCGGCGTACACCAGGGCCGCCTTCAGATAGTTCGCGCAGCCGAAGCACTCCAGCTTGTCATTGGTCCACAGGCTGTCGCCCAGGCCCAGCACGTCCTGCACCTCGCGGATGCCGAAGATGCCCTGGTACTGCAGGTTGTGTATGGTGAAAATGGTCTTGATGCCGGAGTAGAAGGGCAGGTGCGCATACTGTATCTTCAGCAGCGCCGGAATCATGCCGCTCTGCCAGTCGTGGGCGTGAATCACATCCGGCTGGAAGTCCAGCTTGGTCAGCGCGTTCAGCGCCGCGCGGCAGAAGAAGCCATAGCGCTCGTACTCGTCTCCGCCCAGGCCGTAGATGTAGCTGCGGCCGAAGTAGAACTTGTTGTCCACAAAGTAATAGGTCACGCCGTCCAGCACCAGCTGCTCAATGCCGCAGTACTGCCTGCGCCAGCCCAATGTGATCTCGAAATCAGTCGCGTGGCTCATGCGGGCAGTGTATTCCTCCGGAACCTGTCCGTAGAGGGGCAGCATCACGCGCACATCGTGTCCCTGGCGCGCCAGCACGGGCGCCAGTGCGCCGACCACATCCGCCAGGCCGCCGGTTTTGACAAACGGTACACATTCGCTGGCTGTAAACAGAATTTTCATGGGCATCTACCTCCACTCAGCGGTTACGTAAGAAAGCCGCGCCGCTGGGCGGCGCGGCGGCAAATATCAGATAACCACGTTTTTCGCAATCACGATGGGATAGGCGTTGGGGCCGATGAGGCGCGCGTTGCGCTTGATCACCGCCTGCTTGTCCAGGATGCAGTTTTCAATGTAGGCGCCGGAATGCACCTGGCCGTCCTGCATGATGATGCAGTTCTTCACATGCGCGCCGGGGGCGATGCGCACACCGCGGAACAGGATGGAATTCTCCACCGTGCCCTCAATGATGCAGCCGTCGGCCACCAGCGTGTTCACGCACTGCACACTCTCGCCGTAGCGGGCGGGCATTTCGTCGCGCACCTTGGTGTACACGGGCAGGTTGTCCGGGAAGAGCCTGGCGCGGGTCTCGCTGTCCAGCACATCCATATTGAAGCGGAAATAGCTCTGCACGCTGTCAATCAGCCAGGCGGGGCCGGTGTATTCCCAGGCGCCGATCTTCGCGTTCGCCGCCTGCACCATGGGCAGAACGATGTCGCGGTAGAGGTCGTGCTGGCCGTGGGCGGCTCCTTTGTCCACCAGCTGGCGCAGCAGGTCGCGCCGCAGCACGATCACGTTCATCAGGGTGTTCTCATAGTTGGGCTTCACGGGCTCAACTTCGATGTCGGTCACCTCTCCGCCCTCGCTGATGGCGGCATAAATGCCGAAGTTCTCCCGCTGCACGCTGGGCTGCTTGGTGTACATGAAGGTGATCTCCGCGCCGGACTGCACGTGGGCGCGCACGAAATCATTCAGGTCCGCGTTGTACACAAAGTTGGAGCCGGTGATGACCACATACTCCTGCTTGGAGCGCTCCAGGTAGTTGGTGTTGGAGTGCAGGGCATCCAGCAGGCTGTTGTACACGCCCGCGTTCTCACGGGTCAGGAAGGGGGGCAGCAGGTACAGGCCCTCATTCTTGCCGTGCAGGTCCCACTCCTTGCCGCTGCCCATGTGGTCCATCAGGCTGTGGTAATTCTTCTGCATGATGATGCCGACATTGCGCATGCCGCCGTTCACCATGGAGGAAACAAGGAAGTCAACTACGCGGTAGCGTCCGACCACCGGCAGCGCGGCGATTGCGCGCACCATGGTCAGTTCCCTCAACAGCGCGTCATTTTCGCCGGTATAGACAATACCCATCACGTCTTTCATGGCGTTTCAATCCTCTCTTTGCTGAATGCTCACTCGTACTTGGTGGTTTCATCCACCTGCTGTCCGGCGGCGACACTGACTCCGGCCGGCACCTCAATGTCATAGCCCACCACGGCAATGTTGCCGGTGTCCTCACCGATGAAGGAACCCGCGCCGATGGTCGCGCCTTCGGCCACGATGGCACGGTGCACCACGGCGCCGCGCTTGATGGTCACGCCGGGCATAACCACCGCGTCGCGCACCTCGGCGCCCTCTTCCACCTTCACGCCGGAGAAGATGACGGAGTGGATCACGTTGCCGTAAATCTGGCTGCCTTCACTGATCAGGCAGTCCGACACCTTCGCGCCGTCGGCGATATAGTGCGGGGCATAGCCCTGGGTGCGGGCGTAGATGCGCCACTTCTTGTCGTGCAGGTCGATGGGCATGGGCGTGGTGAGCAGGTCCATGTTCGCCTCCCACAGGGATTCGATGGTGCCCACGTCCTTCCAGTAGCCGTCGAACATGTAAGCGCACAGCTTCTGGTTCTCTTCCAGCATCTTGGGGATGATGTTCTTGCCAAAGTCGTTGGAGGAGGATTTGTCGTCTTCATCCTCAATCAGGTAGCGGCGCAGCTTGTCCCAGGTGAAGATGTACACGCCCATGGAGGCCTTGTTGCTCTTGGGCTTCTTGGGCTTCTCCTCAAACTCGATGATATTGTCCTCAGAGTCGGTGTTCATGATGCCGAAGCGGCTGGCCTCTTCCCACGGCACCTCGCGCACGGCGATGGTGGCGTCTGCGCCGTGGCGGATGTGCGCCTGCAGCATGGCGTTGTAGTCCATCTTGTAGATGTGGTCGCCGGAGAGGATGAGCACATAATCCGGATGGTACTGCTCAATGAAGGCCATGTTCTGGTAAATGGCGTTGGCTGTGCCGCGGTACCACTCACCCACCTTGCCCTTCTGGTAGGGCGGCAGCACAAACACGCCGCCGTGGGAAAGGTCCAGGTCCCAGGGAGCGCCGCTGCCGATGTAGGCATTCAGCTCCAGGGGCTGGTACTGGGTCAGCACGCCCACGGTGTCAATGCCGCTGTTGGTGCAGTTGCTCAGCGGGAAGTCGATGATGCGGTACTTGCCGCCGTAGGGCACGGCAGGCTTCGCGACCCGCTTGGTCAGGATGCCCAAACGGCTTCCCTGTCCGCCCGCAAGCAGCATGGCGATGCATGTCTTCTTGGTCATCATGGGGGATAACACACTCCTTATAATGATTTATTTGGATTGACTGGACGAAGTGATGGTTTCCGGCTTCAGCGTCTTCTTCCGGCCGGGCTTTTTGTCCACACGGTAGATCACGGTGGACAGGGGCGGCACAGTGATTTCGGCGCTGTAGGGATGCTGGCGGTGCGGCTTGCTCTCGATCTTGACCGGAGCCGGGTTATGCTGGCCGCTGCCGCCGTACTCGGTGCTGTCGGTGTTGAAAATCTCCGTCATTGTGCCGCCGGTGGGCAGGCCAACCCGCCACGCCGGGCGGTATTCCGGGGTGAAATTAGTCACAAACAGCACGGTCTTTCCGTGCTTGTCCATCCGCAGGAAGGCCGCGATGGACAGGTCCTTCTCGTCTGCCTCCGCCCACTGGAAGCCGTTCCAGCCGTCGTCTACCTGGTAGAGGGCAGGCGTATCCAGATACAGATGGTTCAAATCGCGCACACAGCGCTGCAGCTGCGGGTGCATGTCGTACAGCAGCAGGAACCAGTCCAGCTGGTCGTCGAAGCGCCATTCGATAAACTGGCCGAATTCTCCGCCCATGAACAGCAGCTTCTTGCCGGGGTGGCCGATGGTGTAGCCGTACAGTGCCCGCAGCCCGGCAAACTTCTTCCAGATATCACCCGGCTGCTTGTCCAGCATGGAGCCCTTGCCGTGCACCACCTCGTCATGGGAGAAAGGCAGGATGAAGTACTCGTGGAAGGCGTACATCAGCGAGAATGTCAGCTTGTCATGGTGCCACTTGCGGTACACGGGGTCCTTCTTGCAGTAGCTCAGGATGTCGTTCATCCATCCCATGTTCCACTTGTAGGTGAAGGCCAGTCCGCCATCCTCCACCTTGCCGGTCACCCGGGGGAAGGCGGAGCTCTCCTCAGCGATCATCATGGCGCCGGGGAAGGCGGCAGCCACCCTCGTGTTCAGCCGCTGCAGGAAGTCAATGCCCTCCAGGTTCTCCCTTCCGCCGTGGATGTTGGGCAGCCACTGCCCCTCGCCCCGGCAGAAATCGTGGTACAGCATGGAGGATACCGCGTCCACCCTCAGCCCGTCCGCGTGGAAATACTTCAGCCAGAAGAACGCGCTGGACATCAGGAAGGACTGCACCTCTCCCTTGGCCAGGTCAAACATGCAGGTGCCCCACTGCGGCATTTCACCGCGGCGGGCGTCCGGATGCTCATAGCAGCAGGTGCCGTCAAAGCGCCGGAGGCCCACCTCATCCTTGGGGAAGTGAGCGGGCACCCAGTCCAGTATCACACCCAGGCCCTCCCGGTGGCAGCGGTCAATGAAGGCCATCAGGTCCTTCGGCTGGCCGTAGCGGCTGGTGGCGGAGAAGAAGCCGCTGACCTGGTAGCCCCAGGACATGTCCAGCGGATGCTCCATCACCGGCATCAGCTCCAGGTGGGTATAGCCCATTTCCTTCACATAGGGAATCAGCTCATCGGCCGTCTCCAGGTAGGACATGAAGCGCCCCGCGTCGCCGGAGCCGCTGACGCTGCCTGCGTGGCCGTCACCGCTTTTCTGGCTGCCGATGCGCTTCCAGCTGCCCAGGTGCACCTCGTAGATGTTCATCGGGCTGTGGTGGCTGTCCCAGGCCGCGCGGCGGCGCAGCCAGGCCTCGTCGCCCCACTCATAGCCCTCCAGACTGTACAGGCGGGAGGCGTTGTCCGGCCGCATCTGCGTGTAGAAGGCGTAGGGGTCCGCCTTGAACTGCCACTGGCCGTCCGCGCCGTATACGGCAAATTTGTACAGGCTGCCCGCGGCGGGAGCATTGTCCCCTATGCCACCGTCGCCGAAGGTTTCAGCCGGCAGGCGGATTTCCCAGGTGCCGTCAAACTGCTTGGCAAGGGGGGTCGCCTCCCTGTCCCAGCCATTGAAGTCGCCCACCAGGCACACGCGCTGCGCATTGGGTGCCCAAACGCAGAAGTGCCACATCGCCCGGCCGTCCTGCTCCACAGGATGCGCACCGAACATCTGATAGGCGCTGTCTGAAAAGCCCCTGTGAAAATTCTCGCGCTCGGCTGCGTTCATCGCCGTATAGCGCATTTCACATCACCCATTCTTTATAGAATTTGTGCCGTATGGCACGCCTTGTCGTCATCTCTAATTTTCCTGTTATATTTTAACCGCACAGGGGGCTTTTCGTCAAGTAGAAAAAACAATTCTGTAGGGTATGGACAAAACGAAAAAACTATGCTAATATACATTTTGCCTTTGCCGATATAGCTCAGCTGGTAGAGCGGCTGATTCGTAATCAGCAGGTCATGGGTTCGAGTCCCATTATCGGCTCGCCCAAGGGCACCGAGGTGTAGCGCAGTTTGGTAGCGCGCCTGGTTCGGGACTAGGAGGCCGTGGGTTCGAGTCCCACCACTTCGACACGCCGGATGCGAAAGCATCCGGTTTTGTTATGCCCATCTTCCATTGCCGCAGGCTGGCAATGCATGAAAAAAGGCTCCCCGGCTGGCCGGGGAGCCGCCGCAGCGTCACATCCGTGCGGCGTTTTTTATTTTTTGGGCCCGTAGATGAAGGTCACCTCAATGGTCTTCATCTGCTGAACCGCCGCGTCACTGCGGTTCAGCACGCACGCGCTGATGCCGATATTCGGGCCATACAGCACGCGGGCGCTTTCCACACCGGCGGGGTTGGTCACCCACTCGTTAAACAGGTTCATGCGGGTGCATTTTCCATCGTCCGAGCAGGTGTAGGGGCGGCCGGAAAGCTTATACGGTTCGCCGTTGATTTTCACCTCTGTCACATGCATGGCCCAGCCGGGATGCAGCAGCTCGCCGTTGGTGATGCCGATGGCGCTGAAGGCCACGTTGTTGGAATACCCCGGCGCGGTGCCCGTAAAGTCCAGCGCCACGGTATAGGTGCCCTCGCCCTCAATCAGCGCATCGGTCGCCACCAGGCCGGGGGTGATGGAGTCCGCGTTGTACGTGTCGCCCACGGAGTAGGTGATGCCGTAATCCCCCGCGTTCCACATGATCCAGGCGTAGCAGGTATCATCCGTGATCTCCTGCGCGTCGGCGCGGAAGGTGGCAGGCGCGGCGGCCATGGCCGCTTCAAAGGAGGCCTTGCCTGCGGCCTTCACGCTGTCCGCGTCACCCTCGTTCGCGCGGCGGCGCGAGCTGTAAAGCTCCGCCATGTCCGCGTCGGAGAAGGCCAGCTGCTTGCGCACAAAGAAGCCGGAGCAGTCCCACAGCAGGGGGCAGTAATCGTACTCGTCGCACAGATCCAGTATGCAGCGGTGGTACGCCACCGCATTGTCCTTCATGATGCCGTCCGCGCCGGGCTGCGCGCCGTATTCGCCGATCACCACACCAATGCCCTGCGCGGTGAACTTGGTCATCATCCGCAGCTCTTTTTCGAGGGTCTCATAGTCCCCCGCCGTGCCCCAGGGCGCGGCCGTTTTCGCGGAGGCGGACAGGCAGTAGGTGGACGGGGTGTAGCAGTGCACGGAGATGAGCAGCTTGTCCTCAGCGCTGTCCTTGGGCATCACAAAGCGCATGTCACAGGTCTGCGGAATGTTGGTGCCGTAGCCGGGCACAAGCAGGAAGCGCTGAGCGTTGTTTCCGCCGGCGGCGCGCACTGTGTCCACAAAGGCCTGATTCACCTTGTTGGCCAGGGCATAGCGCTCGTTGTCCGTCAGGTAGGATACGATGGAGTCCTGGCAGAACAGGGGGCTGTCCTCGTCAAAGCGGGGGCCGATCTCCTCGTTCGCGCCCTCGAAGATGAGGTGGTAGTCGTACTTCTCGAAGCGGTTGGCCAGCTGGGTCCACATGCCGGTGTAGGCTTCCATCGCCAGGCTGCGCGTGGCCTCGGTTTCCGAGCCGAACATGCCCCACCAGCCGCCGTCCCAGTGGTCGTTGAGCACCACAAACATGCCCTCGTCCAGCGCCCAGGAGACGATCTCCTCCACCCTGTCCAGATAGGCGGGGGAGATGGTGTAATCCCCGTCCGGCAGGTGGGTGGCGTTGGTCATCCAGGCCACCGGCACACGCAGGGTGTCAAAGCCGCTCTCCTTCAGCCCGTGGATCATCTCGCGGGTGGTGACCGGCTGTCCCCACATGGTTTCGTAATAGCTGGGGTCGTCGGTGGTATTGCCGAAGCTCTTGCCGTTGTTGCAGGCTTCCATGGTGTTGCCAAGGTTGGTGCCGTTGCCCATCAGGCGGGTCAGCTCTAGAGAGGAGATGCTGCCGGCAGGCGCGTCCTCCGCCTCGGCGGCGGCCATGGGCAGCAGGCAGAGCACCAGATACAGGGCCAGCATTGCTTTCTTCATATTCTTTCTTCTCCAATCGCGATGATTGCCAGGAAAAGGTTCACCCACGCTTCCTCAGCGTGGGTGAAGAAGTCATCCGGCCGCACAGAGCCGCCGGCGGATTGCCGCAGCGGTTTGTGCGGCGGCGGCCGTTATTCGGCGCCGTAGGTTTCCTGGGTCAGCGCCCATTTGGCGGCGCATTCCTGGTCGCACCATTCAACGCACTGGTCCCAGCCGTACATCTTGACGCGGGCGCGCATCTCACTCACGGCGGCGTCAAATTCAGCGTCCGTGTTGGCGTAGATGGCCTTCCAGGAGCACTGCTTCACAGTGGTGGCACACTGCTGCCAGATCAGATCCAGGCTGGAAGACTTGGGGCTCTCGGAATAGTTGATCTCGGGCATCACGGTGTACTTGCCGCTGTTCATGTACTGGTCGGCAGAGGCAAAGCCCATGTGCTCGCGCCAGTCTTCCTGAATCTCATAGGAGGAGGCGGTTACCTCGGACTCCCAGGAATTCTTGTTGAAGGTCTCGCCGTGGGCGCCGTCGGGGTTCTCCATATCCTGCGCCAGGGTGACGTTGTTGATCTGCACACAGCCGTCGTTAAAGGTGCCGGTGAAGGTATAGGTCTTGCCGGTCCAGGGGCTGGTCCACTCCACGCCGTCCATGGACTGGCTGGAGTCAGAGCTGGTCAGCTTGCCCAGCTCGGTAAAGTAAGCCAGGCCGTTCTCGTCATAATCCCAGGTGACGCCCTGCGGGCCATACCACATGGTCATGGAGCCTTCGGGGGTGGCCAGCCAGTCAAGAATCTCCAGGCAGAGCTCGGGATACTCGGTGTAGTTGCCGATGGACCAGATGCGGTTGCCGCCGTTGGTGCCAAGGCCGTACACGATGGGGCTGGCTTCCTTGGGCACCAGGGAATACATCATCTTGCCCTGCTCCAGGTGGTTGGTGGTATTGTAGATCAGAGAGGTGGAGTAGTTGAAGATGCCCCAGAAGGTGCCGCCGTTCTTCACCTTCTCGCCCATCACATCATAGGTCTGCGTCATGGAGTTGGGGTCAAGCAGGCCGGCCTGATAGAGGCGGTTGAAGAACTTCAGGCATTCCAGGTACGGGCCGCCGTCCTCCAGGCAGGAGACGAACTGGCCGTTGTTGGGATTGTAGTAGCCAAAGCCCAGCTCATCGTAGCCGTAATAGGCGGTGCCCAGGGACTTGACATACATCACCATGTTGCCGTCCCAGTCCGGCCAGATGGAGGTGGCATAGGTGGGATTGCCGCGCTCGTCGGTGGGCTCCAGCTCCTTCATCTGCTGCAGCACATTGAACAGGTCATCCAGATTGTTGATCTCAGGATAGCCCAGCTGCTTGTACAGGTCCCAGCGGAGGTCCCAGGTGTAGAAGAAAGCGGAGTGGCTGCCCTGCTTGAAGGCCACCGCGTGGCCGAAGCCGTGGATGGTGTCATCGCCGGACACCGCGCGGTTGGCCTCCAGCGCGCCCTGGTAATTGGCCCAGATGTAAGGCGCGTAGGTCTCGGCCAGATTGTCCTCCTCCCAGTCCAGCAGGAGGCCCTTTTCCACCGCGTTCTTGTAGTCCTGGCCGTTGGCGCCCCAGACCACAATGTCGCCCAGGTCGCCGGAGGCGACGCGGGTCTCATAGGTGCCGTCCTGGTCGGGGATGATGTTCAGCTCCACGTTGAACTTGTCCTTGAGCATCACCGCGCCCCAGCCCTGCTGGATTCCGGAGAAATTGGCCAGCTGGCTGTACACATTCAGGGTGATGGTCGGGCCGTCGCGGTCGACTACGGTTTCCGCGATGGCGGCAAAGGGCACCGCGCAGAGGATCAGCATCAGCGCCAGCATCAGGGAAAGAGCTTTTTTCATGAATGGAGGCTCCTTTCTTTCTGTCTTTCTTGTTCGGCTTGTTTCGCTAAAAATAGGATCGGCTGGATTGATCTCATCCCTTCACCGCGCCGAGCATGATGCCCTTGACGAAGTAGCGCTGCATGAAAGGATACACCAGCAGAATCGGGATGATGGTCACCATGGACACGGTGTACTTGATGACCTTGGTGTTCAGCAGGCTCTGCGCGGCAGCCGTGTTCACGCCGCCGGCGCCGGCGTTCATCACCGCGCCGAGGTTGGACGTGGTGTTCAGGTACACATACAGGCGGTGCTGCAGGGTATACAGGTCAGGCCGGCTGGACATCAGCAGCAGGGAGTCCTGGAAGGAGTTCCAGTTTCCCACCGCGCCGAAGATGGCGATGGTCGCCAGGATGGGCACGGACAGCGGCAGGATGATCCGCAGAAAGACCTTTGTGGTGGAGGCGCCGTCGATGGTGGCGCTCTCCTCCAGTGAGGCGGGGATAGACTCGATATAGGTCTTCACCAGGATGATGTTGTAGGGCGCCACCATGCCGGGGATGATGTAGGCCAGGAAATTGTTGGTCAGGCCCAGCATCAGCATGTTCATGTACCACGGCACCAGGCCCGCGTTGAAGTACATGGTGATGACCAGCAGGCGGTACCACAGCGAGCGCTTCCACATCTTCTGCTTGGTGACCAGGTAGCCCGCCCAGGCGGAGGTGAGCACCATCAGCGCGGTGCCCAGCACGGTGCGGACCACCGTGACCACCACGGCGCTGAGCAGGTCAGAGGCGTTGAGCAGGTTCTGGTAGTTGGTGAAGTGGATGCCCACCGGGTAGAAGTTGACCAGGCCGGAGGTCACCGCGTCGTTGTTGGAGATGGTGTTGATGAACAGGTAGTAGAACGGGAAAACGCACAAAAGGGTAAACAGAGAGAACAGAACGATCAGCGCGATCTCAAACACGTGATCGCCCACGGACTTCTTGATCCGTGTGGCATGCATCTTCGCGGACGCAGATGCATCTGATTTATTTGTCATTGCATCCACCTCCTTAAATAATGCTTTCGCCGCGCAGCAGCTTGGAAATGCCGTTTGCGCCGAAGAGCAGTATCACGCCCACCAGAGACTTGGTGATGCCCACCACCGTGGACAGCGGAATCTGGCCGGAGCCGATGCCGATGTTGTACACATACAGGTCCAGCACCTCGATCACGTCTTTGTTCAGCGCGTTGGAGAAGACCAGGTACTGCTCCATGCCGTTGGAGAGGATGCCCGCGATGGACATCAGCAGCATGACCATGTAGGTGGGCAGAAGGCCCGGGACCGTAATGTGCCACATGCGCTGGAAGCGGTTCGCGCCGTCCACCGAGGCCGCCTCATACAGCTGCTGGTCGATGCCCGCGATGCCCGCGATATAGATGATCGCGCTCCAGCCGATGCCCTTCCACGTGCCCCACAGCAGCATTTTCAGCCAGATGTGGTCCGCGTTGGCCAGGTAGTCGGTCGAGGTTGGCCTGCCGAGCACATTGGTCAGGAAGGAGTTGATAAAGCCATCTGTAGAGAAAATGGCATAGGCAATGGCATACACCAGTACCCAGGAAATGAAGTTGGGGATGGTGGTGAAGGTCTGCACAAAGCGCTGGAATTTCGATGAGGGAATTTCAGCCAGGAACACCGCAAAGGCAATAGGCAGCCAGGAGGTGAGAATGCCCAGGCCGGACATTGCCAGCGTGTTGCGCAGCACCCGCACGATGTCCGAGCGGGTCGCCTCATTGGACACAAGCGTCTGGAACCAGTGGAAGCCCACAAAGTTCGAGCCGCTCAGCTCGTCGCCGATCTTGTAGTCAAAGAAGGCAAAGCGCCAGCCGTAGATGGGCAGATAGGCGAACACAAAGGTCAGAAGCAGCACCGGCAGGAACATCAGGAAGAGCTTGTACCGCTCGTCCATCTCCATCCGGTCTTCCTTCTTCTTCCGCTGCAGCAGCAGTATCAGCAGCACACTGGTGAGAAGGATCAGCGCCGCCACAATGCCGAAGGCGAGGATGCTGGGCGGAATGGCGCCGTCCGCCGTAATGGGCGTGGCGCGGCTGGTCTTGTTGTTCTCCGTCACAAAGGTATAGACCGCCTGGTAGCGCTGCCAGATGCTGTACAGCCCACCCAGCATGACAAGGCTGCCGAGGGTGGGAAACAGGATGCCCCGCTTCTTCATGCGGATGTTTCCCGCGCTCATGCAGCCGCCCACCGCGCAGATGATCACACCCACCAGCACAATCAGGCAGCCGAGCATCACCGCGCGGATGTCCGCTTCTTCAATCGCGCCTCTGGACACCGCGCTTTTCAGCTGAGTGGCAATATTTTCATAGGAAAAAGCCGTGGTGAAAAGAGACGCGTTCTCATTCACCTGCTTGAGAATGCGTCCGGGATTCACCGGTGAGAAGAAAACCATCATGCCCGCCAGGAGAATCACGATCCGATGGATCCAATAGGGGACAAGAAAGCCGTAATCTGGTTTTGCCGCCCTGTGTCTGTCCGTGACAGCGATTTGCATACGCGCTCCTCCAGTTCAGATTTGAACAGGCGGAGTGAGGCGCGAAAGCCTGCGCCTCACTCCGCCGCAAAACCAGCTGTTACTCGGCAAATCCATTCACCGTGAAGGTGATGGAAATGGTGGTGTCCGCTCCGGGCACGGTGTAGCCAAACTCCGCCTCGCCAATGTTGTAGGTGTCGATCACGCTCAGCAGCACGTAATCACCGGAGGTATTCACGTGGGTCACCTCGCGGGAGGCGGCGTCGCCGAACTTCACCTTCACACTGTCGATGGTCACAAAGCCGTCGGTCACCAGCTTGGAGGGGATGTCGGTGGAGACAAAGAGCAGGTTGAAGGCTTCCGTCGGGCCAAAGCCCTTCTCGCCGGTGGTCAGGGACACGGTGTACTCGCCGTTTGCCTTGATTTCCGCGTCCACAAAGGTTCCGCCGTAGTCGGAGGAGCCGTCCTCGGTGGTGTCGTCATCCCAGCCGGTGAGGCGGTAGAAGTAGGGGTGCTCCTCGTCATTCAGGCCATAGGTGTCGTTCCAGGCATTGCGGAACACATAGGTGTCCTTGCCCTGTACGCCGATGTAGGCGTGGAAGCCGTTTTCCATCAGCGCGGCGGCTTCTTCGGCGCTCATGGGCGCGTCGCCGTCCTTGACGATGGGCTTGCCATAGATGTATTCGAAGGTGACCTCGACGGTCTTCACAGCCGTGAAGACAGCCTTGTCCACGATGATGGCAGAGGCGCCTTCCAGGTCGCCGTCAGCGCGGCGGGCCTCGGCGGGCAGGTCGGTCACCCATTCGTTGTACAGGTTCTCACGGGTGGTCACGCCGTCGTCGGTGGTGGTGAAGCCCTTGCCGGTCAGCTCGATGGGTTCGCCGTTCACCTTGACTTCCTTCACGTCGATGAAGTAGCCGTTGAAAGTCTTTTCGCCGTTGACCACGCCCACGGCGGCGAAGGACAGGCCTTCCGCCTCAGCGGCGAATTCCAGGCCCACGGTGTAGGTGCCGGGGCCGTCCAGCGTGACATTGGCCGCAGTTATGCCCTCGGGCGCGTCGCCGCCCCAGTACTGGTTGACCCAGGCGCCGTCGGCATACATGATGTAGGCCACGTCGGTCACGGGCACCAGGCTGAAGTCGATCTCCACGCTCTTGACCGCGGCGAAGGCTTCCTTGTCCACGATGATGGGGGCAGCGCCCTCGATAGAGCCGTCAAAGGAGCGGGCGTCCTCGGGCAGGTCGGTGACCCACTCGTTGAAGATGTTCATGCGGGTGGTGATGCCGTCGTCAGAGGAGGTGTAGCCCTTGGCCACTTCCACCGCCTCGCCGTTGACGCGCAGCTCGTTGATCTTCAGGTAAGCGCCGGGATAGGTCTTTTCGCCGTTCACAACGCCCAGAGCGGCAAAGGCCAGGCCCTCGGCCTCGGTCGCGAATTCCAGGCCCACGGTGTAGTCGCCGAAGCCGTCAATGACCGCATTGGTGGCGGTGATGCCCTCGGGCGCGTCGCCGCTCCAGTACTGGTTGGTCCAGCTGCCGTCGGCATACATGATGTAGGCGGTGTCCAGCGCGTACTGATGCAGCGCGAAGTCGATTTCCACGGTCTTTACGGCAGCGAAGGCTTCCTTGTCCACAATGATGGGGGCAGCGCCCTCAATGGAGCCGTCAAAGGAACGGGCATCCGTGGGCAGGTCGGTGACCCACTCATTGTAGATGTTCATGCGGGTCTCCACCCCGTCATCGGAGGAGGTGTAGCCCTTGGTGAACTCAATCGCCTCTCCGTTGACGCGGATGGCCTTGATTTCGATGGTGTAATTCGGCAGCGCGCTCTCGCCGCCCTTGATGCCCAGGGCCGCGAAGGACAGGCCGGCCGCCTCGGTAGCAAATTCCAGGCCGACGGTGTAATCGCCCGCGCCGCCAACGGCCACGTTGGAAGCGGTTACGCCCTCGGCGTCAGATCCCCAGTACTGGCAGGTCCAGCTGCCGTCGGCATACATGATGTAGGCAAAGGGCTCCTGCGGTGCAGCCGCCTCCTCCGCCAGGGCGAAGGGTGCAAGGCTCAGCACCATTGCCAGAACCAGCAGCCAGGACAAGGTCTTCTTCATCTTTTTTCTCCCCCTTTTGAAATAACGCGTTTCCACCGGCACAAAAATCGCGAGGGAGACAGTTTTCCTGTCCCCTTCGGTCACTTTTGCGCCAGATAGAATACGCTTTATTATAGCATGGCGTAAAAGAAAAATCTACCATCTTTGCAAAAACGAACACAAAAAAGGCACAGGTTTCCCCGTGCCCGCTCTGTCAGAAACGCCTGTCCATGGTGGACAGCACCGTGGTGTGCCGCAGGTAGCCGCAGCGCTTGTAAATCTCCGCCTCCTGGCGGCTTCCGGCCTCAACCGATGCCCTCATCGCCTCCGGATACAGGCCGGTCAGGCCGCGCAGAAAGGAGGTGGCGGCGTCTGTGGCGCGGAATGGCCTGTCCACATACAGCTCCTCCACCCGCAGCGTCTCCCTGCCGGCGGCGGTCTCATAGCCGAAGGAGACCATGGCATAGCCCATCACCACCACACGGTCCGTCATCACCCAGCCCTCCAGGTGGGGATAGCTGCCCGTGCAGCGGTCGATGTTGTTCCAGATCAGGTCTTCGCTGTAGCGTCCCCTGCCCAGGCACCTGTCGTAAAAGCCCCGCATCAGCGGGTACACAGACAGCGCGTCCGCCGTCTCCATCCTGCGTATTTCAAGCATTCGCCCGCCTCACAGTCCGTCCGGGAAGCTCGTAAAGCAATGTTCCTTCTCCAACGGCGGCAGGCCGTGGGCCGCCTTCTCCGCGGCGATGGCCCGCATCAGGAACACCATGTTGCGCGCCAGGGTGCGCATGGTCTGCAGGCCCTCCAGGTCCTTTTCCGCATCCTGCGCGGTGAAGCCGTGGATATTGTTCCAGTACTGGCTGGAAACCACCGGCATCTGGCTGATGGTGAAGTACTTGTTCAACACGTCAAAGGAGGCGGTGTTGCCCGCCCGGCGGCAGCTGACCACCGACGCGCCGACCTTCATCCTTTTGTCAAAGGAGGTGGAGTAGAACAGCCTGTCCAGCAGCGACAGCAGCGTGCCGTTGGGCGAGCCATAATACACCGGGCTGCCCACCACCAGGCCGTCGGCGGCCTCAAACAGCGGCGCTAGCTCGTTCACCTTGTCGTCAAAGGCGCATTTCCCCGTGCGGGAACACTGCCCGCAGGCTATGCACCCCCGCACCGGCAGGTGCCCCACGTGGACCAGCTCTGCCTCCACGCCCTCCGCCGCAAAGACCGACACCATCTCGTTCAGCGCCGTAAAGGTGCAGCCCTTCGCGTGCGGGCTGCCGTTGAGAAGAAGTACTTTCATATTGACCTCCTGAAATACACTGCCATACCACCGCCCGTTCTCCGGGAACCCCCTCCACCGCAGGCGGTCCCCCTCCCCAACGAGTTGGGGAGGTTTTGTCGCTGATAAGCCAGGGGTTGTCTTACCGTGGCTTGCCTCATCCATCAGCGCCTCTCGGCGCTGACACCTTCTCCTGGGCTGCCGCCCAGCCTCCGCTGAAAACAGTCCACCGGACTGTTTTCCATGCGCTACGGCCCCAGTGAACTGGGGCGATTTTGGGGTTGCGCGGCAGAACCGGGGTTGCTGCCGTGGACGACCTCCTCCGTCAGCGCCTCACGGCGCTGACACCTTCCCTGGGGGGACGGCCCCTCTGTCGCTTGCGCGACATCTCCCCAGCAAGCTGGGGAGAGTTGGGGTTGCGTGGCAGAACCGGGGTTGCTACCGTGAATGACCTCATATGTCAGCTCCGCATTCCCGCGCCCCTTCCATATCCTTATGCGCAACCATAGAACAATCCATGGGCGCCCCAAAAGCGCAAAAGTGCGCTGTCTATGCCTCGCGGCACAACACATGCATCACCACACAAGATGATGCAATACGGTTTACCCCGTGTGTGACGGAGAACCTGGGGGTCCGGGGGGACGGCCCCTCTGTCGCTTGCGCGACATCTCTCCGGGGCTGCCGCCCGTTCTCCGCTGAAAACAGCCCACCGGGCTGTTTTCCGGGCGCTTCGAAACCAGCAAGCTGGGGCGATTTTGGGTCACATGCCAGCAGCGGGGTTGCTAACCGGCGGCACGACCTCATCCACC
>CAMJPQ010000056.1 GCA_946407745.1 uncultured Clostridia bacterium
CGGAGGACGGCAGCAACAGCCTGTACTTCGACGAGAAGGACCTGGGCGAGATGGGACCGCTGGAAATCGTGCGCAAAACAGCGGAGGATTCAAAGGGCTTCACCCTGCCGGGCTGGGAGCCGGAGCGCCTGGCGCTGCTGGAGACCACGCTGAAGCAGTATGAGAGCATCGGGCCGGATGACCTGAGAAAGAACTTCAAATATTTCCTGGACGCGGTGATTCCCGTGTGCGAGGAGGTGGGCGTGAGGATGGCCTGCCACCCGGACGATCCCGCCTGGCCCATTTTCGGCCTGCCGCGCATCACCCACAGCCAGGACGACTTTGACAAGATGGTGGCCCTGCACGACAGCCCCGCGAACACGCTGTGCCTGTGCACCGGCAGCCTGGGCAGCAACCCGGAGAACGACATACCGGCCATCATCCGCCACTTCGGCGAAATGAACCGCATCGGCGCGATGCATGTGCGCAACGTGAAATACCTGGGACACCATCATTTCCGCGAGGCGGCTCACCTGAGCTGCACGGGCGACCTGGACCTGTATGAGATTGTGAAGGCGATTTACGACACCTGCCCGGACACCTATATCCGCCCCGACCACGGCCGGATGATCTGGGACGAGCAGGGCCGCCCTGGCTACGGCCTGTACGACCGCGCGCTCGGCGCCGCGTACATCAACGGCCTGTGGGAAGCCATTGACAAGGACCGCAAGGCGCGCGCCTGATGAAAGGCGGATGAAAATGAGAAGGTATGAGCCCCTGAAACAGAACTGGTTCTTTACCGGGCCGGACGGGAAGGAAACGGCGGTGACCCTGCCGCATACCTGGAACGCTGTGGACGGGCAGGATGGCGGCAACGATTACTGGCGCGGCACCTGCACCTACCGCACCGCCTTTGCCCCGCCCGCCTACGATCCGGAGACGGAGGCCGTCTATCTGGAATTCCGCGGCGTGAACGCCTCCGCGCAGGTGACGCTGAACGGGCAGCATTGCCTCTCGCATGACGGCGGCTATTCCACCTTCCGCACGGAAATCACCCCCCTGCTGCAGGAAAAGAACACGCTGAGCGTGGCGGTGGACAACAGCGTCAACAACCGTGTGTATCCGCAGAAGGCGGACTTCACCTTCTACGGCGGCATCTACCGCGACGTATACCTGATTGTAGTCAACAGATACCACTTTGAAATGGACCACTACGCCGGCCCCGGCATACAGGTGACCGCGAAGCCCTGCGAGGGCTACCGCGAGGGCGAGGTGCAGGTGAATACCTGGGTCAAGGACGGCGTGGGCGACGTGTCCGTGCGGCTTGTGGACGCGCAGGGCGACACGGTGGCCAGCGGCGAGGGAACCTCCGTCAGCCTCCGCATCCCTGAGGTTCACCTGTGGAACGGTGTGGAGGATCCCTACCTGTATACGGCGGTGGCGACCCTGACCGTAAACGGCGAGAAGAAAGACGAGATCAGCACGCGCTTCGGCGTGCGCGACTTCCATTACCACCCGAAGACCGGCTTCTACCTCAACGGCAGAAGCTATCCCCTGCGCGGCGTGTCGCGCCACCAGGACCGCCGGGGCGTCGGCAATGCCCTGACGCCGGAGATGCACCGGGAGGATATGGACCTGATCTGCGAAATCGGCGCGAACACCATCCGCCTGGCGCACTATCAGCACGACCAGTACTTCTATGATCTGTGCGACGAGCGCGGCATGGTGGTGTGGGCGGAAATCCCCTACATTTCAGAGCACATGCCCGCGGGGCGCGAAAACACCATCAGCCAGATGAAGGAGCTGATTGTGCAGAACTACAATCACCCCTCCATTGTGTGCTGGGGCGTATCCAACGAGATCACCATTTCCACCAGGGACAAGGCCGACATGCTGGACAATCACCGCGTGCTGAACGACCTTTGCCATGAGATGGACAAAACGCGCTTCACCACGCTGGCCTGCTATGCCATGTGCGGCCCCTTCAACAAGGTGGCGCACATCACGGACGTGGTCAGCTGGAACCTCTACCTGGGCTGGTACGTGCCGGGGCTGTGGCTGAATGATGTGTGGATGCGCTTCTTCCACATGGTGTATCCGGACCGCTGCCTGGGCTACTCCGAATACGGGTGCGAGGGCATGCCCAACCTGCACTCCGAGCACCCCCGCAGGGGAGACCACACAGAGGAGTATCAGGCGAAGTACCACGAGTACATGCTCAGGTGCTTCGAGCGCAATCCCTACATGTGGGCGACCCATGTATGGAACATGTTCGACTTTGCCGCCGACGCCCGTAACCAGGGCGGCGAGCCCGGCATGAACCACAAGGGCCTGGTCACCTTTGACCGCAAAACGAAGAAGGACAGCTTCTACCTGTACAAGGCGTACTGGAGCAAGGACCCCTTTGTGCACATCTGCTCCAAGGGCTTCCGCGACCGCACGGCCGGCAGGATCAAGGTCAAGGTCTATTCCAACCAGGGCGAGGTGAACCTGTTCGTCAACGGCGCGAAGGCGGAAACCAAATACGGCAGCCATGTGTTTGAATTCACCATCGACCTGAAGGATGTGGCAAAAATCCGCGTGACCAGCGGCGATGTGGCGGATTACGCCGAGTTCAGGCATGTGGACAGGCCCAACCCCGCCTACAGGCTGACCAGTGCCGGCGACAAGGGCGCCAACTGGACCAAATAACGGTTTCCGTGTCACATTGAGGAGGAGTTTCAGATGACCAAAACAGCCAGCCCCGCAGCGGGGGTCAACAAGGCGAAACTGTATCAGCTGGCGCTGTTCCCGCTGAATAACGGCGCGACCAATGTCTACT
Organism: uncultured Clostridia bacterium; assembly: GCA_946407745.1. Classification (GTDB taxonomy): domain Bacteria; phylum Bacillota; class Clostridia; order Christensenellales; family Aristaeellaceae; genus RUG11272. The sequence continues at coordinate 2,801 of CAMJPQ010000056.1, forward strand.
TTGTGCTTATCCTGTCCTATGTGGCGCAGTTCGGCTCCAGTGTGCTGCAACTGGGCATATTCGCCTCCATCATGGTGACCGTGATGCGCGTGTTTGACGCCATTACGGATCCCATCATCGGTGCGCTGATGGACCGCACCTCAACCAAAATCGGCAAGTTCCGGCCCTTCATGATCATCGGCAGCGCAATCATGGCGGTCAGTGTCATCATCCTGTACTGCCTGACGCCGCTGATTCCCGAAAGCATGATGTGGCTGCGCTATGTGGCCTTTGTGGTGGTGTACGCCATCTGGGTCATTGGCTATACCTTCCAGACCTCTGTGACGCGCGCCGGCCAGACGGTGCTGACCAACGACCCCAACCAGCGCCCGCTGTTCACCATCTTCAACACGGTGGGCTCCATGCTGGGCATGGGCGTGATGCAGTTCCTCATTCCCCTGATCAAGAACAATTACAACGTGCTGGATGAGGCGGGCAAGGTGATCGTGTCCGGATACGCCCGCCCTGAGCTGTACCGCATCATCACCCCCATCGGCATCGCGGTGTCCGTGCTGCTGACCATCCTGGCGATCATTGGCATCGCCGAGAAGGACCGGCCGGAATTCTATGGCCTGGGCGGCGTGCAGGAAAAGGTGAAGCTGAGCGAATACGCGGAAATCATCAAGCACAACAAGCCCATGCAGCGGCTGATGGTCGCCGGCGCGGGCTGCAAGCTGGCCCTGGCCATCGCCACCAACACCACTGTGCTGCTGGCGCTGTACGGCATCATGATGGGCAACTACGACAGCCTGTACCTGCCCATGATGATCCTGGGTTATGTGTTCGCGGTGCCCTTCTTCCTGCTGTCTGTGCGCACCAGCCAGAAAAAGGGACAGAAGGCCTCCCTCACCCGCTATGTTACCGTGGCGCTGTGCAGCTATGTGGGCGTGCTGGCGCTGCTGATCCTCTCCAACCATGGGAACCCCGCCACCATGCTCTCATTCCCCTTCGGCGCGAACGGCGGACCGATCAACCTGTACACCATCGCGTTCATCCTCTTCTTTGGCCTGGGCTACGGCGCGTACTACGCTACGGCGGATATGCCCATCCCCATGGTGGCCGACTGCTCGGACTATGAGACCTACCGCAGCGGCAAGTACATTCCCGGCATCATGGGCACCCTGTTCTCCCTGGTGGACAAGCTGGTTTCCTCCCTGGCCCAGACATTGGTGGCCTTCCTCTTCCTCATCTTTGCGGGCCTGGGCGAGCTGCCCACGGATGCCACGCCCTATTCCGCCGGCATCAAGGTCGCGGTCATCGTCATGTTCTGCGTCATTCCCATGATTGCCTGGCTGGCCACCCTGTGGGCCATGCACGGCTACAGCCTGACCGGCGAGAAGATGAAGGAAATCCAGGCTGTGAACACCGCCCGCAAGCAGGGCATCGCCGAGGGCATGACAATCGAGGAAGCCATGAAAAAGTGGCCGTCCGAAAGTGAAGCTGTAAAGAAATAACCGGCGACAGATCGGAAAGGAGAAATGCAACATGAATCTTCCCCTGAACGTGGACTTTACCGGCAAGGTGGTTGTGGTCACCGGCGCGGGCGGCGTGCTGTGCGGCGACATGGCCAGGGCCTACGCGCAGGCCGGCGCAAAGGTGGCCGCGCTGGACCTGAATGAAGAGGCCGTGAAAAAGCTGGCCGACGAAATGAAGGCACAGGGCCTGATCTGCGAGGGCTACAAGGCGAACGTGCTGGACGCGGAGGCGCTGGAGCAGGTGCATGAGCAGGTGCTGAAGGACCTTGGCCCCTGTGATATCCTTGTCAACGGCGCAGGCGGCAACAATCCCCGCGCGACCACGGACAACGAGTACCAGCATGAGGCAAAGGAGGGGCAGAAGACCTTCTTTGACCTGGACGCCGCCGGCGTGGACTTTGTGTTCAAGCTGAACTTCCAGGGCACACTGCTGCCCACACAGGTGTTCGCGAAGGACATGGTGGCGCGGCATTCCGGCTGCATACTGAACATCTCCTCCATGAACGCCTACATCCCGCTGACCAAGATCCCCGCCTATTCCGGCGCCAAGGCGGCTGTTTCCAACTTCACCCAGTGGCTGGCCACGCACTTTGCCGGCAGCGGCATCCGTGCCAACGCCATCGCGCCAGGTTTCCTGGTCAGCAACCAGAACAGGGCGCTGCTGTTCAACCCGGACGGCACCCCCACGGCGCGCTCCGCCAAGATACTGAACGGCACCCCCATGGGCCGTTTCGTGGACTCTGAGGAGCTGCTGGGCGGCGTGTTCTTCCTCACGGACGACAGGGCCGCCTCCGCCATCACCGGCGTGGTGCTGCCCATCGACTGCGGCTTCTCCGCCTATTCCGGTGTGTAACAAATCTTTGCGTTTGACCACGGTCTGTGCTATACTTTTGTCAGCAACCGGCAATCAGCCGGTGAATGAAAAGAAAGGAATGTGTTGACAATGAGGAAATTCCTGGCCCTGCTCCTGGCTGCCCTGATGGTGCTGCCCTGCCTTGTTTCTGCCGAAGATATCCTGAGCGCCGACCCCGAAGAAGTGATGACCTTTGACCGCGAGTCTCCCGTGACCGACTGGGAGGGCGAATGGGTTCTGGCTGCCGCCTACATCGGCGAGGATTTCGCGGATGAAAACGACATCGAAACCACCGGCCTCATCGCGGTGCCGGAGGGCGCCGTGACCATGACAGTCACCGCCGTGATGGACGGCAGTGCCACCGGCTCTGACGCGGGCGTGATGGTCGACCAGGCCGCCTACATCCATGCCCATGTCTATGATATGGAAGCGACCGTCAAATTCGCGGCGGACATCACCGACGAAGAGGCGGGCCTGAAGCTCCCCTGGGACGGCTGGCAGTACACCGTGCGCGGCGAGAATGACGGCGATTTCAACAAGGGCGTCGGCAAGCTGAGCAAGGTCGCCGCGGACGACAAGAGCCTCTACTTCGGCAAGGTGACCGGCGTGGAGAACGAAGCCATCTCCGATGAAAACATGAAGTATGTCGGCATGAACACCGCCGGCCAGCTGATTGTGTGCTACTCCGACGACAACATGGTCAAGAAGGAAGGCGACGTTGCCTTCGCCTATATCTTCGTGCGCGTGGCTGAGTAAATTCATACAAAGCCTTTCCCCACTGCCCCTCTGCGGCGCGGTGGGGATTTTTTGTGCGGTCAATCTTCCCGCTTTCTTCACAAAGCGTTCATTCTTTGCGGACAAAGCCGCCACAAACCGGCGCTATGCTGTATCCAGGCAGTTGAAAGACGGCCTGACAGCAAGAACAGAACGGCAGCGCACCTGCTGCCGGACGAAGAAATACGCAAGGAGGAACAAAACCATGTTGAACAGAAAACGTATCATCTCGAGCATCACCGCGGCGGCAGTCGCCCTCTCCCTCATGCCTGTAGCTTCATTGGCAGACAGCGGCCGCACGGTGCAGACGGCAGTCAATGTCGCCGAGGCGCAGCAGAGCGGCAGGCTGCTGATCAGCGAGCCCGGCACCTACACGCTTACCGGCAGCATGCGCGGCAGTGTGTGCGTTGACCCCGGCGCAGGCGATGTGACCCTCATCATGGACAATGTGGACATCGACGGCGGCGATTCTGCGGGCATCATGGCCCTCAGCGGCGACTCGCTGACCATCCGCCTGGCCGACAGCTCCATGAACAGCGTCACCGACGGCGGAATGGACGCGGCCCATCCGGCAGCCATCTGGTCCTCGGTGGACACCTGGCTTGAAGGCAGCGGTGCCCTGCAGGTGACCGGCACGCAGGGAAACGGCATTGACACCGGCAACGCCTCGCTCACCGTGCGGGACGGCAGCTGGATGGTCAGCGCGGCAGGCGCACCGTTCAGCGGCGGCAGCTTCAGCATTGACGGCGGCTGGGTGGTCGGCCTTGGCCAGAGCGTGGCACAGCCGGCCGGCGGACAGAGTGCCATCGGCGCAGAGCTGACAGGCAGCATCGCGCAGGACAGCCGCGTGGCGCTGCGAAGGGCGGACGGGCAGACGGCGATTACCTTCGCCGCGCCGCAGCCCTTCGGCGCGATGCTTGTTTCCACCCCGCAGCTGACCATGGGCTCCTACGGTGTGTACACGGAGGGCCAGCTTGTGCAGCAGCTGCCCATGGAGACAATGACACAGGGTGAATACACAGCCCTCACCAGAGGCGGACAGCGCCAGCAGCAGCGGCCTGCGGACGCGGTGACACAACCCACTCAGTCCACTGAAACACAGCCCGCCCAGACACAGCCGACGCAGGGTGAAACCGGCAGGATGAGCCGCTTCGGCCAGCGGCAGGGCCAGACCGGCATGCCGGGCGATGTCCAGGAAGGCATGGGCGGACAGCTGCCGGGCATGCAGGGCAGCCAGCAAAGCACCGGCAGCGCCACTGAAATTGTGACCAGCACGGCGCAGAACACCGCCGCTGACCTGGAAGCTGATTATGAAAACGCCACCACCATCGTGATGAGCGATGAGGACAGCCAGGTCAAGATTTCCGATTCCGGTACCTACATCGTGACCGGCTCCGCCTCTGACGGCAACATCACAGTCAAGAAGGGCACCACCGGTGTGGTGCTGGTGCTGAGCGACCTTGATCTGACCAGCACCAACGGCGCCACGCTGTCTGTGAACAAGGAGGCTGAGGTGAAGATCATCGTGAGCGGAAATGTGACCCTGACTGACAACGAAAATCCGGACGACGAGTACTCCACCGACACAGAGGTGGCGGACGCCTATGACGGCGCGGCCATGAAGTTCAAGGCGAACTCCCAGGTGTACCTGACCGGCGACGGCACACTGAACATTGTCGGCCAGGCCAAGAACGGCATCAAGGCCGGTGACGAAAGCAGCCTCATTGTGGATGGTGTGACACTGAACATCACCTCCGCCAACGACGGCATCAACAGCAACTACGACCTGACCGTGCTATCCGGCAAGGTGACTATTCAATCGGGAGATGACGCCATCCATGCCGACCATATCCTTACCCTGGGCAACGCGGACGGCACCGGCCCCGAGGTGAACATCCAGAAGAGCACAGAGGGCCTGGAGGCTACCGTGGTGAATCTCTTCGGCGGGCACATCTCTGTCCGCTCCACCGACGACGCGATCAACGCGGCCAACAGCGACGGCCTGTATGAGGGCGAGCTGGCCTACTCCATCAACATGACCGGCGGCACGGTGACCATTGTCTCCTCCGGCGACGGCATGGATTCCAACGGCAACATCAACCTCGTCGGCGGCAGCCTGAGCATCCAGAGCGCAAGCATGGGCGGCGAGTCCGGTATCGACTACGACGGGCAGTACTATATCTCTTCTGAAATGGGGCTGAACAACCTCAGCGGGACGGCCGGTCCCGACCAGATGATGGGCATGATGGGCCAGCAGGGTCAGATGATGGGCCAGCAGGGTCAAATGATGGGACGGCAGGGCCAGATGATGACCGAGCAGGGTCAGATAATGGGCCAGCAGGGCCAGATGATGACCGAGCAGGGTCAGATGATGGGCCAGCAGGGCCGCCTTGTCACCAACAGCAGCGAGCAGTAATCTGAATTCCGCTCCCGGAGAACCTGTTTCTCCGGGGGCTTTTCCGCTTGCAGGATTTTTACGGCGACCGGCGAAATACATATTTTGGCGAAAAAGCAGGCGCGCAGTGCGCCTGCCGGAGAATGAACGAAGGCTCATTCGGAATGCACTGCAGACAAGGAGATGATACCATGCCGCAAAGTGGCACTGAAATAATGGAATACGTGAAGAATCACCGGGGCGTCCTTTTGCTGGACGGGGCCATGGGCACCATGCTGCAGGGCGTCACGCTGCGCCCAGGGGAGCTGCCGGAGCTGCTCTGTGTCACCCGGCCGAAGGTGATCGAGGAGATTCACAGCGCCTATCTGGCGGCCGGCAGCGAGGTTGTATATACCAATACCTTCGGGGCAAATCCCCGCAAGCTGGCCGGCAGCGGCCACGGTGTGCGCGAGGTGGTGTTCGGCGCGGTGTCCTGTGCCCGCCGCGCAGCGGACCGCTGCGGCCACCGCGCGCTGGTTGCGCTGGACATCGGACCGCTGGGAGAGCTGCTGCAGCCCCTGGGCAGCCTGCCCTTTGAGGAGGCGGTCAGGCTTTTTGCCCAGGTGGCGGAGGCCGGGGAAAGAGCCGGCGCGGACCTGGCTGTCATTGAAACCATGACCGATCTGCAGGAGGCGCGCGCCGCGCTGCTTGCGGTCAGAGAAAACACCGGCCTGCCTGTGTGGGTCACCATGAGCTTTGACGAGGGCGGCCGCACCTTTACGGGCTGCGAGGCGGCCTGCATGGCGCACACGCTGGAAGGCCTTGGGGCCGACGCCATCGGTGTGAACTGCTCCCTGGGCCCGAAGGAGCTGCTGCCGGTTGTGCGCACACTGCGCCGCCACACCCGCCTGCCGCTGATCGCCAAGCCCAACGCCGGCCTTCCGGATCCGGTCACGGGGGAGTACAGCCTTTCTGATGAGGATTTCGCCGTCGGCGTCCGCGCCCTGGCAGAGGCAGGCGCCTCCATCGTGGGCGGATGCTGCGGCACTACGCCCTCGGCCATTAAGGCGCTGAGGGATGCACTGGAGGGTGCGAGCATTGGCGGGGAACAATATGAACCCGCAGGCTTTGTGTGTTCGGCATCAAGAGGGGTGGCGCTGGATCAGGTGCGGGTCATCGGCGAGCGCATCAATCCCACCGGGAAAAAGGCTTTCCAGCAGGCACTGCTGTCCGGAGACATCTCCTGGGCACAGAAAACAGCTGTCGCGCAGGCGGATATGGGGGCGGAGCTGCTGGATGTGAACGTGGGCCACCCCGGCGTGGATGAAGGCGTGCGGCTCAGGGAAACCGTGCAGGCGGTGCAGGCGGTCTGCGACCTGCCCATCCAGCTGGACTCCACCGATCCGCAGGCGCTGGAGAGCGCGCTGCGCGTATACTGCGGCAAGGCGGCCGTCAATTCTGTCAACGGCACGGCGGAAAGCCTCAGCAGCGTGCTGCCCGTTGTGAAAAAGTACGGCGCGGCGGTGGTCGGCCTGACGCTGGATGAGAAGGGCCTGCCGCACACCGCAGAGGAGCGGCTCTGCATCGCGCGGCGCATACTGGATGCCGCCGTTTGTGCCGGTATTCCCAAGGAGGATGTGTGGATCGACTGCCTGACGCTGACCGTCAGCGCGGAGCAGAGCCAGGCGGAGGAAACGCTGCAGGCTGTGCGGGGCGTGACGGAGCAGCTGGGACTTTCCACCGTGCTGGGGGTGAGCAACGTGTCCTTTGGACTGCCCGCGCGGCCCACGCTCACGGCGGCCTTCCTGCTGCGCGCGCTGGATGCCGGGCTCACGCTGCCCATCATCAACCCCAACCAGACGGAGGTGATGGACGCGGTGGCGGCCTATCGCGCCCTGCATGGGGAGGATGCCGGCTGTGCCGGCTGGGTGCAGCGCATGGCGGGCAGGCAGAGCGCAGCGCCGTCGGCAGCCGTGCCCGGCGCTGCCAGGTCCGCTGCCGCGCAGAGCCTCGGCGAGGCCATACAGCGCGGCCTGCAGACGGAGGCAGCTCAGCTGGCGCAGGCAGCCCTGGGGGACACTCCTCCGCTGGAGCTGGTGGAGAAGGAGCTGATACCCGCGCTGAACCAGGTCGGCGCGGATTACGAGGCGGGCAGGGCGTACCTGCCGCAGCTGCTGAGCGCCGCGCAGGCGGCGCAGGCGGTGTTCCAGGTGATCCGCGCCGCCATGCCGGAAAAGGACAAGGCCGCGTCCAGGGGAAAGATCATCATTGCCACGGTGCAGGGAGACATCCACGACATCGGCAAGAACATCGTGAAGACGGTACTGGAGAATTACGGCTACGAGGTCATCGACCTGGGGCGCGACGTTCCGCCGCAGCGTGTGGTGGAGGAGGCGGAGCGCCAGCAGGCGGCGCTGGTCGGCCTTTCCGCCCTGATGACGACAACGCTGCCCGCCATGCGGGAAACGGCACGGCAGCTCTTTGAAATGAAAACGCCGCCCCAGCTGATGGTGGGCGGCGCGGTGGTGACAGAGGAATGGGCCGGCAGCATCGGCGCCATGTACGCCAAGGATGCACAGGCGGCCGTGCGCATTGCCGAAAAGGTGTTTGGCAACGCATCCGGCGGCTGATCGGGCGCTGAGGCTGCCGTGCTCAGAGAGGGAAGGGTTACAGCGGCGCGTCAGGGGCGTAGGTCATGTGGAGGTACTTCTGCTCCCACACATCGTCGGCCTCACCGTCGCATCCGCTGATCGGACGGTCCTGCCACAGGTCGTCGGCGACCTCGATTATCAGGTCTCTCAGCTCAAGCTTTTCCGTGTATTTGGCGGGAATGCCTTCCAGCCCGACCTGCGCGCCGACGATGTTCCCCGCAATGGCACCGGTGGAATCGCTGTCCCCGTGGTGGTTCACGGCAGCCTTCAGCGCGCCGTCGATATCGCCCTGATGCCTGCAGGCGCAGAACACGGCGATAGCCAGCGCTTCCTCGCCGACCCAGCCCTCACCCAGCCGGTGAATGGCATCCAGATCCGCCACCGCGGAGGAGGACAGATCGACCGCCTTCCTGATCAGGGAGGTGAAGGTTCGCCGGTCCGGGGTATCCGGCCACATATCTTCCACGGTGGTCAGCGCGTGCAGCGCGGCTTCCGGAACCGGGACGCTGTCCTGGCTGACCTCGTGAATGATCTGCGCCAGGGTGGCGGCGGGCAGCCAGCCGAGTGTGTGCCCGTGTGTCAGGGCCGCAGCTTCCGCGCCAAGCCTGCAGATGCTGCGGATGTCCTTCTGCCTGTCGTTGAAGTACAGGCCGATCGGCGCGACGCGCATCACGCCGCCGCAGCCCTTGCTTTCATTGATCGGCTGCTCAGGCGTTCCGCCGCCACCGGCACGCAGCGCGGCCAGACAGGTATTCCCCGGCGCCCTGGGGCTGTACAGCCCGGACACGTTCATCAGCCAGGAGTCGCTTTTTCCACGGGGCGGGAGGCGGCGCATTTCCTGCGTCTTCAGCCAGTCCAGATACGCGCTGTTGATGTGGCCGGCATAGTCTTCCGTCCCGTCCGCGGCGGCCCGGAGAAGGCCGGTTGCCGTGAACAGCGTCATCTGCGTGTCATCGGATATCTGTGCCACACCGCCGGTCAGGGCGTATTCCTGAATACCTGCCGCACCGTACCTGCTGAATATCTGCCCTTCGCGGAGAAACTCCACTGCGTATCCCAGGGCGTCGCCGGCCGCTCCGCCGATCAGGCATCCACGGAATCTGTCGCGTTCTCTCATGCTCCATGCCTCCCGATACCTTTGCGATTGAATGAATGACGGTATGAGTATAGCACATGGGGCTGCTGTTTTCCAGCAGCCGCCTCAGCCAGTACGGGGTACCGTCTGCAGGTCTGGTTTTTTTGCTGAAAAAAAGGTATTGACAATTTGCCTCCCTTGTGTATAATACCACTTGTGCCTGCACCATTAGCTCAGTTGGTAGAGCACCTGACTCTTAATCAGGGTGTCTAGGGTTCGAGTCCCTAATGGTGTACATCAAAAACCCTTGAGAAATCAAGGGTTTTCGCTTGTTTTGGGCACTTCCGGAAATGTCAGAATATGCCCTGTTATGCCGAAAAAATCCCTGCGGTTTATAGCACGGTTTATAGCATAAACGACAGGGAACGATGTTACAAGGATTATGACATATCGTGATAAACAGAAAAAACTTGGCATGATGCGGAGCGCTTCCTGAAGCACCTGCAGGCAAGCTTCGCTGCATATCAGTGACAGGCGCACAGTGATGACCGCTTTGGGTGACTGCGTGGCCCTCGCAAAGAGAAAAGAAGGACCCGGCCAGGCTGGATCCTTCTTTGCTACTGTTTTTTTGCAGTCCCCTGATTGCTTCAGCCAAGCTCTTTCAGCATTTGCGCCGGGTTCTCCTTCGGCTTTACCTTTCCAAGGGCTTTGATGATGATGCCATTCTCATTGATCAGGTAGGTCGACCTTTCAATGCCCAGCTTCGGCTTGCCGAACATCAGCTTTTCCTTCCACACATCGTAGGCCTGGAGCACATTTGTCTCAGGGTCGGACAGCAGGGGGAAGGGGAGCCCGTGCTTTTCCTCAAACCGCTTGTGCTTTTCGACGGTATCGGCGTTCACACCGAGCACCACCGCGCCGGCCTCACGTATCTGCGGGTAGAGATCGCGAAAGCTGCAGGCCTGGCTGGTGCATCCCGGCGTCATATCAGCGGGGTAGAAGTACAGAATGATCTTCTGCCCACGGTAGTCCGACAGGCGGTGAAGGGTTCCGTTCTGGTCCGGCAGTGAAAAATCAGGTGCCGGCGTTCCAATTTCCAGCATGCTTTCGCCTCCGGCTTATGCTTTATTGAACTTGTCCTTCGGCCGCTTGCAGCGTGGGCATTTCCAGTCGTCGGGCAGGTCCTCGAAGGCCACCCCGTCATGCTCCGCGGGATCATACACGTAGCCGCAGACGGAACAGATGCATTTCCCCGTTCCCTCATCCGTGACAAAGTAGTCTTCTGTCGGCCAGATGGTCTCCGGCGGATTGTCTAGGTCCATGACCCGCTTTGCTTCCAGGTTTTCATAGCCCAGCGGCGTGTGGGTGCTGCAGTATACAGTCGGGTGATTGCGGATGAACTCGCGGATTGTATTCTGCGTGCTCCTGGCCAGATGGATGTCGTCGTACACGACGGACAGCTTGTCCGCGTAAATGGCCTCATCCGTGTAGGAAATATCCCCGTGAATCATGTAGAACAGGCCGCCGTCCTCCACGATCACGATGCTGTTGCCATAGGTGTGTCCTGGCGCGGGCAGCATGCGCACACCGGGGACGATGATCTGGCTGCGGGTGAAGTTGTAATAGGGGCCGTCGGTGAAATCCACCGGCGTGAGACCGGGGTGATCCTTCAGCGTCCTCACTTCATCCGTTTCCAGCTCGATCCTGTTTACGTAGAACTTTGCGTTCGGGAAGCTCCTGATTTCGCCGGAATGATCATTGTGCTTATGTGTCAGCACGATCTTGGTGACCTGAGAGGGCTCGTAGCCGGCCGTCTTCAGCGCGGACACATAGTCCTCAATCCAGCGGCCCAGGTGGGTCCCTGCTTTTCCGTCCCATACGGCGCCAGGTGTTTCCTTCGGCAGACCCGTATCTACCAGAATAACGTCGTCGCCGGTGTCAATCACATAGTTCTGCAGGGAGCCGCGGTAGCGTACATTGTTGTCAAAGTGCTCCGCGCCGTCTTCTCCGCCGAACGCCAGGCCCTGGGCGTAAAAGCCCTTTTCAAAATACTTTACGGCTTTGATGATCATCAAATGTCAAGCTCCTTTTCTTTCGGTCACACAGGCCGGAATTCTTCCCTGCCACTGCGGCAGCGCGGGCACCACCAGTTTTGGCGTGAGCAACAAAATCTGTGACGGAGGCAAGTCTTCCACCGCACACAGGACAAACGATTCCGTTATTTCCATCTGCGTCCCGGCCGGTTGCCTTTGCCAGCATTTCATCTGTCAGCTCTTATTCTTCTCCTGCCATAAGGTGTCCCTCCTTGCCTGCTTCAGAGACTTTCCATCAGCTTATATGTGCCGCGCTGCGGCCTCATTTTTCTTTTCCGAAGAACAGCTCCACAAGCCCGCCAACAACCTTCTCAGCTGTTTTGCTGCCGGTGCCGAAGCCGTCCCTGAAAACATAATTCATGTCATCATAGAAGGCCTTCAGCGTTTGCTTTGAAAACTCGGCTTTGAGAGCCTCCCTGCTCATATTCTCATCCGAACGGCTTTCCCTGAACTCCAAATAAGCGCCGGCAAGGAATTCACGCCAGGCTGGTCCAAGCAGGCTGGCGCTGTATTTTTCATCGAATTCGTCGAGCCTCGTGCAGACATCCATGGGAATGTCCATGTAATAATATTTTACCAGACTTCTGGTTTCCTCGTGATCATGCCTCAGCCTGGCGATCACATCATCGTTCAGCGCATCAATGTCTGCGAAGTATTTTTCATACAGAAGCATGTATCTGGTATAAACGCCGCGAAGAATTGTCCCTGCTTCTTCCTTCTTCACGGTCTCCTTGTGAAGCATCCGCTCAATGGCTTCATTGCTCAATTCAATCATGGCCATGCCTCCTTCTAAGGATCGATGCAATCCGCCGGCAGCCTGACAAACCGGATATGCGCCGCAGGCGCCTGAACCGAAGCTCAGTTGCTTTCAATCATATCATATACGAACACTTCATGGATCTCTTCACTGTAACCGTCATAGAACCCGGTGGGCATCCCGGCTACAATTCTCGCCCCTCTGTTGTAAAGTAGAAGAAGGCGGCCGCGCTCACGATCGAAGGTCAGCCCTTCGATCTCCCCCTGCATGGTCACATCGTCAAAGGTCTTTTCCGGCACGACGGTTCCTGCCTTTCTGTTTTCTGAAAGATCGACCCTGTACATGTGATCCGGCGCATGGTCATCGGCATCTCCATCGTCACTGGTCACATACAGGTGCCCGTCATGGCAGGCAATGCCCTGCATCCATCTTGGACTGGGCTGAAGCTTCAGCTTCCCAATGTAATCTCCTGTATCCAGGTCATACATGTAGAGGTATTCGCTGGATTCGTCATCGATCCATGAGGTCATATAGACTGTTCGGGAATCGGGGTCGACTGCGATCCCGCTGCATTCCAGCTGGCCGGTATCGGAGCGGAAAGGGAAAACTCGCTTCAGCTTCAGTGTATCTCCGTCGTAAACGGCAACCTGGATGTTTTTTCCTTCCCCGTCCATGAAATATTCCACGCCCAAATACAGCTCATTCTGGTACACGTCGATGTCCCCGATATGGTTCACCTCCAATGTGTAGCCCTCAAACGGTTCCCTGTTCTCTGCCACAAGATGCCAGTCCGCATCGTATTTGGCCAGTGTGCCAGACCCGCTGACCCAGTAATACCCCGCCTCCGCACAGACCCCCTGCCTGCCTGAAACAGGATGCACTTCCGCCAGCTCATAACGAAAAACAGCTTCCGCGGCGCCGCACCCGCACAGCAGGATCAAACCAACCAGGCTGATCAGAACAACAGTGAGTTTTCGCATGCTTGTCTCCTTTTCAAACCCCGGCAGCCGGGACTGCGGCAGCCCTTCTTCCCATGGATTGCGGCAGACACCTCACAGTCTCCTCAGGATGGGGACATGTGAAGCACCAGGCCGATCAAGGCCATGTGCGCGGGATAATACCAATAGAAGAATTTTCCCAGCCAGGGTAGCCTGCCGCGCTGCCCGTTGTAAAGGGACAGCAGCGGAACCGTAAACCAGCAGGCCATGTGCACCATGCCGTAGGTCTGATTGTTGAAGATGAAGAAGGCAACCGCATACAGGGTGGTGATTGCCATCAGCCACAGCATCTGTTTATGGAAATTGCCTCTGCTGCGGCCCACCATCAGAATGGCCAGCGGTGCCGCGCAGCTCCAGTCAGAGGTGAAGGTCAGCGCGCAGCCGGCTGCGGTGATCAGCACCTTCAGGCACACGTTCAGCTTTTCGGCGTCCCATACCCTCAGGAAAATCAGTCCCTACATCAGGGGCCAGGCAATGCTCGTGGCATTGAAAAGCTGGTTCTCAAACGGATTGAAGCTTGGCTGAGCGAAATAGCAGAACGCGAAGTGACTCACTGCCGCCAGCAGCGCCATCCGTCCAAGGTATCTCCGGAAGCTGCGTGTGTGGTGATAGCCCTCGGCGGCGAAAAAGAACATGATCGGGGCGGTCAGGCGCCCGAAGCTGTGCAGGATGATCTGCAGCAGCGTTTCCGCCTGGCTGTATTCTTCGATCCCCATCCACGCGATATGGTCCACCGTCATGGCAATGATGGCAATCACCTTCAGCGCGTTTCCGCTCAGGGCAAACCGCCCTGAAGGCCGGGCATCATGCAGCATCGTCATCGCAGCGCTCCTTCCCGGTTCATTGAATTTCAATTTTGTCGGTCTGATTGCAAATACAAGTATAGCATGAAACCGAGAGCTTTGGAAGGCGGAATCTGTAGAATAGCTGTCGGTGCTGTGAGGCAGCCCTTGCTGTTGTTCGCACTCAGCCAGCCGGCGCGGCTCCTGCGGCGGAAGGGCAAAGGAGAAACCGCAGCAGGCCTTCGCCGGCTCTCCGGACGCGAGCTGTGACATGGCTTCCCGCCCCTTTGCACTCAGCATGACACGGGACGCAGCACCACAGGATACACCTGACGCATAGGTGCTTTTTGCCTGTACATCATCCCGGCATAAGCTTTTCGTTCAATCCGCTTTCTGCTGCCACTCGCGCTCTTCGGGAGTGAGCGTGTCCGGATCCTGCACATCCACCGGGAAAGTGGCGGCTTCGATCGGTACGGGGGAAGTGCTGTACACAGCTGCCGTGTGGTATGCGGCCAGAGTGTAGGTATCTGCAAAGCTGCTGCGGCCAAGAGATCCGGTCTGCCGGAAAAGCCCTTTCTCCTCATCAATATCATACCCTGTATAGTTTTGAGTGATGCCCCTGGGCAGGATCACCGGCTCGCCGCTCTCCTGCGCTGTTGTTACAAACCGGAAAGCCGGAGGAACTGTCACGGTATGATCCGCGTCAGGGTGCTCGTCAAACAGGGAATGATACAACGCGCTGTCGGTCACGGAATAATCGATCCGGTACTGAATCTCCTGCGGGAGGATCATCAGGCGGACCTGATCCACACGCACACCGATCGCCGGGAAAAGCACGGGGCTTGTGCTTGTCAGAATGGTTTCTTCCCCGGATACGGCCGCGTGAAAGGTCTTCTCCATATAGCCGTTTTCCGCGTGATCGTAATCCATGGAATTCTCATCATGCATATCCTTCAGCGGCAGCATGCGCACGCTGAACCATAGCGTTCTCTCTTCCTTCAGGCTGTCCAACGGCACATCAATCTGACCGGTATAAATGCCGGTCTCCTCGTCCAACACACCGCCGCCGCCGTATTCTCTGATGAACTCCGTATCCGAGCCGGCGTCAATGTCAACGATCCAGCCGCTGGAGAATCCGCCCTCGTCCCAGCGGTCCTGAACCGTTCTGCCGTCCTCCTTCATTTTTTCGCGATCCGGATTGAGATGGGTCAGCGCATACCAGCTTTCATCGAGATACCCCTCAAACAGAAACAGATCTTTGTCTTTGGGAATCACATCGTATACAACATGACAGGTTTTCCCATCATAAGATGTTTCCCGGAAGCGAACGGTAAAATGCTCCGTTTCATCTATAATAATATCATTCTCTATGTATTTTCCTGCATCCTCCGGTATTTCCGCATCGCCCCATGAATTCCTCCAGAAATCCATGAGCCCGAAGCCATTCGCCAGCGCAAACGCCGCCGCCGCAATCAGCGTCAGCACAACGGCCAGCACCAGGCCGACCGACAATTTCTTATTCACAATCGGTTTACCTGTCCTTTCCTGATGCATGATCCGCTGCGCCAGGAAAGGGTCGGTGCGCAGATGCTCCCCATGGGCATCCACCGCCTGATGGATCTGTGCTCTGATCTGCTCATCTTTCATAGCTCCCGCCCCCTTTCCAGCAGTGTGCGCAGCTTGTCTCTTGCGTGCTTCAATCGTTTGGATACGGTCGAGGGGCTGGTGTTCAGCGCCTGGGCCACCTCTTCCTGATTCATGTCCTGATAGTAATAGAGCAGCAGCGCGTCCCGGTATTTCCGGGGCAGTCTCATGATGGCCTGTCCCAGCTCCTCTCTGTCGTCATCCCGGGACGTCTCGTCCTGAACGGGCAGCTGCAGTTCCTCCGGCGTGATCCGCCGGTCTGTGTGGCGGAGCCAGGCGGTACGGGTCATGTCCCGGCAGGTGTTCATGGCGATCCGCATCAGCCAGGATTTCTCGCTACACTCTCTCCGGAACTGCGGCAGCGCACGCCAGGCCTTCACGAAAGTCTCCTGCACGGCATCCTCCGCCGCAGCGTCGTCGCGGAGCATCATGGCGCACATATGAAGCAGAGGCTTCTGGTATTCTGCCACCAGCCGGCTGAATGTTTCCTCTGCGTTGCAGGACGGGCCCTGTTCTGCGATCATCGGCTGCTCACCTCCTTCACCTATACAGACGAGGCTGCGGGGGAAAACTTGAATGAATCATACCGGTTTTTTTCGGGTCGGTAAAGACAGAAACCGCTGTAACGAGACCATGCAGGCTGTCAGCCTTGCGAAGGCTCCTGAGACGCCTCAGCGGTAAAAACACGCAAAAATGATCAAGGCAAAATCCCAGAAAATTTCCCCTTGACAAACAGTACAAAATCGTGTAATATAACCATCGTCGCCTGCGGGTAGTTCTCCACGGGAGATACCGGGGTGTAGCGCAGTCTGGTAGCGCACGTGCTTTGGGAGCATGGGGCCGGGGGTTCAAATCCCTTCACCCCGACACCCTTTTCTGGCCCCGTGGTCAAGAGGCCTAAGACATCGCCCTTTCACGGCGGTAACTCGGGTTCGAATCCCGACGGGGTCACTCCTTTTTCCTTGGGCCTTTAGCTCAGTTGGTCAGAGCGGCCGGCTCATAACCGGTTGGTCCCGGGTTCGAGTCCCTGAAGGCCCATATTGGCCCGGTAGCTCAGTTGGTTAGAGCGCCAGCCTGTCACGTTGGAGGTCGAGGG
>CAMJPQ010000057.1 GCA_946407745.1 uncultured Clostridia bacterium
CCCCCTTCGAAGTTTTCTTTGGTACTTCGTTGCACTTGACTTGACAATTCAAGATCATCTATTCCACATTCAAGCGCAACACAGATCTTAGTAAGAACCTCAACGCGGACGTCCTCATTTTTTCCCAATTTAGCCATTGCGTTAGTGCTAATTCCTGCTTTTTTGCAAAGCTGAGTTTTGTTCATTCCTTTGTCAATTAACATTTTCCATAATTTATTGTAACTCACAGCCATTATGGTGACTCCTTATCTGGATGATTGAATTACTATCAGAAATGATTATACCATAGGTTCTTTAGGACTTACAAGTATTCTTGAAGTATTCAAGAAAAATTTAACACTTTCAAAATGCTTTTAATCAAAAAGGTCCGCTTTACAGCGAACCATGATGATTATTCTATCAGTTTCAGGTATTTATACACTGTCTGCCGCGACAATCCGCAGATCCGTGCGTATTCGGTCAGGTTCATGGAGCCATTGGTGAAGGCTGGATAATGCTTGTAGAAGACTGCTGGAATGTCATCCTTTGTGGTAGGCTTTCGTCCAATATGCCGCCCTTTGGCGCGTGCATTATCAAGTCCCGACTTTACTCTTGCCCTGAGCATTGACAATTCAAGTTCGCTGAATATCGAAGCCATTTGCAGGAATGCCGCGCTCATGGGGTCCATGTCACCATTGCGGCAGTCAACCGTGATGGTGCCGAGGATGACCAGCCGCAAAAGCAAACTTCATCTGTAGAGGAGGTTTTCCTTTGTTTCAATTGAGAACTCCTCAAATCAGCCTGGTGAATGTTATTTCTTGGGATGCTTGATAACTTTCGTGCCTTGTGATAAACTTTCCAGTGTAAAGGCCACAGAAGAGAAATCAACATGGATGGACGGAATACTTTTCAAAGCACTGACCTGGTAGAATTAAGCTACATTGAGCTCTTATATCAAATAGAACGAATAAAAGTGAGGAGAAAGCAAAAATGCACTGGGCGCAGATGCTTGTTCCGCTCAGTCCGCCTTCTCCATCCTGCATTCAAAAGGGGGTTCCGCTTTTGTCCATCATCATTGATATCCTGTTTTCGCTCATTTTTGAGCTGCCCATTGTCCGCATCCTGCTGCTGACACTCGTCCCGGCGTTGGCGCTGTTCTTTTACATCCGCCACAGGGACGAGCTGGAGCCGGAGTCGCCCCGGCTGGTCTGGTCCCTGTTTGGGCTGGGCGCGGCCGCAACGGTCCTCAGCTACGTGCTGGAGGCGGGCGGCGCGTATGTGCTGCTGGAGCGCGTGGAAAGGGGCACCTTCCTGTTTGACGTTGTGCACTGGTTCCTCGTCGTGGGCCTGGTGGAGGAAGGCAGCAAATACGCCTTGATGTGCATGCGCACGTGGAAAAACCCGGAATTCAACTGCATGTTTGACGGGGTCGTCTATGCCGTGGCTGTCTCCGCCGGTTTTGCCCTGGTGGAAAATGTGATGTACCTGTTCCGCTACGGCCCCTCGGTGGTGATGCTGCGGGCGCTGGTTTCCGTGCCCGGGCACATCTGCTTCGCGGTGTTCATGGGCGCGTGGTACAGCGCGGCGAAGAAGCACGCCATGCAAGGGAAGCGGCGCCTCGCTGTAGCCGAGCAGTGGCTTGCGCTGCTCATCCCCACTGTGATGCATGGCCTGTACGATTTCTTTGCCGACAAGCTGTCCGACACCAGCCTGATGCTGTTTTTCGGCTTTATGATTCTGATGTTCATCGGCAGCTGGCTGACGGTCAGGAAGCTGTCGCGGGAGGATGACTATATCTCCACAGCCGCCTGAGAGGCATTTCACGCTGTTCCCGGCTGACCCGTTCAGGAAGAGTGAAACGCTCTTCCTTTTTTACGCCAAAATGCCAGAATGGCCCGCTCAGCGCCAGCTTAACTGTTTTTTCCATGTATTTTGGTTTACAACCCCGCCTTCTCACTATATAATATCTGCAGCCGGTTGCTTTACCGCACTAAATGGATGAAGCACACCGCGAGCAAGAATTGCGTCAGAAAGGATGATTCTCTTGAAAAAGCTGACTGCTGTGCTGCTGACCGCTATGCTGCTGCTTGGCTGCCTGTCCGTGCCCGCTGTGGCGGAGGACGCGGCCTACCTGGGCGTGATGCTGGGCACCAACGTCATGAGCCTGGATACCAACCTCGCCACCGACGGCGATTCCTTTGAAGTGATTGCGGACTGCATCGACGGCCTGACCCAGATGGACGCCGACGGCGCGGCCGTGCCCGCCCTGGCGGAGAGCTATGACCTGTCCGAGGACGGCCTGACCTACACCTTCCACCTGCGCGACGCGCAGTGGAGCAACGGCACGCCCGTGACCGCCAACGACTTCGTGTTCGCGTGGCGCCGCATCGCCAAGGAAGCCGGCGAGTACGCCTACATGCTGGACGAGATCGGCAACATCAAGGGCGCTGCCGAGATCATCTCCGGCGCGGAGACCGACCTGACCACCCTGGCTGTGAACGCGGCCGATGACAAGACCCTGGTTGTCGAGCTGAACGTGCCCGTTTCCTTCTTCCCCAGCCTGATGTACTTCCCGACCTTCTACCCCATCAATGAAGCATTCTACAGCAGCCTGGAGGACGGCACCTACGGCACCTCTCCCGAGACCTTCCTGTCCAACGGCGCCTTCGTGCTGGAAGACTACACCCCCGGCACTGCGACCCTGGCCGTGAAGAAGAACGAGAACTATTGGGACGCCGACCGCGTGAAGCTGCCCGGCATCCGCTACCAGGTGGTGGGCTCCTCCGACAACGCGCTGACCGCCTTCCGCACCGGCGCGCTGGATGTGGTGTCCATCTCCGGCAACCAGGTTTCCGCCGCCGAGAACGATCCCGCGCTCGCGCAGAACCTGACCGTGACCGGTGCCGGCTACATGTGGTACCTGTCCTTCTCCCAGACCGAGAAGAACGCCAACGGCGGCCAGCTGGCCAACAACAACCTGCGCCTGGCCATCACCAACGCCATCGACCGCGAGTACCTGGTGGACAACTATGTGATGGACGGCTCTCTGGCGACCTACACCGCGGTTCCGCCGCAGTTCGCCTCCTCCTCCACCACCGGCGCCGACTTCTCCGCTGACCAGGATATGTTCAAGGAGTTTGTCGACTATGATCCGGAGAAGGCCGCGGCCTATCTGGAAACTGCCAAGTCCGAGCTGGGCGCGGATGAGTTCACCTTCACCATGATCTACGGCAACAACGAGGGTGACGAGGTCGCCAAGGTGGCGCAGGCCATCAAGGAAGACGTGGAAGCCTCCCTGCCCGGAGTGACCATCAACCTGCAGCCGATGACCAAGGCCGAGCGCCTGGACAAGATGCAGAACGACAACTACGACATCGCCCTGACCCGCTGGGGCCCGGACTATGCCGACCCCATGACCTACCTGGGCATGTGGATCACCAACAACTCCAACAACTACGGCTTCTGGAGCAACGCCGAGTATGACCAGCTGATCGCTGACTGCACCACCGGCGCTTACATCACCGATTATGACGCCCGCTGGGAGGCCATGTACAAGGCGGAAGCCCTGGTGCTGCAGGAGGCCGTCATCGCCCCGCTGTACACCAAGTCTCAGGCCAACCTGATCACCACCGGCGTTGAGGGCATTGCCTTCCACCCCGTGGCGCTGAACCGTGTTTACAAGGACACCGTGAAATAATCCTTCAGGAGCCTGAATGACTCACCTCCCACAGAGCGGTCTGCGAAGGCCGCTCTGCGTTTTTTACGAAGCTGAGGAACTGAGATATGCTGAAATATGTACTCAAGCGCGTGGGCATGGCCCTGCTGACACTGCTGATCATCACCTTCCTGCTGTTTGTTCTGGTGCGCATCATGCCCGGCAACCCCTTCCCCTCCGAGCGGATGAGCGACGAGCAGATTGCCAACAAGCGCGCGGAAATGGGCCTGGATGATCCCATCCTGGTCCAGTTTGGGCGCTACATGGCGGGTGTGCTGCAGGGAGATTTCGGCAAGGGCACCTCCCTGTACTACGGCGCGCCGATCAAAACCGTGCTTTCCACCGCTATTTCCAACTCCTTCCGCATCGGCGGCATCGCGATTCTCGTAGGCACACTGGCCGGCCTGGCGCTGGGCATCACCGCGGCGCTGAACCGCGGGCGGTTCATGGATGGTTTCTGCACCGTGTTTTCCATTCTGGGCGTATGTGTGCCCTCCTATGTGTTCCTCATCTTCCTGCAGTACAACTTTGCCTTCCGCATCCCCTTCTTCCCGTACTTTTTTGACCCGAACCGTTTCCTGTTCTCAACGGTGATGCCGTCGCTGTCGCTGAGCCTGTTCACCATGTCCACGATCGCGCGCTTCACGCGCAACGAGATGGTGGAGGTGTTCGACTCCGACTATGTGCGCCTGGCCGAGAGCAAGGGGCTGTATGGGCGGAAGCTGGTGCTGCGCCATGTGCTGCGCAACGCGCTGATCCCCATCGTGACAGTGCTGGCGCCGCTGGTGGTGGATCTGCTGACCGGCGCGCTGGTGGTAGAGAAGATCTACGGCATCAACGGTATCGGCAAGCTGATGGTGGACGCCATTGCCGGCGAGGGCATTGACTACAACTATGTGCTGGCGCTGGGCATACTGTACTCTACGCTGTATATCGGCGTCATGCTGCTTGTTGATTTGCTGTACGGCGTGCTGGATCCGCGTATCCGCGTGTCCGCCAAGGCGGAGGAGGGCTGAGAGATGGCAAAAAAACTGACTTTGGCAGCGCCTGCTCAGCAGGCCGCCTATGAGCCGAGGAAGGAAGATTTTGCCTTTCTGCGCGCAAGGGACATCGAAACCGACCAGAACTTTGCCTCGCAGGGCTACTGGAAGGGCGTTCTTCTGCACTTCTTCAAGAACCGCCGGGCGGTCATCGGGCTGATCATCGTCTCCCTCATCATCTTTTTCGCCGTGGTCGGGCCCATGATGAGCGGCTTCGGCTACCGCGACATTGTGCAGACGCGCAATGAAAACAACAAGCGCGTTGTGGCCAAGGGTATCTCTCCGCAGATTCCGTGGCTGCAGCGCCTGCTGACGGGCGAGGAGCCCTCCGGCGCCTTCGGCGGCTATACCTTCCTGTTCGGCACCGATGACCTGGGCCGCGACCTGTGGACGCGCACCTGGTACGGCGCCAGGGTCTCCCTTCTCATCGCCTTTATCACCATCATCATCGATATGATCATCGGCATGAGCTACGGCCTGATCTCCGGCTATTTCGGCGGCATGGCGGACAACATCATGCAGCGCTTTGTGGAAATCGCCAACTCCGTGCCGCGCCTGGTCATCGTGTCGGTGCTGGCCATCTTCATGCCCAAGGGCATGGGGCTGGTCATTGTGGCGCTGCTGCTGACCGAGTGGATCGGCATGAGCAAAATTGCCCGTGCGGAAATGCTGAAGATCAAGGAGCAGGAATACGTGCTGGCCAGCCGCACGCTGGGCGCCAGGCACAGCCACATCATCTTCCGCGAAATACTGCCCAATACCATCGGTCCGATCATCACACAGGTGATGTTCTCCATCCCCACAGCCATCTTCACCGAGGCCTTCCTCTCCTTCGTGGGTGTGGGTATCGTGCTGCCGCAGTGCTCTGTCGGCACGCTGATCGAGGACGGCTTCAACAACATCACCACACTCCCCTATCAGATTCTGCCGCCCATTGTGGTGCTGGCACTGCTGATGCTGGGCTTCAACTTCATCGGCGACGGCCTGCGCGAAGCGCTGGCCCCGAAAATCGAGGACATGTGAGGAGGATGGCAAAAAAATGAGTGAAGAGATGAAAACCATCCTCGATATCAAAAACCTGGATATTTCTTTCCGCACCAACGCGGGCACGGTACACGCGATCCGCGGTGTGAACCTGAACCTGTGCAAGGGCGAAACCGTTGCCATCGTGGGCGAAAGCGGCAGCGGCAAGTCCGTCACCATGAAGGCGGCCATGGGCCTGCTGGACGCGAACGCAACCATCAACAGCGGCGAGATACTGTACACCTACACCAACACCTCCGGAGAGGAGGTCACGGTGGACCTGCTCAAGATGAGCAAGAAGGAAATGCGCCAGCACATCAACGGAAAGCGCATCGCCATGGTCTTTCAGGACCCCATGACCAGTCTGGATCCCACCATGACCATCGGTCGGCAGATCATGGAGAGCATGTTCCTCCACAAGAAGATGTCCAGGGAAGCGGCGAAGGCGCGCGCGCTGGAGCTTCTGCAGCTGGTGGGCATCCCGGACGCCGAAAAGCGCTTCAAGAACTACCCCCACCAGCTCTCCGGCGGCATGCGTCAGCGGGTTGTCATTGCCATTGCGCTCTCCGCCGATCCCAACGTTCTCATCTGCGACGAGCCCACCACCGCGCTGGATGTGACCATACAGGCCAAGATACTGGAGCTGATTATGGACATCCAGAAAAAAATGGGGCTGTCTGTCATCTACATCACGCACGACCTGGGCGTGGTGGCGAAGGTGGCGGATTATGTGGACGTGATGTACGCCGGGAAGATCGTCGAGGTCGGCAACGTCAACGAAATCTTCTTTGAGCCCAAGCACCCGTACACCTGGGGCCTTCTCTCCGCCATGCCGGACCTTGACACCGACGAGGAGCGGCTGTATTCTATTCCCGGAAGCCCTCCGAACCTGCTGCATGAGCCAAAGGGCGATGCCTTCACCGCGCGCAACCGCTTTGCGCTGGCCATCGATGAAAAGGCGGAGCCGCCGATGTTCCAGGTCAGCCGAACACATTTCGCGGCCACATGGCTGCTGCATCCGGACGCACCCAAGGTTGAAATGCCCCCGGAGCTGAAGACCATGCTGGAGCGCGCCAGAAAGGAGGCGGAGAAATACCTATGAGTGAGCCATTGCTGAAGGTGGAAAACCTCAAACAGTACTTTCCCGTCTCCAGAAGCTATACGGTGAAAGCCGTCAACGGCGTGTCATTTGAGGTTTACCCTGGCGAAACCTACGGCCTGGTCGGGGAAAGCGGCAGCGGCAAGACCACCATCGGCCGTTCGATCATCCGCCTGTATGACCCCACCGATGGGAAAATCACCTTCCTTGGGCAGGAGATTTCCGGAAGGCTGACCGGCGCCGCCAGGGACACGCTGCGCCGCAATATGCAGATGATTTTCCAGGACCCGATGGCCAGCCTCAACCCCCGCAAAAAGGTCTCCGACATCATCGGAGAGGGCCTGGACATACAGCACCGCGCCGCCAGCCGCGCAGAGCGCGAGGCGCAGATTGCCGCGATGCTGAAAAAGGTCGGCCTCGCGCCGGAGCACGCCGCCCGCTATCCGCACCAGTTTTCCGGCGGGCAGCGCCAGCGCGTGGGCATTGCCCGCGCCCTCATCATGAACCCGAAGCTCATCATCGCGGATGAGTGCATCTCCGCACTGGATGTTTCCATCCAGGCGCAGGTGGTCAACCTGATGAAGGACATACAGGACGAAACCGGCTGCGCATACCTCTTCATCGCGCACGACCTGAGCATGGTCAAATACATTTCAGACCGGATCGGCGTGCTTCATCTGGGCTACCTGGTGGAGGCAGGCACCAAGGAGGAGATCTTCTCCAACCCCATCCACCCCTACACCCGGTCGCTCTTGTCCGCCATACCGCGTCCCAATCCGGAAATCGAGAAGCGCCGCAAGGCGGTCACCTACGATTACGCCGCCAGCGGCATCGATTACGCCGCGGGCACCGAGCACCTGGTCGGCGGCACGCACAAGGTGCTGGGCACCGACGATGAGGTGAGCGCATGGCTCGCCTCATCCGGAGACGGGCAGATGTGACCGGAGCAAGCCTCAACAATCACACAGAAAGGATCAGAACAAATGGATTCGCGTGAGATGGTTGCCTCCCTCTGTGTAAACCTTCCGGAGGACATACTGAAAAAGAAGTGGGCCGGCGATATGAATGCTGCCATGCAGGCCATTGACGAGCGGCTGACCCAGGACCTGCCCCGCATGCTGCGTGCCCGTCTGGCCGTTGAAAAGGAACGGCTGCGCCGCCTACCGCTGCAGTATCCCTGGAACCACGCCGAGGCCTTTGAGAAGCTGCGCGAGCTGGTTCCGGATGTGACCATGGAGGAGTTTGAGCGCTGTGAGGCGCAGGGACTGGTGGATTTCATCTACCTGAACGGTGAGCGCCGCTATTTCATTCGCTTCCACAAGGCGCTGTGCCGCCTGCCCTACTTTCTGAAAAAGGCAGACGAGCTGCGGCCGGAGTCTCCCTATCTGGACCCCCTCATCGCGCAGGTGAAGCGGCAGGGCCGACTGAAAAAGCACATCACCATCGAAGCCTCCATCGCCGCGGCCCGGAACGCCTTTGTGCCGGGAGAATACAGGGCCTGGCTGCCCTTTGCGCTGGAGGAGGCGCAGCAGAGCCATGTGAAGGTGGAGGAAACCAACGCCACCCTGCTGGCGGACGGCAGCGCCCCGGCGAGAACCGCATTCCGCCAGTGGCAGGCCGAAAGCGTGGAGGACCGTTTCCGCATCCGCTACAGCTACGACAGCGAAATCATCTACGCCGACCCGCGCAACGCCTCCGCCCCGGCTTCCCCGCTTTACCCCTCCGCGAGGCCGCTCAGCGCGGAGGATCTGGCCGAGGACGGCACCTTCATCCGCTTCACACCGCTGTTGCGCAGCCTGGCCGAAGAGATCAGCGCGGGTGCCGTCACCCAGGTGGAAAAGGCCTGGCGCTGCTATGAGTACGTGACCACGAAGATCAAATACGCCTATGTGCGGCAGTATTTCCAGATTGACGACATCGGCGAGTACTGTGCCCTGAACGGCAAGGGTGACTGCGGGCTGCAGGCCATCCTGTTCATCAACCTGTGCCGCATACTGGGTGTGCCGGCACGCTGGCAGAGCGGCCTGTCCATCTCTGAGGACGGCGCGGGCAGCCACGACTGGGCGCAGTTTTACCTGGACGGCTGGGGCTGGCTGTTCGCCGATCCCAGCTTTGGCGGCAGCGCATGGCGCTCCGGCGCCACCGAGCGCTGGCAGTACTATTTCGGCAACCTGGATCCGATGCGCATGGCGGCCAACCGCAGCTTCATGCCCGAGCTGACCCCCGCCATGGCCGCCCTGCGGGTCGACCCCTACGACAGCCAGACGGGCGAGCTGGAGCGCGTCGGCGCCGGCATGCCCTTTGTGGGCCGCGAGCTGGATGAAGAGGCAGACGTGGTGCAGGTGGAGGGATGAGCTTGAAGCGGTACGCCCTGCTGGGAGAACATCTGGGGCACAGCCTTTCCGTGCAGGTGCATGAGGCCCTTTTCCGCCGCATGGGGCTTTGCGCGGAATACCGCCTGGAGGAGCTGCCGCGCGATGGCTTCGCACAGCGCGCCGCGGCGCTGCTGGCCGGGCTGGACGGCGCGAACGTCACCATTCCCTATAAGGTAGAGGTCATGCCGCTGCTGAGCAGCCTCTCCCCGCAGGCTGAGGCGGTCGGCGCGGTGAATACCATTGTGCCCACGCCGGACGGCCTGAAGGGGTACAACACGGACGTGGCCGGCTTTGAGGCCATGCTGCGCGGCGCGGGCATCTCCCCCGCCGGCAAGGCCTGCTATATTCTGGGCACCGGCGGCGCCTCCCTCGCGGTGGCCGCGGCGCTCCGGGAGATGGGCGCGCTTTCGGTCACCCGTGTGTCACGTCAGCCCCGGGGCGGAGACATCAGCTATGATCAGCTGGGCAGCTGCTTTACCGGTCTGCTTGTCAACACCACCCCAGCAGGAATGAAGCACTTTCCCGCCGACTGTCCCCTTACGGACGCGCAGCTGGAGTCCCTGCTGCCCCGCGCCACGGCAGTCGCGGATGTGATCTATCACCCGAGAGAGACCAAGCTGCTCATGGCCGCGAAGCGATACGGCCTGCCCTGCTGCGACGGGCTGACCATGCTGGTCGCGCAGGCGCTGTCCGCAGAGGAGCTGTGGCAGAATCAGAAGCTGCCGCCGGAGTGGGTCGGCGAAATTGTGAGTGAAATCGAGGTGCTGCTGTCTTGAAGAGATTCCTTGTGCTCAACGGGCCGAACATCAACCTGACCGGGCTGAGGGAAAAGGCCGTCTACGGCGGCAGAAGCTATTCGGACCTCGTCGCGCTGATCGGGCGCGAGGCCGAAGCCCTCGGCGTGGAGGTGCGCTGTGAGCAGCACAACTCGGAGGGCGCGCTGATCGATGCCATACAGCAGGCTTACTTTGACGGCCTGAACGGCATCATTTTCAATCCGGGCGGCTACACGCACACCTCGGTCGCACTGCACGACGCCATTGCCTCGGTGCCACTTGAAACCGTGGAAGTCCACATGAGCAATATCCACGCGCGCGAGTCCTTCCGCCACCAGTCGCTCACCGCTTCAGCCTGCAGGGGGCAGATCGTGGGCTTTGGCTTCAGCGGCTACCTGATGGCGCTCCGTTTTCTGGCAGAGGAGGAAGCAAAATGATCTTCCGCTTTCCGGAGGGCCTGCGCAAGGCCCTCACACTATCCTATGACGACGGCGTAGAGCAGGACGCTCGCCTGATGGCGCTGCTGGATGCCCACGGCCTGAAGTGCACCTTCAACCTCAATTCCGGCTGCTTTCCGCCGGAGGGACACCGCTGGCCGGAGGGGCAGATCCACCGCCGGATGACGCAATCGGCCGCCGTCGAGCTGTACGGCGGCAGTGGGCACGAGGTGGCGGTGCACACCCTCACCCACCCCGATCTGACACAGCTGCCCTCCACGGAAATGCTGCGCGAGATCTGGGAGGACAGGCGCAACCTGGAGCGGCTGTTCGGCGGCATGGTGGAGGGAGCAGCCTATCCCTACGGCACCTATTCCGATGCCGCGGTGGAAGCGCTGCGGCTGTGCGGCATCCGGTACTGTCGCACGGTGTGGTCAAGCCACAGCTTTGACCTGCCCCAGGACTGGCTGCGCCTGCGCCCGACCTGCCACCACGACGACCCAGAGCTCGGCCGCCTGTGTGAGGCCTTCCTCGCCGATACAGCTGGCTTCTCAAGCCGCCTCTTCTACCTCTGGGGCCACGCCTATGAGTTTGAGGCGAACAACAACTGGTCCGTGATCGAGCGCTTTGCGGAAAAAATGGGCGGCCATGAATCAATCTGGTACGCCACGAACCTGGACATCTGCCGGTACACCGAGGCCGCGAAGCAGCTCCGGCTGTCCGCTGACGGCACGCGCGTGTACAATCCCACCGCCTGCGCCGTTTGGGTGGAGCAGAACGGGAGCGTACTCTGTATACAGCCAGGCGAAACCATCTCTCTTGCGGACTGACATATGCGCTCCGCGCCTGCCGCACAATCGGCAGGCAAAAAATCAGGCTGCCCTACATTCAGGGCAGCCATATCTTTCCCTTCTGGAGGAGAATCACATGTATGAGATACCGATTACCGCGCTGCAGTCGCTGCGCATCGGGCAGGCGGAGGACGCGGCGGCAGGCACCGGCTGCACCGCGCTGATCTGCGAGAACGGCATGCGCGCCGGTCTGGATGTGCGCGGCGGCGGTCCCGCCTCCCGCGAGAGTCAGCTGCTCAATCCGCTGATGGCCGCGCAGACCATTCACGCCATTGTACTCTCCGGGGGCAGCGCCTACGGGCTGGGTGCCGCCGGCGGGGTAATGACCTGTCTGGAGGAGCGCGGCTTCGGCTTTGACACCGGCTTTGCGCTGGTGCCGCTGGTGGCCCAGTCGGACATCTACGACCTTTCCGTCGGCAGCGCCTCGGTGCGGCCGGACGCAGCCATGGGATACGAGGCTGCCCGCCGCGCCTTCGACGCGCCTAATTACCGCGACGGCAACTACGGCGCCGGCTGCGGCGCGTCCGTCGGCAAAATAGCCGGCATGGCCTGCAGCATGAAGACCGGCATCGGCAGCTACGCCATGCAGCTGGGCGAGCTGAAGATCGGAGCCATCGCCGTACTGAACGCACTGGGGGACGTGTTTGACTGGAAAACCGGCGCACAGGTGGCGGGCCTTCTCACAGAGGACAGGACCGCCCTTCGCAGCACCATGGACTGCATGTGCGCCTCCACCCGGCCACAGGAAAACAAGTTCACCGGGAATACCACCCTGGCCGCTGTGATCACCAACGCGCGCTTTGAAAAGTCCCAGCTGTGCAAAATTGCCTCTATGGCCCACGACGGCTTTGCCCGCTCCATCCGCCCCGTGCACACCACTGCCGACGGCGACAGCATCTACGCCGTTTCCATCGGTGAGGCGGCCGCGGACCAGGACCTCGTCGGCGCACTCGCCGCCCAGGCCGTCAGTGAAGCGATTCTGCGCGCCGTGTTCTCCGCGCAGGGCGCGTATGGCCTCCCTGCCGCGAGGGATCTCAGGCTGTCCCGCTGAGCGGCAGCACGCCCATGACCGGACTGAAAAAGCAGCATGCACCGCGCATGCCGCTTTTTTCTGTTTTTCCCTCGCTGAAGCGCAGCAAAAGAAGACTGCACTTCTCATTGCCAGAAGGATTTCCGATCGTCCACCGGATTCCTGTGAATCCGCACAGCACAGGCGGAACCCGGTTTTACCTGTCGTCATCCGCGGCCCAGCATTCATGCTGAACGCTGCCGTCGCGATAGACGGGTTCCCTCTCCTCCTGCTCCTCATCGGGGTCAGGATCGCGGTCTGCCCATTCCTGCTCCTTCTTTGGCCGCAGCTTCGGGTCTGCCATGCTCATTTCATCGCCTCCCTTTCCGCGCAGGCTGCCCTCGCAGCCGTGCTTTTTATTCTCGCTGTGTTTTTCCCTCTCCGTGCCGTACCCGCTATCAGCAGGGAAGCCGGAGCTTCCGTATGCATACCGGAGAAGCGTCTTTGCATCAGCAGCTGAATGCCGTCATTGAAAAACAGGGTGTCCCGCGCCTTCCGCGTCAGTCCCTGTCCTTTATTTTCAACAGTTTTTTCAGTCTTCCGCCCAGCGTCTTTTCGCGGCGCGCGGCGGTCACGGCGTCCAGTCTTCCCCGCCGGTAATCATTGTTGTCCGGCTCGCGGCGTATGGCCTCGGTATAGCTCTGCTCGGCGGAGACATACTGTCCCATGGTCGCCAGCACATATCCCTGCTCGGCGTACCAGGCCGCGGTTCGCACATCCGCCCTCAGCAGCTGGCGCAGGGCGCTCTCCGGGCTGTGCTGTGCCATCATTTTCCGGCAGAGGCGTATCGCATCCTCGGTGGCGATCACCGCGGTGAAGGGCGCGTTGGCCCTGGCCTCCGCCAGCTTCATCGCCGCTTCGTAGGCGCTGTTGAGTGCCACCATGCGCTGGTGCGCCTCCTGCTGGCTCTCCGCGTCCTGAAAATGGTCCGGGTGATATTTCTTGGCCAGTGCGTGGTAGGCGCTGCGAACCTGGTCAACATCGCTGCCCGGCGGTATGCCGAGCATGTCAAACGGGTCAGTCACGGCACTCACCCCCGTTTATTCGATCACTTCCCGCCGGATCTGCGCACCCAGCGCGCGAAGCTTTTCCTCGATGTGCTCGTATCCGCGGTCAATGTACTCCGGCTCATAAATCTGCGTCACGCCCTGCGCCATGAGGCCCGCGACCATCAGCGCGGCGCCGGCGCGCAGGTCGGTGGTGGTCACCGGCGCGCCAAACAGCTGCGGAATCCCGTCAATGATGGCAGTGCGGTCCATCACGCGCACATGCGCGCCCATGCGGGTCATTTCATCCAGGTGGCGAAAGCGCTGCTCGAAGATGGTTTCCTGGATCACCGAGGTGCCGTTGGCGACTGTCAGCAGTGCGCTGATGGGCTGCTGCAGGTCAGTGGGGAAGCCAGGATACACCTGCGTTTTGATATTCACCGCGCGGTAGCGCAGCGCGCTCTTGTGCTGCACACGGATGGCGTCGTCCTGGTCCTGCACATGCGCACCCATCTCCAGCAGCTTGGCGCTGAGCGCGTCCATATGCGTCGGAATACAGCCGCGTATCGTCACATCGCCATGGGTGGCGGCCGCGCAGATCATCAGCGTGCCGGTCTCGATCTGGTCCGGAATCACGGCATAAGTGGTGCCGTGCAGGCGCTCCTGCCCGTCAATGCGGATAACATCGGTGCCCGCGCCCTTGATCCTCGCGCCCATGCTGTTGAGGAAGTTGGCCAGGTCCACAATGTGTGGCTCCTTGGCCGCGTTGTAGATATAGGTGCGTCCGTGAGCCCTGGCGGCGGCCAGCATCACGTTGATGGTGCCGCCCACCGTCACGATGTCGAAAAAGACACTGCTGCCTCTCAGCTCTTTCGCCTCGGCGGTGATGATGCCGCCGCGCTCCTCAGCCTCAGCGCCCAGGGCCATGAAGCCCTTCAGGTGCTGGTCGATGGGACGGGTACCGATTTTGCAGCCGCCGGGGGAGGCGACCTCCGCCCTGTTGCAGCGCCCCAGCAGCGCACCCAGCAGGTAATAGCTGGCCCGCAGCTTCTGCGCGCGGCGGAAGCTGACCTGCCAGCCGTCCGCTCCCCGCGGGTCCACCAGCAGGCGCACGCCGGGCTCGTATTCCACCTTTGCGCCCAGGTCCCGAAGGATGTCAATCAGCACATGCACATCGTCAATGTCCGGCACATTCTCAATGACACTGGGTTCATCGCTCAAAAGGGTCGCCGGAATCACCGCCACGGCCGTGTTCTTGCCGCCGCTCACCCGCGCTTCGCCCTCCAGCGGCTGCCCGCCGGTCACTATCATGATTTCTTTTGTCTTTGACATGGGATCGCTCCTGTGTGTCATCACTCCGGGATGTTCTCGAGGAAATCTCCGCCCTCGCTGTCCGCGCCGACCGTGCTCATGGCCAGGCCGAACAGCGTATTGTCATACTCAGCACCGGTTTCTGTCACGCTCATGCCGCTGCCCATCTGTGTCACGTGGAAGGCATAAGCGCGCTCTGCCGCCTCCAGTCCCGTCACGCCGCCCAGCGAATCCAGCGGCTCAGACCAGTTCATGCGGATCTGGTTCTCCGGCCAAAGGTGCAGGTACAGCTTTTTCACCTGCCACGTGCCGTACTCCTGCGCGGAGCCGGCAAACTTCTCCGGGTCGGCGGCGAGTGTAAAGCAGTCCATGGCGGTCTGCGCGGCGACCCGGTGTTCGTCGTGGCCGTACTCGCCGTCAATGTCGTGGGTCACCACCACCTCAGGCCGGTAGCGCCTGTACAGCTCCGTCACCCAGGCCTGTACCTTCGACTGGCCGCCCATGTACCGGTACATCTTCTGCACATGGTTGTTGTACTTCTTGTCAGGGAAATCACCGATCACGGGGTAATTGGTCACGCCCATGGACCAAAGGCCGTTGAGCAGCTCCGACCGCCGCGTGGTGTTGGAGAAGGTAAGGTAGGCCACCACCACATTCTTGTGCAGCTCAGTGTTGTAAGTGGGAATGCCGCCCGCGAAGAAGATCAGCTCGTCGTCCGGATGGGCGGAGAGGAAAAGGATGTCCGCCTTCTCCACCGTGGGCTGCCACACCTGCACCCAGTCCGGCTTTTCACCTTCCCCAAAGAGGAAAATCTCGTTGATGTCGAGCTGCTGCCGCTCGTCACCGGTGATGTACAGGCGCACTTCCCTCTCGCCCTGCGCCAGGGGAATGTACACATGCGCATAGCCGGTTTCGTCCCGGTAGAGTGTCTCCCACTCGCCGTCACGCCGACCCTGCAGCTCCCACTCTGTGGGCACATGGGCAAAGCAGACGTAAACGCTGTGGATGTCCTTATCCTCCGGGGCGGAGGCCGCGATCCAGCCGTGGCGCCCCTTTTCCGGCTGCCGCCAGTGGCTGGTGTATTTGCCGTCCGTCATCATGGATGACTTGAAATGGGTGTCGCACAGCTTGAAGGCACAGCTGCCCGTCAGGTTCTCCGCCTCCTGCGCAGCCGCCGCGCCCACGCACAGCAGCAGGAGGATCAGCAGACAAACAACCCGTTTCATGCAAGACCTTCTTTCCACACCATACGCACCCTCTGGAGGGTGTTTTTTGAGTTTATCATAGGAAGGGCCCAATTGTCAATTCTTTACCGCCATCGCACCCCAATATGTGGGAATGCCGGGCACCTGAAAGCACTATTTTTCTCTTCCTGCATGCGCTTGCAGGCCAGCTCCGCGTCCCCAACCACCACACTTCTCCGTATGCTCCGCAAAGAACAATCCATAGGCGCCGCAAAGCGCAAAAGTGCTCTGTCCATGCCTCGCGGCACAACACAAGCATCACCACACAAGATGATGCAATACGGTTTACCCCACGTGTGACGGAGAACCTGGGGTCCGGGGGACGGCCCCTCTGTCGCTTGCGCGACATCTCTCCGGGGCTGCCGCCCGTTCTCCGCTGAAAACAGCCCACCGGGCTGTTTTCCAGGCGCTTCGAACCCATCAGAGATGGGGCGACTTAGGTTGCATGCCAGCATTGGGGTTGCTGCCCGACGAAAGGACCTCATCCACCACCGCCTGACAACGGCGGTCCCCCTTCCCGCTTTCAGGGGAAGGAAGCCGCGCACAGCGCATGCCCCCCCCCCGCAAGGGTAAGCCCGCGCAGCCTCCCCTTCCTCATTCCCTCCCTCCCCTTCCTCAGAAACGCGAAAAAAGTAAAATCCCCGTGACTTTGCAATGAAAATGTTGTAGAATGACATGAATTGAGAGCAAGGCGCGGGCACAATGCCGTACCGCAGCCTGACCACGAACACATATTGAGGAGAAACCGCATGATTCACTATGTCAACGCCGGGGCGCCCGCGGGCAGCGACGGCAGCAAAGCCTATCCGTTTCAAACCATTTCCGCCGCGGCGCAGATCGCCCGCCCCGGCGATGAGGTGCTGGTCGCGCCAGGCATCTACCGCGAGGAGGTGAGCCCCCGCTTTGCCGGCACGGAGGAAGCCCGTATCACCTACCGCTCCGAGGTCAAGGGCGCTGCCGTCATCACCGGCGCAGAGCCCGTGAAGTGCTGGGAACGCTATCAGGGAGACACCTGGGTGTGCCGCCTGCCCTCCGGCCTGTTTGCGGGATGCAATCCCTATACCACCCTGGTCAGCGGAGACTGGTTCATCGCGTCGTATATCGCGCACACAGGCGAGGTTTACCTCAATAACAAGAGCCTGTATGAGGTCAACAGCCTGGAGGCTGTGCTGAATCCGCAGTTCTATGAGGCCAGCTGGGACAGGGACTTCACCACCTGGACCTGGTACACTGAGCAGGACAATGGTGAAACCGTGATCTACGCCAACTTCCACGGGCTGGATCCCAATGCGGAGAACGTGGAAATCAACGTGCGCCCGCACTGCTTCTACCCCGCGGAGGAGGGCATCGGCTACATCACCCTGTCCGGTTTCACCGTGTGCAAGGCCGCCGTGCAGTGGGCGCCGCCCACCGCATACCAGGAGGGCATGGTCGGCCCCCACTGGTCCCGCGGGTGGATCATTGAGGACTGCGAAATCAGCCACGCGAAGTGCTCGGGCATCTCTCTGGGCAAGTACCTCCAGCCGGAGAACAACAACAAATGGCTCTACCGCAAGTTCAAGGACGGCACACAGACCGAGCGCGACGCCATCTGCCAGGCACAGCGTGAGGGCTGGACCAAGGAGCGCATCGGCCACCACATCATCCGCCGCTGCAACATCCACGACTGCGGGCAGACCGGTATCGTCGGCCACCTGGGCGGCGTGTTCTCCCTCATCGAGGGCAACCACATCCACCATATCAACAACAAGCAGAACCTGGCCGGCGCGGAGATCGGCGGCATCAAGATGCACGCCGCCATTGACGTGATCATCCGCGGAAACCACATTCACCACTGCACGCGCGGCCTCTGGCTGGACTGGCAGGCGCAGGGCACCCGCGTAACGCAGAACCTGTTCCACCACAACAGCCTGCACCCGCAGACGGAGAGCACAAGGCTCATCGGCGCCCCGGGCGAGGATATTTTCATTGAGGTCAGCCATGGCCCGACCCTCATTGACAATAACTTCCTGCTGTCAGAGCGCTCGCTGAAGCTGGCCACACAGGGCGTGGCCGTGGTGCACAACCTGCTGGGCGGCGCGCTGACCTGCGTGGGCCGCGGCACCGACAACGGCGCCCGCTCGAAATCCTCCCCCCGCTACACGCCCTATCACGTGCAGCACCGCACGGAGATTGCCGGCTTTATGACCATACTGCACGGGGACATTCGCTTTTACAACAACCTGTTCGTGCAGGGCAGCCTGACCCCGGCCATGCTCGGCATGAAGGAGGCCTGCCGCGAGAATGAGTGGGAAGACGGCAATTTCGAGTGCGGCACCTTCCCCTATGAGGATTACCCCACCGAGGAGGCCTGGCTGCGCGAGTTCGAGGGCTACGTGGGCATGGGCTCCAGCCCCAGCAACCGCTATTACATGCGCCTGCCCGTGTGGGCGGCAGGCAACAGCTTCTACGGCGGCGCGAAGCCCCTGTCGCGGGAAAAGGACGCCGATGTGCACGCGGAGGACGTGACCCTTGCGATCGAGGAGCGCGAGGACGGCTGGTATCTTGTGACCAGCCTGTACAGCACGCCGCCCGCCGCCGGCCGCGCAACCGTTTCCACCGAGACGCTCGGCATGGCCTTTGAGCCTGAGCAGCGCTTTGAAAACCCGGACGGCACCCCCATCGTGTTCAACCGCGACTTCTTCGGCAACGGCAGACCGGTCCGGGTCACCGCCGGCCCGCTGGAAGGCGGCAGTGCCGAAATCAGGCTCTGGAGCGCAGAGCAGCCTTAATCACCGGCAGATATGTTCAATGGGCGGCAGCCTCTTTCCGGGCTGCCGCCTGTTTTCCGTTGAAAGCGCCCCTCCACCGCAAGCGGTCCCCTTCCCCGGCGAGCCGGGGAGGTTGTGTTGCATGGTAATGCAGGGGGATGCCTTTGGGGAACGACCTCATCCGTCAGCGCCTCACGGCGCTGCCACCTTCCCAAGGGGGGAAGACTTAATTTGTTGGCTGCCAATCAGTCTCCCCTCCGGGAGACCGGCGTGCAGCGCCAGTGGGGCAGCTTTGCATCCCCGCACCGCACACATCTCCGTATGCCCCCGCAAAGAACAATCCATGGGCACCCCAAAAGCGCAAAAGTGCGCTGTCTATGCCTCGCGGCACAACACATGCACATCACACAAGACTATGCAATACGGTTTACCCCGCGTGTGACGGAGAACCTGGGGGTCCGGGGGGCAA
>CAMJPQ010000058.1 GCA_946407745.1 uncultured Clostridia bacterium
CGGAGAACGGGCGGCAGCCCCGGAGAGATGTCGCGCAAGCGACAGAGGGGCCGCCCTCCCCCGGGTTCTCCGTAACACACGGGGCAAACCGTAGTGCATAGTCTTGTGCGATGTGCATGTTTTGTGCCGCGAGGCATAGACAGCGCACTTTTGCGCTTTTGGGGCGCCCAGGGGTTGTTCTTTGGTCACGCATACGGGGATGTGCGATGATTGGGGATGCGGTGCGGCCCCACTGGCGCTGCGCGCCGGTCTCACCGGAGGGAGACTGATTGGTTGCTGACAAACTGGGCCCCCTCTTTTGAGGCCACACAGACTGGCGGCCGACAAATTGAGCCTTCCCTCTTTAGGGGAAGGTGGCAGCGCCGTCAGGCGCTGACGGATGAGGTCGTCCCCGGCAGCAACCCCGGTTCTGGCACACAACCCAAAATCGCCCCATCTCTGATGGGGAGATGTCGCGCAAGCGACAGAGGGGGTCATCCCCGACAGCAACCCCGGTTCTGCCACGCAACCCCAAAATCGCCCCCAGTTCACTGGGTTCGTAGCGCCCGGAAAACAGCCCAGTGGGCTGTTTTCAGCGGAGAACGGGCGGCAGCCCCGGAGAGATGTCACGCAAGCGACAGAAGGGCCCTTGCAGGAACGGTAAATAAGGATATCAGCAAGCTGCGGCCAGATGGCAGACAAACTGATTAAGTGTTCGAAATATGAGGTGATTTCTTGCCCCACCATTGCAGCCTTTGCCATATTGAGGTAAAAGATGTGTCCGTCGTGCGCGGCGGACAGACCATACTGGACAAGGTATCCATGCACATACACTGCGGGCAGCTGACCGTACTGATCGGGCAGAACGGCGCCGGAAAAACAACCCTGGTGCGCGCCCTGCTGGGGCAGCTGCCCTTTGCGGGCTCCATACTGCACGTGGACAGCCAGGGGCGCACCATCCCGCGGCTGCACACGGGCTATGTGCCGCAGCAGCTGGACTTTGACAGGGAAATGCCTGTCACCGTCTGCGACTTTTTGTCCTCAGCCCTCACGCGCCGCCCGGTATGGACAGGCATCGGGAAGAAGACCAAAGAGGCCGTGCGCAGCACGCTGGCCATGGCCCAGGCTGAGGAGCTGATGGACCGCCCGCTGGGCCGCTGCTCCGGCGGAGAGCTGCAGCGCGTGCTGCTGGCGCTTGCGCTGAATCCGTCCCCCGACCTGCTGATGCTGGACGAACCGGTATCCGGCGTGGATATGAACGGGCTGAAGCTGTTCCTGGACACCGTCAGCCACCTGAGGGACACGCGGCACATGGCGATACTGCTGGTCAGCCACGACCTGAAGCTCGTTCGCGAATACGCCGACCATGTGGTGCTGCTGGATAAAAACGTATTGACGCAGGGAACGCCCGAGGAGGTTTTCACCTCAGAGGCCTTTGCGCGCGTTTTCGGAAAGGCGGAGGAGGCGACGTCGCCCCGCCTGCCCCGGCGCGATCCCGGCGCGGCGGAATATGCCTACCGCACGGACTGAAATTGTTTCACGTGAAACAATTCACTTCCCCGACCCGAAAGGAGCATCCATGACACTCACACAGGCAAAGGAATACCTGCTGACACTGGAAAAAGCCGTCGTTGCGCTGAACCACGCCATGAGCATCCTCAGCCTGGACGGCGAGACCGCCGCGCCGAGCCAGAGCTGGCGCGGGCGCGGAGAGACGATGGCCTACCTCGCGGAGCGTGAATACCACCTGCTGGCGGATGAAAGGGTGAGGGAGGCCATCGCCTGCGTGCTGCAGCACCGCAGCGAGTGCGACGAGGTGATGGTGCGCCGGGCGGAGGAATTCGGCGAGCGGATCGAGGAAAGCCTGCTGACGCCGCCGGAGGAGCTGGCGGAAAACGAGCGCCTGCTGAATGAGGCCAGCGCCGTGTGGCATGAGGCGAAGGTGAACGATGACTACGCCTCCTTTGCGCCCTATCTGGACCGGCTGATGGAAATGCGCCGCCGCTTTGCCCGGCGGAAGGACGCCGGCAAGCCGCCCTACGACGTGCTGCTGGACCGGTATGAGAAAGGCCTGACCGCGGCCAGGCTGGACCCGTTCTTCGACCTGCTGCGCAGCGGGCTGACGCCGGTGATTCAGGCTGTGGCGGAACGCCCCGCGCCGCGCACCGACTTTCTGCACAGGCATTATCCCATCGAGCTGCAGCGCCGCTTTTCCGACCGCGTGATGGCGCTGATGGGCCTGCCGAGGGACCGCTGCGCCATCGCGGAGACCGAGCACCCCTTTACCGACAGCAACAGTAAGTGGGATGTGCGCATCAGCACGCATTACTATGAGAGTGACGTGGCCTCCTCCCTCTATTCGGTGGTGCACGAGGGCGGCCACGCGCTGTATGAGCTGGGCACCGGCGACGAGCTGCAGTTCACCATCCTCGGCGGCGGCTCCTCCATGAGCATCCATGAGAGCCAGAGCCGGTTCTACGAGAACCTCATCGGCCGCTCTGCGCCCTTCTGCCGGGTGCTGTTCCCCATCCTGCGCGAAATCTTCCCCGGGCAGACCGCGGACGTGACGGCGGAGGAATTCTACCGCGCGGTCAACATGGCGCAGCCGTCCCTCATCCGCACGGAGGCGGACGAGCTGACCTACCCGCTGCACATCCTGGTGCGGTATGAGCTGGAAAAGCAGATGATGGCGGGCGATGTGACCGCCGCCGACCTGCCCGCGCTCTGGAAGGAGCTTTACGGCAGATACCTGGGCGTGACCGTGCCGGATGACCGGCAGGGCGTGCTGCAGGACAGCCACTGGGCCGGCGGAGCGTTTGGCTATTTCCCCAGCTATGCCCTTGGCAGCGCCTACGGCGTGCAGATGCTGGAGGCCATGCAGCGCGACATTCCCGTGTGGGACGAGGTGGCAGCTGGCAATCTTGCGCCGGTGACCGCCTGGCTCGGCGAGCGCATCCACCGCTATGGCATGCTGAAAAAGCCGTCGGAGCTGCTGGTCTCCGCGGGAGTTGATCCCTTTGACCCGCAGAAGTATGTCGACTACCTGCGGCGCAAGTTCACGGAACTGTACAATCTGTAATCGGCCCCGCGGCCTGCTGCTTAGCAGCGCGCCGGGCCGCCGGCATTTCACGGCACCTGCGCTTCAGCCGAAAACCGGAGCGCGTGCCTCTGAGAGGACATCATGCCTGAGAATATACAAGCCGCCGGTTCACAGACCGGCATGGACCTTTCCGACGTATCCCCCCTTGCGCGCCCCTGGCAGCCGGACGCGGAGGGGACGCTGCGCCCCCCGCTGACGGCGGAGGGACTGCGCCTTTCCGTTGCGCTTGCGGGGGCGACCTACAGCCTGTCTGTGGCGCCGTGGCAGCAGGCGGGCTGGCGCGACCTGGCCGCGCAGGTGGAATACAGCGTGGCTGCCGGGCTGACCGGCGGAAGCAACAGCGCCTGGCACCGCCTTTCACAGGATTTGCGCCTGCACACCCTGCGCTGGCAGGCCACACGCGCAGACCTGTTTTCCCAGGCCGCGGGCACACTGCGGCAGCTGCGCGCCACCGACACGGGCAAGGCGCTGGTGATGCTACACCCGCTCGAGGGCGGCAGGTACGTGGTGGCCATCAGCTTCATGGGCACCGTGCCGCGCGTGTACGACTGGTTCGCCAACTTCCGCATGGCCTCCAGCGGCGGGATGCACGAGGGCTTTCTGGCCCTCGCCCGCCAGTTTGAGGAGAACGAGGGCAAGCTGGACTTTCCCGAAACGGCGGCGGAGCTGGGCCTGGAGCGCCTGACGCTCGCCGACATACTGGCGGAGGCGCGCGGGGAGGATAGCCGCTTCCTGCTGTGGCTGGTGGGTCACAGCCAGGGCGGCGCGGTGATGCAGATTTACGCGCACCACCTGCTGACGGAAAAGAATGTGAATCCGCGCAACGTGATCGGCTACGGGCTGGCCTCCCCTTCGGTGGCGACAGGCACCGCGGTGGCGGAGCCGGGAAGCTACCCGCTGTACCACCTCATTAACACCGACGATGTGGTGCCGCGCATGGGCGCGCAGGTGCACCTGGGGCTCTGCCTGTATTATCCCGCGGGCGCCGGGCTGCGCCGCGCCTGCTACACTTGGCCCAGGGATGAGGCGAGCATACGCGCCAGGCTGTGCTGTCGCGCGATTACGCAGAGAATGGCCGATACGGAGGCCTGCTTCCGTGTGGGCTGCGCCCTGCTGCGCGTGGTGAGCAGAGAAGCCGGGGCGCTGCTGCCGGCCATCGACCTGATGCACCCCGGCAGCGCGCTGCAGAAGGCATTTGCCGAAGGGGAGGGTGCCGAGGACAGCCTGCGCCGCTTCATCGAGCGGCGCGCCGCCAGCGCGTATCTCTCCGTCATCGGCCGGGAGCTGACAGAGGAAGCCATCGCGCGCGAAGAGACGATCATCAGCCCGGTTGCTGAAAAGCTGGGCTTGCCGCAGATGATGAGCGCCATGCTGCAGCTGACCACACAGCCCCACACCGTGCTGCCCAAGCCCGGCGCCGCGCACAGCGCCTACGGCTATATTGCGGCGCTTGGGGTGAATGAGCTGCTGCCCTGCGTGTGGGTGCCGGGGGAAACGCCGCACCTGCGCCGGGTGAATACCAGTGCCCGTGTGCAGGACGCCTCTCCGCAGGCGGCATTCCGCGCAAGCCGCGCCAGGAAGGTCGTACGCCGTGCGGAGGGCGCGCATGTGCGGCGCGGCGCTTCGGCGAGAAGGAGACGCTGAGATGGCTGAGCAGAAAAAACAGCGCCTGGCCGCCAGGGCGAACATCAAAAAGGCCGCCACCTTCGCCATCATCGTGAATGCGCTGGAGACGGTGCTCATCCTCGGGGTGATGGTCTACCTGCTGGTGGAGGACAGAAGCCCGCTGCACATCCGCCTGCTGGCCGGGGCGGCGACCCTGCTGGTCGGCGCGGGGGCCGTGGTGGACATACGGGACGCGCTGACCTACCGGTCGCTTCATGATCAGATCGACGCCATACTGGGCACGCTGCAGAACATTGAGACCCTCAACCTGAAGCTGCGCACCCAGCGGCACGATTTCCTGAACCACCTGCAGGTGGTGTACAGCCTGATGGAGATGAAGGAATACGCGGAGGCCGGCGCCTATATCGAAAAGGTGTACGGCTCCATACAGGCTGTCAGCCGGACAATGAAAACCGCCAGCCCGGCCATCAACGCGCTGCTGCAGGTGAAAACCGCCGCCGCCGAGCAGGCGGGCATCCGGGTGCGGCTGAATATCGTGTCGCCCTGGCGCGGCCTGCCTGTGCCCGCGTGGGAAATGTGCAAGGTGCTCAGCAACCTGTGGGACAACGCCATGGACGCGATGAAGGACACGCCTTCGCCCGAGATCATGCTGAGCCTGTCGGAGAGCGACAGGGCGTTTCACTTCCGGGTGGAGAACACCGGCCCCGTCATACCGGCGGACCTGATGGAAACGCTGTTCCAGCCCGGCGTGACCACCAAGGAGGAGGGGCACGGCATGGGCCTTCATATCGTAAAGACCACGCTGGAGAAATACGGCGGCCACATCTCCGTCACCAGCGCGGACGGACGGACCGCCTTCTTCGGGGACCTGCCGAAGAGCGCGGATGTGAACGCGAACGAGATTTCTGTGCCCTGAGGCGCCGGCTTCTCCTCCGCGCAGCCCGTTCTATGCTTGCGCCACACGGTAATTATTTCAAAACTGTTACATTATTGCGTCGATTGATTGCCTATTCCCAGGACCTGTGATACACTCTGTCTATCCGGAACACTTCAGCCGGCTTTGCGGCCGGCAACGGCTTTCTACCTGGAGGTATCCATGTCTGAACTGTTTGCGGCGGTGCGTGAAGCCCTGCCGAATTTCACGGATTACCTGATTTACGCCGCCATCGCCGTGGTCACGGTGATTGG
Source organism: uncultured Clostridia bacterium (assembly GCA_946407745.1). Lineage (GTDB taxonomy): Bacteria > Bacillota > Clostridia > Christensenellales > Aristaeellaceae > RUG11272. The sequence goes on from CAMJPQ010000058.1 coordinate 5,894, forward strand.
TGTGTTCAAGTGCCTGCTGCCGCTGTACACCACCACGCACTCGCTGCGCCGCGCCATCCGCCGCCTGCAGGACGAGGCAGGGGAAAACAAGGAGCGCCCCGTGTGGCAGGAGCCGCGCTTCATGGGCAAGCGCCTGAAGGGCTGCTGGCTGCGCTTCCTGCAGAACGCCGAGCAGCTGGACCGCCGCGGCCTGCCCTGCAACGTGGAGGATTACATCAACGACGACACGGTGACCCACGGCCCCGGCAACGCCCAGCTGGCGGAGCTGGTGCCGAGCCTGCTGACCTCGCTGGGCATACTGGGCACCTTCATGGGCATGACGCAGGGCCTGAACGGCCTGGATGTTTCCAGCACAGACACCATGATGACCGGCATACAGAACCTGCTGGGCGGCATGCAGTTCGCCTTCGGCACATCGGTGGCCGGCGTGAGCTGCGCGTTGGTTTTCAACATGCTCAACCGCGTGGCGCAGGGCTCCAGCTACCGCGCCATTGACGACTTTGTGGAGAGCTTCACCCAGCTGGCCATGCAGCGCCCGCTGGACAACGATGTGCAGCTCATCTGCCAGAACCAGGACCGCAACCACCTGCTGGGCACGGTAACGGATACCATTTCCAGCTCCATGTCCGTGTCCATCGAGGGCGCGATCAGCCGCGCGATGGCCCCGGTGGCCCAGTCCATGGACAGCTTCCTGCTCGGCGCGACCCGCGCGCAGGTGGAGGGCGTCGGCCGCATTGTGAACCAGTTTGTGGACCGGATGAACGCCGCGCTGGGCGGGCAGCTGCTGCACCTGGGTGAAACCATGACCGCGCTGAACCAGAACCAGCAGCTCACGCTCGACCAGCTGAACCAGGCGTTCGGCTCGGCCAGGGGGCTCGCGGATGAGGTGCGCCGCCTGCAGGGCGTGTCCCAGGAGGTGCTGAGCCAGTTTGAGCGCTATATATCGGAGCTGACTGCCGCCCGCGTGCGGGACGAGGGCTTTGAGAAAAACGCCTCCGAGCTGCTGCAGCGCATGAAGCAGGCAAATGCGGAGCAGGCGGCCCTGGCGCAGCGCCTCAGCGAGGACAGCTCCAGCCTCGGCCGCTCCATGGCCCAGTATATGAAAACCGGCGCGGAGGCGGCCGCCGGCATGCAGCGCGTGAGCGATTCCACCGGAAAGATCGGCGGGAGCCTCAGCGCCCTGGTGGAGAATGTGGACGGCCTCAGCCGCGCGATGGGCACCTTTGAGCAGAACATGGGCGCGCTGCTGACCGGCCTGAACTCCGCCATGACACAGCTGCCTACCGAGGGAACCACTGCGGAGGTGGCCAGCCAGCTTTCTGCCATGCAGCGGACGCTTGCCGGACTGGAAGCCGCCATGCAGACGCAGGAAAAGGAGTAAGCCATGGCCCGACAGCATGTGCATAACCGCCGGGCCGGACGGGGCGGAAGCGGCTCGGTGTGGATCAGCTATTCCGACATGATGGCTGCCCTGGTGCTGATGTTTGTGCTCTTCCTGGTGTTCAACCTGCACAACTATAACACCATGATGGAGCAGAAAACCCGCGAGCTGGAGGAAGAGCAGCGCAAGGTGAGCCTGCAGCAGGCGCGGCTGGACGAGTTTGAGGGCATCCTCATCATCCAGCAGGGAAAGCTGGATGAGGCGGAGCAGGAGCTGAACAGCAAATCCGCCGAGCTGGACAAGCTGCGCATCGACCTGGACACCCAGCAGCAGAAGCTGGACGAGCAGACCATCATCCTCATCGGCGCGCAGCAGGAGCTGGAGGACGCAAAGGCGACCCTGGCCGCCAAGGAGAGCCAGCTGAATACCCTGCAGCTGCAGCTGAGCGCGCAGCAGGAGCTGTTTGACGCGAAAACCCGCGAGCTGGACAGCCTGGTGGGTGTGAGGACCCAGATTATCCAGGAGCTGAGCAGCGCGCTGCGCAGTGCGGACCTTTCCGCGCAGGTGGACCCGAACACGGGCGACATCATGCTGGAAAGCACGGTCTTCTTTGAATCCAACAGCTATGCCATCAAGCCGGAGGGCCGCGAGCTGCTGAACCGCTTCCTGCCGGTGTACCTGTCGGTGCTGCTGCGGGATGAATACCGCGACTATCTGGGGCAGATTATTGTGGAAGGCCACACAGACAGCGACGGCAGCTACCTGAACAACCTGAAGCTGAGCCAGAACCGCGCGCTGACGGTGGTGGAGTACTGCCTGCAGACGGTGAGCGGCCGCCAGCAGGCACAGCTGCAGCAGATTCTCACCGCGCAGGGGCGCTCCTCCTCCCAGCTGATCTATTACGCGGACGGCGTGACGGAGAACAAGAGCGCCTCCCGCCGGGTGGAGTTCAAGTTCACCCTGCGCGACGCGGAGATGATTGACGAAATGAACAGGATACTGACCATGAACCAGGCGCCGCAGGAAGGGAGCACAAATTGAAAAGAATTGCCATTGTGCTGATTGTGATCCTGCTGGCCCTGCTGTGCCTGACGGGGTACCTGCTTTTCACCTGCGAGGTGCGCGTCGGCCCGGCGCGGGTAGAGGCCACCGAGGCCGCAACGCAGCAGGCGGCGTTTGACCAGTATGCGCGCCAGCTGCCGGATGGCGAGGTGCCTGGCACGCTTTTCCGCCGCGAGGCCCTCAGCGACAGCGCGGACTACCAGTTCCTGACCTACCACCTGCCGGTGATCAACACCACGTTTATAAACGCCGCGGCGGTGGAGGCGCAGGTGACGCCGCAGGACGCGGACGTGCTGCAGGCCTACGCAAAGCCCGTGGATGTGCCAGCCAGAGGGGAGGGCGAGGTCTCTGTGACACTGCTGACGCGCGCGGACGCGCACAGCGTGCGGGAAATCACGGTGACCTACTGGCTGTGGGGCCTGCCTTTTACCGCCAGGGTGACCGCGGGAAGATGATATACCCCCTCTGCCCGGCAGACGGACAGAGGGGCGCTTCTGTTTATGTGCGCATTGCAATTTGGCCGGAAGTGCGCTACAATACCTCCGTCAAAAAGGGAGGTGAGGGGCCGTGGTAGTGAAACGGGACCTGGTGCAGCGCGCGCTGTACCGCTGCTTCGGCCAGGCGCTGACCGACAGCACCACCCTGGTGACGGACTGCACGCGTCTCCTCCGCGCCTGGATGCCCGGCACGGCGGACCTCAGCGCCCTGGCAAAGCAGGTGGAGGACTGCCTGCTGAGCGGCCTTTACTCCGCGCTTGGCGAAAGGCTCGCCTGGAAGGACGACAGCGGCCGGAGCTGGCGCATACCGCTCTCCGCCCTGCCGGAAGCCGCCGACTGCGTGATGGACGCGCTGTTCCTCTCCATGAGCGCGACCCCGGCGCACTATGCCCTGCTGCGGGACTACGCCATGCAGTCCGGCTCGGTGGCGGCGGTGCACGCGCTCTATCTCACCTATCCGGATCTGCACAGCGAACAGGAACGGCAGGTGCAGCAGCGCATACTGAAGGAAAACGGATGGCTGGAATAAGGACCTGTTTACCTGACACCGTGAAAGGAAACCAATGAAGCTCAGAAAAATACTTGCCGCTGTGCTGGCCTCGCTGATGCTGCCGGCGCTCTGCGCGGCGGAAACTGCCGTGACCAGTTTCTATCCCATCTACCTGTTTGCGCTGAACCTGACCGAGGGCATCGAGGGGCTGGAGGTGTACAACCTGGCCCCGCCCGGCACGGGCTGCCTGCATGACTATCAGCTGACCACGGGGGACCTGAAGGCGCTGACCGAAGCGCAGGTATTCCTCATCAACGGCGGCGGCATGGAGAGCTACCTGGCCCATGTGGAGGAGGCGCTGCCGCAGCTGCCCATCGTGGACGCCTCGCAGGGCATCGCCCTGCTGCCCTCCGCCAGCGGTGAAACGCCCTTTAACGCGCATGTGTGGCTGGACGCCGGCAACGCCTGCGTGATGGTGAACAACCTGGCCGAGGGGCTGAAGGAGGCCTTTCCGCAGCACGCGGAGGCGCTGGAGGCAAACCGCGCCGATTACCTATCCCGGCTTGAACAGCTTGATGAAACGCTTCGCGATGGCCTGAAGGATGTGCCCCGGAGGGACATTGTGACCTTCCACGAGGCGTTTCCCTACTTCGCGGAGGCGTATGGCCTGAGGGTCGCGGCCGTGGTGGCGCTGGAGCCGGACGACGCGCTTTCCCCGCGCCAGCTGTCGGACCTGATTGACACCGTGACCGCGCTCGGCAACCCGCCGCTGTTTACCGAGCCCCAGTACCAGACCATGGCGGCCGAGGCCGTGGCGGGCGCCACCGGGGCAAAGATTTACGAGCTGGATCCCTGCGTCACCGGCCCCGAGACGGAGATACCCCGTGACTACTACGAGCAGGTGATGCTGCGCAACCTGCAGGTGCTGCAGAACGCGCTGAAGGAATAGGAGGCAACCATCATGACCCGCATGAACGAGCTGTTTGGCTGCAAGGTATTCAACGACGCGGTGATGCAGCAGCGCCTGCCGAAGGACACCTACAGGGCGCTGAAGAAGACCATAGACCAGGGCCGGCACCTGGACCCGGCCATCGCGGGCGTGGTGGCCCACGCCATGAAGGAATGGGCCATTGACCAGGGCGCGACCCATTTCACGCACTGGTTCCAGCCGATGACCGGCATTACGGCGGAAAAGCACGACGCCTTCATTACACCGCTGCCCGGCGGCAGGGTGATTGAGTCCTTTTCCGGTAAGGAGCTGGTGCGCGGCGAGAGCGACGCCTCCTCCTTTCCCTCCGGCGGACTGCGCTCCACCTTTGAGGCCCGCGGCTATACCGCGTGGGATCCCACAAGCTATGCCTTTATCAAGGACGGCGTGCTGTGTGTGCCCACGGCCTTCTGCTCCTACGGCGGAGAGGCGCTGGACAAAAAAACGCCGCTGCTGCGCTCCATGGACGCGCTGAACCGCCAGGCCAGGCGCATACTGAAGCTGATGGGCAGGGAGTGCGAGCGTGTTGTTTCCACCACGGGCCCGGAGCAGGAGTATTTCCTGATCGACAAGGCGCTGTTTGACCGCCGCACGGACCTGCTGTGCACGGGCCGCACCCTGTTCGGCGCAAAGCCGCCCAAGGGGCAGGAGCTGGAGGACCACTACTACGGGGCCATCAAGCCCCGCGTGCAGGCCTTCATGAAGGAGCTGAACGACGAGCTGTGGGAGCTGGGCATACTGGCCAAAACGGAGCACAACGAGGTGGCGCCCTGCCAGCATGAGATGGCGCCCATCTTCACTGTGACCAACGTGGCGGCCGATCACAACCAGCTGACCATGGAGCTGATGAAGAAGGTCGCGGAGCGCCACGGGCTGGTGTGCCTGCTGGCGGAGAAGCCCTTCGCCGGGGTGAACGGCAGCGGCAAGCACAACAACTGGAGCCTGAGCACCGACACGGGCTACAACCTGCTGGACCCCGGCGACTCCCCCTACGACAGCGCGCAGTTCCTGCTGTTCCTCATCGCGGTGATCCGCGCGGTGGACAACTATCAGGACCTGCTGAGGGAATCGGTCGCCAGCGCGGGCAACGACCACCGCCTGGGCGCGAACGAGGCGCCGCCCGCGATCATCTCCATGTTCCTCGGCACAGAGCTGACGGAGATACTGGAGGCAATCGAGAGCGGCAAGCCCTACGAGGGCCACGGCGCGGATGAAATGACGGTGGGCGTGCACGCTCTGCCCAAGTTCCCCCGCGACAACACGGACCGCAACCGCACCTCCCCCTTTGCCTTCACCGGAAACAAGTTTGAGTTCCGCTCCCTGGGCGCCTCGGACTCCATTTCCGACTGCAACGTGGTCATCAACACCATTGTGGCGGAAAGCCTGCGCGTCTACGCGGACGAGCTGGAGACGGCGGAGAATTTCTCCTCGGCCCTGCACAGCCTCATCGTGCGGGAGATCACCGAGCACAAGAGGATCATCTTCAACGGCAACGGCTATTCCGCCGAGTGGGTGCAGGAGGCCGCGCGGCGCGGGCTGAAGAACCTCGCGTCCACCGTGGACGCCATCCCCTGCCTGCTGGAGGAGAAGAATATCGAGCTGTTCCGCCGCCACAGGGTGTTTTCCGAGGCGGAGCTGCGCGCCCGGTACGAAATCAAGCTGGAGGGCTACATCAAGGTGATCGCCATTGAGGCGGAAACCGCGCTGACCATGGCCAGGCGAGAGATTCTGCCGGCGGTGATGCGCTTTGCCGGAGAGGTGGCGCGCGATGCCCGCGCGGTGAAGGACTATGCGCCGGCGCTGTCCACCACGCCGCAGGACAAGCTGCTTCTAAACCTGACCGCGGGCATTTCGGCGCTGACGGACAGGATCGAGGCGCTGCAGCAGGCGATGGGCGGCTTCCGCCGCAGCGCGGACGTGCTGGAAAAGGCAAAGTACCAGCACGAGCGGGTGCTGCCCGCCATGGCGGACCTGCGCGTGGTGGCCGACCAGCTGGAGCTGCAGGTGGACAAGGGCTGCTGGCCCTTCCCCACCTATACGGATTTGCTGTTCAGGGTGTAATGCCGAGTATGAAAAGGGCAGGCGCTGCCTGCCTTTTTCGATGTGCGATGAGTACGCCCGCTGATATGGATCAACATGCTGTCACAGGGAATTTGTCGGCTTTTTCGATCTGATTGTCTTCCACCACCGGAAACGGCTATATTCACGTGGAGGAGATCAAACTGAAATCTGTATTGGAGCAAAAGGGTATGACGAAAAGTGCTCAGTGTGGAAAATTTATGATTTGTCATCTATTCGTAAAACTTTTGAAACATATTGACAAGAATCGTAATATCGTTTAACATACAAAGTAGCCCTTGTCCGCCCATCTCCCCTTGCCGCGGGCACAGGGGATGGACAAAACCTTCTATCAAATATACGCCGGCGACGCAGCCGGCACCGAATACATTGCTTGGAGGCACACATGATGAAACAGCCTTTCCTGCGCCGCGCCCTTTCACTCGCGCTCTGCCTGACCCTGCTGTGCGGGCTTGCCCTGGGTGAATCGGCAAGCTGGACAAGCATACAGGTCAGCTTTCTCGGCATGGCTCCCAACGCGGACGGCAGCATGCGCATGGAGCAGCTGAGCGGCACCTTCCTGGTGATGCAGGGCGGCGAGCAGATCGGCACCCTGCGCACCACGCTGCAGGGCAGCGACCTGCTGACGATCAATAACCCGGCAGAGCTGCAGCTGGTGCCGGACGCGGCCACCATGCCGCAGGGCTGGATTGTACCGGCCAGCACCTCGGTGTCCATCACACCGGGCAAGCTGAACATGGGCCGCGTGATGGCGTATGCCGACAGCGGCCTGTACACCATCCGCACGGATGGGCACCGCATTTTCGACCTCTACCGCCAGGCGGACCTGACGGAGGACAACCGGGCCCCCATGCCGGTGGAAATCATTGAAACCGATGAGAACGGCTTCTATTCCGCCATCGCGCCTGTGGCCTCCGGGGCCTATGTGCTGCGCGACCCGAACGGCGAGTATCCGGACGCGGTGTTCGAGGTGCAGCCCTATCGCGGCAATCCTGCGCAGATCAACGCGGTGGACGCCACGCTGAATACGCTGCTGGCCGCCATCGCGACCCCTGTGCCGACGGCTGTTCCCACCGCGGAGCCGACGGCAGAACCCACAGAAGAACCCACCGCGGAGCCGACGGCAGAACCCACAGAAGAACCCACCGCCGAGCCGACGGCCGAGCCCACTGAGGAACCCACCGCGGAACCGACGGCCGAGCCCACCGAGGAACCCACCGCGGAGCCGACGGCAGAACCCACAGAAGAACCCACCGCCGAGCCGACGGCCGAGCCCACTGAGGAACCCACCGCCGAACCGACGGCCGAGCCCACCGAGGAACCCACCGCGGAGCCGACGGCTGAACCCACCGAGGAGCCCACCGCGGAACCCGTGGATGCCCCCTCCGGTGACGCGGCGCTGCTGATTCTGAAGCAGCCGGTGTCCTGGGTCGGCGAGCTGGGAGAGAGCGCCAATTTCTCCGTGGCGGCGGAAAACGTGGCGGAATACCAGTGGGAATACTCCCTGGGAGACGGCTGGTATGTGATACTGGGCGCCAATGAAAGCGAATGGTCGCGGCTGATCAGCGAAAGCGTGCTGACACGGCTGTACCGCTGCAAGCTGACCGGCGTGGACGGCACGGTAATCTACACCGATGAGGTGCGCATTTCCCTGAACGAGACGCCGACCCCCGCCCCCACGGAGGAACCCACGCCTGAGCCCACAGCGGAGCCTACCGCCGAACCGACGGCAGAGCCTACAGAAGAACCTACCGCAGAACCCACAGCGGAGCCGACCGCCGAGCCGACGGTTGAACCTACCGCTGAACCTACTGAAGAACCTACCGCCGAGCCGACGGCTGAACCCACAGCTGAACCTACAGAAGAACCTACCGCCGAGCCGACGGCTGAACCTACAGAAGAACCCACAGCTGAACCTACCGCCGAGCCGACGGCTGAACCTACAGAAGAACCCACAGCTGAACCGACCGCCGAACCTACGGCTGAACCTACAGCAGAACCCACGGCTGAGCCGGCGCCCGCGAACGGGCTGAAGCTCCTCCTGGAGGGCGAGGCAGGCGACGCGATCACCTATGCGGTGGCGCAGGGCGATGCGGTATTTGCCGAGGGCACCCTGCAGGCGGGCGGGGAAGCATGGATAGAGAATGCGCAGGGCGACTGCGAGGTGCGCGTCACCCTGCCCGAGGGCCGCGCGGTGAGCCTGGTCAACGGCGTGCAGCAGGGCGGCGTTCGCGCGCAGCAGACCTATCCTGTCACCGTCAGTGAACAGGAGGGCGCCGCGCTGGCGCTGACCCTCAGCGGCACCCATGTGCTGCGCGGCGAGACCGTCAGCTTTGCCGACGGCGCGCGAGTGAAGGTGGAGGGCGGCGGCATCCGCCAGCAGCGGGCGATTGCGGAAAACCGCTATGAAACCCAGCCGCTGCCGGACGGCGAATACCTGGTGACCATCGAGCTGGACCCCGGCACCTACACCGGCGAGGGCTGGACCATCGGCCAGGATGAATTCGGCCCGGTCGCCACCCTGACGGTGACGGTGGCCGGCGAGGATGTGACCCTGCCCGTGATCACCTGCACTGGTGTGGAGGAAGAGCCCCAGGGTGTGGATGACGAATTCACGGTGGACTGGAGCACGCTGGTTGAAAACGAAGAAGAAACCGCCACGCCCGAGCCGACCCAGGAACCCACAATCGAACCCACGGCCGAGCCGACCCAGGAACCCATCGAGGAGCTGCCTGTGGAGGAGCTGATCACAGCGGAGCCGCAGAGCACAGCCGTAGTGGTGGGCGGACTGATTCTGGTCACCGACGCACCGACCCCCGTGCCGACCCCCACACCGGTGCCGACCGCGGAGCCCACGGCGGAGCCGACGGCTGTGCCTACGCCCGAGCCCACGGCGGAGCCGACTGAGGAACCGACAGCAGTGCCCACCGCCGAGCCGACCGCGGAGCCGACCGCTGTGCCTACCGCCCCCCCGGCGGCTGAGGCAACACCGGTGCCGGAAACCAACGCGATCTGGGAGCACGGTGTGCTTTCGGAGGAGCGGGAGATTGACTATATCGAGCCGCGCTGGCTGCCCACGGACGACACGGTGGCCGGCAAGGGCACTTCCACCGTGCGGGTGCGTGTGTTTGACGACCGCAACCTGGACGGCGCGGCCGGACAGAGCGAGGGCCGCCGCGTCGACACGCTGGTGGAGTTGATTTACCGCCGGGACAGCGGCGACGCGGTGGTGGCCACCTACCTGACCAATTCCGACAGCGCCGTAGCCACCTTTGAGGAGCTGCCCGCCGGAACCTACCTGGTGCGCACCACGCTGCCCACCGGCTACGGCTATACCAAACAGGGCAAGAGCATGACCAGCCTGACCAGCAGCATCATGCAGCTGTCCTCCGCCACGGTGCAGGAGTCCGAGCCCTTTGAGCTGGAAGCGGACACGCTGCTGGAGATGGGCGTTGGCACCATCAAGGCGGCGACCCTGACCGGCCGCGTGTGGGTGGATACCAACAGCGACGGCCTGATGGACGCCCAGGAGCCCGGCCTGGCCGGCGCGGTGGTGGAAGCCGCGGGCACGAGGAACGGCCTGGTCTATCAGACGCTGACCGACGCCAACGGCAACTACACCTTTACCCAGCTGCGCGCCGGGGCGTATGACCTGCGCTTCAGCGTGCCGGAAAACATGGCGTTTACCATCAGCACGCGCAACGGCAACGCGAATCAGCGCTCTGTGATGACGGGTGAAACCCAGCGCGTGGGCGAGCGCGGCGTGAACCTGAACCTGAACGCCAACCCGGACCTGCTGGCGACCAACCAGAACATCGGCCTGATGCAGGCCTGCTCCATCCCCGTGCGGGTGTTCATGGATGTGAACTACAACGGCGTGTACGATGAGGGCGAGCCGGCCTACCAGGATGTGACCGTGCAGCTGCGCAAGTCCGGCAACGATGACCTGATGGGCAGCTATAAATCCGACGAAAGCGGCATGGTGAATTTTGTGGGCATGCGGCCCAACCGCTACACCCTGCGCACCGTGCTGCCGGACGACGGCTCCTTCTACACCATCCTGGGCGAGGGCGAAGGCGCGAACAGGATGGAGAGCACCCGCAGGGAAGCGCTGCTGACCAACTTCTCCGTGGCGCAGGGCGAAAGCTACCCGATCTTTGTGGGCGTGGCGCGCTTTGCGGACATCAGAGGCACCGCCTACTTTGACAACAACTTCTCCGGCACCATGGACGAAGGAGAGGACGCCGCGCAGGGTGTGAGGGTGCGCCTGCTGGATGCCGAGGGCGAGGAGGTGGCGCACACCACCACCAATGCCTCCGGCAAGTACGCGTTCAGGGACATTCTGCCCGGCGAATACCGCCTGGCCTTCACCGCGGCGGCCGGCTACGCCTTCACCAAGCCCGGCGAGGGCAACGTGGCGGGCAACACGCAGGACGGCGAGGGAGAGACCGAGCTGTTCCTGCTGCAGGCCGGCACGCAGATGGAAGCGATGGACGCCGGTATGATCCTGCCCGGCGTGGTGGAGGGCACCCTCTACCTTGACCTGAACGAAAACGGCGCGCGCGACCTGGACGAGCCCGGCGTGAACGGCGCCGCGCTGATTGTGATGAATGAGAGCGGGGAGATCCTCCGCGTGACGCAGGACGGCACGGCGGAATACCGCCTGGACGCGGTGATTCCGGGCGCAGCCTTTCTGCGGATCGAGCTGCCGGAAAACGGCAGGTTTCTCAGCACCGAGGGCAGCGGCTTCCGCGTGACGGAGGACGGCGCTGCGGAGAGCGACTGGTTTGAGGTGACAGCCCACGGGCTGACCACGCTGAACACCCTCAGCGCACTGGTGTATTCCAGCCTGAGCGGCACATTCTTTGAAGACACGAACGCGGACGGCGTGCGGCAGGAAGGGGAACAGCCTCTGCCCGGCGTGAGCCTCACGCTGACCCCCGCGCGGGCGGATCTCGCCCCGGTCTACGGCGTGAGCGGCACGGACGGAGCCTTTGCGCTGAATGACATTCACCCGGACCGCTATACCCTGCAGCTGACCCTGCCGGACGGGCTGGTGATTTCCCGCTCGGAGAGCAGCCTGCCGCTGACCGCCGGTGAAGACGCGGTGGAAACGGCGCTGGACCTGACCTGGGGCGTACAGCTTGCGGGCGAAAGCATCGGCCTCACCCGCCCCGCCGGCATTTCCGGCCGCGTGTGGATGGATGAAAACGGCAACGGCCTCCTGGATGACGGTGAAGCGGGCAACGCCGGGCTGGAGGTGCTGCTGACCGACGGGGCCGGCAGCACGGTGAAAACGCTGACGACCGACGAAACCGGCGCCTTTGCGGACAGCCATGTGCTGCCGGGCACCTATTCGCTGGTATTCACCCCGGATGAGGAAACTGAGCCGACACTGGCCGGCGACACGACCTTCACCCTGGAAGAGGACGGCTGCTATTACCTGCGCGACATCACTGTGGACGCGGGCGATCAGTTCTCTGCCGCGCTGCTGGGCCTGTCCCGTATGGGCTCCGTCAGCGGCACGGTGTGGCACGATGTGGCCGGCGAGTTTTCCCCGCTGAGCGGCGCCGCGGTGACGCTGCTGAACGCGAGCGGCGAACCGCTGGCCTCCGCCGCCACGGACGATGCCGGCGCCTACAGCTTTGAAAAGCTGCTGCCCGGCGTCTATCAGCTGCAGGTGGATATGCCGGAGGGGGAGATTCCCGTGCGGCAGGGAGACGAGCGGCTGCTGAGCAGCGGCTGGGGCCATGTGATGACCTCCTCCGATGGGCGCACCGCCCTGTCCGATCCCTTCACGCTGAAGATGGGCGTTGATATGGACAACATGGACGCCGGCGCGGTGAGCCCCGGGCGCATTGGGGACTTCTGCTGGCTGGATCTGAACGCGAACGGCCTGCAGGATGACGGCGAGGGCGGCATTCCCATGCTGCAGCTGCGCCTGATGCAGCAGGGCGAGCTGGTGGCCATGACGCAGACCGACCAGTACGGCTTCTATGTGTTTGAGGACCTCTATCCCGGCGTGTACACCCTGAGCGTGGTGCTGCCGGAAACCCTCAGCCCCACCACCCGCCGGGAGGATTACACCGGCATCGTGTCTCTGCTGAAGGACGACGGCGAAACGGTTTCCTTCACCGCGGTGAGCGGCGGGCACAACTATAATGTGGATCTCGGCTTCCTGCCGGTCGTCGAGGGTGTTTATCCCGAAGGCTACGGCGAGGGCGAGGCGCAGATATGGAACTGATGTTGCGCTCAAAACGAACAGCATAAGATGTGACCCCTCTGCCGCTGCGGCGGGAGAGGGGGTTTATTCTGCCCCCTGCGGGGGCATGCGCTGCGCGCGGCTTTTCCCCCTGCGGGGCTTGCGCTGCGCGCTGCTTTCCCCTGCGGGGCTTGGTGCGCTCTGCCCGTTGCGCGGCGCGGATACCCGCCTGCGGCGGGCGCTCGTATGAAAGTGGGTTCTATGTTTAGCGGACTTTTCGTCCGGGCGAAAAGTCCGGGAAAAGCCCGCCGGGGGGACTCAAAAGTGTGATCGGTCCCCCCGGACCCCCAGGTTCTCCGTCACACGCGGGGTTGCAGTAGTCAACAAAAACTGGACACGAAATTTCAGAAATTTGACAACTGACAG
>CAMJPQ010000059.1 GCA_946407745.1 uncultured Clostridia bacterium
GCCCCTATAGAGTTTTCAAGGTCCGATCCACATTATGCATGTGGGAAGTTTGAGTCTTTTACTGATCCACGTAGGGCCGCCCGTGACCACCCGGGACCCAAATCAAAGCAGCCAGGCACCGTCGTATTGGACCGGTTCTGCGATTGGTAAATACAGCGGCTCAATGGCGTGACAGTATTGCAGGAGCCTTTTTTGAATAGAATCCATTTGATCCGCAGGAATTCCTGTGATCGGCTGCTTAGGTCTGCCATTCTCCTCCTCGATGCCGACGACAATATAGCCGCCTCCAAGATTATCGATGTCATTTGCAAAGGCACAGATCGTCCGGATAATGGCTGCGGGGTTATACTCCTGTTTAAACTCAATACAGCTTGATTCTACGATTTGGCGGCCGATCGATCAGGTGCTCAATACTGATAGGGATAGCCATGCTCTCACCTTCTTTCGACAAAAATGATAGCATATCCATGATTTTTGTCCAGTCCTCGACAAAAATCTTGTACAGTGCTGGATGACCAGATATCGAGCCTGTTCAGTTTATCTGTGATGTGCACAAATACAGCGTGCTTGATTCAGCCAGGCTTATCAAATGATTCAGTCAGATATACACCCGGGCGGATCAGCAGATGAAGGATCGACAAAGCGAATATGCCGACAAAAAAAGCAGACCTGCGAATCCAGCCTGAAAGAGCTGAAACGCAGGCCTGTTTTTGGCAGCTTATTCTTTCACCGTGACAGAGACCATTTCAATCGAAATCGGTCCGGATCACATACAGCGTGGTGGTTTCCCAGGCTTCATCACGCAGATCGTAGCCCGCCGCCTGGCCGGCCATCCGATCCAGGGCGTCCAGCGCCGCAGAGACATCTCCCGTCAGCAGGGGAAGAAGCTTTTCGGCCGCAGACTTCTCCGCGCCGGTGATCGTTGTCAGGAGGGGATCAGTGCCGCTGTCATGCAGCGCCGCCGCGCCGGTTGAAAGGTCAGCGGCTCCGGCTGCAGCCTGATCAACGCCGGCTGTGTAGGTTTTCAGCCCCGTCACAAAGGTGCTGACTTCGTTCAGCTGATCCAGCAGACCCTGCAGGCTGTCGTGCGCCGCCTGGGCCTGGGCCAGCCTGGCCGCCACCGTCTCATCGGAGGCCAGCACCTGATCCGTATTCTCAGAAACCAGATGTTCGATCTGCTCAGCGGTTTGCGCGTCAATCAATGCTCTGACCGCATCCGTCTCCAGCTGCGCATCGACAGCGGTCTGAATCTGCTGCTGCACTGTTTCGTCCAACTGGCCGGCTTTGACCGCGTTCAGATAAGTCTCGGCATCCATCTCCATGCCGGCTCCCGCCAGCACCTGGCTGAGCACCTGAGCGCGAACAGCCTCCGTCACCGCGCCGCGGATCTGCGCTTCGTTGGCTTCCACCTGGGGCCTGACCACGGCTTCCACCTGAGTTCTGGCAGCGGCGGTCACTGCTTCGGCGTCAAACTGAGCGATCAGGCCCGTCAGGGTTTCGGTATAGTTTTCCGCGGTCAGCACAGGCACCTCGATGCCGGCCTCCGCCAGGCCGGAAGCCGCCAGCTGCCGATTCGCCGTTTCCAGAATCGCGGAGAAGATGGCGTCGGCACCGCTGTTCAGTGCTTCGCTGTTGGCGCTCAGCGCCGCAAGGCCGGTATCCAGCGCCGCAGCGCCGTCAGCAAGGGCCTGTGCGCCGCTGTTCAGCTGCCGCAGGCCGTCGTTCAGGCTGTTGATTTTTCCGGGGATCTCTTTGGCCTCCCCGGTGACCTCGGGAAGGGGCTCGCCGTGCTGAAGCGCGGTCAGCAGGGTGATGACATCCTGCAACTCGGCCTGAGGATTGAAGTCAATATGGCTCTCGAGCTCAGTCCACGCCTTTTGTATGGGATCGGCGCTGGCAAAGGTCATCATCCAGCCGAGCTCCGCATGATCTCCATGATAGCGGACGGTGAAGTCGGCGGGCAGCTTCAGCGCGGCGTCCGCTCCGGGCACGGCCCAGCCGAGGACGGCCTGCCTGCCGGAAAGCGCGAGCACCGTGCCGTTCTCCACCGTCAGATCGCTGACGCCGCTTTCAGGCAGAAGGATCACGGAGGCGGCGAGATGCGGCATGGCGTCGGGCTGGCTGTAGGTGACGGTCAGCACGATCTCTCCATCCTCATCCTTCAGCCGGGACGCGGGCACTTCCTCGCCGTTCAGCGTCGTCGTGACCACGGGCGTCACAGGCAGCGGCCTGTCCGAGGTGCCCTGATAGGTGACGTCCTTCCCGTTTGCCTGCCAGGTCAGCGTCTGCTCGTCCAGCGTGAAGGATTCATCTCCGCTCACGTTTTCAATGCCGGTCAGCAGGGTGCTGTCGGTCAGCACATCCAGCTTTTCCGGGTTTTCCAGGCGGATGCTGTCGGTCAGGCTCCGCACCGTGCCGTCCGCGCCGACAACGGCGTAAACCCGCTCGTGCCGGGCGCTCTCCGCAAAGGCTGTCGCGCAGCCCACCGTCATCACCAGGGCAATCAATCCAGAAATGATCCGTTTACTCATCATGATCTTCCTTTCTTCGCGGTTCAGCGGGCGGCCTTCATGTCAAAGGTCGTGTGAACAATAAGCTTATCCAGCAGCATCAGCACAGCCGGCAGCAGCAGGAGCACCACCGCCACGCTCAGCAGCGCGCCGCGGGCAATCAGATGGCACATGGAGGAAATGATATCGATATTGGCATAGAGGCCCACGCCGTAGGTGGCGGCGAAGAAACCGATGCCGCTGACCAGGACGCTCTGCGCGGCAGAGGCGACGGCCTTCTCAATGGCCTCTTTCCTGTCGAGGCCCACGATCCTGTGCTGCTTGTACCGCGTCGTCAGCAGGATGGCGTAGTCCACGGTCGCGCCCAGTTGGATGGTGGAAATCAGGATCGGGCCCACAAAGGGCAGCTCCGTTCCGGTGAAATACGGGATGCACAGATTCGCGGCAATGGCCAGCTCGATCACGCCCACCAGGATGACCGGCAGGGAAATCGACTTCTGCACCAGCAGGATGATGACAAAGATGGCGATGATCGAGATCAGGCTGACCACGGTGAAATCATGGTCCGTGCAGGCGATCAGATCCTTGGTGCAGGGGGCTTCGCCGATAAGCATGCCGCCCTGATCGTACTTCTTCAGGATGCCATTCAGCGTGTCGATCTGTGCGTTAACCTCGTCGGAGGAGATGACATATGCGGAGTTGATCAGCATCAGCTGATAGCGGTCTCCCTTGACCAGCCGCAGGACCTCCGGGGGCAGAATGCTCTCCGGGATGTCCGCGCCCAGCAGGCTGTCGATACCGTACACGCCGGTGACCCCGGCCACCTGCTGCATTTCGGCGGTCATGCGGCGCACCTCCGTCTGGGGGACGTCGGCATCCACCAGCAGCAGATGCGTGGTGGCCGTGTCGAAGGTATCCTCCAGCTTCCTGTTGGCCGCCACGGAGGGCAGATCCTGCGGCATGACCCGGCTCATGTCATAGTAGACGTTCACATGGCTGTAGCCGTAGAAGGCGGGGATGCACAACAGCGCCAGCACCACGGCCAGAATCCTGTAATGCTTGGCCACGAAGCGCCCGATGCCGCCCACATCCGGCAGCAGCGGCCTGTGGCTGGTCTTTTCGATGGCGCCGTCCAGCAGCCGGATCACGCAGGGCAGCAAGACAATCGTCCCCAGGAGTCCCAGCACGACGCCTTTGCTCATCACGATGCCCAGGTCCCTGCCCAGGGTAAAGCTCATGAAGCAGATGGAGATGAAGCCGGCGATGGTGGTCAGGCTCGACCCCAGGATGGAGGTGAAGGTCAGGTGAATGGCATTGGCCATGGCCTCATCTCTGTCCTCCGTCAGCGCCTTCTGCTCCTTGTAGCTGTGCCATAGGAAGATGGAATAGTCCAGGGTGACGGCCAGCTGCAGCACGGCGGCCACGGCCTTGGTGATATAGCTGATCTCCCCCAGGAAGAAGTTGGAGCCCATGTTCCACAGGATGGAAACGCCGATGCAGAGCAGGAAGATCAGCGGCAGCAGGAAGGAATCCATCGTGATCATCAGCACCAGCGCGCACAGCGCCACGGCGATGGCCACATAGGTGCCCTCCTGGGCTTCCACCAGCTCCTTGGTGTCGGTGACGACGGCGGACAGGCCGCTGACGAAGCACTTTTCGCCGGCCACCTTCCGCACCTGCTGGATGGCCTCCATGGTGGCCTCCGAGGAGGAGCCCTCGTCGAAGAAGACGGCGGTCAGCATGCAGTCGCCGCGGCTGAACTTGCCGCGGAGATCCTCCGGGATAATCTCCAGCGGGAACTGTCCCTTGGTGAGAGACGCATATCCGATGACGGAATCCACGTGAGGGATTTCCTTGACGGCATTTTCCATGTCCGCCTGCTCCCGGACCGTCATGCCCTCCGTGACCAGCAGGGAAAATGCGCCCTTGCCGAAATCCTCCAGCAGGATTTCCTGGCCCTTCACCGTCTCCAGATCCTGCGGCAGGTAGTAAAGCAAATCATATTTTGTTTTGGTGGCCGCCATGCCGAGGACGGACGGCACCACCAAGGCCAGACACAGGATGACGACCAGCACCCGGTGCCGGACCATCCCTTTTGCAAAGCGCTTCAATGTTTCAGCCTCCTTGTCGAAACAGAACATGGTGTTGACTATCTCAACGATGAGGATTATAATCATATTGATGAATGATTTCAATCGACAATGTTAGAATCGATCGTCTGTTAATCAACACAGGCGGAAAGAAAAACAGTTATCCGACACAAATCGGAAAACTGTTGAGAAAGCAGGGAGAGGCATGTCTGAAGAGCTGAAAAAGGAAGACCGAAGGGTCCGGCGGACGAAGAAGCTGCTGACCCAGGCACTGACGGAGCTGCTGCAAAAAAAGCAGATCAACGAGATCACGGTGAAGGAGCTGACCGACCTGGCGGACATGAACCGGGGCACATTTTATCTGTATTACCGGGACATCTTTGATATGCTCGAGAAAATCGAGGCCGAACTGTTCCAGAAGCTGGATACCATCGCCCAGAGCCACGAGCACGGCGAGCTCACGCAGCAGGTCAAGCCGATCCTGCTGGATCTGTTTCACTTTATCAGTGAAAATCAGGAGATGTGCCGCGTGCTGCTCAGCCCCAACGGCGACATGAATTTCCTCCACCGGCTGTATGAGGCCATCCGGGAGAGGTGCCGCGAGATCTGGGGTGATCAGGTCGGCGGCGTCAGTGAAAAGGAGTTCGACTATCGCTACAGCTTTGCGGTCTTCGGCTGCGCGGGCATGATTCGCGAGTGGGTCAACAGGAACTGTCAGGAAACGGATCTGCAAATGGCGGAGCTGGCGGACAGGATGATTCGCCGCGGCACCATTGACCCTGTCGGGTGATGGATGCCTATATCGGCTGAACCTCTGATTTGCCCGATCGAAAAAGGGCCTGCAGTCCGGCCTATTAACAGCCTGCCGCATTATGAGAGCAGTCGATCCATCACAGTCATGAATCCCTGCAGCCCGATCATCCCGCTTACCAGCGCAGACTTTTTGCCGCACTGAATCAGACAGGCCGGCAGCCCTCGAATGCCCATGGAACGGGTGTACGATCATGTGGAGCTGTGTGTAAAGAAAGCAGATATCGCATTTGACTTAAATGGTCATTGCACTTCGGCAATATCTTTAATAATTGCCGAAGTGCATTCCGCATTGTTTTAGGCTTTTTTGCAAGCTGGGAATGTGCATTCATGTTAATTTAACAACCATAATGTTGCTGCCTTACGATGTAAAACTGACCTGCAAATGCTTCAGGAAACGATCCGCAATCGGCGAAAATACCTGATACTTCTTCCAGATAAGAAACAGCCGATTCTCAAGCTTCGGCGACAACGGCCGGAATTCCAGCCCGGAATCTGCCGATGTATCGACCAAGTGTTCAAAGGTCAGCAGATAGCCAAGCCCTTCCCGCGCAAACAGGGAGCCATTGTAGGACAAGCGGAACGACCCTGCCATGTGCAGATCATGGATACGTTCTCCGCACCATCTGGGGATATCGTTTTGCCAGCTCTGCTCTGAGCAGAACAGCGGGAGACCGACAAGATCATCCACCGTTATGGCTTCCTTATGCGCCAGTGGATCATCTGCCGGAAAAACCAGCCCCCATACATCAGCCTGCGGAAAAACCAGATAATCGTATTTGCCTGTATCCGGCATTTCTGCCAGCACGGCGAAATCCAGCAGTCCCTTGTCCAGTTTCTCCGTCACCTGCTCAGTATCGCCGCTGGTGATGTGATAATGAAGCTCAGAATACTGCTGCCTGAATTCCTTGATGGCCCGTGCCAGTATCCGGATCTGATAGGATTCAGCCATTCCAAGGTAAATATCGCCTCCGGTGATGTCATCCAGCGTCACAAACTCCTGCGTGATCTTATCCGCCATGCTGACCAGGTCTTCCGCACGATTGCGCAGCAGCACGCCTTCCGCCGTAAGCCGAATTGAAAAGCTGTGCCGGGTGAACAGCTTTTTGTCCAGTTCATCTTCCAGCGCTTTCAGTGCCTTCGATAATGTAGGCTGGGTCACGTGCAGCTGTTCCGCTGCCCGGGTCATGTTTTCCTCCCGCGCAACAGCCAGAAAATAGCGCAGCGTTCTGATCTCCATCTTGCCCCTCCTTGAAATGCCAGAATGGAATATCATGATATTCATTATAACCATTAGCACGAAATCTGGCAAGATGCTATCATATGATTGTCCTGAGGGACAGAACTGAGGCGGAGGAAACAATGCAAGCGGAAACTGCAAGGCAGTGTATGACCGACATCGGGCTGAGCAGGGAGAACGCAGATTACGTGACAGCGCTCCTGAATGCGGGCCGCAGAGACGAAGCCTGGAAAAAGCTGAGAGTGATTCGTTGCGAAATGATGGACGAGCTGCACAACTGCCAGAGGAAAGTGGATCAGCTGGACTGGCTCATCCGCGAAACGGAGAAAGGAACAAAGTGAAAGGAAGGAAAAGATCATGATGAAGACAGAAAAGCTGGTACTGACGCAGGAATGGGACAAGACTTTCCCCAAGAGCGAAAAAGTGGATCATTGCAAGGTGACTTTTGTAAACCGTTATGGCATCACCCTGGCGGCGGATATGTATCTGCCCAAAAAAGCAGAGGGAAAACTGCCCGCCATCGCCGTGTGCGGCCCCTTTGGCGCGGTGAAGGAGCAGTGCTCCGGTCTGTACGCCCAGACGATGGCGGAACGGGGTTTTCTGACCATCGCCTTTGATCCCTCCTTTACCGGGGAAAGCGGGGGGCAGCCCCGGTATATGGCATCTCCTGATATCAATACGGAGGATTTCCAGGCAGCGGTGGATTTCCTGTCTCTGCACGACAGAGTTGATCCGGAGCGCATCGGTATCATCGGCATCTGTGGCTGGGGCGGTCTCTCGCTGAACACAGCGGCGATCGATACCCGTGTGAAGGCCACTGCTGCCATGACCATGTACGATATGAGCCGCGTCAATGCCAACGGCTACTTTGACGCTATGGATGAGGACGCACGGTATGCTGCCCGTCAGGCGCTGAACGCACAGCGTATCGTAGATTACCGCAGCGGCAGCTATGAGCTGGGCGGCGGTGTGGTGGATCCGCTGCCGGAGGATGCGCCCTTCTTCGTGAAGGATTATTATGCCTATTATAAAACACCCCGCGGCTATCATCCCCGCAGCCTCAACTCCAATGGGGGATGGAACAAGATTGGCTGCATGTCTTTTATGAACATGCCGCAGCTCACTTATACCCATGAGATTCGGAATGCGGTTCTGATCGTGCATGGCGACAAGGCCCACTCCTGCTATTTCAGCCGTGACGCCTACGCTGCTATGGTGAAGGACAGCAAGTACAGCGATAACAAGGAACTGATGATCATTCCCGGCGCGGTACATACGGATCTGTATGATCAGGTGGATATCATTCCTTTTGACAAGCTGGAAAGCTTCTTCAGGGAGTATTTGAAATGAGAGTCCTGATTCTGAACGGCAGTCCCCGTCCGAATGGCAATACAAAACAGATGATCCGAGCCTTCTGCGAAGGACTTGAGAAGGCCGGGCATGAATTTGACGAGCTGGATATCTGCCGAATGAATGTACATGGCTGTCTGGCCTGCGAATACTGCCACGGAAAAGGAAACGGCCAGTGCGTACAAAAGGACGATATGGGAAAAGTGTATCACGCTCTTGGTGAAGCGGATATGCTGGTCATCGCATCGCCGATTTATTATCACGGTCTGACTGGACAGCTGAAGTGCTGCATTGACCGTTTCTATGCGGCACTCTATCCGAAAAAGCCCATGAAACTGGCGAAGGTCGCCATGCTGCTGGCTTCCGGTGACGCGGATATGTACGATGGTGCCATGTTCTCCTATCGGGGAGATTTCCTGGATTATCTGGGGCTGGAAGACATGGGCGTGATCACAGCTCAGGCATATGCGCCTGATATACCGGCTGAAAAGATTGAAGAGATCAGAAGGTTCGGAGCGTCACTTTGATCTCTTATGAAGGCGGTGAAAATCTCGAGCGATGAAAAGGCTGTGTTTTTTCCTGCTGTGTGCTATTCTTGTCATTACAGCGTCATGCGGGGTGGCTGAAACCTCAGATATAACGCCGCAGGATGCGGACAATCGGCAAACTGGTCCTGAAATGGGTGCGAATCAGGAGGCAGCGCAGGTGGGCGTATTTGATTTTGAAAACAGAACCGTATTGCTGAACAGCGGCTACACGATGCCCATCATGGGACTCGGCACCTATGCGCTGGATCACGACACCTGCGTGAACTCCGTGAAAGCGCTGATTGCAAACGGCGGCAGGCTCATCGACACAGCCTACATGTACGGCAACGAGGAAGCCGTCGGCGAAGGCGTCCGCCTCGCCATGGCTGAATACGGCGTTCCCCGGGAGGAGATCTTTGTTATCACCAAGATCTACCCCAGCCAGTTCAGCGATCCGGAGGCGGCCATCGAGATGGCGCTGGAAAAGCTGGATATCGGCTATATCGATATGATGCTCCTGCATCATCCCGGCAGCAATGACGTGAATGCTTATCTGACCATGGAAAAGTACGTCGCAGCGGGCAAAATCCGCTCCCTGAGCCTGTCCAACTGGTACATCGAGGAACTGACGGAATTTCTGCCGCAGGTAAACATCAAGCCCGCCATGGTGCAGAACGAGATCCATCCCTATTATCAGGAGCGGGAGGTCGTGCCTTTCATTCAGGAGAAAGGCATTGTGGTGCAGTGCTGGTATCCCCTGGGTGGGCGGGGCTATACAAAGCAGCTGCTGACGGATGAAACGATCACTGCCATCGCCAGCGCACACAGTGTATCAGCTGCGCAGGTCATCCTGCGCTGGGACCTGCAACGCGGTATCGTGGTGATTCCCGGTTCGTCCAATCCGGATCATATACGGGAGAACCTCAACCTGTTCAGCTTCGAGCTGACATCGGAAGAAATGGAACAGATTGCCGCGCTTGATCGTGACGAAAAACATGACTGGTATTGATTTTACAGGACACAAAAAACAGGTCTGCAATCCGGCTCAAAAGAACCGGGCTCCAGGCCCGCTGTCAAGCCCGACGGAGCAAACCGCCGGGGGTTTTCATACTCACAGGAATGGTCAGTATCGTCAATCCTTCTCCATTAGATCCTCCATCCTGCAGCACAGTGCCTTGCTGAGCTTCAGCAGCGTCTCAGCCGCGGTCATGTTGATGTTCCGCTGACGCTGCTCGAACAGCTGGATCTGCCTGAGGGGTACATCAGCCTCCGCGGCGAGTTCAGATTGGGACATGCCGCAGTTCTCCCGGCGCATGCGCAGCTTTGTGTGCGGATGGGCTGCTTTCATGCGCTCCTGTATGGTATCTGCGAATTGCCGGATGTCCATTTCGTGATAAGTGGGATACATGCAAATGATGCTGTCCAGGGGGACGGTGTTCAGGATTTCCATAAAGGAGCATCCGCTGTGCCACTGATAGTAAGCCAGTGCCCACCCTGCCCAGTATTCCGGGCTTTTCTCGAGAAACATGACATCCTCATGATCCGTGAAAGGCGTGCCGGTCTCCGACAAAACCAAACGCGCAAATTCACAGCCGTTCATGCCTGCCACATATTTGGGATTGCCGCTGGCGAACTGCCTTCCGACGTCAGATACGGCCAGAGCAGCCCCGAAAGTGTCCGGCTCCAACCCCAGGGTCATCACGGCGAAGTCCACCGCGTCACCCAGCACACGCTGGGCGCCGGGCAGATAATCCTCAGCGTAAGCGCGGATCGCCATTCCTGATGCCCTCCCTCATGATGTCCAGCATGTACAGCCCGCTCACGCTGTCTGCCGCCTTCCTGGTGCTGCGGTAAGTGCGCCGCGCTTCCCGATCGCGAATGGTTTTCTTCTCGTACCAGGTTTCCGCATCAGCCCGCTTGGCACCGATGAAACGTAGGCCTTCAAAGGCTCTGTCGCTTTTCAGAACGATCTGCTCACTCAGCTTGCCAAGCCGCATCGCCTCTGACAGCTTAGCCAGGGAGATGGCCCCGGCCGCAAAATCCTGTGCAAAGGTGAAATAGGAGTCATCCGCCCGGTATCCAATGATGACATCATAGTGCGTCAGATCAATGAAGAAGTGTTGCTGGAGATAGTCCTTTGCTTCCTCCGCGATGCTGCCGCTCTGCCAGTAGCTTCGGTACTTTGTCAGGATGGCCAGCCAGTTCAGGATGCTGTATTGCGGGTCATTCAAACGGAGGATGCTCAGGCCATCCATGTTCATCTCATACATGCTTGCATAGCCATCCCTTCCGTCTCCGCAAGCCCATTCCTTTGCAAGATCCATGCTTTCCGTCGTATAAAAGCCGTAGCCGTAAAACAATCATTTTTGCCTCCATCATTCATTTCCTTGTTTATTTTGAGCCCACGTCTGCGATCGCTTCCGGCTCCCTGTCGCCCAGGATCCAGTAATTGCATTCTCCGTCCCCGTCCGCCAGAGTTTTGTGGCGGATCAGCTTGCCGTGCGCCGCGCTACAGGTGATCTGGTCGATAGAGCAGAGATTCGGGAGAAAATCGATATAACCATCCCCGTGAGGATCGAGGCAAACAGCCCGATGGTCAGCAGCTTTTTGATCCTCGCCCGGTCCAGGTTGCGGTCAATGCCGATCGTATTCATTCTGACAGCCCCCCTGTGTCTCACATTCGCGAATCAGATCGTACATGTGGAACCGTTCACCGCAGTCGCGCACCCGATCCAGCTTCATTCCGAGATGCTCGTAGCGGGCGGCCTTGTCCCTGTCGTCGGTATCCAGGATCACCGGCACCCGATGGTCTTCCGCGGTTTTGTACGCATATTCCAGCATCCGCCGCATGTAGCCCCGCCCTGGAATTCCTTCCGCACGACCAGCATCTCGACGCGCAGGAACTTCCGCTTTTCCTTGCGCATGCGGGTCTCAATGGTCCCTCCGTCGCAAAAGCAGGCGCTGATAAACCGCTTCATTTTCCCGAAGCCGCCCAGCGCCTTCTTCTCCGCAGCGATCATCTTTAGTCCATCCACAAATCCAATCCTCCCGCCGGCACCCTCGCCGGACAGCATCAGATACCCTTCGCTGCCGTCTGAAGTCGTGTAGAGCACGCCGGCCTTGTAAGCGGCCCGCACGATACCATGGATATAGATGAACATTGCCTCTCTGGAAGAGATGTATTTGATCAGGCCGGTGTCCCCGTCATGATACCTGTAATCATAAAACGCGTCTGCCGTCTGACTGGCGATTTCCCGAACCTGTTCGCGGGATAAACCCTGGAGCTTTATCATGGCCGTATCTCCTTCCGTTCTGTCATACACCTCTGGGGATATGACTTCTCAGGGTGAAAAACCTACCGAAGGATCATGCACATGATTCCTGACAGGCAGGCGGCAATCACCGCCATGCCGACTGTTCCCATGATCCACTTTTTCTTTTTGTTGGAAGCTGTACAAAGGGATTTCTGAAAAGCTTCGCGCAGCCGTTGAATCACTTCTCCGGCAAAAGCAGATCAGACAAATCACCATCGGGCGAAAAATAAAATACACGGCAAACTGATGATATTTCATCGTGCCCAGCGAATCACAACCGTTGGGTTTTCTTCAAAATGGAATGGTGTGATATGTTGGCTGGTTCAGAAAAATTCACTGGATGAGTCCAGTCTGATCAGCGGGTCGGTACAAAATCTTAGCTTTGCATACGCTCATGACTTCAGCTTCTCCTCCAGATTTTTCTGTATCCGCTGCAGGGATTCCTCGAACAGCCTGATCTCATCATCCGTGAAACCCTTGTATCGGGTTTTGACGCCATGATGTGGGATAATGTGCTGAGAGAAATCATTTTTCACGGAAATCTCGGAAAATTCCAGAGCGATATAACGCTTGTGGATGCGCTGCTGGAAACAGAGAACGCTGTCTTAATTGAAGCCAGTCCTTACGATGGAATCTATGGTGCAGGGTTGGCTGAAAGCGATTTGTTGAACCCTGATGGCTCGCTTAAAGTACAGCCAGAGAACTGGAAGAATCCGAAGAATGGCACTCAGGCAACCAATCATCTTGGGTTTGTGCTGATGGGAATTAGGGACTTGTTTCGGCAGCTGATGGGGCACTCCTGGCGTCCTGGAGAAGAGTACAAATCCTTGTAACATCCTCCTAGCTAAATATTTCGGTAGGCATTAGCAGAGCCAATAAATCGCATTAATCTTGCTAATCAACTACCTTCCGCATTTAGCAGACGATTGTCCTCACAGATATCAAAACCATCTTGAAGTTCGTCTGATCTTTCTTTACTGTGCTTTCAAAACGCTAGGCCTTACAAGCATTTTCTCAGTTTCAGGAAAGATGCCGCTCGCATCGTCCGCCAAAATTAGCACGATCGTCCGAAAAAATTAGACGCTGAAGCATAGGCATCAGCGAAGGTCGATTAGAAATCGGGCTGAAAAATTAGAAATCTGCTAACAGGGGTCTTCTCCTGTTAGCAGATTTTTGCGTTTCGTAGTGTCCCGAAAAAGAAAAATCCTACCAGCTTCACAGTTGCCTTTTTGAGGGCAAATCTGTCGAATCTGGTAGGCAAAATGGCGATCCCGGCGCGATTCGAACGCGCGACGTTCCGCTTAGGAGGCGGACCCTCTATCCTGCTGAGGTACGGGACCATGTTCTCGAAAGTCCTTATTTTTCAAGGCTTCCGAGGATTCGGTGACTGTTCACCGTGGAGGTTGGAGTGCTTTTTTCTAATCAGGAAAGGTCGATTTCTAATCAGCTTTTCTAACTTTGGCGGTAGGACATTTTCCCACATGCTGATTTCGACCTTGCTGAGTAAGGGTGTCGGAGTAACTGGGAAACCGGGGCACTTCCGAACGCTGTTCCCGTTTTCAGTTTCCGGATAAGCGGTAGTCGGCCTACTTCTTAGGAGGCGACCGCTCTATCCTGCTGAGCTACGGGACCATATCTTGCAAACCTGCGTCCGCACACGTTTCGGAGCAGGTGCGCAGTGGAATTATAGCACACCCTGCCGGTTTGCGCAATATCCAAAGCGCAGCTCAGAAAAAGCCCTCCCGCCGGCGATCCAGCGGGAGGGGTTGGCAGTTCGCCGCACATCGGTTTGCACTGCCTGTGATATTGATTTCAGATCCGCGCGCTGTTTTGCTCCCGCTTGACGCACATTTCCGCCTCTTCAAACAGCACAGGCGTCACTTTGGGATAGGTCAGGTTGCCGGGCAGCGCGTCAAACAGGGCTACGGCGCTCATCTCGCTTGCGGGCAGCTTGCCGGGCGCGCGGACCACAGCGGCAAATACGCGGCCGTTCGCGGCGCCGCCCTCGTCCCACGACTCATAGTCGCACACGGGCACCAGCTCCGCGTCTGTCACGCCGCTCTCCTCGGCCAGCTCGCGCCGCGCCGCCTCTTCCGGTGTTTCGTTCGCCTCAATATGGCCTCCCTGTGTCTCCCAGGCCTGATGGCCGGAATGGTAGCTAAGCAGATACCTTCCCCGGCAGAAGGAGCAGACCACCACAAATCTCAGCGGAAACAGCGTGCCGAGGGGATGCGTCACGCAGGCAAGGCCGTGGTTTCCCGTCATCACTGCACCTCCTCCGGCGCGTGCAGTCCCATGGCCTCCAGCAGCGGCACATTCAGCCCCTCCGGGAAAGCCGGCTTCACCGTCACGCCGCACTCGGGATAGGTGTTGCAGAACACGCCGAAGGATCCGTAATAATCCCATGAGCAGCGGGCAATGCCGCGCTCCTCCAGCAGGCCGGACACCAGGCGGTACCACTTCACCCGCTCGCCCTGCGGCGCGCAGATTGCACTTGTGCCGAATTCGCCGCAGAATACCGGCGCGTGGCGGCTCTGGCTGAAGGCCACATACTCGTCAAAGAAGCGTTCCACCGCTTCCAGCGTGCCTTTCTCCGGGTATTCGGTCCAGAACATTTTCTCGCGTTCGGTGGGGTTTTCAGGCATCGGCGGCATCTTCGCGGGGTCATAGGGGAAGGGAATATCCCGCACGCGCTCCATATGGGCCCACGGCGCGCCCTGGTGGGTAAAGGCCATCGGCTCGTAGAAGTGGAAGGTGTACATCACCCGGCCGTCGCCGAAGTCCGGCAGGGTTTTCATCGCGGCCGTGCTGTTCCAGTCCGCGCCGCCGACAATCAGCCATCGCCTTGCGTCCACCGCGCGAATCTGGCGGTATATGTTTTCAGCAATCCGGTTCCAGTCCGCAATGGGGATGCCGTGTGGCTCGTTCATGATTTCATAGATCAGCAGGTCCGACGCTCCGCGGTACCTGCCCGCCACCTGCGCCCAGATGGGGCTGAGCACGCTCTCCACATCCGCCGCGGTCACAGTGTCCACCTGGGTGGCGTTGTGGAAGTCGAAGATGAGGTACAGCCCCAGCTCCTCCGCCCAGGACAGCGTGCTGTCGAGTATGCTCCACAGCCTGTCCGGCACCGCCCAGCCACGCGAGGCGTCACAATAGCGCTCAAAGTGAATGGGCAGGCGGATCGCTTCGCAGCCCAATGATTTGATATTGGCAAAATCCTGCCGGGTAAACTCGTCCGCAATCACCATGTCCAGCGTCGGCTTTTCCAGCCACCTGGATAGGTTCAGCCCCTTGGTGAATGGTGCGGGAAAGGTTTTCAGCTGTTTCATCGTCCTGTCTCCTCATCAGGCCAGCGCGCGCTTCAGCGTTGCGCGCACCGCGCCGGGTCCTGCCAGCTCTTCCCGGAGGAAGCCCTCAATGCGCTCGCCCAGTCCGGCTTCCACCAAGTCGATGCCAAAGATCACCTGGTTGCGGAGGATGCCATCCAACTTGCCGCTGACCGAATCCGGCTCGCCCAGCTTCACGCCCGCCAGCGCCTCCCGCAGAGAGGAGAGCATCGGGTCGCCGGACAGCTCCATCGCGCTGCCCGCGTCGTCCACGCCCACCAGGTAGCGCAGCCACCCGGCCAGCGCCAGGGGGATGCCCAGCAGGCTCTTCGGGTCACGGTTTTCGTCAGCCACATAGGCCTTGATGGTTTCGCCGAAGCGGATCCCCACCTTCTGTGATGTGTCCGTGGCGATGCGCTGCGGCGTGTCCGGCATGAATGGGTTCGGCAGCCGCTCGCCCACCACCTCATCAATAAAGGCGCGGGGGCTGATGATGCCGGGGTCAGTCACCACGGGCAGGCCCTCATCATAGCCGATTTTGCGCACGAGCTTCACCAGCTCTTCGTCCTTCATCTCATCGGCTATCAGCTGATAGCCCAGCAGGCAGCCGTAAACCGCCAGCGCGGTGTGCAGGGGATTCAGGCAGGTGGTCACCTTCATGCGCTCGGTGCGGTTCACGGTATCACGGTCGGTCATGTATACACCGGCCTTTTCCAGCGCCGGTCGGCCGTTGGGGAAGCGGTCCTCCACCACCAGGTACTGCGGCCGCTCGGCATTGACAAAGGGTGCGAGGAACGTCCCGCGCGGGGTGACCACCGGGCCCATGCCCTCCACACCGTCCCGCAGCAGCGCCTCCTCCACGGATTTGGCCGGTCGCGGGGTGATTTTGTCAATCATGCTCCACGGGAAGGACACCTGCTCCTCGTTTCTCAGCCAGGCGGTGAAGCCGTCGGACACAAAGCCCTTCTCCTGCCACGCGTCCGCCACGGTGAGCACAGCCTCGCGCAGCTTTTCGCCGTTGTGGCTGCAGTTGTCCATGCTGACCATGGCCACCGGGGCCGCGCCGGCCTGATAGCGCCGCCAGAGCAGCGCCGTGACAATGCTCATGGCGTGCTTCGGCGCAGCGGGGCCGCCCTCCAGGTCGGAGAGCACCGCGGGGGTGAAGCCGCCGTCCAGCCCGCGCAGCGCATAGCCCTTCTCCGTGATGGTGAAGGAAACCATCTGCAGGGAGGGCGCTTCGAACACCTCGACAAGGCGCGCGTAATCCGCATCAGCCGGCTGGGCGACCAGCGCTTCGGACACCGAGGCAATGACCTCGCGGGTGGTGGTGGCGTCGGCGTTCAGCGTCACCGACATGGTCAGGTTGTCATATCCGCCGTAGATGAGGCGGATGTTGTCCACATCAAAGGTGTCGGCGGCGATGATGCCCCTGTCCGCCAGCCCTTCATTCAGCAGGCGCTGCTGCAGCGCAGCAATGAAGGCGCGGAAAATATTGCCGGCTCCAAAGTGCACCCATGTCGGCGCTTCCTTCGTCTTCCGCCGCATGGCGGCCACGTCAAACGCCGGCAGGGCAACGCCCAGCTTCGCCCATTCTTCCCGGCGGGCGAGGTTTTCCAGTGTCAGCTTCACAGTCATTTCTCCTTTCCTGGTCGCAGGTGGTTTCATAAGGAACGCCGAGGCGCCCTGTCTCCTGCAGGCCGCGGCTGTTTGGTCCCGAGCCAAAGATTCTGTCGGTTTTTCCGGCTTTTGCCGCCTGTTTCCAGACGGATTTAAGCCGGATACTCTGAAGGTTTTCTCACTTCTACAGGTTTAACCGTCCGTTGCAACCGCCCGGGCTGCAGCATGAGGATACCACGTACCTTGCCATTTGGTCAATCATTTGGTTGCATTCCCATCTTCTCGGTCAAATCTCCGAGAGATTTATCGTGTTGCGTCTGGCTGATCGCGCCATGCTCCAGGAACGTTGCCAACAATTCCCTCTGCCGGAGATAGAGGTCACGTTTTTTCCGCTGCGGTCATTGGTTCGTTTTCCATCATTTTGCTTTGTCTTTCACCATTATTACAGGTCTGTCCTTGTAAGTTTATCTTCCGATTTTGTTGATTATCCATACCATTAATGTTCCTCGATTACCTTCTGCATTACTGCATTGGTCAGCGTGAGATCCCTGCCCGAACAGGGGCCTTCATTTCCGGCATGCAGATCATTTTCATGAATCCAAATAACGACAGACTGCCCCAAGATGATTTTCCAGATATCATCTGTGCCATAATGCTTGTTCAAAACGGAGGAAGCAGTATTATCCTTCTCTGCTAAAGACAAGGATTCATCTCTGAGCTGCTCACACGAAGAATTCTTGCTGATAAAGCCATATTCAAACAATTTAAGCACCAGGAGGATCTTCATATCCTCAGGGATTATGGACATATCCCCACGAACAGTTAATGGAGCAATATTAAGCTGTCGGTCATTTCCGACAGTCTCAACAATAGAAAGTCCATGATCAAGCTGGTAAGTTCCCATCCAATAGGCAAAAAGGAGCATGTTGTCTGAGACTATATTGCCCGAATCAAATGATGGCCAATAGTTAAGATTATCCCAGACGGGTTTCGCAAAAGAACAGATGACATATCCTTCTCCATACTCTGCAGAACGTGCGTAGTACCAGAGTTCACCTTTGTGCTGTGTCTCATCCAGACATTCCAGGATAGCTCCTCCTTGCAGACGCCCCAGTACATCTCCTCCGGGAGTTTTTCGAAAATTCACATTATCCTGAATAATCTGCAGTTGATCGGATAGTGTTATTTCTTTTCCATCATAGTAGGACAGTATATCTTCAAAACTGTCTTTTCCAGCAGTAAACCATGATTCAGCATTTACAGCAGCAATTGCTGTACTGGAAATGATTATGAAAAGAAGGACTGCCATTATTCGTCTCACAGTTTATCACCGCCTTCAGAAATATAACGAGTCAGCAGTTAATCCCTATCCCAACAAGCAAGGAAAATCAATAAGATATTCTGGCAAGGCCTGTTCATCACAGGTTCTCCATATGATACCCCAGCATTGCAAAAACGGCAATCTGCTTTCTCCCAAAGCAAAGCAGATCTGTTGCCCTGATAACATTAAAGTTGGAAACTCACCGTTTGGAAGATTATCTCCCCACATTGTCCAGCGGAAATCGTTGATTTCTAAAGACTATTTTCTTCCCTGGCAGTGGGAATTCCA
>CAMJPQ010000060.1 GCA_946407745.1 uncultured Clostridia bacterium
CTATTTCAATATGATCCTGATGGGCGTGATGGGCCTGAACCGCGTGTTCATGATGATGAGCAAGGCCAATGCCTCCCTCAACCGCATTGCGGAGGTGGTGGACAGCCTCGAGGACCTGCGGCGCCTGCCGGACGGGGAGGCAGCCCATACCGACCGGAAGGAATACATCGTGTTTGACCGCGTGTCCTTCAGCTACGCGATGAACGAGGGGGACACCGTGCACAGCGCAGCGCAGTTTGCAGGCAGCACCCGGCAGAAGTGCCTGGAGGATATCTCCTTCGGCATTGAAAAGGGCGGCTCGCTGGGCATCATCGGCGCTACGGGCAGCGGCAAAACCAGCATTGTGAATCTGCTGATGCGCTTTTACGACCCGCAGGGCGGGCATGTGTTCGTGAATGGGCGCGATGTGCGCGCCTACGAGCTGGACGAGCTGCGCCGCCTTTTCGGCGTGGTGTTCCAGAATGACGTCATCTTTGCCGACACCATCCGGGAAAATGTGACCTTCGGTCGCGATGTGGACGAGGAGCGTCTGCGCATGGCGGCAGACGAGGCCATGGCCAGGTCCTTCATCGAGGAGTATGACGAGGGGTATGACCACGAGGCGGTGATCCACGGCGCAAACTTCTCCGGCGGACAGAAGCAGCGGCTGCTGATTGCCCGCAGCCTGGCCGCCAGGCCGGACATCCTTGTGCTGGACGACGCCTCCTCCGCGCTGGACTACCGCACAGACGCGCAGCTGCGCAGGGCCATCCGCGAGGAGCACAGCGAGGCGACCACCATTGTTATTGCGCAGCGCATCTCCTCCATACTCAGCCTGGACCATATTCTGGTGCTGGAGGAGGGCCGGATGATCGGCTACGGCACGCATGAGGAGCTGCTGGAAGCCTGCCCCACCTATCAGGACATTTACCGCACGCAGATGGGGGAGGTGGTTTGAGTGGCCAGACGGGATTCCATTGCGCACAAGCCCAGAGACACAAAAAAGGCGCTGCGCAGGATGGTCACCTACCTGGGCCCAAGCGCCGCCGCCGTAGCCGCGGTGATGGCAATGAGCTTTATATCCAATGTGCTGGCGCTCTATGGGCCGAACCTGGCCGGCTCGGCCATTAACGAGGCCGCTGCCGGCGCGGGCCGGGTGAACTTTGATCGGGTGAACTATTTCGCGCTGCGGATGCTCATCTGCTACACCGCCTCTTCCCTGCTGACGGTCAGCATCCATGTGCTGATGGCGCGGGTGTCCAAGGGTGTGGCGCGGCGGATGCGCCAGGATGTGTTCGACAAGCTGATGCGCCTGCCGGTGGGCTTCTTCGACACCCACCAGGCCGGCGACATCATCAGCCGGGTGAATTATGATATCGATGTCATTTCCACCTGCCTGTCCACCGATGTGGTGGCCATCATCACCAGCGTGGTCAGCGTAGTCGGCGCGCTGGCGATGATGATCAGCATTTCGCTGCCGCTGAGCGCGGTGGCGCTCGTCACTGTGCCCGCCTCCATCCTCTACACGGCCAAAATGCGCAAGATCACCCGCCCGCTGTTCATCCGCCGCTCCAAGTGCTACGGCAGGCTGAACGGCTTTGTGGAGGAGATGCTCTCCGGGCAGAAAACCATACTGGCCTACGCCTACGAGCACCGCGTGGAGGAAAGGTACGACGAGGTGAATACCGACGCGGCCGACGCCTACGACAAGGCCCAGTCGCGCTCCATGACCATCGGCCCGACAATGAGCTTCATCAACAACACCTGCCTGAGCCTCATCGCGCTGCTGGGGTCGCTTTTGTACATGAACGGCATCATCGGGCTGGGCGCGATTTCCTCCTTTGTGCTGTACTCGCGCAAATTCTCCGGGCCCATCAACGAGATCGCCAACATCATCAATGAGCTGTTTTCCGCCCTCTCCGCCGCCGAGCGCGTGTTTGACCTGCTGGACGAAAAGGAGGAGCTGAGGGACGCTGAGGGCGCAAGGGTGCTCAGCGACCCGCGGGGCGACGTGGAGCTTCGCCATGTTTCCTTCGGCTATGACCCCGGGCGGACCATACTGCACGACCTGTCCCTGAAGGCGGACGCGGGGCGGCTGATTGCCATCGTCGGCCCCACCGGCGCGGGCAAAACCACCATTATCAACCTGCTGATGCGCTTTTACGATGTGGACAGCGGCGAGATACTGGTGGACGGGCAGGACATACGGCAGGTGACCCGCGCCTCACTGCGCGCAAGCTATGCCATGGTGCTGCAGGACACGTGGGTTTTCCAGGGGACCATTTTCGACAATATTGCCTACGGCAAGGAAAACGCCACCATGGAGGAGGTTGTGGCGGCGGCCAGGGCTGCCCACATTCATCCCTTCATCATGCGCCTGCCGCAGGGCTACCAGACGGTGATCACCGAGGACGGCGGCAACATCTCCAAGGGGCAGAAGCAGCTGCTGACCATCGCCCGCGCCATGCTTTACGACGCGAATATGCTCATTCTCGACGAGGCAACCAGCAATGTCGATACCTCCACCGAGCGAATGATACAGACCGCCATGCGCGACCTGATGCGCGGCAAAACCTGCTTCGTCATTGCCCACCGGCTCTCCACCATACAGCACGCGGACCGCATACTGGTGCTGAACCACGGCGATGTGGTGGAGCAGGGCACCCACGAGGAGCTGATGGCTGCCAGGGGCTTCTACCACAAGCTGTATGCCGCGCAGTTCGAGTAGTGCCGCCCGTAGAATCTACCCGCAGGAAGGATTTTGTACCATGGAGGCTTATCCGCTTTTTCCCCTGAGCACGGCGCCCTTTGTGCCCGGCACACAGGCGCTGTATACCCATGCGGACGGGGACTGTCTCCGCTTTGACACCTACTTTGGGGCGCTGAGCGGCATGGCACTGCGCCGGTATACCGCGCTGCGGGAGGCGGGGCTCGTGATCCGCACAAGCGGAGACGGCGAGGCGGCGCTGTGCCGCCGCACGCGCTCCGGCATGGAAGAAACCCTGCAGTCCGTGCCGGTGACCGGCGGGACGGAGGCCTGTTTCCCCTTCAATGTGGAAAGCGATGCGCTGTATTACCTGCGGCTGGAGGGCTGCGGGCTGATGAGCGGGCGCTTTGTAACCGGGCAGGCGCCTTCCCTGCCGAAGGTGGCCATTGTGGTGTGCACCTTCCGCAGGGAAGCAGAGGTGATACGCAGCCTGACGGCGCTGGCGGGGGAAATCAACCGCCGCGCGGAGCTGCGGGAGGTTTTTCACATCTTCTGCGTGGACAACGGCCGGACGCTGACCGGCGCGCAGCTGGCCGGCTGCGGGGAGTGTGTGACACTGCTTCAAAACCGCAACCTGGGCGGCAGCGGCGGCTATACCCGCGGCCTAATGGAGGCGCTGAACGCTGATGAAGGCTATACTCACGCCTGGCTGATGGACGACGACATCGCCGCCGACCCGGCTGTGCTGTGGCGGGTGCGCATGGCGCTGGCTTATCTCGCACCGGAGCACAGCGGGCTGCAGCTGGCGGCTGGCATGCTGCCCTTTGACCGCCCCTGCCTGCAGTATGAGGCCACCGCCCGCTATGACGGGCGTACCTTCCACTCCAACCGGGCCGGATTGAACCTGGCCGAGCCGGAGAAGCTTCTGGAAAACGAAAAAGAGGCCAGCGCGGACTATGCCGCCTGGTGGTCGCTGGTGCTGCCCCTGCGCGCGGTGCGCGAAAAGGGTCTTCCGATGCCGTTCTTTATCAAAATTGACGATGTGGAATACGGCCTGCGCACCGGGGCAGAAACGGCGGCGCTGAACGGCCTGGGCGTATGGCATCCGTCCTTTTCGGAGAAGACAAACGCTTATCTTGAGTACTATGTGACGCGCAACAGCCTCATCACCCTGGCGCTGCACCCAAAGCTGGGCGCGGCGGCTTCCTCGGTGCTGAGCGGGCGGCTGCTCAAGGCCGTCGCCTATGGCGAGCCCGCCTACATGGCCGCCGCCGCCCGCGGCGCGGAGGATTACCTGAAGGGCGCGGCCTTCCTGCTGGCCGCGGACGGCGAGGCGCTGAATGACGCGATCCGGGCAGAATACAGCAAGCCCGGCGTGCCCTTTGCCGGCAGGAAGGACATGCTTTTTGCCGCGCTGCGGCACGCGCTGACACCGTCCGCGCTGAAATGCCTGAGGCTGTATCTGCCCATGCTGCGCAGGCTGAAAAAAGAATCCCCCGCCGTGGCGGAGGAATACGCCCGCCGCAGGGGCGAGCTGTGCGCGGAAAAAGGCTGGAGGGAGAGACTGGGGCTGTGGTGAGGGGCTGCCGCGCCGCCTGTCACGCGTCCCCGCCCTGCTTCCACCGGAGTATCTCTTCCAGGCGCTCCTTCAGCGCCGCCTCCTTCCCCTGGGTGGTGGGCAGGTAATAGCGGCGGCCAACGAGGCTGTCCGGCAGGCACTGCATGCGCGCCATTTTCTCTTTGGTATCGTGGGCGTAGATGTACCCCTTGCCGTAATCGGCAGCCTTCATCAGCTGGGTGGGCGCGTTGCGGATCTGCAGGGGCACGGGCTCGGCGGGGCGGCTGCGGATGTCCTCAGCCGCGGCGTTCACCGCCACCTCCAGCGCGTTGGATTTAGGCGCGAGGGAAAGATAGACCGCCGCATGGGCCAGGTGCACATTGCACTCCGGCATGCCGAGGAAATGGCAGGCCTGATAGCAGGCAACGGCCTGCGGCAGCGCCTCCGGGTCGGCCATACCTACATCCTCCGAGGCGAAACGGACCAGCCTGCGGGCTATATAGAGCGGATCCTCCCCGCCGTCCAGCATGCGGCAGAGCCAGTAAACGGCCGCGTCGGGGTCGGAATTCCGCATGGATTTGTGCAGGGCGGAGATGAGATTGTAATGCTCTTCTCCGTTTTTATCGTAGAGCAGTGAGCGGCGGTTCATGCTGTCGGCCAGCACGGCGTCGTCCAGGGTCACACCGCCGTTGGTATCGATCACCCCGTTGAGCACCGCCATTTCCAGTATGCTCAGCGCGGTGCGGGCGTCTCCCTGGGCAAAGCGCGCGATGGTGCGCAGCTGCCCCTCCTCCGCGGTGATTTTCATGCCGCCGAAGCCCTTGGGGCTGGTGAGGGCGTGCCGCAGCAGCCCGTAGAGGTCCTGCTCGGTGAGCGGCTTGAGTATGAAAACCCTGCACCTGGACAGCAGCGCCGAGTTGATCTCAAAAGAGGGATTCTCTGTGGTCGCGCCGATGAGGATGATGGAGCCCTTTTCCACATACGGCAGGAAGGCGTCCTGCTGGGCCTTGTTGAAGCGGTGAATCTCATCGGTGAAAAGCAGCGTGCGCACACCGGCGCGGCGGTTCTCCTCGGCGCGGCTCATGACCTCCTTCACCTCGCGGATGCCGCTGGTGACGGCGGAAAACTCCACAAACTCCGCGCGGGTGCGCCGGGCAATGATGCGCGCCAGCGTGGTTTTGCCCACGCCGGGAGGGCCCCAGAAAATCATGGAGGACACCTGGTCGCGCTCAATCAGCTGGCGCAGCAGCTTCCCCGGGCCGATGAGATGCTGCTGGCCGACGTATTCATCCAGGCTTTCCGGGCGCAGCCGGCTGGCCAGCGGCGCGCTGCTGAGGCGGTCGTTTTCCTCATTCTGAGAGAAGAGATCAAGCTGTTCCATCGTTACTGTTCCTTTTGCTCAGCCGACCGCGCTTCCCTGCATGACGGCGCGGTGTGGGCGGATGCCGATTGATCAAACAGGCGCTATACGCCGTTTACGAGTCAAAAAACTGCCGGTCGTCCTCCAGCGTCAGCCGCTTTGCCTCCGGATAGGCAAAAATCACGCTCTGATCGGCGCTTTCCAGATAGGCCACGTAGCGCGCGGCCTCCCACCTGGCCATGGGCAGGTCGTGCATGAGATAATTGCCGCAGTTCTCCGGCGCCGCGCCGGGCACCTCGCCCTCATAGGCGCTGAGGTAACGGAAGGCGTCCAGCAGCACGGGATACATTTCAGCCGCGGCAGGCCGCCCCTTCACGATGATGTAGAAGCCGGTGAGGCAGCCCATCGGGCCCCAGTAGATGAGCCTGTCCGCCCAGTCCGGGCGGTTGCGCAGATAGGTGGCGATCACGTGCTCCATGGTGTGCATGGCGGCGGGGGCAATGGCCGGCTCCGCGTTCGGCTTTTTCAGGCGCACATCGAAGGTGGTCACGAGTTCCTCACCCAGGGTGTCCACCCGGCTCTCGTAGATGCCGGGCACAATGCGGGTGTGGTCGACCGAAAAGCTGGGTATC
Organism: uncultured Clostridia bacterium; assembly: GCA_946407745.1. GTDB lineage: Bacteria > Bacillota > Clostridia > Christensenellales > Aristaeellaceae > RUG11272. Next base: position 6,237 of record CAMJPQ010000060.1, read on the forward strand.
ATTTTCATGGCGGAAGGCCTCCTGTAATAATTCTTCACACGGCGTACACCAAAGCCGAAAGGACAGAAAACGCTCCTCCGCTCTCCCCTGTCCCGCGCCCATCCGGGGCGCAAGGGGCTGCCGTGCGGAATGAAGCAGCCGCACAGCGGTTTGCGCGCCAGCGGCTCATTCTATGTGTCCCTTCGCATTATACATCAAATCTGACTAATTTCAATCAACCGGTGAAACCGCGCTTCAGGGCCGTTTGCTTTTCTTCGCCGCGCATGGTAGAATCAGACGGACGGATTCTTGCACAATCCGCCGCCTTTTTGCGGGGGAGATGACTGATATGGCAAAGAAGAAACGCTTCCGCTGGACAGCGAAGAATATTGCGGGGCTTGCGGCGCTGGCGGCAAGCCTGGTGCTGCTGGGGGTGCTGGCAGCGCGGACGGTGAACCTGGCGCCCAGGGTGTTGGAGGAGCGCCGCGCCACACCGACCCCTTCACCTGTATACGGCAATACCCTGGCGGTCACGCCCGACCCGGCGGCGCCGACGAGCTACCCGGTGCTGAAAAACGGCTCCTCCGGCGAGGTGGTGGCCGAGGTGCAGCGCCGGCTGCAGGAGCTGGGCTATTACAGCGCCGGTGTGGACGGCCAGTATGGCGCCGGCACAGCGGAGGCGGTGATGGCCTTCCAGCGCGCCAACGGTTTGCTGGCCGATGGCCGCGTGGGCGAGGAGACCGCGGACGCGCTGAGGAGCGGGAACGCCGTTCCCTTCAGCGCTGCGGAGGTGACTGCCGCACCCACGCCGCCGCCCGAGGCAACCCCGGTGCCGGAGGTGCTGAAAATGGGCACAAGCGGCGATGCGGTGCGCATGCTGCAGCAGAGGCTGCAGGAGCTGGGCTATTATTCCGGCGAGGTCGACGGCCAGTATGGCGGGGGAACGCGGGACGCAGTGCGCCAGTTCCAGCGCAACAGCGGCCTTTCTGCGGACGGGGAGGCCGGCAGTGCCACACAGGCCGCGCTTTACGCCTCTGACGCGCGGGACGCCTCGCAGACCCCCACGCCGCGCCCGAACGATCTGACATCCGACCGGCCGTATATCCGTGCGGACGGGCTGCCGCTGCTGGTCAACAAGGAATATCCCCTTGCGGAGGACTATGAGCCCTGGGACCTGGTGGAGATGAACAGCTACTGCGACAGCGCGGTGGTAAAGATCAAATACGCGGATACACTTGCGGAGCGCGAGGCGGTGGACGCGCTGATGGTGATGCTGCGGGCCGCGCAGGCGGAGGGCATCGGCAACTGGCAGATCAGCGCCGCGTACCGCACAAAGGCTTACCAGCAGCGCCTGCTGGATAACCAGATTTCCACCTACAGGAACGAGAACGGGCTCAGCGCCTCCTCCGCAAGGAAGGCGGCGCTGAAGCTGGTGGCGGAGCCTGGCACCAGCGAGCACCACATCGGCACCTGCTTTGACATCACGGTGCCCGGTGTCAGCTTCAAGGGAACCAAGCAGCACCGGTGGCTCACGGAGCATTGCTGGGACTACGGCTTCATCCTCCGCTATCAGGAGGGCAAGGAGGCCATCACCGGCTTCACGGCAGAGGCCTGGCATTACCGCTGGGTCGGCCTGGAGCACGCCCGCCGAATGAAGGAGGAAAACCTCTGCCTGGAGGAATACATTCAGAGGTACGAGTTCATCCCGCTGGAGGAGGAATAAAGGTGGAACGGTTTTTTCAGGCCGTGACGGAATTCATTTTTGCGCAGGACTGCCCGGAGAAGGCGGACATCATTTTTCTGCCCGGCTCGGCGCACACAGAGCACGTGAAAAAGGCGGCGGAGCTGTATCTGGCAGGCTATGCGCCGCGCATACTGCCCAGCGGCGCGCACAGCACGGCGGAAAGTGCCTTCGGTGACAGCGCCTTTGATTCGGAATGGGCCTGGATGCGCCGCCTCCTGCTGGACTCGGGTGTGCCGGACGCGGCCATCCTGCGGGAGGACAGGGCGACCTACACCTGGCAGAACGCCCTCCTGTCCCGGCAGGTGACAGATGAGATGGGCCTGCGCGTGCGCACAGGGCTGATCGCCTGCCAGCCCTCTCACGCGCGGCGCGCGCTGTTTTACTACCAGGCGGCCTTCCCCGAGGCACGCCTGCTGGTGTGCCCCGCCAGCGTGCCGGGGCTGAACCGGGACGACTGGTTCCTGACCTGCGAGGGCAGGGAAAAGGTGCTCGGTGAGGTGCGCCGCCTGGGCAGCCAGATCAACCAGGTGCTGGAGGACGCGATCAAACCGGACACAAGAGTTTACTGATTTACAAGAATTTGCAGGTATTAGCAAGAATTTTCCCGCCCTCCCAGTTTGTGCTTGACAAGCCGGAAAAAATCTGCTATAGTACCTTTGCGCCTGAAAGACGCGCGTTGGGGAATGGTGTAACGGCAGCACCTACGACTCTGACTCGTATTGTCTAGGTTCAAATCCTAGTTCCCCAGCTCTTTGCCTCCGTTGTGTAGAGGCCTAGCACGCCGCCCTCTCAAGGCGAAAACACCGGTTCGAATCCGGTCGGAGGTGTTGAAGCACTTGCAGCTGCAAGTGCTTTTTTGCTGCCGCCGCATGAACATGGCTAAAAAAGGGAGGGCGCAAGCCCTCGCCTCCTGTTGTGCCATATTGACCGGTCATGCACACGCTGCTGTCTGCTTTTGTTCCCGTCATCCTGCAATTCATGAAAGATGCCGTTCACTGTGGCAGGATCATCCTCTGTTTGATAAGGCATTCAATCAGAGCCAGGCCCCGTGCGGAGCCTGGCTCTGATTGTATTTTTACACCGGCAGTGTTTTGTCCTTCTCGTTCAGCATGGTGGAGTCGATCTTCATCTGCTGCGCCTGCCGCCACTGGAAGAACTTCGGCGCGACCTTGGGGAACATGGCGTAGGTCAGCACGTCCTCTTCCTTCTCGTACCACTCGCGCATTTCGCTCTTCAGCTTTTCCAGCTCCGGCGGGAGGGTATCCGCGAAGCGGCCGGTGATCACCTTGGTGTCCCCGATGCACAGGCGGCGCACCTCTTCGTTCACCTTGCCGGGCAGGCGGCCGTAGTGGCCGCTGAGCAGGTCCTTGCTCTCCTGGGGCACCATCTTGTAGCGCCCGCCCATCAGCACATTCATCACCGCCTGTGTGCCCACGATCTGGGAGGTGGGCGTCACCAGCGGCGGGTAGCCGAACTCCTCGCGCACGCGCGGCACCTCTGCCAGCACATCGTAATACTTGTCCATGGCGTTGGCCGCCTTCAGCTGGCCGATCAGGTTGGACAGCATGCCGCCCGGCACCTGATACTGCAGCGTCTTCACATCCACGCTCAGCACACGGCCGGGGTCGCGGAAGCCATCCTTCGTCAGCCGGTCGGCCACGGTGCGGAAATGCTCCGCCAGCTCCGCCAGCAGGTTCAGGTCGATGCCCGTATCGTACTCGGTGCCCTGCAGCGTCGCCACCAGGGACTCAGTGGCCGGCTGTGAGGTGCCGCTGCCCAGGGGGCTGAGGCACGTGTCGACGACGTCCGCGCCTGCCTCAATGGCCTTGAGCAGCACCATTTCGCCTGTGCCGGTCGTGTTGTGCGTGTGCACCACAATCGGCAGGCTGGTCGCCGCCTTCAGGCGCTTCACCAGCTTGTAGGCGTCGTAGGGCAGCAGCAGGTTGGCCATGTCCTTGATGCAGATCAGGTCCGCACCCATCTCCTCAATCTCGCCGGCCAGCTTCACAAAGTAGTCCTCGCTGTGCACGGGAGACTTGGTATAGCTCAGCGCGATTTCCGCCGTGCCGCCGTACTTTTTGGTGGCCTTCACGGCGGTCTGCATGTTGCGCAGGTCATTCAGCGCGTCAAAGCAGCGGATGATGTCAATGCCGTTTTCCACCGCCTTTTTGACAAAGAAATCCACCACATCGTCGCTGTAGGGGCGGTAGCCCAGTAGGTTCTGGCCGCGCAGCAGCATCTGCGTTTTTGTGTTGGGCAGGGCCTTGCGCAGCTTGCGCAGGCGCTCCCAGGGGTCTTCATTCAGGAAGCGGATGCAGGCGTCGTAGGTGGCGCCGCCCCAGCACTCCAGCGAGTAGTAGCCCACCCTGTCCAGCTTCTCGCAGGCCGGCAGCATTTCGTCCGTGCGCATGCGGGTCGCCGCCTGCGACTGGTGGCCGTCCCTCAGGATGGTATCCGTTATGTTCACTTTCGCCATCAGGCATTCCTCCGTCTTCAATCAATCAGCCAAACAGGCTCAGCAGCACGCCGGCGGCAATGGCCGAGCCGATCACTCCGGCCACATTCGGGCCCATGGCGTGCATCAGCAGGAAGTTGCCCGGGTTCTCCTGCTGGCCCACACGCTGCGACACCCTGGCCGCCATCGGCACCGCGGACACGCCGGCAGAGCCGATCAGCGGGTTGATTTTGCCGCCGCTGATCTTGTTCATCACCTTGGCCAGCAGCACGCCGCTTGCGGTGCCCATGGCAAAGGCCAGAATGCCCAGCGCGATGATCTTGAGCGTATCCAGCTTGAGGAACGTGCTGGCGGTCGCGGTCGCGCCCACCGTGATGCCCAGGAAGATGGTCACGATGTTCATCAGCTCGTTCTTGGCCGTCTTGTTCAGGCGCTCCACCACGCCGCACTCATTCATCAGGTTGCCCAGCATCAGGCAGCCCACCAGCGGCGCGGCAGAGGGCAGCAGCACCGCCACCACAATCGTCACCACAATCGGGAAAATGATCTTCTGCTTTTTGCTGACCGGCTTCAGCTGCTCCATCACAATGGAGCGCTCTTTTTTCGTGGTCAGCGCCTTCATGATGGGCGGCTGAATGACCGGCACCAGCGCCATATAGCTGTATGCGGCCACGGCGATGGGGCCCAGCAGGTGCGGGGCCAGCTTGCCCGTCAGCCAGATGGCCGTGGGGCCGTCCGCGCCGCCGATGATGCCGATGGCGCCGGATTCCTGCGCGGTGAAGCCCAGGGCTGTCGCGCCGATGAAAGTGATAAAGATGCCCATCTGCGCGGCCGCGCCCAGCAGCAGCGTCTTGGGGTTGGCCAGCAGCGGGCCGAAATCGGTGCCCGCGCCAACGCCCAGGAAGATCAGGCAGGGATAGATGCCCAGCTTCACGCCCAGGTAGAGGTAGTCCAGCAGGCCGGGATCAATTTTCCGCCCGGCCTCAGCCAGCAGCTGCCCGGCAGCGGAGAACACCTGCCCTCCGGAGATGAAGCCGTCGCGGATGATAATGCTGGTCGCCGCGCCGTTGGACGCCATGTAGCTCATCACCTGGGTGAGCGGCGCCAGGTCACTGCCTGTCACGCCTGTGGCGCCGGTGATCTGCCCGACGACGTTGCCCAGCTCGTTCAGCACGCCGCCCGAGGCATTCACCCGCAGGGTGTCCGCCAGGCCCGCCGCCAGGTCCTTTGCGTCTATCAGCACCGCGCCGCCAATCAGGCTCCAGTTGGCATGGCCGCCCGCAAACAGCTCCTCATGAAACACCTCGGAGCCCAGCAGGTTGGTCAGCAGCATGCCGAAGGCGATCGGCAGCAGCAGCAGCGGCTCAAACTCCTTCACAATCGCCAGATATATCAGCACACAGGCAATACCGACCATGATCAAAGCCTTCGGATCCGCCATGAACAGCGCAATGCCGCTGGTCGCGTACAGGTCGCTGAAGGCCTTGCCAATGTTGATGCCCATTGTATCAACTCACTTTCTGTTTCATGTCCCTCAGGCGATGGTCGCCAGCACCTGTCCGGCTTCCACCGTGTTGCCCTTGGACACCGCGACAGAGGTAATGGTGCCGTCGCGCGGCGCGGGGATGGGATTTTCCATCTTCATCGCCTCCAGGATGACCAGCGCGTCACCGGTCTTCACCTTGTCGCCGGCCTTCACCTTCACGTCCAGAATGTTGCCGGGCATGGGCGCCTTAATCGGGTCGCCGGCGCCCGCGGGAGCGGCCGCGGGCTTGGGGGCGGGCTTGGCCGCCGGCGCGGGAGCGGCGGGGGCAGGCACTGCGGCACGCTGCGGCGCGGAAGAAGCCTCGGCCTCCTCCACCTCCACCTCATACAGCTGGCCGTTGACAGTCACATTGAATTTACGCATGGTAGTATCCTCCTCTTATAGTCTGCTGTAGATCTGTTCCTCGCGCCCGGCCCTCTGCCAGGGGGAGGCGTTGGCGATGCGGCGAACGCGGCGCACCGTAAAGCCGCCCTTTTCGCCCTCCATCACCACGCACAGCGCGGCGGTAATGGCCGCGACCAGGGCTGTGTCGTCTGTCACATCTTCATATTCCGGTTCCGGAACGGGGGGCGCCTTCAGCACGGGCGCGGGCGCCGCGGCAGGCTGCCGCTTTTTCCCCTCGGTCAGCTTCACCAGCGCCTTGATGAGGAAGATGAGGATCACCAGCCCCATGAACACGATGGCCATGCCGATCACGGTGACCAGCAGGGAATCCAGCACCGTCAGGGATTCTTTCATTGCCATCTCCCCCTTACAGCGGCATATTGCCGTGCTTCTTGGGCGGGTTGGAATCCCGCTTGGAGGCAAGCAGCTCCAAGGCGGCAATCACATACTTGCGGGTCTGCGCGGGGTCGATCACATCGTCGATCATGCCGTCGCGGGCAGCCGCCAGTCCGTCGGCGGCCTGCTCAGCGAACTCCGCCTCCAGCGCCGCCCTGTCCTCACCAGCGCGCAGCCGCTCGGTATACAGCAGCTGCACCGCCGCGTTCGGCGCCAGCGCGGAAATCACCGCGCCGGGCCAGGCATAGGCCATGTCGGCGTTCGCCTTGCCGGCCATGGCCACATAGCTCTGGCCGATGGCATTGCCCGTTACCACGCTGACCTTGGCAGTGGTCGCTTCCGCGTAAGCATACAGCAGCTGCGCGGAGGTGATCATCGTCCACGCCTGCGCGCCGGCCTTCGGCACGGCCACACCGGTGGAATTGATCAGGCTGACCACAGGCAGGCTGTAGCAGTCGCACAGGCGGATGAAGCGCGCCGCCTTGGCGCTGCCGGCAGGGGTCAGCTGACCCTCGTTCTCCTGCGCGTTGGAAACCACCAGGCCCACCGAGCGGCCGCCCATGCGGGCAAAGGCCACGCGGAGCTCACGTCCCCACCGGGGATACAGCTCCACATAGCGGCCGCAGTCGGAAAGCTCTGTCAGCAGCGCCTGGCTGTCGGCAGGATCTGTGACCTCCAGCAGGCGGTTCATGTCGTCCTCATCAGTCAGCGGGGCGTCCTCGGCGTTGCAGCCGGGCAAGTAGCCAAGCACCTCCGCCGTCAGGGCAAAGGCTTCTTCTTCATTGGCTACCGTCAGCGCCACACCGCCCTGCTCGGCCATGCCGGCGGCGCCGCCGAATTTCTTCGCGTCGCCCTCCTCGCCGGTGATGGCACTGATGACCTGCGGGCCGTAAACCATCAGCTCGCCCACGTCAGCCGCCTCAATGGACACATCGGCCAGCTGCGCAATCAGCGCCGCGCCGCCGACCACCGGGCCGAGCACCAGCGCGATGATGGGGCACACGCCGCTGAGGCGTGCCATGCGCTCGTAAATGCGCGCGTAGGCGTTCATCGCCCGGGCGCCCTCATCCACACGCACACCGGCAGAGTCGCACAGGGCAATCACCGGCGCGCCGGTTTTTCCCGCCAGCTCCAGCAGCTTGCAGATTTTGTCCGCCTGCTGCTGGCCCATGGCGCCGCCGTGCACGGTAAAATCCTGCGCGAACACATAAACCGGGCGGCCCTCCACCGTGGCGTGGCCGGTCACAACACCGGCATAATCCTCTCCACAGGCTACAAGAGCGTCCATTTCCACAAAGCTGCCTTCATCCGTGAGGCGGCTGATGCGCTCGCGCGCCGTCAGCTTGCCGCTGGCCCGCTGCGCCGCGATGCGCTCCGCGTTGCCCTGCAGTATCTCCTGCTTTTTGCGGAGTAGCTGCGTGAGCTGCTGAGACTGATCCATATCGGTACTCCCTTCTGAAAGCCTTTCTGTCCGAAAGGCTGGGTTCGTTCCATAGGATGTCCAATTTCATCCCAATTTTATTCATTCTACGGTTATTCCCTTTTTCCTGCCGATTCAGTGAAACTTTTGCCGCGCCGGCGGACGGTAAAGCAAACCCTGCCGTTTTCGGTTCTTTCAGATTATGAAGAAACTCTTGACAGAATCGTTACAAACTTGTAATATATTATTGATCGGCCGGATCGGCCTCCGCGGAAGGCGGCGGCTGTGGCTGTTTTCGATAGACACCCTTGGTGAATGATGGATTTCGACTGCGCGGCGGTGCCGCGCGGCTGGTCATATGCCCGTGTCGTTACACGCGCGGGTGAGTGATGCGCGCCCTTGCGGGCAGTGTCTTTGGGGGACACTGCTCCGCAGGCGCGGCGATGCCGGAATGATCATGGCAATCCGGGAGGACTTTCCTTTTTACGCGCTGTAGCGGCGCAATATAAAAGGGGCGGAGCCTGCATGCCCCGCCGGAAACAGCATTTGGCCGTGGGAGTATTATTCCGCACGGCTTTTCGCCGTTCCGACAGTGAAAATGAAGATTTGAGAAAAAAGGAGGGAAAAAATGTCACCGTTGTGGATTATTCTCGCTGCTGTGGTGGGCCTGGCGATCGGCGGTTTCGCAGGCTACATGTACCGCAAGGATGGCACCGAAAAGAAAATCGGCCGCACTGAAGAATATGCCCGCCATCTCTATGACGACGCCGTTAAGAAAGCCGACGAGTATAAGAAGGAAAAGATTCTGGAGGCCAAGGAGGAGATCCTGAAGGCCAAAGCGGAAAACGACCGTGAAAAAGCGGAGAATGACAAGGAAATGCGCGAGCGCCGCGCAGAGGTGCAGCGCAGTGAGCGCCGCATCGTGCAGCGTGAGGAAAGCCTGGACAAAAAGGCGGACAACCTGGACGCCCGCGAGCAGAGCCTGAACAAAAAGGCCGAAGATATCCAGAAGGAGCTTGACGCCGCCGAGGCAGCCCACCAGCGCCAGGAGGAGGAGCTGACCCGCATCGCCTCCCTGACGCAGGAGGAAGCGCGCCAGATCATCATGGACCGCGTGGTGAAGGAAGCCTATCACGACGCCGCGGCCTCCGTGAAGGAGATCGAGCAGAACGCCAAGGACGAGGGCGAAAAGAAGGCCCGCAACATCATCGCCCTGGCCATTCAGCGCTGCGCAGCGGATCACGTAGCGGAGACCACCGTGTCTGTGATCAACCTGCCCAATGACGACATGAAGGGCCGCATCATCGGCCGCGAGGGCCGGAACATCCGCGCCCTGGAGACCGCCACCGGTGTGGACCTGATCATTGACGACACGCCTGAGGCCGTGATCGTTTCCGCGTTTGACCCGGTGCGCCGCGAGGTGGCCCGCCTGGCCGTGGAGCACCTGATCATGGACGGCCGCATCCACCCCGCCCGCATTGAGGAAATGGTGGAAAAGGCCCGCAAGGATGTGGACACCCAGATCCGCGAGGCCGGCGAGAACGCCTGCTTCGAGACCGGCATTAACGGCCTGCACCACGAGCTGGTGAAGACCCTGGGCCGCCTGAAATACCGCACCAGCTATGGGCAGAACGTGCTGAAGCATTCCATTGAGGTCAGCCACCTGGCAGGCCTGATGGCCGCTGAGCTGGGCGCGGATGTGCAGCTGGCCAAGCGCGCCGGATTGCTGCATGACATCGGCAAGGCCATCGACCACGAGCAGGAGGGCACGCACGTGTCCCTGGGCGTGGAGCTGGCCCGCAAGTATCACGAAAACCCCGCGGTGGTGCACTGCATCGCCGCCCACCACAACGATGTGGAGCCCCAGACCGTCGAGGCCGTGCTGGTGCAGGCCGCGGACGCCATTTCGGCCGCCCGTCCCGGCGCCCGCCGCGAGAGCCTGGAGAACTACATCAAGCGGCTTGAAAAGCTGGAGGAAATCGCCACCAGCTTCGATGGCGTGGAAAAGTGCTACGCCATCCAGTCCGGCCGCGAGGTGCGCATCATGGTCAAGCCCGAGGACATCACCGACGAGGGCACCCGTGTGCTGGCCCGCGAGGTCGCCAAGCGCATCGAGAAGGAAATGGAGTATCCCGGACAGATCCGCGTCAACGTCATCCGCGAAACAAGGGCCACCGACTACGCGAAATAAAGTGCTTGCAATCCCAACCGGGTTCTGCTATAATCTGTATTCGGCACATCCTTGCGCTGCATAGCAAGAGATGCAGCGCCAAACGTCCATGAGGAGGTGAAAAGAATGAATAGGTACGAACTGACCTACATCATCGACCCCGCGCTGGAAGAAACCGCCCGCAAGGAATTGATCGAGAAGGTTTCCGCGCTGATCGCCGCCAACGGTGGCGAAGTGGAAAAGGTTGATGAAACATGGGGAAAGCGCCGCCTGGCCTACGCGATCAATTACAAGACCGAGGGCTGGTATGTGCTGGTGACCATGCAGGCCCCTGCCGAGCTGCCCCGCGAGGTGGAACGCGTGCTGCGCATCAATGACAGCATCCTGCGTTACATGACCGTGAAGCTGGAAGTGAAGCAGAGCAAGGTCAAGCCGCGTCCTGCGCGCCCTGTGGCTGAAGAAGCCCCCGCGCCGGAAGCCGCTGCCGAGGCGCCCGATGAAGCGCCCGAAGCGCCCGCTGCTGAAGCCGAAGCGCCTGCCGCCGAAGCCACCGAGGCCGAGTGAGCTGACAAAGCAAGTATGTATGAATTGAGTACAGAGGTATAAGATGAACAAGATTACTTTGATCGGCAATCTGACCCGCGACCCCGAAAGCCGCACCGTGGCCGGCATCAACGGCGACAGTGTATGCTGCAGCTTTACCATCGCCGTCAACAGCCGCCGCAACCGCACAAGCGGCCAGGATGACGCCATGTTCTTCCGCATCAACGCGTGGAACCGCACCGGCGAAAACTGCCAGAAGTTCCTGGCCAAGGGCCGCAAGGTCTGCGTCATCGGTGAGCTGAGCGCCCATACCTACCAGGCCAGCGATGGAACCACCCGCGTGTCACTGGACGTGCGGGCAGAGGATATCGAATTCCTCACCAGCCGTGCCGAAGCAGAAGGCGGCTACAACGCCACCGCGCCTTCCGAGCCGGCCGCAGCGCCTGCGCCGACCGCGCAGAACAATGGCTTTACCGCTGTGGAAGCGGACGATCTGCCCTTCTGATTCTGAGGGAAAGGAGACACACGCAAATGTCTGAAGATCGCGAAGAGAGAAGACCCCGTCCGCGTGGTGGACGCCGTCCCCGCCGGAAGGTATGCGCCTTCTGTGTAGACAAGATTCCCTATATTGACTATAAGGACGTGAACCGCCTGCGCCGCTACATCAATGAGCGCGGCAAGATCATGCCCTGCCGGATGACTGGCAACTGTGCCAAGCATCAGCGTCAGCTCAGTGAGGCCATCAAGCGCGCCCGTGCCATCGCGCTGCTGCCCTACACCGCTGAATAAGTCAGAATCGAGTAGGAGGGGGTGACTAGCCCCCGTCCTCTCACCGCACCGTGCGTACC
>CAMJPQ010000061.1 GCA_946407745.1 uncultured Clostridia bacterium
TCTCGGCGGGAGCCATGTCCACGGGCTGGAAGTAAACCATCGCCATGGTCATGAAACCAACTTCCTGTTCACCCTCAACGCCCAGCTCGTATTCATCAAAACCCGCTTCCTCTTCGGCGAGGGCAAAGGCGGACACGCTCAGCAGCGTCAGTGCAGCCAGAAGCAGGGCAAGAAACTTTTTCATGGTGTAATCCTCCTCAAAGATTGATTTGGTTGTATATCCTTCGCGGACTGCGCGGGGCGGTGCCGCGGGGGTATCAGGTTTTTGCGTACTGCGCCTTGAGCACATCCATCTTGCCGCGGTAATGGGCAATCAGGAATGTGACCAGCAGCACGATCGCAAGGATCAGCTGCGGGAGCAGGGTTTCCAGCCAGGGATAAATGCCGAAGATCTGGATCACATCGTTTTCCGGCACGCCGGGCACGCGGAGGGTCAGGTCGAACACGTTGCCCTCGGCCAGTTCCTTGATGCCGCTGCCCAGGAAGGACACACACATCACGGCCATCAGGATGGACGTGGCGGTGAAGAACACCTTAATCGGCAGCTTGATGGACAGCTTGGTGATGGCCAGATATACGAACACCAGCAGCACGCAGCCCACGCCGAAGCCCGCCCACACCATGCCGGGATTGCCCTCCGACAGCATGGGCTGGTAGAACAGCACCACCTCAGCGCCCTCGCGGAACACGGAGAGGAAGGCGGTGAACGCCAGCGCAAAGCTGCTGCCCTGCTCCACGGAGGACTGCACTTTCCCATCGATGTACCGGCTCCAGGAGGCAGCCTCCGCCTTGGAGATCATCCAGTTGCTGACATAGAACAGCACGCAGACTGCAATCAGCGCGGTGACGCCCTCGATAACCTCCTGCGCCAGGCCGGCACCCACAAAGGCGCTCTTGGCCCAGGCCAGCACCGCCGCGGCGATGAAGCTGGCCACGATGCCCGCGATGCCGCCAATGTACACATTTTTCACACTCTTGCGGTTGCCACTCTTGGTGAGATACGCGATGATCGCGGCGATGACCAGTATGGCCTCCAGGCCTTCCCGGACGATGATGCCGAACGCACCCAGGAAGGTCAGCAGCCTGGGGTCGCCGGGCGCCGCCTCCTCAGCGGCCGCCGCCTGCGTGTCTGCCGTCTCAGCAGCCAGCGCAGCCTTCGCTTCCTCTGCCTGAGTGTCCAACGCCCTGGCCTGCTTGAGAATCAGGTTTTTCGCGCCGTCGGTGGTGGTGCGGTATTTGTTTTTCTGATACTTCGCTGAGGCGGAGCCCACGAGAGAACGCAGGTCGGAGAAGTACCCGTCCATCTTCTGCCGGTCCTTCAGGCTCATATCTGTATAGATTTTGTGGCTCAGGCCGGATTCCTCGTAAACGGAGTAGAAAGCGGTGTTCAGGTTGTCCAGGGCGGCATCAAAGTCCTTGTCCAGGTAACCCATGTAGGCGGTGTCCAGCAGCTCCTTCACCAGGGTCGCCGCTTCGTACCAGCTGGCATATTTCTGCGCCGCGTTCGGGTCGGCGGAGTATTCCGGATAGGGATCGGCAGAAACCAGCTCCCCGCGCCTGTAGAACTTGGTTTCGCTCTGCACGCCGCCCTGGAGAGCCGCCAGCTTGTTGCCGTCGTCCCGGATCATGGTCTTCAGCTTCTGCAGTGCGCTGCGGACGGATACGATGGTTTCCTGATCTGTATTCTCCTTTTTGACAGCAGCCTTGCAGGCGGAAAACTGCATTTCCACCGCGTTTTTCCGGTTGCCGGAAACATAGCTCATGGTCTGCCGCTCAAAGCCGGTGGTTTCATAGACCCGGAAATAGGCATTGCTCACGTTGTCGTAGGCTGTTTTTGCGTCGCCGTCCAGGTAGCTTTCAAAAGCAGCGTCCAAGTATTTGTCTATCTCATCCGCGGCATCCGCCCAGCGGGTAGAGGGCGCTTCCTCGGCGAAAGCCGCAGCGGACAGCACCAGGCTCAGAATCATCAGGCCGCACAGCAGCTTTGCGGTGAGCCTTTCCTTCTTCATGTCGGATCTTCCTTTCTGCGCCTGCCGGCTAAGCCCGGGCAGCGCAATGTTAGTTTGATCTAACCGCCAGATATCATAGCATACGGCCGCCGAATCCGCTATCCGGATATTGACTTGTTTGTGACAACTAATTGCCTGTTATTGACTTTTTCCAAAAAAGCGTGACAAAACCGTTAGATAATGCTAACATATGGACGATGTTAGCCATGTCTAATTCGCTGGCTTCATTCACCGGGAAAGGAGCACCAGAAATGAAGGATCCACAAAGCAGCAGCGTGACCCTGTGTGAAGCTGCGCAGGCCTATATGGATGCGCACAGCGCCGAGAAATTCTCCCTGGACAGGATGTCAAAAGCGCTGTTCGTCAACGGGAGCTACCTGGTGCGCATATTCAAGCGGCAGACCGGGATGACGCCGCTGAGCTACCACCATCAGGCGCGCTGCGAAAAAGCAAAAAGCCTGCTGGCACAGTCAGACCTGAGCATTTCACAGGTTGGTGAATCAGTGGGCTTTGTCTCCTCCTCGCACTTCTCGCATATCTTCCGAAAAACAGAGGGGTGCACGCCCAGCGAATACAGAAGCGCGGTTCAGGCGGAGAATACAGAAAGCACCAGGGAATAACGTGATGCAGCTCCAGAGTCTCTGCTGCCCGTCAGCTACACAAAACCGGCCGCGCTTTCCTGATGAAGCCCGGCCGGTTAATGCGTATACGGTTTTAGGATGAGGTGATCGGGCAGCTGACGGCACAGAGGCGCCGCCAGATGCGCTGAAAGCTGTGTGTGCTGCCTCAGAAAAACTTCCAGCGGCTCAGCAGGAAGCCCGGGATCACCACAAACAGGAAGAAGGCCCAGCTCACCAGAGTAAAAACCTTGATGAACTTCCCGCCCTGGCCCGGGTACTCCCGCACATAAATCCGGTAATTGATCACAGAGGCCAGTGAACCGATCAGGGAGCAAAGTCCCGCGGTATCCGCGCCGTAGATCAGCCCCGCGAAGTTTTCCGAGAAGGGATAGAGTACGATGGATGCGGGGACGTTGGAGATGATCTGGCTCAGGCCGATGGCCCACCAGTACTCATTCCACGCCACTGCGCGCTTCAGTACCTCGGCAATATGGGGATTGGCCGTGATGGAGGAGGAGAAGACAAAGAAACAGAAGAAGGTGACGATGAGTACATAATCCACCTTCAGCAGAAGCTTCCGATCTACCGCGACGATGGCCGCCAGCACCGCGGCCACAGCCCAGGGCCAGAGGGACGTCCGGGTCACGATCACCGTGATGATCAGCACGAAGAGCGCCAGATACACCCCGCGCCGCACCCGTCCTCCGGCAGACCTGGGATCCTTCCTCTCCGCCACAGTGATCTCCTCCTGTGGATTCCGCCGGTACAGGAAGAAGATGAAGCCCGCCAGCAGCAGCGCAGAGGATGCGCACAGGGGCAGCATGTGCAGCATGAAATGCCCTGCGGTCACCTCCGCCTGGCCGTACAGGAACAGGTTCTGCGGACTGCCGAAGGGTGTCAGCAGCGAGCCGCGGATGGCGGCAATGTTCTCCATGGAGATCACCGGCAGGATGTACCGCTCCTTGTCACCGCTGCGGAACAGCAGTATTGTCAGCGGAACAAAGATGATCAGAGACACATCGTTGGTGACAAACATGGAGGTGAAGAAAACCCCAAAGACCAGGAACAGTGTCAGGGGAATCATCCGCCTCATCCGGGAAGCGAGGCGCACCACCGGTTCCAGCACATTCTCCTGCTTGAAGCCCTCCAGCACACACAGCATCATCAGCAGGGTGCCAAGGGTTCGCCAGTCGATGTCCCGTAGAAGCTGCGGGGTGGGAGGTGTCACCGCCAGGGCGATGAGGGCCGCCAGCAGCGACAGGGTCAGCATAAGTTCCTTTTTCAGGAACCGAAACACTCTCTTCATTGCCGATGTTCCTTTCAACCGGATGTTCCCGGCTGGGGAAGTATAGTCCACCCGCTGGGAAAAGGCAAGCCGTATCGGCTTTTTTCTCATGAAAGGATGCCGCACCGGCAGATTCGGCACTCAGTCCGTTACCACACAAACGGGATCACTTTATATCTGACCCGCTTTTTATATTCTGTGTATCCCTCCAGCCCGCTTTCCAACACCTTTTCTTCATTGCGTATGCGTTTTGCGATGATCGGGATATATGCCAGCATGATCACAAAGGATGGGACAGACCCAAGCACCAGCGGCATGGAGAGGAACAGCAGCAGCGTGGCCATATACATGGGGTGCCGGACAAGACCGTACAGCCCGGTATCGATCACCTTCTGATTCTCCTGCACCTCCACCGTACGGGAGAGCCAGACATTTTCCCGCAGCACCTCGGCGTACAGCGCGTAGGCGAGCAGGAACAGAGCTGCCGCAGCCCAGGAGACCCAATCCGGAAGCACTACCCAGCCGAAGCGGAAATTCAGCCCCGCCACAATGAATGCAGCCAGGAACATCAATCCGCTGAGGGCAACCACTGTTTTCTGTTCACCCTGCTTCTCTTTGACGTCAAGCCGCTTCCGCAGCAGGTCGGGGGCTTTTTTCATCATGACCAAACCGGCGATGAACATCGGGATGAAGAGAATCCCCATCAGCAGCCAACCCTGCCAGTAGCCGAAGGTGCCCGCAGGCAGGAACAGCAGCAGCCCGACAATCACCAGACCGCTCAGGAACTTCACAATTGCCTGTGCAAACAGTTTTGAATCCATCTTATGCCTCCCAGTTGTTCTCAAGCCACTGAACCGATTGCTTCAGCGCCTGGATTGTTTTGGTTTCCAATACACACCGGGCGTTCCGCTCTCCCGCCAGCTTCAGGCGGTCACGCAGGTCAATCTCCCCGTCACCCAAGGCGAGATGATTCCTCGGCGGCGTTTCCGTCGCGTCGTGGATATGAAAATGAATCAGCCTTTCCCGATGGTCCATCAGAAACGGTGCATCCGCTTCATGGATGGCCCTGGAGTGCCCGATATCCCAGGTCAGCCCGAATACCGGACTCTCCAGAAGATGCGCTATCGCCCGCTTCTCATAATTCCGGAAGCCATCTGTGTTTTCAACAGCGATCATGATGCCGCTGCCGCCGATCCATTCCTCACACAGGGAGCGGAAGGCGGCAAATGATTTCATGTACGTATCAAAATCCCGCTCATACAGCTGCACCTTTCGATCCGGCAGGGTGATGTGAACGCCGTGGTGCATGTGCATGTTCAGCGTCAGCATCTGGTGGGGATCGCCATACCGGTCCCGCAGGGGTAGAAGGGCCTTGGCCGCCAGGATGGTTCGCCGGACGGTTTCCAGATAGGCCTGTGCTGCCAGCGGGTTGAAATCGGCGATGTTCAGATTCTCATCCAGATGAATGGTGTAGTACAGGCGGTGACGGTCCGCCATCCTGGTCAGCTCATCTGTCTGTTCCAGTCTGTCCACCTGATACTCCGGAAAGTTCATATTCAGCTCGATGAAGCGCAGCCCCAGTGATTCGCACAGGGCGGCATTTTCCTCCAGCGTACGGTTTTCGATCAGTGTCGGCATACCAAACTGCATTGTGCTTCTCCTTCACTGCTGCAAATGAGGCGGTCACTTCCAGAGCACATCGTGATCATGGCTGTGGCAGACACCATCTTTTCCGCAGGACATGGTAATCAGGTAATCCGTATCCCGGCCGACAGCCTCGCGCCGGATCAAGCCTGTCCCCTCCCCTTCCTTTTCAACAGTTTCCAGAAGAAGGTAAGCCGCTTCCGCCAGCGGTTCGATCCGGTCCGGCACTGCGCCGGGGATGAAGGCCTCGCTTTTTAGCAGCTCATGCTTCTCAGTGAATTGCAGCACGCGGATCTCCACCGGCTCCCGAACCGCGTTGATCCGGACGTTGACTGTCGTGGTGTCGGTGGTTTCCATACCATTTTCCGTGTGCTTCCGTTCATCGCGGACGGTCTGCCCGACGGAGGAACCGGGAGGGTTCATCGCGGCGTTCACCGCCATGAAATCCCCCGGCACGGCAAACACCTGCCCGGTGGCAGCCACCAGCACGGGATTGTAGAAAAAGAACGCATCCTCCGGCCGGGGAACAAAGCTGATGTCCGCATCCATGCTGACGGAGCCGCTGTCTTCATTGACGTCAAAACCGACGGCTGTGAATCCGTCATCCACAACGGACACGATGCGGGCGCCTTCCCCGGCTTCATCCGGCACAGTGAAGCAGATCAGGCGAAGCCCGCTGACATCCCCAAAGACATATTCGGGATCACAGCCAGGCTCTGTCTGCACGCAGGAAGCCATCAGGATACCTGTACCGCCCGTATAAGCGGACAGATCCTCCCGCGTGATCAGCAGACCGATCAGCCGGGAGCCCTCCGCCAGGTCCGCGGGAAGCAGCTCTTCGGAGAGAGATGCTGCGGCAAGCAGCTGGAGCATTGTCAGTAAAGCAGCAGCAATCTTCTTCATTTTCGATTCACCCATGGTCAGTCAAACAGCTGCCCCGGCAGCTTCAGCTTTTCCTTTGGCGGAAACAGGCCGTCAAAGGCTTCCACGTCGGCATCGTCCACATAGTAGCCCCTTGGCGTCTGGTACACACCGGTGACACCGTTCAGATAGCCGGGGATCAGTTCCCTGCACAGGAAGAAGGAATCGTCCGCATCTTCCGGCAGGTCGTGATAGCGGATGCCAAACTTCCGGGCGAAATCAAAGCCGCAATGGCTGTAAAATTTGATATTACCCTCAAACAGAACCGCGCCAAAGCCCATCTCTGCCGCTTTTTCTAGGCAGAAATCCAGCAGCCTTTTTCCATAACCCCGGCGCTTCAGTTCAGGGATGATCCCGATCGGTCCCATGGTCAGCACAGGGATCTCCCGTCCATCATCGGCGGTGATGACGGTTTTCATGAACATGTTCTGGCCGATCAGCCGGCCGTCCTGCTCCATCACGAAGTCCAGTTCCGGTATAAAAGCCGGATCATTCCGCAGCACATGCATCACATAATGCTCGCTGCAGCCCGGGCGGTACACATTCCAGAACGCTTCCCGGATCAGGCTTTCCGTTTCCCGGTAGTCTGCAGTTCTTTCAAGGCGTATTGTTGTGTTTTTCATGGCGTTTTCCTTTATCGGTGAATATAGACCCGTGTCTCATTTCCGCTGTTGTCATCATGCGCCATGCACAAAAACTCCCAGCCATACCGCTCGTAAAGGCCGGTATGATCCGTGACCAGGTACAGCGGCATGATGCTCTTTGCCCGCAGATCCTCCAGGGCAAGGTCAAGCAGCCGCCCGGCAATGCCCTGTCCCCGGCAGTCTTCTTCCGTATAGACGGCGCAGACGTTCGGAGCAAGGTCCTTCCGGTCGTGAAAATCGTTTTCAATCACGCCCACCCCGCCGACAATTCGGTTTCCGGCCAGGCAGAGGTACCAGCCGTATTCCGTCTCCCGGTTCAGGTAAGCTTTCATGCAGGAAAGATATGCTTCCCCCGGCACACCCCATTTCTCATGAAACCACACTGCGGCGCTTTCCAGAAGCTCCGGACGCTCCCGCAGGGAGAGATACCTGTATGCCCGCAGGTTTTGTGCGGCATCCGGGCTGTTCCCTGTGATGGCCGCCAGCTTTTCGCAAGCCCCCATTTTCGCGCAGCTGCCGCAGGTTTCCAGCTTCTTGCTCATGGCGCACTGCCGAATGGGACAGAGGGATTCGCAGTATGGGGTCTTCGGTCCATCGATCCGGCATCCGACACAGTGGATCATTTCCGGCGTGATTTCGACGCCGTTCAGCTCAGACCACTCCCTGGCCACCTGCCGCCGCAGGGTGTCATCATGATTGATTGTCGCAGTCCGGGCCTCGCATTTTTCACAGTCCAGCCCGCAGTATCCGATGTATTCCTTCATTCTGTCAGCCTCCGTTCACGTTCCGGATATACTCCTCCGCAGATATCATGGGCCGCTCCAGTGCCGCAACGGTCTCCGGGGAGAGCGTCAGCCGCTGTGCGTATTCCGCGCCGGCTGCCTCGAACCGCTTCAGCAGCGGCTCGGTCACAGGCGCAGCCTCCGGCACGTTCATCAGCGGCGTCTCCGGCACACAGACCATGTCCGGCTTTCCGAAGCAGTTTTTGCACATCTGCTTCAGCCCGTTGAAATTGCCCTCCCAGTGGGGAAAGCCGCAGCCGCAGATGACCAGGGTATGGATGCGTGAGAAATCCACCAGCGGCTCGTGCCGCACCGTCCCGTCTGGCTGCTGCACCATGCGCATTTTGACCAGCGGGATGGTCCGGTCCAGCACAGCCTTCAACAGTGACGGCATGCCGTAGCAATACAGTGGAAAGCTCCAGATGATCACATCCGCCATTCGGTACAGGTCCAGAATGGCGTTTTGATCATCAGCAATCACGCAGTGCCCATCGCCCCGCTGCCAGCAGCCAAAGCAGCCACGGCAGGGCGCGACCTGCTTATCCCTCACATGGACGATGCGGACTTCGTGCTCTCCACCGCGGTTCAGTCCTTTCAGAAAGGCCTCCGTCAGGCGGAAGGTGTCGCTTTTGAGTTTGGGACTTCCGTTCAGCACAAGGATTTTCATGCTCACAAGCCTCTTTTTACAGTCCGGCGATGATCAAAGCAGTACCGGTGGCGGCGAATACCGCCCCCAAGATGCGCATCAGCGTGGCATAGCCTTTGGAGGGCCCGCCGCCGTCCCTTGATTTCCATTTTTCCGTGACCGCCCACAGCTTTTCGATCGGGAAGAGCAGCAGACACAGCCCGATCAGACAAATCACAATTCCCGCTATCACTTCCTGCTTCACGGTGACAGCACCTTCCTTCCCGCGCCATATATTTCTTTTTGAAACAGCCCGTGCCGGTTGCAGTAAGCGTACAGCGTTCTCACACCGCTGATTTTGAATCTGGCCTCCGCGTTTTCCTCGGGATACAGCTTGACAAACTGGAGCCCCCGGTCAGAGACCGCGATCAGTAAGGAGATGGCATGCTCCTTTGTCATCGGATGCTGCATTGACACAAAGTACTCGTCCTCTGCGGCCTCCATTCGGATCCGGTGCTCCGCGTCCGTTTCCTCCGCTTCCTGCGGCGGCAGTGTAATTCCGCAGCAGCTGACCACCGCTTCACCCAGCGCCTGTATCACATTGCCGCATACCGGGCAGACATACAGCTTGCCCCTCAGCATATTGGCGGATCGGTTCCGATTGCGTACAGTCCATCCAGACAGCAGTTCGATCACCGAGATGCCCAGCGCCGCCGCCAGCGTTTCCAACAGGCTGACATCAGGGAAGCCTTTGCCGGTCTCCCACTTGCTCACCGCCTTCGCGCTCACATGGATATGCGCCGCCAGCTCCTCCTGCGTCAGCCCCTTTGCCTCCCGCAGGCTTCTGATGGCAGCGCCGGTCACATAATTGTCCATCGTTTTCGCCTCCTTGCGGGTCAAGGTTACCACAGGTTTGGGGCGTCGCCAACCTACGCAGCGTAGAGCACGGCGTTATCGCGTACGGGAATCTTGCTTCATCCAGTCCCCCCTTGCGATCACTGACACGCGCATCATTCCGTATGTTTCATTCGGATACTCAAAGGCGAAACGCATGCCGATGGATTCCGAGGTCCGGAAGGAAGGTACATTGGTATGCTCGCAGTATGAATACAGCGCCGGATAGTCCGTGTTGCGGAAGGCCCAGTCGCGCACGGCTGCCGCGGCCTCCCTGGCATAGCCCTTCCGCTGGCAGTCACGGCGGATATGGAAGCCGATTTCCGGCAATGTTTCTCCGTGGATATTCTGCAGCGTCAGCCCGCAGTCGCCGATCATTTCACCGGTGTCCCTCAGGCAGACGGCCCACAAGCCAAAGCCGTACCGGGCATAGCAGTCCAGGCACCAGTCGAGCCAGCGTTGGGTGCCTGCCTTGTCATATGGCGCGGGATAGTAAACCATGTTTTCCGGATCACCGATCACACGGAAGAGGGCATCATCGTCCTCCGGGTTCATTTCACGAAGCAGCAGCCTATTCGTTTCCAGAATCATGTCGCGTCATCCCCTTCTCACTGTCAGCCGGCGGCCCGCACCGATCGTGACGTTCCTGTTTCATTTTGATTCAGCTCTCTTCCAGAATCCGCAAGCCTTCCCGCCAGTCCTGTCCCAGAATCTCCTGTGTTTTGGCAAACACATGTTTTTCGTGGAGCCGTTCCTGAACCTTCAGGAATTCCTTTTTTCCATGCTTTCTGATGTACACGGCCTGGGCCCGGGCCGCGTTGGCGCCGTCGTTGGCGGGGGTATAAAAGCCCTTTTCGCAGGTTTCCAACATGCTGCATTCATAACAGCCGTCGATGCCTTTCTCCTGACAGCAGGCCGCGTTGGGGCATTTTCCGTCCGGCGAGACCGTAGCATAAGAACAGGTGTTATACGCTGTCCTGCAGGAACCGCACCATGCGCTCAGAAAGCAGTGGTTGCAGGAAAAGCCGCAATAAGCAATGGGATCCACGCCCTTTCTTGCCAGCCTGCACAGTTTGTTCTTGATGCGCTGCATGGCTTCGATGTGCATGATCCAGTGCCGGCTGAAGGGCATCCGAATCAGTCCCTGCACATCCTTTCCGCACCAGTACTCAATCAGCCAGGCAGCGCTTTCCGCCCCGCTGACGCAGCCGGTACGCCGCAGCTTTTCGACCATATCCTCCCCGAATCTGCGTTTCAGATCGGTATGATTCAGTCTTGTCAGTATCCGGTCCGTTGACCGCATCACTTCCTGCGCATACCGGTACAGTTCCCGGATGTTCAGCTGGCTTGAAAACGCTGCGATATCGTCCCCGGCCAGCTCGTTTGCGGTGGTAATGATCGGGGAATGAATGGCAGCCTGGAAATCCCCGCTGAACAGCACCTGCTGATCCTCCGCTATCATCTCATGGGCCACAATATCCTCGATACGGAAAATGTGCCAGATGGAATAGGCCAACGTCTTGCTGTGATACCCTTCAGCCCCGGCAAAGGGCATCCGACAAAACGCCTCCTCAGGGAAAGTGGTCACAATCTGCGTGACCTGCTCAAACAGGCTCTCTCTCAAAGCAAGCAGTTTTTCGATACCTTCCATGAACGTGGCTTTTTTTGCGATCAGTGCCTGCATTTCTTTATTCATCTCGGACCAGTTCTTATCCATATGCCGCTCCTTTCCGGATGGTTCGCTCATCCAACCACCTGATAGCGAAGCCGCAGGTAGGAATCCTGCAATGGAGTGGCTTCGATCAGCCGCAGCACACCCAGCCGGGATAATTCATTTGCCGACTGAAGGGATTGCCCGTCAATCAGCGTGGGCGTGTCCTTGCCGCCGATCAGCACCGGCGCAACGACGATATCCACAAAATCAAGCAGCTTTTCCCGAAGGAACAGGCCGTTCACCGTGCCGCCGGACTGTACGGTCAGCCGTTCACAGCCGAATTGCTCTTTTAAAATCGTCAAAGCGTCTGCCAGAGACAGCTTTTCCTGCAAGATGATGTGCAGGTTATCCTCTTTGACATCGAAAGCGGGATGGTCCCTGTTCGTTGTGATCAGGACAAGCTGCTTTGATTTGGCGCAGAAATATCGGACACCGTGGGTGTTCAGGTGATGATTGTCCAGCAGGACGAACGATACCGGGGTCCCGGCGGGCATATCCGCTGTGTTGACTCCGATCTTTGCCTGTACGCGGCCCGTATTGAAGGACCAGAGATCGGTGGTCTGCTCGATCTCATAGTATTGGTGCAGGCCCTCCCTGAGCCCGGTGATTTGCGGAAAATCCCGATCCACATCCATCTCGTCCGTCGCGCCGGTGCTGATTTTTCCATCCACTGACATCAGCATGAACAGGGTCGTAACGGGTCTGTTCATGGTTCCTCACCTCCTGTCTTCATGAGCAAAAGCACCTCTTCCAGCTTTGGCGGATACAGCGGCAGCGGAAAGCGGGAAATGGCCACAGCGGAGCAGGCGCTGGCAAAACGCACCAGCTCCTCGTCCGGCATTCTGTGCAGCACGCCGTATACACACCCAGCCTTGAAGGTATCGCCCGCGCCCAGGGTGCTTTTCACTTCCACGGTGAAGGGCTTCATCCGACGGATGGCCTCACCCTTCCTTCCGTACAGCATATCGCCGCCGCCCTGGGTGAGGATGGTCAGGCCTTCCGCCGTTTCCATCAGCCGCTCCATGACGGTTTCCGGTTCCAAGCCCGCGTAATGCTCCGCGGTGCACTCCTTAGACACCACATTCACCGCGGCATGCTGATGCAAGGGTGAATCATGGGGACTGTCGATGGTCACATAGGGGATGCGGCGCTGGCGGCACATCTCCATGGCCAGCAGCGATTCCTCCCCGAAAAAGGGATCAATGGCCGCGGCTTTGCAATCCGCGATATCCTGCTCCTGCGGGACGCTCCACCAGCGTTTGCCAGTGGAAAATAGCGTCTGGAACCGGCCCATGGGAGAGCGCACCAGCCCGGCAATCACCACATAATCCATCACACCGGGATCATCCTCCCAGAGCTGCAGCGGAGACAAATCCACCTGCCTGTCCCGGTAAAATGCCTGCAGCATCGGGGCGACTTCCGTACCGATCCAGGTGCCGTCCACGCAGACGGCTACCCCCAGTGAATCCAGTACCGTGGCTGCTGTGCCCGTTTCTCCGCCGGGGAGAAAGTATTGCGCCTTGATCTCTGCGTATTCATCCGGCTGCAAATAGCCGTCCTTCAGAAGAAACGAATGGGTACCCAGCACCTGGCCGAAAAGATAAACTTCCGCTTTTTGTTGCATTAAAGGTCTCCTTGCCTCCTCATGTCGAATGGCTGGTCCTGTCACAGCAAAGTAAGATCGCCCCGGCATTTGTCCAAAACGGACATGGTTACTTCACCCCATAGGTCTCAATAAAGTGCCGGCTGAAGGCTTCGATTTTTCTGATCGCTTCCTCCGTTTTCTCCGGCTCCCGGTCGCACAGATGAATCAGCGCGGAGATGGGCGTGGTATAAGCAAAGGCCAGCATGGCGGGGTCATCCCTTTTCAGCAGTCCTTTGGCCATCATGCCGGAGAAAATGTACGTAAACATGTCTGTCAAACCGGTCAGGAAGTGCTTTGTCGCCAGATCCCGCGCGCGCTCATCCCGGTATTGCTCCAGGGTAAGCACCTTCCTTGTCTTCACGATCTGCTCGTCGTGGATTGTTAGATTCACCATCCGCATCGTCATGGTGGCAAAATCCTCCAGGGAATCCGGCACGGGGGGCAGATGCTCAGCCGAGCCAAAGCGTTCCCCGTAATACGCGATCATCCTGTCCAATAGGGCATTCCAGATGGCTTCCTTGCTCTCATAGTGCTTGTAGATGCCGGACTTAACCAGCCCGAGGGACGCAGCCAGCTCCCTGATATTCGTCCCTTCATATCCCTTTTGCGAAAACATGTCCAGCGCCGCAGTCAGTATTCTTTCCTTTGTATCCTTCGCCATGAAAGCCTCCGCGCAAAAATTTGTGAACTTATGTTCACTTATTATAGTGAACGAAAGGTCACCTGTCAAGATGTCTGGAATTATTCTTTATCCCAAGCAGCATTATACCAGCTAGCATGGCAGCACGAGCGCATGCCATTCGCCGGACAGGAGCGGTGACAAAGGCGGCCGTCAGGCCGAACAGGCGGTATTTATAAAGGGTTCTATCTTCCAAAACTTGCTGTTCCATGCTATATTTGTGTTGGCCATCCGGGCGGCAACTCACATTTGCTGAGACTGATCAGCTTTGGGCAGCACCGCACAGTTCAGTGACGCATCAGACAGAGCCTTTTGCGCCATCCACTTTTTCAGATCATTCGACTTGCCTTGAGTAAGCTTTCAAAAGCTGCACTCGTGCCTGACACAGAATTCACTCGCCATCTGACCGCTTCATTTGCGTAGTATGCCCTCATTGTATTCTTGTGAAGCAAGAAAACTGTGAGCGCACAGCCCGCTTTGGCTGCGGAAGAGTATTCAGCGGCATAGATGCCACGCACAAAGCCGGAATCATGACCGTGTGAGGCAGTGAAGCAACCGTAAGCCCCCCCAACTACGGGGAAACGGATTGGAAATAGAGGAGATCAAAGCCATGAAGAAGCGAACGCTTATCCTGTGCCTGCTGGCTGTGCTCACGTGGGCCTGCGCATGGTGCGCCGCGGAGGAGGCCTTGCCTCTCCGCTTTCAGATCGACAGGAAGCAGACCGTAAATGTATGGGAGGACGCGGAGGGCACAGCGCATGTGTTCCTGCCTTCCTTTGCGGACGACAGGAATACGTCCGCGCTTCTTACAGACGGCGCGAAGGCTTCCATCGGCGGAGTTCCGCTGGCGTCCGGGATGAGCTGCGAAGGGTTTGAGCGCGGCAGGGAATATGAGCTTGTCTGCGTCCAGGCTTCCCCCTGCAAGATCATTCTTCATTCATCCGCTTCTGTCGCCGCACTGTTTGTCACAACAGGCGAGGGGGAAATGCTGCGTGTCAACGCGGACAAGGATTATGAAACCGCGGCGGCCGTATCGCTGTATGACGCGGATGGCGCGCTGGTTTATTCGCGGTCTTCCGGCTGCCGGTTCGGCGGGAGGGGCAATTCCACCTGGCTCAAGAATAAAAAGCCGTATGACCTGAAGCTGGAGCACGCGGAAAGTCTGCTGGGCATGGAGGCGGCAAAAAAATGGTCGCTGCTGGCAAACGCCTTTGACGAGACAAACCTGCGGAACAAGCTCATCCTTGACTTTGCCAGAGAAATCAGCCCCTACAGGGGGTTCGCCCCGGAATGCGCTTACGTGGAGCTCTACCTGAACGGGGATTATCAGGGCTTGTACCTGATGTGCCGGAGCGTCAAGGATACCGCGTCCGCCTTTGTGGATAAAACAGATAAAGACAGATATGAAATCGAGCTGATGATGCCAAGCAAGCTGGGTCAGGGCGCGGATGCGGTGTCATTGAATCCGGCCATGTCGGCGGAAATTAAGGCTCCGGCCGACTGCACGGAGGAACAGAAGGCGCGAGTGCAGGATATGGTGACCGCTGTTTCCGCGTGGATCGGGTCAGACGCGGACGAGGCTTCCGGGATCAGCCCGGATATTGAATCCTGGGCCAGGAAGATGCTGATCGAGATCGTATTCGAAAACTATGACAGCCCCAATGCGAGCCAGTACTTCTGGGGGAGCCTCCGGGACAGGACTGTTTTCGCCGGTCCGTGCTGGGATTACGATTTGTCGATGGGCCTGTACTACATCAATTGGAGCACTCCGCACGCGATCATGGCGTTCAAGGACTGGAACAAGGGGGCAGCTGTCTCGTGGTATCACGGAGCCTGGGAAAAGCCGACCATCCGGGATCGTGTGCTGGCGCTGTATCGGGATGAATACCACGGGAAGCTGCTGGACCTTGTCGAGAAGCGCATCCCCGAGGAGGCCGGTCTGATCGCCGCGGCTGCGCACAGCGACCGGGTCCGCTGGCCCGAATACCGGCAGCGCTGTGGAAGCTTTGACAGGGCCGTGGCGGAGCTGACAGAATTCATGCGGGAGAGAATCTGCTTCCTCGACGCCCTGTGGATTGACGGCCGGGAATACCACGTCGTCACCATGAGGCTGCCCAATACCCGCATGCTGCACTGCTTTGTTCCGGACGGGGAAAGCTGCGGGGAGCTGCCGACCCCTTCGGAGGTGAGCCTGCCTGGCGAGGGGATGGAGGGTGTCACGGCGTGGTACCGCGAGGACAACGATGCGCTCTTCGACCCTGGCACAAAGATCACGGAGGATCTGGCGCTGTACGCGAAGCTGCCGGGTGAATGAGATTCGCCCATACAGGTACTGAAACAGATCCGGGCGGAACAGTCCTCAACGTTGCATTCCATGGGTAGCAGCTTTGAGGGCATCAGACCGGCTCCTGGCCCTTCTGTTTACTTCTGTATCGTTCAGTGTATCCGGAAGTACCAGCACAACGAAGCGAGGAAAGAAATGAGCAGAACAGAGAATGTCGAACTGACGGTGCTGTGTCTCATCACAGATGGGGACAGAATGCTCCTGCAAAACAGAATGAAAAATGACTGGCAGGGGTATACGCTGCCGGGCGGTCATGTGGAGCCGGGAGAATCTTTCGTGGATGCGGTGATTCGTGAAATGAAAGAAGAAACCGGACTGGATATCAGGAATCCGCAGCTTGCAGGTGTGAAGCAGTTCCCCATCGAGAACGGAAGATATGTTGTTCTACTGTTCAAGGCCACCGAATACAGCGGAACGGTCGTTTCTTCGGACGAGGGACAGATGGAATGGATAGAAAACGATCGTTTGTCGGAAATCAGCACAGTCGATGATTTTGAGGACTTGCTGCGGGTCATCAACGACCCGGCCCTGACGGAGTTTCAGTACCTGGTCGACGGCGAGACCTGGACGGTGTCATTGAAATAAACCGGGAACTGCGGAGGATGTTATGAGCTACCTTGAGGATTATTACAACAGCTATGACGAAGAAGGACGTCTCCTTTCCCGCCACGGACAGGTTGAATACCTGACTACGATGAAATACATACGTGAATGCCTTTCCGGCGCTGCTGACCCGACTGTTCTGGAGATCGGCGCAGGAACAGGGAGGTACAGTGTCACACTGGCGAAACAGGGTTACCGGGTTACAGCGGTGGAGCTGATCCCCCACAATCTTGAATTGCTGAAATCGAAGCTTGACGGGTCAGAGCAGATCACGGCGATACAGGGAAACGCGTTGGACTTGTCGGAATTGCCGGACGGCGCGTTTTCTTTAATCATGCTGCTGGGGCCGATGTATCACCTTTACACAAAAGAAGAAAAGCTTCAGGCGCTGTCAGAGGCGGTGCGTGTTACAAAGCAGGGCGGTTATATCCTTGTCGCTTATTGCATGAATGAGCCCACCGTCATACAGTACGTGTTCGGTAAGAACAGGCTGGACGAGGTGATGGAGCTCAACATGCTGACTCCCGACTGGCATTGCATCAGCGAGCCGAAGGATTTGTTTGAGATGGTACGTACCGAAGAAATTGCTGCTTTGGACGCAGAAGTCCCCGTCAGAAGGCTCAAGCTGGTTGCCACCGACGGAGCGACCAATTACATGCGGGAGGTTATTGACGCCATGGACGATGAAACCTTCGGCAAATGGATGGACTATCACTTCACCATCTGTGAGCGGCAGGATCTGATCGGAGCTTCTCATCATACACTGGATATTCTTCAAAAGGAATGACAGCTTTCAGCTGGATAAGGTGTGCAAAGGTGCGATCCGGACGGCGATCATGATTGACACCTCCATCCTTCCGAAAAGCATAGAAACAGGGCTGACTGACTTTTGCAAAATCAGTTAGCCCTCTTTTTCGTAAATGTGGATTTTTGTTGCCAAACTGTTGCCACGATGGGGCTAGCCGACCGGAAGCCCTTATTTCATGCGGGTTTCAGGAATTCAGCCTTTATTCCCACTCGAGGCTTATCGTCATAATCTCCTTGAAAATGTAGCGACATCGCTCGCTTTTAGCGCGGTTTTTCGCGATTTTTGCCCGTTTTGTTTTGGCTCGCATGAAAAGTGTACTCAAAATGCACTCACAGAACC
>CAMJPQ010000062.1 GCA_946407745.1 uncultured Clostridia bacterium
GGTAGGCCGTGGCGATGCCGGTGACCAGGTTGGTGGCGCCGGGGCCGGAGGTGGCAAAGCATACGCCAACCTTGCCGGTGGCCCGGGCATAGCCGTCTGCGGCGTGGCAGGCGCCCTGCTCGTGGGCGGTCAGGTAGTGATGGATACGGTCGGAGTAGCTGTACAATTCGTCATACACGTTGAGAATGGTACCGCCGGGATAACCGAATACCGTGTCCACGCCCTGCTCCAGCAGACATTCCAGCAGGATGCGAGCGCCGTTCATTTGCATGGGTGGTTCCTCCTTGATATGACCTTGGGCCTCACCGCGCGTTCCATCTGACTGACGCGCAGGCGCTGCCATTGTTGCAAAAAGCCCGCTTTCTGAAAGTCAGATAGCAGGCTTGTCTATCATTCGCTTGCGCGGCGCGTATGTCCGGGAAGACTTTGGCGCGGCAGGGCAGGCACGACTTTCAGCACACAGCAGAAGCGCATAGCAAAAGCAGCGCCCGCAGTCGCAAAGTCTGTTCCCTGCCCATCCTGCCTGTCATGCTCCAGGACCTCCGTGAGTGGTTAAAATGATACAATGCGATTATACAGGAAGCCGGCGGGCCTGTCAATCAAATGAACACCGGAAAAACAACGGAAGCGCAGCGCGCTTCACCCCCTTGACAGCATAGATGGCGAGTGGTATACTCAAAACAAACATATGAACAACTGTTCATATGAAATGACAGCACACGGAGGTTTCAGCCATGAAGAAGACTTATAAAATCGAGGTGGATTGTGCCAACTGCGCCGCGAAGATGGAAGAGGCCGCACGCAAAACAGAGGGCGTGGCCAGCGCGGTGGTGAACTTTATGGCCCTGAAGATGATTGTGGAGTTCCAGGAGGGCGCAGACCCCAAAAAGGTGATGCCCCTGGTGCTGGCCAACTGCAAAAAGGTTGAGGACGACTGCGAGATCATGTTCTGATCAGTCACAGTTCATCACTCGCTGAAAGAATCAGCCGGAGGTGGTACGGTGTGAACAAAAAGCAGAAAAACGTGCTGGCGCGCATCCTTATTTCGGGCGCGCTGCTGGTATTGCTTCACTTTCTCCCGCTGGACGGGGTGCTGGGCGGCTGGCTGAAGCCTCTTTGCTATCTGGTGCCCTACCTGATCATCGGGCATGACATCCTTCGCAAGGCCTGGAAGGGTATAAAAAACCGCCAGCCGTTTGACGAGTGCTTCCTGATGGCGGTGGCGACAATCGGCGCATTTGCCCTGGCGGCGATGAAAACCGGCGACTATGTGGAGGCCGTGGCGGTGATGCTCTTCTACCAGGTGGGAGAGCTGTTCCAGTCGGTGGCGGTGGGCAAAAGCCGCCGCTCTATTTCCGCGCTGATGGACATCCGGCCGGATTCCGCCACGCTGCTGAAGGAAGACGGCAGCGAGGAGCGCGTGGACCCGGACGAGGTGGAGATCGGCAGCCTGCTGGTGGTGCGTCCCGGCGAAAAGATACCGATTGACGGCGTGGTGGTGGAGGGTGAATCCGCCCTGAACACCGCCGCGCTGACCGGCGAGAGCGTGCCCCGCACTGTCCGGCCCGGCGACGCCGCGCTGTCCGGCTGCGTCAACCTCAGCGGCGTGCTGCAGGTGCGCACCACGCAGGAATTCGGCGAAAGCACCGCGTCCAAAATACTGGACCTTGTGGAAAACGCATCCTCTCTGAAGAGCCGCTCCGAGGCCTTCATTACCCGGTTTGCGAGGGTTTACACTCCGGCAGTGTGCTATGCGGCCCTGGCGCTGGCCATCCTCGGCCCGCTGGTGAGCCTGCTCTTCGGCGATGACCCGAGGTGGCTGGAGTGGCTGATGCGCGCGCTGACCTTCCTGGTCATCTCCTGCCCGTGCGCGCTGGTCATATCGATTCCGCTGACCTTTTTCGCGGGCATCGGCGGCGCGAGCAGGGCAGGTGTGCTGGTCAAGGGCTCCACCTATCTGGAGGCGCTGGCGGATGCCTCCACCGTGGTGTTTGACAAGACGGGCACCATGACCGAGGGCGTGTTCGAGGTGGCCGGCGTGCACCATGCCGACCGTCCGGAGGAGGAGCTCCTGGAGCTGGCGGCGCTGGCGGAAAGCCATTCCACGCACCCCATCAGCCAGAGCCTGCGCCGCGCCTGGGGCAAGCCGCTGGACCTGTCTCGCGTGACAGACGAGGAGGAGATCGGCGGCGAGGGCGTGATGGCGCTGGTGGACGGCCTGCAGGTGGCTGTGGGCAACGAAAAGCTGATGCGCCGCCTGGGCTTGGAGCCCGTGCCCTGCCGCGCGGTGGGCACGGTGGCGCACCTGGCGGTGGACGGGCGCTATGCCGGGCACATCCTCATTGCGGACCAGGTGAAGCCCAACGCGGCGGTGGCGGTCGAACAGCTGCACCGCGCGGGCGTGAAGAAGACTGTGATGCTGACCGGCGACCGGGCCAATGTGGCGCAGCAGGTGGCTGAGCGCCTTGGCATTGACGAGGTGCGCGCCGAGCTGCTGCCCGCCGAGAAGGTGGCGGAGGTGGAGCGCCTGCTGGCGGAAAAAACCGGGCGGCAGACGCTGTGCTTTGTGGGTGACGGCATCAACGACGCGCCGGTCCTGACCCGCGCGGACGTGGGCATCGCCATGGGCGCGCTGGGCAGCGACGCCGCGGTAGAGGCCGCGGACATTGTGCTGATGGATGACGACCCGCTGAAAATCGCCACCGCCATCCGCATCGCGCGCAAGTGCCTGCGCATTGTGCGGCAGAACATCGTGTTCGCGCTGGGCGTGAAGGCGGTGTGCCTGCTGCTGGGCGCGATGGGCATCGCGGGCATGTGGCTGGCCATCTTCGCCGACGTGGGTGTGATGGTGATCGCGGTACTGAACGCGATACGGGCGCTGAAGGTGAAATGAATGAAAGAGAGAGCTGCCGCGGGGGAGTGAGCCGCGGCAGCTTTTTGCGTTGCCCGCTGAGTGGGGTATTGCGCTGCGCGCGGCTTTCCTCTGCGGGGGGGCTTGCATCAATCGCCCCAGTTCACTGGGTTCGTAGCGCCCGGAAAACAGTCCAGTGGACTGTTTTCAGCGGAGAACGGTCGGCAGCCCCGGAGAGATGTCGCGCAAGCGACAGAGGGGCCGTCGCTTTGCCCGTTTCGCGGCGCGGATACCCGCCTGCGGCGGGCGCTCGTGTGCTTGTGGGTTCTGTGCAAGGCTCCACTTTTCGTCCGGGCGAAAAGTCCGGGAAAAGCCCTCTGCGCCCACGCCTTGCTGAGGCAACGCGTGGGTACAGGCCGTCAATGCACGCATTGACAGCCTTAGTCGGCCTTCGGCCTCCCTTGCGGGGGGACTCGAAAGTGTGATCGGTCCCCCCGGACCCCCAGGTTCTCCGTCACACGCGGGGTAAACCGTATTGCATAACCTTGTGTGGTGATGCTTGTGTTGTGCCGCGAGGCATAGACAGCGCACTTTTGCGCTTTTGGGGCGCCCATGGATTGTTCTTTGGGTACGCATACGGGAATGTGAGGGGTGCGGGGATGCGAGACAGACCTCACCCGGCCTTCGGCCACCTTCCCCAAATGGGAAGGCTGACTGGCAGGCGATAGTGCAGGCCTTCCCCTTCAGGGGAAGGTGGCAGCGCCGTCAGGCGCTGACGGATGAGGTCGTACCGTCGGGCAGCAACCCCGCTGCTGGCATGTGACCAAAATCTCCCCAGTTCACTGGGGAGATGTCGCGCAAGCGACAGAGGGGCGTCCCCCCGGACCCAGGTTCTCCGTCACACGCGGGGTAAACCGTATTGCATAACCTTGCGTGGTGATGCTTGTGTTGTGCCGCGAGGCATAAACAGCGCACTTTTGCGCTTTTGGGGCGCCCGTGGATTGTTCTGTGGTTACGCATACGGAGATGCGTGATGATTGGGGATGCGGAGCAGCCCCACTGGCGCTGCGCGCCGGTCTCCCTGGAGGGGAGACTGAACAAATTTCGCCTTCCCCCTTGAGGAAGGTGGCAGCGTCGTCAGGCGCTGACGGATGAGGTCTTTCCCGGCAGGCAAACCCTTTTCTCACGCGAGTATGTGCCAGGTGTCAAAACTGTAAATTGCTGTCATCTTCCCTGCGGGAAGTGGTTTCATTGCGTTGACCAATGCGCGGAAAACGTTTATAATAGGAATGCGGACCATATTTGACCATAACTGAGGTGATATGATGAAACGCGCATTGAGCACCATGCTTGCGCTGGCGCTGCTGCTGTCGATGATACCCGCGCTGCCCGCGGCGGCGGAAACGGAGGACGCGCCCTATCCCCTGTGCAGGGGGCTGATGGAGCTGAGCGTCAGGAAGCCCGCCTACGTTCAGCTGCTGCCGCCGGACACTGTGCCGGAGAATTACAACCCCTATGACAAGCTGATACTCTACATGGATCCGGAGTTCACCACGCAGGGCACGGTCAGCCGGGGCGCGACCAGTCACGGGTGGATGAAATCCACCGGCGAGGTGCGCGTGTGCGGCGCCGGCGTCAACGCCAACGGCGAGCCCTACGCGACGCTCTATTTCGGCCTGGGCGAGATCAACGATACCGCCTATGTGCCGCTGAAGTACATCACCGCCGGCGGCGAGTACAACGGGGACAGCAAGGTGTGCCGGAAAAAGATTTACACCCGGGAGACCATGGACAGCCCCATCCCCAACAACCGCTACATCGGCTGGGGCGACCTGACATACCTGCTGTACAGGGGTGAGACCTGGTGCCAGGTGATGTATCCCATCTCGCA
This sequence comes from uncultured Clostridia bacterium, assembly GCA_946407745.1. GTDB lineage: Bacteria > Bacillota > Clostridia > Christensenellales > Aristaeellaceae > RUG11272. Next base: position 4,743 of record CAMJPQ010000062.1, read on the forward strand.
GGGCTGGCGCATTGCGTGGTGCCTCACTGCCGACTATGAGCGCTACATCAAATGGGACAGGACCTTTGACGGCACGGACCTGCGCGTGAAGGCGCTGCTGGACGTCGCGCTCTCCCAGGTGGGCTACCATGAGAAATACGGGCTGTACGACCTGGACTCCTTCTACGGCGACCCCGGCGCGAACAACTACACCAAGTACGGCAAGTACCTGGACGACCTGTGGGAGCAGGGCTACCACCTGTACAACGACGGGCACAAAAACGGCTTCGGCTGGTGCGAAATCTTTGTGGACTGGTGCTTCATGTACACCTTCGGCTTTGAGCGCACCCTGGAGCTGACCGGCCAGGTGAAGGACGGCAACGGCACCTCCGCAAGGCACTCCTACTACTACTACAAAAACCGCGGGGAAGATCCCCGCCTCGGCGCGCAGATCTTCTTCTACCGCGACGGCACCATCGGCCACTCCGGCCTGGTATATGACTTTGACAGCACCTCGGTGTATGTGGTGGAGGGCAACAGCGACAACGCCGTGAGCCTGAAGCAGTATGACCGCTGGGATCCCTCCATTGTGGGATACGGCTATCCGGACTACAAGTAACACCAATACCGCCCGTTACCCCACAAACACAACCTCACAGCGCGGAGGGAGCTGCTCCATCCGCGCCTTTTATGGGAAAAGGAGCTATTATCGCAATGCCTGAAAAAACCTTCCATTCCGGCTTTGTCACCATCGTGGGCCGCCCCAACGTGGGCAAGTCCACCCTGATGAATGCCCTCATCGGGGAGAAAATCGCCATCGTGTCCCAGCGGCCGCAGACCACGCGCACCCGCATCATGGGTGTGGCCACCTCGGACCGGTGGCAGATGGTCTTCCTGGATACCCCCGGCGTGCACAACCCGCGCACCCGCCTGGGAGAATACATGATGCAGTCCGTGCAGGACGCCATGGATGGCATGGACGCGCTACTGATGCTGGTGGACGCCTCCGCCATCGGCCCGAATGACCGGCAGCTGGCGCAGGAAATGGCGCAGAAAAAGACCGGCAAGCTGCTGGTGCTCAACAAGATTGACCTGCTGCGCAAGGACCAGCTGCTGGACATCATCGCCTCCTTCTCCGACCTGGGGTACGACGGCATTGTGCCAGTCAGCGCCCGCACGGGCGACGGGCTGGAGGAGCTGACCCAGGCGCTGGTGAAGCTGCTGCCCGAGGGGCCTCGGTATTTCCCGGAGGACATGGTGACCGACCAGCCGGAGCGCCTCATCTGTGCGGAAATGATCCGCGAAAAGGCGCTACGCCATCTGCGCGACGAGGTGCCGCACGGCATCGGCGTGGAGATGATGGCCATACGCCAGGTCAGCGAGGAGCTGACAGAGATCCACGCGACCATCTACTGCGAGCGCGAGGGCCACAAGGGCATCATCATCGGCAGGCAAGGCGCCATGCTGCGGCAGATCGGCACCGAGGCCCGGGAGGACATCGAGCGGCTGCTGAACACCCATGTCAACCTGAAGCTGTGGGTGAAGGTGCGGCCGGACTGGCGGAACAACGCCTCTGACCTGCGCACACTGGGCTATGAGTGAGGAAGAAAATGAACAGCAATTATGATGTAACCATTATCGGCGCGGGCCCCGGCGGCATTTTTACCGCCTACGAGCTGACCCGCCGCAGCAGCGGCTTGCGCATTGCGGTGCTGGAGGCGGGACATGAGCTGGCGCGGCGCAAGTGCCCCATCGACGGGGACAGGGTGCCCTCCTGCATACGGTGCAAAACCTGCGCCATCATGAACGGCTTCGGCGGCGCGGGCGCCTTTTCCGACGGCAAGTACAATATCACCAATGATTTCGGCGGCACCCTGCACGAATACATCGGCAGGGAGAAGGCCACTGAGCTGATGGAGTACGTGGACGGCATCAACTGCCAATACGGCGGCGGACAGACCCGCCGCTATACCACCACCGGCACCACCTTCAGCAAAAAGTGCATGCAAAACGGGCTGAAGCTGCTGAACGCCTCCGTGCGCCACCTTGGCACCGACATCAACTATCAGGTGCTGGAAAACCTGTACCGCGAGCTGGAGCGCCAGGTGGATTTCTTCTTCGACACCCCGGTGGAGAAGGTGGAAAAGACGGAGGGCGGCTATACGCTGCACACCGAAAAGGGCGAATTCCACAGCCCGGTGTGCGTCATCTCCGTGGGGCGCAGCGGCAGCAAATGGATGGAAACCGTGTGCCGCGAGCTGGAGATTCCCACCCGCTCCAACCGCGTCGACCTCGGCGTGCGCGTAGAGCTGCCGGCGGTCATCTTTGAGGACATCACCTCCGAGCTGTACGAGAGCAAGATTGTGTACCGCACGCGCAAGTTTGAGGACCAGGTGCGCACCTTCTGCATGAACCCGCACGGCATTGTGGTCAACGAAAACACCAACGGCATCGTGACCGTCAACGGCCACAGCTTTGAGGACGAGCACAGGAAGACGGAAAACACCAACTTTGCCCTGCTGGTGGCGAAGCATTTTTCTGAGCCGTTCAAGGATTCCAACGGCTATGGCGAGAGCATTGCCCGGCTGAGCAACATGCTGGGCGGCGGGGTGATACTGCAGCGCTTCGGCGACCTGGAGCGCGGAAGGCGCTCCACAGAGGAGCGCATCAACCGCTCTACCGTGACGCCAACCCTGCGCGCCACGCCGGGCGACCTGAGCCTGGTGCTGCCCAAGCGCATCATGGACGGCATCATCGAGATGATCTACGCCCTGGACAAAATCGCCCCCGGCACCGCCAACGACGACACCCTGCTGTACGGTGTGGAAGTGAAGTTCTACAACATGGAGGTGCAGCTGAGCCGGCGCCTTGAGACCCGCCATCAGGGGCTGTTCGTGATCGGCGACGGCAGCGGCGTGACCCATTCTCTCTCGCATGCCTCCGCCAGCGGCGTGTACGTGGCCAGGGAGATTGTGGGGTAAATACAAAAAATGTGATGTACACAAAGCTGATAGCTTATTGGTTCAATGACACTACGATTCTTAGGATAGGGGCATGAAAAGGAAGGATTCATCTTTAGTTTTGTATATCGGGTTAATTGGTGCTATTGCAGCGATGCATTTTTTATCAACTAGTTTTAACAGCGCTTTAGCAGGGATTATAAGTTTTTTACTTGTGATCATAGCAGCAGTATGCATACAAGAACGTATTAATGAGCACCAAGATAGAATATGCAAACATGGAGTTTACAATGGCAGAACAATAGGCGAGGATGGAAAACTTAGATGCCATTCATGTCAACAAGAAAAAGATGAGCAGCAGAAAAAATGGGAAGAAGAGAAACGAATAGCAGAGTATAAAAAACAATGGAAAATGCAATACGAAGAAAGTATAATGAAAGCAAGAGAAAACAGGCAAATCGGGCTTTCGATTAGTGAGAATTCTATAATGAATCTTACACCTTATGAGTTTGAGGAGTATATAGCTGAATACCTGAAAAAAATAGGATTCGAGGATGTTAGCAAAACGCCTTTTATAAATGATGGTGGAAAGGATATTGTATGTAAATATAGAAACCAAATCTATTATGTTGAGTGTAAACACTACAAGAAAAATGCAAGTATTGGGCGACCTATGATACAGAAATTAGGTGGTGCGATGGCTGCTAATAATATCTCCAATGGGATATTCATTACCACCTGTCGTTTTACAAAAGAAGCAGTTTTTGAAGCCGAAAGCTTGCATATACAGCTTGTTGATGGAGAACGTTTATTTAATTCAATAGCAAGACACTGCTCTCTTGATGGAAATGAATTAAGAACGTATAGTGTAATTTGCCCAGAATGTGGAGAACCCGTAGAGTTCGAATATTTTGGCTCTGTTTATTCAAAGGATTGTAAAAATGGGCACCATGTAGCGGGTGCTTTTAACCAGTATGATACAAATACGCGTGCCAAGTCACACAGGGGTTATCACCGATATAACGATGGTTATGTCAGGTATGATCGTGATAGTGATGTACCGGACGATGAGCTAATTCAACAGACACAAGGCGATTGATCGGCATACACCTCTGGGTACCACACGCAAGTTGATAAGCAAGCACCTGCAAGGAACGTCAATTCAATGATTTACGCATTCAGGAGCACACCATGAAAAGAATCCTGACACTTCTGCTGTGCCTCACCCTGCTCACCCCGTGCCTGGCGGAAGGCCGCCTGACCGACGAGGAGCTGCAGGGCTTTTACCGCCACTCCATCTTTGTGGGGGACTCCATTCCCCGCATGCTGTGGAATTACATCAAGGATGTGCGCAAAACGCAGCCGGAGTACTTCCCGGACATCAAGTTCTACACCTCGTACAACTACCAGCTGTACACGGCGCGGCTGAAGAGCGCGTCCACCAAGCGTGTGAACCTGGTGTACAAGGGCCGGGAGCTTTCGCTGTACGAAATTGTGCAGATTCTCTCGCCGCGCAGGGTCTTCATCCTGGCCGGCGTGAACGACGCGGTGGCCCTGAACCCGGAGCGCGGCTTGACCTATACCGAGGAAACGGTGGCCACGCTGCGGGAGGCCGACCCCGGGCTGGACATTTATTTCTTCTCCCTCACACCGGTGACGCAGAAGGTGGAAAACGAGCACCACTACCAGGCCAAATGGGACGCGTACAATGCCCTGCTGGAGGAAAAGTGCGCCGAGCTGGGCGTGGGCTATATCGACATTGCCACCGACCTGAAGGACGAGGAAACCGGGCTGATGAAAAAGGGCATCTCCTCGGACGGGAAATACCACCTGAACGCCAGCGGCAACGCCATCTGGGCGCAGACCCTGCTGGACTGGGCACAGCGCCAGTACGAGCAGGGCGTGTGGACGCCCGCGGACAACAACATCGAGCCCTGGTAAACAAGCCCTGACCCGCCGCCTCCGCGGCGCTGGACAACCCACTTAAAGGAGCCGCCATGAAAGACCAGTTTCTCATTGTGGACGGAAACAGCCTGCTGCACCGCGCGTTTCACGCCCTGCCGCTCATGGACGCGGACGGGGTGTACACCAACGCCATCTTTGGCTTCCTGAACATGCTGCTGAAGGCGATCGAGACCGAGCGGCCGGCCTACCTGGCGGTCTGCTTTGACGAGCACGGCTCCACCTTCCGCCACACTGCCTATGCCGACTACAAGGCCGGGCGCGCCGCCACACCCCCGGAGCTGCGGCAGCAGTTCGACACCCTGCGCACCCTGCTGGATGAGATGGGCATACGCCGCTACGGCCTTCAGGGCTGGGAGGCGGATGACCTGCTGGGCACCCTGTCCCGGCTGGGCAGTGAAGCCGGTGTTTCTCCCCTGCTGCTGACCGGTGACCGCGACGCGCTGCAGCTGGTGACCGTGGACACGGCGGTGCTGTTCACCCGCAAGGGCACCAGCGATGTGGCGCGCTTCACCCCCGCCCTGGTTTATGAGACCTATGGCTTTACCCCGGCGCAGGTGACCGACTGGAAGGGGCTGGCCGGAGACCACTCCGACAACATCCCCGGCATTGCCGGCGTGGGCGACAAAACGGCGGTGAAGCTGTTGCAGCAGTACGGCACGCTGGAGGAAATACTCGCCCACGCGGGGGAAATCAAGGGCAAAATGGGTGAGAAGATCCGCGACGGCGCGGATACCGCCCGCATGTGCAAGGAGCTGGCCACCATCCACACCGACGCGCCGGTGGATTTCCGCCTGGCGGACTGTGTGATGCCCGACCTGAAGGCGGCGGTGCCCGCGCTGAAAAAGCTGCGCCTGAACGCCATCATCCGCAGGATTTCTACCCCGGAGGCACAGGAGGACGGCGCCTCGCAGGAAGCCGGACCGCAGGCGGAGCCGCTGACGCTTTTGCCGTTTGCGGAGGAAACAGCGGTCGCGGACGGGGCTGCGCTGCAGGCCTGGCTGGGCGCGCTCAGGGAGGAAGACCGCCCGCTGGCGCTGTATGTGACCGACGCGGAGCTGACGGTCGCCGCATCCGGCGGACAGTGGGCCCGTGCCGTGCTGGGCGGCGACCTGCTGAACCCGGGCGCGGACCCGGAGGAGCTGCTGCGTGCCCTTGCGCCGGAGCTGTGCGCCCACCCCGCCGCCGTGCACGATGGGAAGCGCCTGGCGCACCAGCTGATGCGGGCGGGGGCGCAGGTGCCCTCCGCCTACCGCTGGGATACCATGCTGGGCGCGTACTTGCTGGACCCGCAGCAGAAGAGCTATGCCTTTACCGCCCTCAAGGAGGAGCTGCCGGAAGACGCCCGCGGCCTGCTCTCACTTGCCGGGTGGCAGGAGAGGCGCGTTCAGGCCGAGGGCATGGGCCGGCTGATGACAGAGGTGGAGCAGCCCCTGGCCCTCACGCTGTGGCGCATGGAGCGGGACGGCTTCCGCGTGGACGGTCCCTTCCTGAAAAGCCTTGGCGAAAGGTATGTGGAGGAAATCGACCGCTGCCGCGAGCAGGTGATCGCCGCCTGCGGCGCAGGCAGCTTCAACCTCAACAGCACACAGCAGCTGGGCAGCGTGCTTTTTGACCAGCTGAAGCTGCCGCACGGCAAAAAAACCGCCCGCGGCTGGTCCACGGCGGTGGAGGTGCTGGAAGAGCTGCAGCCCATTGCCCCGGAGATTATCGACCCGCTGCTGCGCTACCGGCAGCTGACCAAGCTGAACAGCACCTATGTGGAGGGCCTGCTGCCGCTGATGGACGCGGAGGGCCGGGTGCACTCTTACTTTGACCAGGTGGCCACGGCAACGGGACGCATTTCCTCCTCCGAGCCGAACCTGCAGAACATTCCCGTGCGCACAGAGGACGGGCGGGAGATCCGCCGCGCCTTCCTGCCGCGCGAGGGCTGGGTGCTGGTCGACGCCGACTACAGCCAGATCGAGCTGCGGCTGATGGCCCATTTCTCGGGCGACCGGGCGCTGGTGGAGGCCTTCCGCGAGGGACAGGACGTTCATGCGCGCACCGCCAGCGAGATTTTTGAGGTGCCGCTCAATGAAGTGACGCCGGCGCTCCGCTCGCAGGCCAAGGCGGTCAATTTCGGCCTGATCTACGGCATATCTGCCTTTGGACTGGCGCGGAACACCGGGGTGAACCGCTATGAGGCGCAGGACTTCATCCGCCGGTATTTCGCCAAATACCCCGGTGTGAAGCGTTTCATGGATGAGGCGGCCCGCCTCGGCGCGGAAAACGGCTACGCGCAGACACTGATGGGCCGTCGGCGCTACCTGCCGGAGCTGCGCAGCGATAAGCAGGCCATCCGCGAGTTTGGCAAGCGCGCGGCCATGAACACCCCTGTGCAGGGCACCGCCGCCGATATCATCAAGCTGGCCATGGTGCGCGTGGATGAGGCACTGCGGCGCGAGGGGCTGCAGGCAAAGCTGATACTGCAGGTGCACGACGAGCTGATTCTTGAGTGCCCGCCGGAGGAGGCGGACAGGGCGGCCGCGCTGCTGAAGCGCTGCATGGAGAACGTGATTGAGCTGCGCGTGCCCCTGGTGGCGGAGGTGCACACCGGCACAAACTGGGCGGAGGCCAAGTGATGCGCCCGGAAGCGGAAAAGCTGCTGCGCTGGTACGACGCGGAGCACAGGCGGCTGCCGTGGCGCACTCACCCCTCCGCCTACGGCACCTGGGTGAGTGAAACCATGCTGCAGCAGACGCGTGTGGAAACCGTGATCGGCTATTACCTCAGGTTCCTGGATGCCTTCCCGGATGTGGCGGCGCTGGCCCGCGCCGAGGAGGCGCAGGTGCTGAAGCTGTGGGAGGGGCTGGGCTACTATGCCAGGGCCTGCAACCTGCACCGCGGCGCCAGGCAGGTCATGACCCTGTACGGCGGCAGCCTGCCGCGCACAAGCGACGAGCTGAAAACCATTCATGGTATCGGCCCGTATACGGCGGCGGCCATTGCGTCCATCGCCTTTGGCGAGCCGGTGCCCGCTGTGGACGGCAACGCGCTGCGCGTCATCTCCCGGCTGCGCGGCATACGGGAAAACGTACGCGCTGCGGCGGTAGCGAAGCTGATTGACGCGGAGGCGGCCGCCCTGGTGCCGCCGGAGCGGCCGGGGGACTTTAACCAGGCGGTGATGGACCTTGGCGCGCGTGTCTGTGTGCCCGGCACGCCGGACTGTGACGCCTGCCCACTGCGGGCGGACTGCGCCGCGCTGAAGGCGGGCATCGCGGAGGAGCTGCCCTGTGTTCCAAAGAAAAAGCCGCCGCTCACGCAGCAGTGGACGGTGGCGCTCATTCGCTGCGGAGACAGGTGGCTGATGCGGCAGCGCACGGAAAGCCTGCTGCGCGGCCTGTGGGTTTTCCCCATGGTGGAAGGGCGTCCTGAACAGAGCAGCCTGCCGGACGCGCTGGAAAGGCTGACCGGCCTGCGCGTCTCGCCGCCGTCGGAGCTGGGGGAGGCGCGGCATGTGTTTACCCACCGCGTGTGGGAGATGAAGCTGTGTGCCGCGCAGACGGAGGACAGCCAGCCAAAGGAGGGCTGGCGCTTCTTCACCGCGGAGCAGCTGCGCGCCCTGGCTGTGCCCACCGCCATGCGCGGCGCGGTGAAGGCGCTATACCAGCTTGCCGATGATCGGTGAAATGCGCAGCGAGAGTATCACCGCCAGCGCGATCTTGACGGCGTCGAAGGGCAAAAAGGGCAGCACACAGGCGGAGAGCGTGGCCATCAGCGAGGTGTGCCGGGTGATCATGAACCAGGCAGTGCCGAAGGCGTAGCAGAGCAGCACGCCCGCGGCCATCGCCAGAGCCTGCTTCCACCAGGCGCGGCCGGTGCGCAGCAGCAGGCTCTCAGCCAGCACGCAGGGCAGGTAGCCGATGATGTATCCGCCGGTGACGCCGAACAGCTTGGCCGGGCCGCCGGAGAAGCCGGAGAACACCGGCGCACCGGCGAGCCCCAGCAGCAAATAAACCGCCATGGCCAACAGCGCCTGCCTGCAGGGCAGCAGCGCCCCGCACAGCAGCACAGGCAACAGCGACAGGGAAACCGGCACAGGGCCGATGGGGATGATGACCTGCGCGCACACAGCTGTGAGCGCGGCAAACAGCGCGCACAGCACCAGTGCGCGCACGGGGAAGGTACGGGATGCGGAAGACAATGACAGACCTCCTTGCGTAAACCAAATTGACATAACAAGTTTACGCAAAACGGATGAATTGTCAAGGACAAAACCGCTGAATTGCGCGGCGCTGCCCTGGGGGAAAGCCGGAAGGCCGGCGTCAGGACGGGCTGTACACCGTGCCGAAGCGCTGAAAGACGACAGCCATAACACCGGAGGATGTACACATGAAGAGAAAGAACAGCCCGCTGCCTGCCGCCTTCAGGGCGCTGGCGGTGGCCGTGCTGCTGGCGGCCTGCGGCGTGATTGTGTGGTCGGCCCTGCGGCAGAGCGACCTGAACCGCGTACTGCCGGATCTGCAGACGCAGCTGAGCACCAGCCGCGGGCGTGAGCGCAAGCAGCAGGCGGAGTACGACGAGGTGAGCGCAGCGCTGCCCCAGGTGGAAAAGGAGCTGGCGGAGGTTCAGCCGCAGGCGGACGCCGCCGCGGAGCGCGAGGAAGCGCTGCGCGCGGAGCGGAAGGACAGGCGCGCCGAGGCGAAGGAGCTGCAGCAGGCGCTGACGGAGGCCGAGGCAGAGCTGGCTCGGCTGGAGCAGGAAGCCCGCGCCCTGCTGGACGGAGAGGAGGCGGACACGGATGCGCCGTGATACGGACAGGGTGCTGGCGGTGCTGCTGGCCCTGGCGGTGGCCGCCGCGGTGGCGCTGTGCTTCGCCCGCGTGGGCAGAATACGGGCCATGGAAGCCGAAAGGACGGAGCTGACCCGCCAGCTGACAGAAAGCCGCGCTGCCTGGACGCAGACCGACAGCGAGAAGACAGCCCTGCAGGACCGCCGGAAGGTGGCGGAGGAAGCCCTGCGGGAGGCCCGGCTCTCCCTGACGGAATCCACCGATAAAATCGCGTCGATTACCTCGCAGCTGGAGGAGCTGCAGGCCCAGCAGGTGAAGGACGAGGCCGCGCTGGCCGCGCTGAAGGCCCGCTCCGACGCGCTGACGGAGGCAATGGAGGCTGTGAAGGCCGCGAAGGCCACCCAGGCGCGCGCATCCGCGCGGGAGGCGCTTGAATCACTGCTGACAGGAGGTGACACCCCCAATGTCGGAGCTGAGTGACCTGGCCATGGCCAGGCAGGGCGACACAGCCGCCTTTGAGCGGCTGGTCACGCCGCACGAGGGCATGGTGTGGCGCGTGTGCTGGCAGCTGATGTCACAGACCGAGGACGCGCAGGACGCCATGCAGGAAACTATGCTGCGCGCCTGGAGATCGCTGGGCGGGTACCGGGGCGAGGCCTCCTTTTCCACCTGGCTGTACCGGGTGGCGGTGTCCTGCTGCCTGGACGCGCTGCGCCGCCGCAAGCCGCAGCAGCAGCGCGAATCCGTGGAGGAGCTGAGCGAGCGCGGCTTTGATGTGCCGGACGGGGGCCCGGGCCCCCAGGAGGCGCTGGAAAAGGGCGAACAGAAAGAGGCGCTGCGCCGGGCGATGAAGCAGCTGCCGGAGGAGCAGCGCGTGCCGCTGGTGCTGTTTGCGGTGGAAGGCAGGCCCTATGAGGAAATTGCCTCGTACACAGGCGTCAGTGTGGGCACGGTGAAGAGCCGCATCAGCCGCGGCAGGGAGAAGCTGAAAGAAATACTGCGCGCCGGGGGGAACTTTTCCGCTCCCGCTGCGTCCAATAAGGTGAAAGGAGGGCAGCGCGCATGACAGACCGCGAACTGGACGCCCTCCTGGACAACCTGAACACGCTGGGAGAGGACACTCCGCCGATGCCGGAGGACCTCCACCAGCAGTGGATGCGGCTTGTGGAGGAGGACACCATGAAAAACGAATTTGAACCGAAGGAGAGCAAAAAGAGGGGCCTTTCCCGGGGCTGGAAGCGCGCGCTGGCGGTCGCGGCGGCCGCGGTGTTTGTGGTGGGCGGCACGCTGCTGACGCGCGATGACCTGCCTTCCCGCTTTTCCGCCGCGCCGGAGAGCGGCAAGGCCGTCATCCCGCAGGAGGCGGTCTACACCAGCGAGGAAGCCGCCTACGGGGCCTACGCCGACTATGACACAGGCTATGTTGCCAACAGCAGCGCCAAGTACGCAGCACCCGCGGCGGCCATGTACGAGGACGACCTGGTTGAAATGGAAGAGACTGCCATGGGCGGCGAACGCTATACCGCGAACAGCCCCGAGGCGCCTGCCAGGCCGCAGAAGCTGATCCGCAACGCTTCGCTGACCATTGTCACGCAGGACTTCGACGCAAGCTACGCGCAGCTGAACAGCCTGTGCGAGGCCGCTGGCGGCTGGGTTTCCTCCTCGTCGGTCTCCACGGGCTCCAAAGGCCTGAAAACGGCCTCCATCACCCTGCGCATTCCCGCCGGGCAGCTGGACAGCTTCCTTGCTGGCAGCGGCGAGGCCGGCCGCGTGACCTCACAGAGCCTGAATACAAACGATGTGACGGACAGCTATTACGATACCCTGACCCGCCTGGAAACGCAGAAGGAGCTGATGGCCCGCCTGCGCGCCCTGGTCACCGAGGCGGCCGACCTGAGCGACCTGCTGGAGCTGGAGAACGAAATCGCCTCCACCCAGTACATGATCGATTCCCTCACGGCGTCCCTTCAGTCCACCGACCAGAAGGTGAGCTATTCCACCGTGAGCATCAGCCTGAAGGAGGAACGCCCCCAGGAGACCGCACAGGCGGTTGAGCTGAGCCTCGGCGAGCGCCTGTCCGGCGCCCTGCAGCTTGGCTGGGAGCGCTTCACCGATTTTGTCGCGGACTGCGCCGTGTTCCTCGTAGCCGCCCTGCCCTTCCTGGCCATTGTGGCCGTTGTGGTGACCGTCGTGCTGATTGTCAGCAAAAAGCGGCGGAAGAACTGAATGCTCTGCCCCCCGGCCTGCCTGAAACGGAGACCGGGGGCGCGTTTCATTTTCCGGGCGATGGCCCCTCCACCGCAAGCGGTCCCCCTCTTCGGACAGCCCCTCTGTCGCTTACGCGACATCTCCCCAGTGAACTGGGGCGATTTGGGTCAC
>CAMJPQ010000063.1 GCA_946407745.1 uncultured Clostridia bacterium
CATACCACTCTCTTCATTGTCATCACCTCTGTCTGCATCTTGAGTTCATGAGCATCCACATCCGGAGTTCCGGTCGCTTGGCGATCCGGCTTTGCGGACGTACATTGAAGACACGTTGTATGAATCACTCGTGAGCGAACTGGACAGCGAGGATTATTTCGTCGAAAATGTCACATCGATTTACATCTCTCAGGATTATCTGGACGAACTGGAATACAATTCAAAGGCAAATGTCTTCTTTGGGTATACACTGAACGAACTGGAAGCCCAGTTTGAAGGCAATAAGTAGGTTCTTCACGTTTAGTTAGGGAAATTCCGTTGGTGAGGGAATGCGCCTGCTGGCGCACCAGAGGGCTTTCCGATCGATCCGGGGCTGCCGCCCATTCTCCGCTGAAAACTGTCCACCGGACAGTTTTCCGGGCGCTCCGAATCCTCTGGACTCCTTCGGGGCCGTCCCGATAAATCATTCTTGGGGAATTGTCAGGTTTTTGATGGAATGCCAGGCTATGCTCTCAGCCTTACCCGACAACTAACAAGAAAGAGACGGCTCCGAAGGGTCCAGGGGCGATCGGAAAGCCCCTGGCGCGCTCCGCAGAGCGCGAACCCCCCCATATGCTTTCCCTAACTTTCCGTGAAGAACCTTTTTTTGCTTTTGTGATGCGCGGCCGGTATACAAGCCGCCGGAAAGACAGGATTCGGCATTGACTGTAAAAGGACTTCCGTGCTATACTTTTATAAAAAATGTGTGTGTCCGGCGGCCGGAACAGGCGCCTTCGGGTGAAAAGCGATGCAGACGGGGAGGTTCCTGCATATGAAGAGAAGATATCTTGTAATTCTGGCACTGGCGGTGCTGATCGCGGCGCTGTGGTGCACGGCCGCGCAGGCGGCAGCCAATGAGGTTTTCACCACCCAGCCCACCAGCAAGATGCGCGGCAGCGACCGTACCTTTGTCATCTCCTGGGAGACCAGCTTTGTGCCGGCGCAGGTCCAGATCCTCAAAGAGGTGTCCGGCGGCTTTTCGATCGTGGACGAAATCACCGATCCCGCGGACCTGAAGCAGTCCATGGCCTGGCCCATCCCGATGCACTATGAGCCATCGTCTACGATCTATTACGTGCGCCTCTGCAATGCGGCGGGTGAATGGTTCATGTCCGACAGCTTTCGGAATAACTGGTACAACGTGGGGTTTACCGTCAAGCCGACCTGCAGCTACTTATATTCCTACGAGGATTTCCGGATCGACTTTGAGCCCTCCTTCACACCGCTGCGTTCGGTCGTCCTGGTCTTCTTTGAGCATGAAGTCGGGCATCAGGGCGGCGGCTATCATATGTTCGTCCCGCTCTCCGAGGCGGATGAGCACGGCTACATACTCAGGTGCTATTACGGTGACGGCTCTTACGACTATATCGAGAGCGGGTATCACGATTTCGACTGGGACAGCATAAAGTTTTACCAGGAGCCCACCGTCTCGATCAACGAGGCCGGGGACGCCTTCCGCGTCTCCTGGGAGACCAGCTTCCGGCCCGATACGGTCAGCATCTACCGGCACATGGCGTCCGGCGACATCCTCCTGGAGGAGCGCACGGACAACCATTCCCGTACGCAGTCCTATGAGCTGCCCTTTGCGGGCGGCAGCAAGACCGACCAGTACATCGTCACCGCGACCTTCAACGGGAACAAGAGCCGGACCTCCCAGCCCTTCACCCGGGATTACTCCCTGATGAGGTTCCTGTTCGAGCCGCCCGATGCCCTGATCTCGCCCGACGGATATCACACGGTTGCCTGGCAGACCTCCTTCAGGCCGGTCCTGGTGGAGATCGGCACCAAGCTTAACAGCGACTATCTGGTCCCGATTGCCGCCCTGACGGAGGAAATGAATCCCGCGATGACCTACAGGCTCTCGAGCCTCGGCGCCTCCCGCGGGGAAATGTGGGTCCGGGCCTATTACGCGATCAACGCAAACGGGTATTACACCGAATCCTCTTTCAACGTGGAGAAGGACTATAACGTCAAGTTCAACACGAAGCCCAGCGGCGGGTACGTGTATCACCACGGCACCTTCCACATGGCCTGGTTCACCAATTTCAAGCCCTGGATGTACCGGGTCCTGACCTACAACGAGGACGGCAGCTTCTGCAAGCTTGCCGCGAGCGTCATCAGCTCGGAGATCAATCCCTACACGACCTTTGACCTGCCGTGGGATATGGCGGGCGAGGGCGCGGGCAAGGTGGTGATCGAAGTCTTTCACGCCAGCGACTCCTACCTGCGCGCGGAATGCACGGTCAACAAGGTGCCGTGCGTCATCACCTTCGACCCGGAGGGCGGACGGTGCGACGTCACCACGGCCGCGCCCGACGCGCAGGGCCGGCTGACGAGTCTGCCCGTGCCCACCCGCACAGGGCACGCCTTCCGGGGCTGGTACTACAACTACGGGGGCAACAAGATCGCCGTCAACACGCAGACCGTCTTCCGTGAGAGCACCACCCTGCACGCCGAGTGGGTCCCGATCGAGCACCGGATCACCGTAGTCAACGGTACCAGCAGCACATACCTCGCCCACGAGGGACAGCTCTTCACCATCACCGCGGATGAGATCCCCGGCATGATCTTCCAGAAGTGGATCCTGTCGGGAGGCAACGCGCAGATCATCGACTATTACAGCAGGTCCACCCTCGTCCAGATGGGTTCCGGGAACACGGCGATGCAGGCTACGTACAAGTATGTGTCCAGGACCGTCACCTTCGACGCCAACGGCGGTACCGTGAGCCCCGCCACAGCCACGACCAACGGCCAGGGAAAGCTGACCTCCCTGCCTGTGCCTACCCGCGAGGGGTATACCTTCAACCATTGGTTCATCCCGACGGCAGGCGGCTCACAGACGGTTACTACCAATACCGTCTTCACGGAGGATACCACGGTCTTTGCCAGCTGGTCGGCTATCTACCGCACTGTGGAGGTCGTGGACGGCACTGCCGACCGGACCTCCGCCCAGCTGGGCCAGGTCGTAACCGTCACCGCCAACGAGCGGCCAAACCTTGCCTTTGTCCGCTGGACTGTGGTCACCGGCGGCGTGACGCTGGCGGATCCGAACAGCGCTTCCACCACGTTCGTGATGGGCAACGCGCCGGTGACGGTCAGGGCTTACTATACGTACAGCGGCGCATTGATGAGTGAACTGTACGTATATGTGGCGGAACCGGAGCTGGGTGCGCATCCCGCCGCGCCCACGGTCACAACGGATGCCTACAATGTGTACAGCTATCAGTGGTTCGATGAAGATCACCGTTACGGTCCCGACGCCATGCCGCTTATGCCGGAAGATGTCTTCGAGAACGGAAAAACCTACACGATTGTCGTTTATATCCGCGCCGCAAGCGAGGATCTCCGGATCGATCCGTCCGTGGTGTATCATATCAATGACAGTACGGAAGGCGTTTCTTCCTACTACCAGAGCTCCTTCCAGGTGGGAATGGAGAAAACCTTCACCGTCGCAGACTACACCGTGACCTTTGACGCGAACGGAGGCACGGGGAGCATGGCGCCCGCGGAGCATGTGGGCCAGACCTATACGCTTCCGCCATGCGGCTTTGAACCGTCGGAGGACTATGTCTTCGACGGCTGGGATGCCGGACAGCCGGGTGAGATCATCGACATGACCGGGGACCTGACCCTCACCGCGCAGTGGCGGCAGGTGGGCGGCCCCTGCGGAGACAATGTGCGCTGGCACCTCTACGACGACGGCACCCTGGTGATTTCCGGCACAGGTCCCATGGATCACCATTCCGCCGCGGTGGGCTTCCGCGTGCCTTGGTATGACCTGCGCGGCGACGTGACCGCCGTGGTGATCGAGGACGGCGTGACCAGGGTGGGGAGCTACAGCTTCTACTACTGCCAGAACCTTGCCGACGTATCCCTTCCGGGCAGCCTGACGTCCATCGGTACCAAAGCCTTCTACGCCTGCAGCGCCCTGACGGAGCTGACCCTCCCGGAGGGCCTGACGTCCATCGGCCAGTGCGCCTTCACCCTTTGCCGGAATCTGGCTTCCGTCACGCTGCCGGCGTCCCTGACCGAAGCCGGCGGGAACTGCTTCAGCAACAGTTCCGTATCCGACGTGACGGTGCTCAATCCGGAGACGGTCTTCACCGACGAAACGTTCTTGAGCCACACCGGCACGCTGACCCTGCACGGATGGCCCGGCTCGACGGCGGAGGTCCATGCCGCGGCCTACAATTACATTGAGTTCGAGCCCTTCCCCAACGGCGCCCTGGGCGAGAACGTGACCTGGATCCTGAGCCCGACCGGCGCGCTGAAGATCAGCGGCACCGGCTCCATGTACGACTATGCCGCCGCCGCGGACTCTCCGCTGTACGCCTTCCGGGATCAGATCCGGACCGCGGAGATCGGTGATGGCGTGACCTCCGTCGGAAAGAACGTCTTCGCCGGCTGCGCGCAGATGACAACGGGCATCCTCCCGGAGAGCATCTCCGCCCTGGGCGACGACGCCTTCCTCAACTGCGCCTCGCTGAACCATGTGTCGGTCCCCTACGGTGTGGCCGTCGCCGCGGGCTTCCGGGGCTGCACGGGCCTGACGGAGATCACCCTGCCCTACAGCATCGTCGCCGTCAGCGCGAACGCCTTCTGCGGCTGCACCGGCCTGAGTGACCTGGACTTCGTCCCGGACGGCGTGAAGTACCTCCGCAGCGGCGCCTTCCGCGGCTGCACCGGGCTGACGAACGTCTTCGTGCCCCTGGGCGTGACGACCATCGAGTCCAACGTGTTCCGCGACTGTACCAATCTGGCCTCCGTCGCCATCCACCGCGGTGTGCAGGCGGTCCAGACCTATGCGTTCGACGGGAGCGACCTTGAGACCGTATTCTATGAGGGCGTGCGTTTCGAGTGGGACGCCGTCGACATCCGCGAGGCCGGCAACGCGCCGCTGCTGGGCGCCACGGTGTTCTGCAAGGCCGCTGTCATCTTTGACAGCCGGGGCGGCACGGAGGTGCCCATGCAGGCGCTGAACTTTGAGGAGTGCGCGGAGGAGCCGGCCGAGCCTGTCCGGTACGGGTACCTCTTCGGAGGCTGGTACGCGGATGCGGAATGCGCCGGCGCACCATATGACTTCACGAGTCCCGTGTACGGCGACATCACGCTGTACGCCCGGTGGCTGAGCGTGCTGGTGCTGCCCGATTCCCTGAAGGTGATCGAGGCGGGTGCCTTCGAAGGCATCGCGGCCGAGGCGGTCGTGATCCCGCCCTGCGTGACCGCCATCAGCGGCAACCCCTTTGCGGGCAGTGCCGTGCGGTATATCTACGGCTGTGCCGGCTCGGCGGCGGAGGATCTGGCCAACGCCGTGGAGAGCCTTACCTTCGTTCCCGTCAGCGCCGACTGGATCGCCGCCCGCTGACCGGACGGATCCATGATTTCCGGGAGCCCTTGCGGACAATATGTCCGCAGGGGCTTTTTTGTGCGCCGAGGGCGAGAAAAAACCACCAGCAGAGCTGGTGGAATAAAAGAGCTTTAGCATGAGAACCTCCTTTGCTATACTTGAAGCAGGTGTAGCAACCGCAACAAAGAGCAAAGGAGGTTGTCATTCATGACAAATGACAGTGAAAGTCTATCACACACGAAATGGAATTGCAAATATCACATTGTGTTTGCACCAAAGTTTCGGAGGCAGGTCATCTACGGGCAGATAAAGGCGGATATCGGAAAGATTCTTCGGCAACTATGCGAAGCCAAGAAGGTGGAAATCATAGAAGCGGAAGCATGCCCAGATCACATTCATATGTTGGTGAGTATTCCGCCGTATCTTAGTGTAGCACAATTTGTTGGGTACCTGAAAGGAAAAAGTTCGCTCATGATCTTCGATCGGCATGCAAATCTAAAGTACAAATATGGGAACAGACATTTCTGGTGCAGAGGATACTATGTCAACACAGTAGGACGGAACAAGGAGCGGATTGCGGAGTACATCCGGAATCAACTACAGGAAGATGCGATGGCAGACCAGATCAGCATGAAGGAGTACATAGACCCGTTTACGGGTATGAAGCTGCCTAGCCAAGTTTATATTCATTATTCATGCCAAACAGAGCAAATACTGCATAAACGGACGAACGAAACAGGCAAAGCGGCTTCTGAAAGCACAGAGAGGCAAAAAATGTGTGCAAAAAACCACATTTTTGCGGTCCCGCCCCGCACGGGGCGGGTGGATTGAAATATTTTTGCCCTCCATGCGCTTTATCAGGATGTCAGGTCCCGCCCCGCACGGGGCGGGTGGATTGAAATAAAATCGAAGTGATACCGCAGACTCTCTGGAATGAAAAGAACACCCACCAGGCACAAAGGCCCTGACGGGTGCTCATTATTTGGGGTGGGGGGGGCTGTTGAAGATCTTCTGCCGAATTACCGGCAGTTGCCGTACCGGCTATCATGCTCCCGCTTCCGAAGATAGAGTAGGAAGCCCTGTCGAACCGGGGCTCAGTTCTTCGTCCTGTGATGGTAGAGCAGGCGGGTTTCCACCTCCAAGGTAGCCGTGGCGACGGCAGGGGTGTCACTCCACTCGCTCCAGTCGGTGTACACAGCTTCCTGATAGGCGGTGCGGGTGCGGTAGCTGTACTCGGTCTTGACGGTCTGGTTGTCCGGATCGCTGCCGTCATCCCAGTAGTACCAGTACTCTCCGTTGTAGACGGTCCGGTATTTGCCGCCCACCACGGTGCAGCCGCTCTTGGGCGTAGTGATGTTGTACACGTTGATGTCGAAGTCGTGGGAGGAGATGTTGTGTCCGTTGGTGCATTTACCTGTGCCCCAGTAGGCGGAATGCCAGCCGCAGGTGGGGCAGATGAAGCAATAGTAAGGATAGACCAGCTGGGTCCGCTGTTGCTTCAGGTTGGCGTCGGGAATGGCCTGCGCTGTCAGTGACCAGGAAGACCAGGCACTCCAGTCGGTGTATCTCGTGGCGTAGGAAATGCCGCGCGTTCTGTATTCGGTCTTGGTCTCCACCTGGGTGTTCTCGTCCGCCTCCACCGGGTCGGTGGACCACTCGCTCCACTCGCCCCACAGTTTCGGCACGACACTGTTGCGCAGCACATACGACACCTCGGTGCCGTCGAAGGTTTCCATCAGCCAGCGGTCTGCCTCGCCCATCTCCACAAAGATGCCCGGGCCGCCGCCGAACAGGTCTGGCCCCAGTGTCTCAATGCTCGAGCCGTACAGGTAAACCACGGCGTTTTCAGGAAAGGCGTTCGACTCAATGGCGGTCACATTCGGCGAGAGCACAAAATACTGCGCGGCCACATTTTGGAAGGCCCCCTCCTCAATGGTAGTGAGGGCGGCGGGCAGCGTCATGGTCAGATCCCCGTTGCGCTGCTCGAACAGGTCCAGCATCTCGACGTATGCGGAGGCGTCATACTCGGCTTCACCGCTGCTGTTGGCTGTATCAAATACGATGACGCGGGTATAGTAGTTCACATCGGCTGCGTAATCGTAATTGGCAATGTCCACATGGTAGCGGATGGAGCCGTCTTCTTCGGCCGCTACGGTTTCCCAGAAGGCATCGTCAATTGTCTGCGGATCGTGCCAGGTGCCGAATACATAATAGGCCACGCCGTTGTCATCCGTCGCCGTTGCGCATACGTCATAGCCCCAGTTGTCAACATTCTCAATCCAGCAACTGGTTATTTCCGGCGGATTGTCTATCACGGACACTGAATCAGTGGCGCTCAGTCCACCCCAGGTTACTGTGACAGTTATCTCTTCGTCGCTCTCTACGTATGAGAGGCCAAAGTCATCTACATAGAAGGCTGTGCCGTCTGAAAAAGTGACACCGACAGAGACATTGTCGCGAATCTGATCTGCACTGGGCCCCCATGACGGCTGATAAAAGCTCAGGTCCAGCGACACAGGGTCAAATTCAACTACATAATAAGGAGTGTAAGAATTCGGGACATCTTCCCATGTGCCATCCGATGGATACATCATCAGGACGTTTTCCGTCCCTTCCCAGTTATCGGGCTTGTTGGCCGCCCAGTTGGTATAGCCGGAGGCGAGCACGGTGCTGTTTAGCCATTGCCACGTGTAGTAGTGGCCATGACCGCCGAGATAAGCCCACTGTCCTGCCGCGCTGACCATTTCGAAGATTGCGTTTTGCCGGGTCTGGTTGGTGATGTACGCCAGATGTCCGCCCGCCTGCGCTGCCAGGGCTTTGTCAGTCAGCCATGTACCTCCGACCGGATAAAGGCGGAACAACTTGCCGTCTGCGATCCGCCAGGACAGCGGAGAAGGCATATCAGGAAGGGTTCCGGCAGTCACGGTGAAGGGTACCTTTGTGCTCGTATTCACTTGAACGTTCTCTACAACAGTGGCCACTTCCGCCCAATAGTTTCCCGGTTGCAGCAGTAGCGCAGAGTACGCGGTGTGCTGAATGTAATCTCTCAGGTAGATTCGAGTTTCACCACTGGCGTCGTACAGGCGGAGACTATAGAAATCCTGACCGGTTGTTTCGGCCCAGGTAATGTCCACCGAGTGATATTGATCAGAACAAGTGACGACAGGGGTAGGAGCGGCAGGGCATACACTGAAAATGTAACCTACACCGCTTGTGTTATAGACATAGCCATCGCTTGATACGGACAGATTCGTTTTTTGCGTTGAAGTGATATGGTAATCAGGCGAATTTGGGTTATTATTGATTCGGGCAGAATTCTGTACGGGATATGTTGACACTGACCCAGTAGAACCTATTGCAAAATGAAGATGTGCGCCGAAAGCATTACCATGCGCTCCGGTTGTACCAATTACCTGACCTTGGCTTACCCGTTGTCCAGCACTTACAGCCACTGTATCCATGTGCGCGTAGCACGAGAAGTAAGCTGTTCCTCCATCTTCATGTCTGATGATCACACCACGCCCATAGCCGTAATTGCAACGGTTATATGTATGATCATTCATTGTACATGAGGTAAAGATACCGCTTTTTGTTGTATACAATGTGTCTGTATTCCAATTCCAAATCTTTGCGACAGGATTACATGTGCTTGATGTGCAACTGGAATAATCGCTGCTTCCAGTATATGATTTGTTGCATCCGTCATATACAGCGATTACTTGTCCTGCTTTTGAAGCATATATCGTTGTTCCTATGCCAACATGGTCTATATCAATTGCACCATGACTACTAGTGTAGCCGCGGAACATCGTCCTTATGCTGGGTGATACGGGCCATAGCCATCCCGAACTAATGTCCGCCAATGAATCCGAATGAATAGAGCACAGGGCAACTGCCAATACTGCAAACAATAACAGATGATACATCACTGTTTTCTTCTTCATTTGATTATAAACCCCCTGCTATTTTATGCTGAAAGAATAATAGACAATTAGAATTATATTTTCCCCTCATTTCATGTCAAGCGAAAATGCCCATAAATGCTGCGACTTTTCAGTTTTTGCCGCGCAAGAAAGCGCCTCAAAATGTGCGAGTTTTTCTGCGTGTGTTTTCGCCTCCTTGCATCCGAGTGGGCTGAATGTTATCATTCTCTTATTGCATTGTATGCAATATTTGCTTTTTTGCACCGGGAGGCCGAGCCATGGCTGAGCTAACGCACTATCTGCTGACGCCGAAAAACATTTACCGCCTGCTGACCGGCCGGCTGAGCGGCCTTTTCAGTTATGTCTTTCCGGAGGAGCGCCTCAGGGGCATGACACTGATTCGCTTCTGGCGGGAGGAGCTGGCACCCATCGCGACGGAAGAAACGCTGGACGCGCTGCTGCCGCTGGACGGCTCGCACCCCCGCGTGCAGTCCAACATGATGAACCGCAGCGGGAGCAGCGCTTCCCGCCTGCTGCGCACCGAGCTGGACAGCGGCCTGAATGCCGCGTCGCTCAGCCGCCTCATACGCCACAACATGCGGTTTCTGACCCGGCGCGGCTACCGGGCGGACCTGTTTGCCAACCTGCTGACCGATTTTGAGAATCTCTGCTTCCGCGACGATTTCTTCATTCCACCCGTTGTCAGGGAGTACCTGCTCTCACTGCGCGCCTGGCAGCCCTCGCCGTTTGCGGCGAAGCGGCAATCCCCGCGCCTGTTCCACGATGCCTGCCGGCTGAGCTGGCTGTGCGTGTTCAGCCTGTATGGCCAGATGATGAACTGCGACGCGCTGACACAGCGCTGCCTGGACGCCTCGCTGCTGCCTGACGCGCTGTGGGATATGCTGAACAGGGAGAATGCGGGGGAGCGCTGGACACTGCTGTCCGCTTCCGACGGGCTGCTGCTCTGCCCGCCGGCGGAGAACTACATTACCGTTGAGCTGACGCCGCAGCGCGTTGCCAATCAGCTGCGTGACACGCACAGGGTACTGATCACGGGCATCGGCGGCGCGGGCAAAACCGAGCTGGTACGCCAGGCACTCCCGCTGCTTGGCTCCTGCTATGCCCGGGCTGCTTTTGTGCAGTATGAGGGGAGCCTCACGCAAAGTGTTCGAAACGCCTTCCCCGCCCTCAAGGCAGAAGAGGATGACGCACTTCTCCGCGCAGTGAAGCAGCTGCTGGAGGAAGACGGACCGCACACCCTGCTGCTGGTGGACAACCTCGGGCCTTCCCCTTTGAGCGAAGAGGAGGCCGGCTATCTGAACAGTCTTGGCTGTGATGTGCTGGCCACGGGCCGCCTTGGCGGGCTCGCCGGCTTCTGCGCTGTGCCGATGGAGGGCCTTTCAGAGGAGGGGGCCGCGCGCCTTTTCCTGGAAACGGCCGGGCTGCAGGAAAACGCCGAACAGGCGGTGGCCGTGCGGCAGATTGTCTCCATCACGGGCGGCCATCCCCTGACGCTGATCATCCTGGGCCATGTCTGCCGGGCCAGTTACTGGCAGCCGGAAGACATCCTGCGCCGGCTGGACCAGCGCCGGCTCAATGAACTGGCCTATGTGAACGGACGGCAGGTGATCGGCCTGACAGCCTCGCTGCAGGCGCTGTTCGACATCGGCGCGCTGAACGGAAATGAGCTGCGGCTGCTGCGCCTTTTGAGCCTTTTCCCCTGCAAAAGCTGGACAGCACAGCTGCTGGAGCCGCTGGCGGCGGACATTCCGCAGGACCAGCTTCCTCTCTCGCTTCAGCTGCAGACGCTGGCAAATCAAAGCTGGCTCATTTCCGGCAATACAGGTTTTCTTTTGCATCCGGCTCTGGCGGAAACGCTGCGGCTGACACCCTGCCGCTGTGAGGAGCATCCGCTTTTGTGGCGCCGGTGGGCCGAGCGCCTGCAGCCGCCGATGGACGCCGCAAAGAAGGCGGAGTTCGAGCTTGCGCTCTCCGCGGTTCTCTGCTGCGAGGATGGTCTCAGCGCGGACGGACTGCGTGTGCTCACGGCGCTGGAAATGGCGGCCATGTCACTCCATCACAGCGTGATTCAGCACCGCCTGCCGGACATTCACCGCCGCTGGCTGGACACTCATCCACACACAGACGCGCAGGAAATTGAGCTTCACATTATTCACATGCTGTGGGCGCTGCTTGGCAGCGGAGCGGATGACTACGCCCTCTCCGCCAGGGAGCTGCTGAAAATGCCGCCCCGCCTTCTGAAGGACACGCCCTATTACGACGAGCTGCTGAACGTGCTGGAGGTGGGCGCGGCGCATCTCACCGGCAGCGAGGCGGATGGGCTGTTTGAAAAACTCCGCCCGGAGGAAACCGAGGAGGAGAAGCTCATTGTCTATCTCAATTTTCTGGGCGGCAAACAGCGCCACGTTGATAAAAAGCCATACATTGCGCTTGAATCACTGAAAAAAGCGCGCTCTCTGATTGAGAAGTGCGGCCTGCAGGGCTCGGTGGCCGAGGCGGCCAATGATACCCGCATGGCATACACCTATGCGGACCTGCAGCAGTGGCCGAAGGCGATGTCCTTAATGCGCCGGGTGATGGCGAACCTGACGGGCCGGGGTTATGACGAACAGTCACAGACGATGGTCAATACCCGGAACTCCTACCTGTTCTTCCGGGGAAAGTGCACAGAGCGCCAGCAGGCGATGGCCGCACTGGCTGAGTCGGTGGAGAGGATGGAGGCCAACGGGAATACAAACCCCGACGAGATGGCCAACGCGCTGAACAACCTTGCGCTGCTTGAAATGGAGGACGGCCGCCCGGAGGAGGCGGTGCAGCGGTGCGCAAGAGCCTGTGCACTGGTGCGTGACACCCCCGGCATCAGCCATGTGATCAAAATCAGCGTTTTCCTTGGCGCGGCGGAAGTACTGCACGCCTGCGGCAATGACGAGCAGGCCTTCATCATGGCCGGCGCGGCAGAAGCGGTATGCGAGGCACACTACGGAAAGGAATCTGCGGTGGCCTGCCGCTGCCGCGCATGGCAAGCAGTGCTTCTGTCCGCCCTCGGGTACGCGGAAGAAGCGGAATGGCAAAAGAGGACAGTGCTGACGACGCTGCCCGCCCTGCCCGAAGAGGAAGAAAAAAGAATCAGAAAAATTCTGGAAAGCTGAGGATAGCTCCGATAGGGCTGACAGTATCCCAGTTGTCGTACTTCCTTAAGGCGCTCTTTAGCGCTTTGCCTTTTCCCTCCGTAAAGCCCTGCGCATTGTCAACCTTGCCTGCCGAGAATTAGCTTGTCCATCTCAGGCTCACCGATGGTTTCTTTTGCCTTTCCAGGCCGCGATTTGACCGGCCTTGCGTCACTCTTTCCCTTCAGGAGGCGCATAGATGCTTCGCTTAACACCGCGTCAGTGCTCAGCACTTCATTCTTTTTCTGCAGTGCGCACATGGCGGAAGTGACCTTCTTTTCGATGTTTTCATCTGTATACTGGTTTTTAAATACCATCTTGAGTGAATGTATCGCCTTGTCACGTATAACTGCTAAGTCTTCGGGAGCTTCACCCGCGTTTTCCCCGCCCGTTTTGTCCTTTTCATCTTTCTCTTCAAGCATCAACTGCTCCGCATAGAGCTGCCTGATCTCTTCTTCCTTCTCCAACCTGGATGAAAGAAGCGCCTGCTCCTGCTTCTGCGTCAGGTCATCGCTGCCGCTGTTCAACAGCTCCTGGACAGTAGGGAAGTGGAGCTCCACTGTCTTCTGCACATATTCAGCATTGACTACAGGCTTATCTGCACCATCCTTCAGGATATAATCGATGTTCATGTAAGTGAAAATGTTTATCAGCTGATCAATGATTCCTTACTGCACTGATACATTGCCTCCCGCAGCGCATCATCGGGTGTGACCCTGGGGGAGAAGAGCTGGTACCTGAACAGCCAGTTGATCAGGTCGTATACAAACTTTTTATTGTCACAGTAATTATCAGCCGCTATTTCGTTACCAAGGCGCCTGTGGCTTTTCAGGCTGTCGCCAAACGATTTGAAGAGCCTTGTGTTGGAGTAGCGCGTGCCCACTACACTGAAGACGCATTTGGTCTCGTTCCCCACAAACAGCAGGCTGTTCATCGAATTCTCAGTCTTTGCGTCAAGCTGAAGGCTCTGAAACTCATCCAGGATAATCATCCCTATGCCCAGCTTTTCAATGATTGTTCGAAGGCTGATCAGAGAGAACCCCAGATTATCATGAGGTTTGGTAGTCAG
Source organism: uncultured Clostridia bacterium (assembly GCA_946407745.1). Taxonomy (GTDB): domain Bacteria; phylum Bacillota; class Clostridia; order Christensenellales; family Aristaeellaceae; genus RUG11272. The sequence continues at coordinate 13,567 of CAMJPQ010000063.1, forward strand.
CTTGACTTCATAGAACGGGAAATGGTTACCCAGTGCGACATCAATTGCCTTCCCGATGGCCCTGAGCAGCGCCCTGAAGTTTGAATTCAGGAAACAGTTGACGACAATATAAACAAGCTGAACAGAAGTGGTGTGATCCTCGTGACGATGGATGATCACCTGGGGATAATCCCTAAGGAGGTCTCGGAGCGCGGAGGATTTTCCACAGCTTGATTTTCCTATCAGGGAGAAGCCGCCAAAGGCTCCATCAGCAGGATCCCCCAAAAGTGACCTGTTGATACTATGCTCGGTGTCCTGCACAGTGATAGGGGAGGAGCCTGCGCGAGACTCCAGAAATGCCCTGTGCGCATAGGAATTCGTAAGGGCCATATAGAAGCCGTTCTCCAACTGCTGTTGCATTGGCAGTACATAGTGAAGGCTCCTGAGCGCAATAATGTGCTGGAGCTTCCTGCTGGTGGGCTCCTGGACGACAGTATTGTAATCAAACGCCAGGTTTTCCTTCTGGCAGGCCAGGACAATTTCCTGCAGTGACCGGGGAACGGGGAGCGCCTCCACCAGGGCGTTTCCGGGAAAAGTAATACTGCGGACATACTTTGCCTCCACAATCTTTGTTGTCCCATAGAACTCCACATCATCGTACAGGCGTTCACCGTCACCCAATGTGGTGTACTCCTGTACGATAGGGGAGGGCTTGATATTGTAATTCATCATATGCACCTCCTGCATGACGGCTTCAAATGGCGGTCTGTTGCGCGTTATTATGGTAGGGCCTTCAAGGTGGATTGCTGTTTGGCGTCCATAGGGAATCGGGGCGTGCGCCACAATTTGTCAGAACATTCGCAGCATCTCTATGACATGGTCAATTGAAAAATCCTCTTCTATGGTCTCCCTCTCCTTGCCTTCTGGCGCACTCACTGCTTCAGCGCCCTGCAAAGGATCCTCTTTTGCCATATCCGGCGGTTGCTGCCCTTCATTGACAGCGCTGCACAGGGATTCAAAGGCACTCTTTTGCGGTACAGTGGAATCAGCCGTTTTTGTTTGAGCGGAACTGACCTGTTGCTCAGCAATCTTTCCATTTGTCTTTTTATTGATCAGTTCATTTGCTTTTTTGTAGGTCGTACCATTTGTCTTTTTGCTGGCCATACCTTTTGTCCCTCCACTGCTTTTTTCATCTGCCTTTTCTATCATGACCTCTCTTTCATCGAGTATCCTGTTGATCATCGCTTCCTGTGGTTCACCGGCTATCTCCGCTCTTTGTTCTTCCTGAATGATGCTGGAGACACTCTCCCGGGATGCGTCCCTGTGACGCTCCGCCTTCCTTTTCTGACGCATGTTTTTGCTGACCGCGTATGTGGGGGACTCAGCCACCGCGCTTTCCGCTATACCGTGCTGCAGCATGTCGTACTCAGCCCGTATTTGCAGTTTTTCCTCCTTGCCCTGGCTCTTTATTCTTGCCTGCTCGCGCCTGTACTCTTCCCACATATCATATGAAAATCCGTTATAGCCCTGAAACTGTGGGAGCCGTGTGTTCAGCAGTATATCACAGTATTCTTTCTCACTGTTGAGATAATAAATGTGGGAAATGTCAGCTGGGTCATACAGGATATCAACCTGTATCTTTTTCTGCTGGGTTTTCAGCATCAGTTCCACCAGTTCCGGGTTATGCACATCCACAAAGGTCAGCCCCCTGAAATGGATGCCGAATTTGTTCAGTGAAGCCTTCGCACGGGGAAGAAGGTTCAGGTAGAATTGCCTCCTGTCTCCTATGAAGCTCGGCGTACCGAAATGCCTTACACCAAATTCATATATATTGGTCGGCGTTGGTATCAGGCCTTCTTCTGTCATCTCTTTTGTAAGAGGGTATTGATCCATCTGCGTGTTATTATAGTAAATGATGTACAAAAGTGTCATTCGGGTGATTTCATTGATGTTCAGGGCTGCCTCTATGTGATGCTTTGAACCGTAATCCTTCAGTATCAGACCTTTTGATTCAGTGAACACGTTGATGTTACTGTGATACTGGTGGAAAAACTGCTCCACATTACCTTTCAGCGACCCCGAGCCACCCGGTACCAGCATTTTCTCGATATTCAGTGCTTCACAGATACGTGAGAACTCCTTTGACCTGAATTCTGAGCCGCGGTCACAGCGGACGGCCTCAGGAAGGGGAGGTCCTTTTTGTGAGGGCGCAGGTATATAAAAGCTGATTGTGCACCGAGCAGACCGTTACACCGTGGATCTGGTGGGAACGGTGGATGTAAGGGAAGCCGTACCTGAGTTTATCTTCCTCCATGCATGTCCGGCAGACATATAAAGAGGACCGGAATATGACGCCAAGGAAGTGAGAGGACAAAGAATCTTCCCCATAACGAAACTGGTGCAGGAAGACTGCCTACTCTTCCTCGCTTTTCAGGAAGGAAGAGTAGATCGGATACAGTGTATGCCGGAAAAGGAATTGCATTGGATCTTCATAGATGTCAGCGAGAGAGGGGAGTGCTTTCAGCAGTTTGCCGACAGGGAAGTCCAGGCCGGTATAGGTTCCTTTGAAGTGCTCACCGTTCCTTGAGAACAGGGAGTACTTTTCATACCGACAGTCGATGACCATGTGGGAAATAAAGGCATCAATGTCCGGGACGGCATTTGCTTCACTCAGGCGGAAGAAATAGGACAGAAGCAGTTCGTCCGGCGCGGGGCGCACCGTATTAAAAAGAGGCACAAAAAACACCACCTTCAAAAAACAGATGCGGAATACAGGCAATTTTGCACAAAAACTGTTTCAGGTGGCGTAAGTATTTTGTTATTGCTATTGCTATTGTATTTTTCGCAAAGAAGTGTATAATAATACTACGAAACTGATCAATGTACCTTGAGGGGTTTGCGAAAAGTTGCCTGACGCCTTGGATCAGGTTCAAGCTGATCCAGGGCACTTTTTTTGTTAGTTTTTATTGTGTTATACCGTGATTTGGCGCGCTGTGGACATTACCAGGCAGATGCCGTGTGTCGACAAAGCACGAAATGCTGAACTGTATGAGTGGCTTTGAAGACAATGGCACAAAAAGAGCGATATGTTCCTACAAATAAAGTGTGCATCATCGCTATCGCCTTTAATTGCCATACCAGCGAAGAAAGTCACTATGCGACGCCATCTATATATAATCTACTCAAACTTCCCACATGCATAATGTGGATCGGACCTTGAAAACTCTATAGGGGC
>CAMJPQ010000064.1 GCA_946407745.1 uncultured Clostridia bacterium
TGGGCTGCTCGCCCATGTCGATGGGGCCCTTGGGGGCCTTGTCCCAGGTGATGCCGGGGGCACCCTGCCAGCGGTTGTTGGTGGCCACATACTCACTCCAGCTCTGCGCGTGGCAGGGCACGGTGTGGTTGTTGTTGCCGCCGACCAGGTCCTTGATCATGTAGTTGCTCAGCAGGCGCACCTTCATGGGTTCGGCGATCTTCACAGCGCCGGTGCCGCGCACCGCGATGCCCTTGACCTTCTTGCTGCCCAGCAGCGCGCCGATGCCGGCGCCGCCGCTGTTGCCGAAGGAGGTGACGATGTTGCTCATCGGCACCAGGTTCTCACCGGCGGGGCCGATGGTGGCCACGTCGAATTCGGGGCCGTTTTCCTTGGCCAGGGTGGCGTTGGCCTCAAAGGTGCCCTTGCCCCACACGTGGGAGGCATCCTCAATGGTGACGTTGTCGTCCTCGATGCGGATGTAGACGGGCTTGTCGCTCTGGCCCTCCACGATCATGGCGTCATAGCCGGCATACTTGAAGGCGTGCGCGATATGGCCGCCCATGTGAGCGTCCACGATGGAATAGCCCTTGGACCAGCAGCTCAGCAGGGTGATGTTCATGCGGCCGGAGCAGGGCACGCCGGAGGCGGTCAGCGGGCCGACACCGAACACGCACTTCGCGTCCGGGCCGAGGGGATCGGTGTCCAGGGGCACCTCGTCCCAGATGACTTTATAGCCGATGCCCATGCCGCCGATGTACGGCTTGTACTTGGGCAGTGTGTCTTCCTTGGTAATTTCGCCGGTGGTCAGGTTGACGCGAACGATCGTACCCGCCCAGCCGTTGATGCCGTTTTTCACAGACATATTGATGTCCCTCCTGTTTCAATCGGTTGATGGATGGTTGCGGGCAGGATCAGAGCTTCTGAGAAACAGAGACGATGCGATCCCACGGCACAATGGACAGCGCGCCGGAGGGGCAGCCCTCGGCACAGGCGCCGCACATCACGCACTTGGAGGACTTGTGGGTCACGGGGTTGACCGTGGGCATATGCCAGGGGCAGGCCTGCGTGCAGGCGCCGCAGCCGATGCACTTCTCCGTATCCACACGGCGCACGCCGAGCTCGTCGGCATAGATGGCGCCCATGGGGCAGGCATTGCCGCAGGCGGGATCCTCGCACTGGCGGCAGGTGTCCGGGAAGTAGGTCCAGTTATCCTCGGTGTACAAGCCGGTGCCGTTGCGGCTGGAATAAAGATTGCGCGTTACCTTTACGCGGGAAATGTAGCTGGAGCAGCAGCCGTCATTGGTCAGTGTGCAGTTGATTTCGCACCGCTGGCAGCCGACGCAGCGGTCAGAGTCCACCACCAGCAGGCCCTGGGGGAACGCCCAAACGCGCACCTTGTCGTCCGCGATGGCCTCCTGGCTCACACCCAGCACAGAGAGCAGCGAGGCGGAAAAGGTCAGCCCGACAAGGCTCTTGCCAGACAGTTTCAGAAACTGGCGGCGGGTATAGTCCTTGTCCAGGAAGCTTTTCCTTTCTTTGGTTTCAGTCATGGTCGCCTTCCTCCTTTGTCCGTAGAACGAATATGCGGCGGAACAAAACAGAGCCCGTGTTTCACTGCTTTGCTGCACTACGAACAAAGCAGGTGAGACGGACTCCTTCGCAAAAGGGCAAGCGGGCCTGTTGCCAGGCGCACTCAATGGTCAGGCAGACCGCGTGGGCCAGACCTGACTCGGAGTACTGTTTTTCCTGACAAAATTTTAACACAACCATATCGCTTTGACAATAGTTTTTTTGGCAAAAAATGCGCAAAACGGGAAAGAAAACAACCGGTTAAGCTAATCTAACCGGTTGTTTTCCTCCAATACGCCTGGACTATTCACGTTCCTTGGGCTTCGTCATGCGTGTCACCAGAATGCTGATTTCATACAGCAGATAGAGGGGAACGCCCAGCGCGATCTGGGACACGACATCCGGCGGAGTCAGAACGGCCGCGATGACAAAGACGCCAAGCAGCACATACTTCCTCTTGGAGGCCAGCATGCTGTGGTTTGTCCAGCCCATGCGGGTGGTCAGGTAGAGGAAGACCGGCAGCTGAAAGGCCACGCCGAAGGGCACGATGAACCCGAACAGAAAAATGACATATTTGTCGATGGACAGCATGGGCGTGGCCAGGCCGTCCCCCTGAATGAGGAAGAAATCCACCGCCAGGGTGTAGACCGCAAAATAGCAGAAGGTGACACCCAGCAGAAACAGCAGCAGCGCCACAAAAAACAGCAGCCGAAAGGTCTTCTGCTCGCCCGGATAGAGCGCGGGCTTGATGAAGCCCCACACCTGCCATATGATGACCGGGCTGGCCACAATCACCGCGGCGATGAGCGCCACCTTGAACTTGGTCACCAGTGCCTCGGACATGGCGGTGTAAATGATCTCGATGCCCCTTGCGCTGATGGGGCCGATGATCCATTCCATCAGCCGGTCAATGCAGAAATAGAAAATCAGCGCAAAGGCGGCGATCACCGCGACGGCGGAGATGACCAGCACCTTGCGCAGCGCCAGCAGGTGGGCAAGCAGGGTCGCGCGCTGCTCCTGCGGTGTTTGCTCCTTCGGGGAAGCGCTGCCCGGCTGATCAGAGGGCGTGCTCATGCTTTCTCCTGGTCGGCGGGCTTTTCAGCGGAGGCGTCCGTGTCGTCCTGCTTTACCTCATTCTTGAAATCCTTGATGCTCTTGCCCAGCGCCTTGCCGACACCTGCCAGCTTTCCGCCGCCGAACAGCACCAGCGCAAGCACGATAATCAGTATAATCTCCGTGGTTCCCAGACGCATATTGTAATCCTCCTTCAGCGTTCTTTATTTCTTGAGTGTCTCCTTCTCTGCCTCGGTCAGGCTCTGCTGCAGCTGTTTTTTGGCGTCCTTCAGCTCGGCGGTGACATCCGCGTCCTTGATGGCGGAGTCGATATCGCGGCGCACATCCTCTGTTTCCGCCATCATCTCATTCCAGCCAACTTCTTCCTTCAATTCACGGATCAGGGCGCGGGCACGCCGCACCAGGCGGCCCAGCCAGCGGGCCACCTTGGGCAGGTCTTTGGGCCCGACAATCACATAGGCGATGACGAGCACCAGTATCAGCTCCGCAAATCCAATATTCAACAGCCCAGGCCTCCTTTGCAGGATTATTATATTGCATTCCCCACTCAATTGCAAGATGCGGGTTGATTTTCATGCCGTGGAGAGTGCTGCATGGCAGCGGCATGGCAGCCGGGGCGAAATGGCAAATGCCCCTTGCATAAAGCCCGGAACTTGGCTATAATAAATACAGGAACTCCCGAAAAAAACAGCATAGAAAGGAAGATGTGACATGGGCTCCAACGCAATTGTCGGCCAGAGTGGCGGCCCCACAGCTGTTATCAACTCAACACTGGCAGGTGTGCTGCAGGCCTGCCTGGCCCGCGGTGCGCGCAATGTATACGGCATGGTGCACGGCATTGAGGGACTGCTGGATGAAAAGGTGACCGTGCTGAGCGACACCCTGGGCAGCGAGATGGAGATCGAGCTGTTGAAGCGCACCCCGGCCTCCTACCTGGGCACATGCCGCTACAAGCTGCCGGACCTGGTGCACGGCACCGAGGTTTATGAAAAGCTGTTCAGGATACTGAACAAGCTGGACATCGGCTGGTTCTTCTACATCGGCGGAAACGACAGCATGGACACCATCTCCAAGCTGAGCGAGTATGGACGGCAGATCGGCTCGGACATCCGCTTCATGGGTGTGCCGAAGACCATTGACAACGACCTGGTGCTGACGGACCATACCCCGGGCTACGGCTCCGCGGCAAAGTATATCGGCGTGGTGATGAAGGAAATCATCCGCGACGCGACCGCCTACGGCAACAAGTACGTCACCATCGTGGAAATCATGGGCCGCAACGCCGGCTGGCTGACGGCGGCGGCGGCACTGGCGCGCGGTGAGGACTGCGAAGGCGTGAACCTCATCTGCCTGCCGGAGATCCCCTTCCACCTGGACCGCTTCCTGGCCAAGGTGGAAACTATGCAGAAGGAGCAGAACTCCATCGTCATCGCGGTCAGCGAGGGCGTGAAGCTGCCGGACGGCCGCTATGTGTGCGAGCTGAGCGACGACGCGAAGTTTGTGGACGCCTTCGGCCACCGCAAGCTGACCGGCACGGCCCGCTACCTGAGCAACCTGGTGGCGAACAACCTGGACACCCTCACCCGCTCCATTGAGCTGAGCACCCTGCAGCGCGCTGCCGGGCACCTGTCCAGCCGCACAGACATCACCGAGGCATACCAGGTGGGCGGCGCGGCGGCCAAGGCAGCCTTTGAGGGCATGACCGGCAAAATGGTCGCCCTGCGGCGCATCTCCAACGATCCCTATCAGTGCACGACCGAGCTGGTGAATGTGGCAGACGTGGCCAACCTCGAGAAGAAGGTGCCTGTGGACTGGATCAACAGCTACCGCACCGACATGTCGGCGGATTTCCTCGCCTATGCGCGCCCGCTGATTCAGGCGGAGCTGACCCCCATCTACATCAACGGCCTCAGCCGGCACATCATCCGGTAAAAAAAGCAGCCCCCGCCGTGTGGCGGGGGCTTTCAGCAGGGAAGGGGAGACCCTTCCGCTTTTATTTTTCAACACCGGTGTACAGCGCGCCGAGGTACCAGCCCTCTTCTGTTTTATAGAAGGTGTAGCGCTCGTAGGTGATACCGTTGTCGGTAACGCGCAGGTCCATGGAGAAGGCATCGTAGGTCTTACCGTCCACGGTGAAGGGCTGCATGGCAAAGCGCTCCTCGGCCAGGCGGTTCCAGGCGGACTGATCCGCGCCGGAGAGGCCGGCAATACGGCTGCGCACAGCGTTCAGCACGGCCGCCGCCTCGTCGCTCAGGTCCAGCATGGGCTCATCCGTCAACAGGGAGGCGAGCACCTGCAGCTGGCTGTCGATGGGCAGGTCGCGATAGCTGCCGATGGCGTCGTGGCCCAGCAGCTCGGACACATTCAGCACGACCACCTTTGCCCCGTAGGTCACAGAGAACTGCAGGTCAATGCCGATCTGCTGCAGTGCCTCTTCCATGGTTACGCCCATGGCGGGGGTGAGGTCATGCAGCTGCTCCACGGGGCTGTAGGCCACCTCTTTGCCGGAGAAGGCCGCGGCGGTTGCCGCAGGCACCGCGGTGACCACGGGCTCGTGCACGGGGCGGGCCGTGGGGACAGGGGGCTGCTCGGGCGCGGGGGTGATCACTTCCTCCGGCTCAAGGGAGACCTCGTCAGTCGGCACGGTGGTGACTTCCGGCACCTGGGTCGGCTCGGCGGCCGGCTCCTCGGTGACAGGCGCCACAGGCTCCTGCGTGGGCACCTCGGTGGGTTCCGCAGTGGGCTCCTCGGTCGGCACGGGGGTTGCAGCCTCACCGGCCAGGAAGGTCGCTGTCGCTGTGCCATAGGAGAGGGAATAGAGGGTTACAGTGTGCTCGCGGCCATCGGCGGGGATGTTCCAGGTATACACATAGTTGCCTGTGCCAAGCCAGCGCCCGGTATCGGCGCCGTCAATCAGCACCTGGAAAAAGCCGTCGCTGCCGCATGTCACGGTCAGCGCGCCGTCCTGCCACACCGCGGTGACAGAGGCAGCCATGGCCGTCAGCGGCAGAATCACCAGCAGCGCCGCAACACACACCAGGAGTATTTTTTTCATGGTGTTCCTCCGTAAAAGGCACAAGGCCACCGCACTTCACTACGATGGCCTTGTGTTTTGTAGTTCAGGCGTGATTACTTGGCGTACACGTCATTGGCGGTGATCTTCTGATCGGGATCGCCCTTCAGGGTGATGCCGTCGAAGCTGTCAGCCGTCACAGTCTCTTCCTCACTGATCTGGCCGTCCACACGCACCAGCACGCCAACGGTGCCGTCGTCGGTGGTGTAAGCGGGATTGGTGGAGAAGATGTAGGTGGCGATGGCCTTGTCGGTGGAGAACCAGCCGGCGTTGACCTTGCTCAGGTCGATGACGATGGTGGCGCTGCCGTTGACGAAGGTCACGGTCTTCACGCCTTCAGCAGTCAGGGTAGCCAGCAGCTCGTTGTCCAGGTACAGGCCCAGCTCGTCGGTGTAGCCTTCGGTCTTCTTGGCGGACAGGTCAGCGGTGATGATGGCGTTGTGCTTGTCAGCCCTGTCGATCTTGGCGTTGTAGGGCACATTCAGCTTGTTGGCGTCCTTCACGATGGAGCCGAACAGGTTCATGATGCCGTCATCGCCCATGGTGATGATCTTGCCGCAGCGCATGCACTTGTACATATAGCCACGGATGGTCTCGCCAATCTTCATCCAGCGATGGCCCAGAGCGGGAATCTTTTCCTGCTTCACCAGCTCTTCGCCGCAGCGCTCGCAAACCTTGCCTTCGGTCAGGCCTTCGGCCTCACAGGTGGGATCAACACCCTCGACGACCTTCTCGACATGGCCCAGAGCGGGGATCTCTTCAGTGGAGACCACAGTGCCGCAAATGGTGCAGACGATGTCCTTGCTGCCGGCTTCGGTGCAGGTGGCTTCCTTGGTCACCTTCTCCTCGGTCTCGGTATGCGCGCAGTCACCGGTCTCGGTGTAGGTGTCGCCGCAGCGGGTGCACTCATAGGTGAACACGAGCTTGCCGTCTTCGCCCACTTCGGTCTTCACCAGCTGATAGTCATGGCCCAGCGCGGGAACTTCTTCCTGAGCAACCAGGACTTCGCCGCAGCGGCGGCAAACCTGACCCTCAGTCAGACCGGTCTCGGTGCAGGTGGCTTCCACAGCGGGGATGATCTCCGCGGCGTGGCCAACGGTCACGGTAGCATAGCTGCGCAGGTCGTTGTAGGGATCAAACAGCAGCAGGTTGTGGGTGCCTTCGTCCAGCTTGATAGCCAGGGTGTAGGTGCCGTCAGCAGACACGCCCACATTGGCGGTGCCGCCGTCGATCCACAGTTCGCTGTAGTTGTTCAGGCCGCTGACGGTGTAGACCAGCACGTCCTCATCGGTGTACTCAGCGGTGAGGGTGGGGGTGGCCAGGGCCACGGTGAAGCTGTAGGTGGCAATGTCGCCATTGCCGGGTACATACACGGTGAGGGTGTGGGCACCCAGCTCGAGCTGCACGCTCATGGTGTAGGTGCCGTCAGCATTGACATAGGCGTTGGCAGAACCACCGTCCAGCCAAACCTCGGCATAGCCGGACACGCCGGATACACTGTAGGTCAGGGAGCCCTTGGCGTACTCGACATAGTCGATGCTCAGGGGGCCAGCCACGGGCTCTTCGGTGGGCTCTTCAGAGGGCTCCTCGGTGGGTTCCTCAGTAGGCTCTTCAGTGGGCTCTTCGGTCGGTTCCTCGGTGGGCTCCTCAGTGGGGGCCAGCGTGCCGGCCACAAAGCTACCATAGAGCTTTTCGCCGGTGCCGCCGTTGTAGATCATTACACTGTGGGACTGGTCATCCTGGGCAAAAGGAACGGTAACAGAAGGAGAGGAAGCACTGATGTACTTGCCGATGTTGCCGCCGTCAATGTACACTTCATAGAAACCGGAAAGATCAGAACCATAGATAGTGACCTGACCGTTATCCCAGGAAGCGGATACGCTTGCGGCGGAGGCCACGCTCAGCATGCTGAGCGCCAGCACGGCCACAAGCAGAAAACCAAGAATTTTCTTCATCATTATTCCTCCGGAATTGGCTGATCTCTACAAGAATCGGCTTTTGAAAAGGTAGCAGTTGGTGAGGGCTTCGCAGGCATTTGTTACAAGGCCTCGCATCAGCCCACCGCCAACTGCTACCCAGTCACTCAGTTAATAATCAGCGAGGGATTATCAGGGGTCAATCTCGTAGACGCCAACGCGCAGCCATTCGCCTTCAGGATTCAGGCAGCTACGGGTATCGGTCACAACAAAGGTCACATGCACAACGTTGCCGGTGAAGGCCTGCACGAAGGTGCCGTCAGGATACACGGGCAGAACGCTGATGCTGGTGCTGCCGTCAGCCAGGAACAGGGTCGCTCTCACATAGAGAACTTCGATTTCCTCGGTGCCGTCAACATGAGCCACAGTGCCTTCAACCTCGGTCTGAGTGCCTTCGGTGGCGGTCTCGACTGTCACGTCGTAGGCAGCGGGATCCTTGGGTTCCTCAGTGGGCTCTTCAGTGGGTTCCTCAGTGGGTTCCTCGGTGGGCTCTTCAGTGGGTTCCTCGGTGGGCTCTTCGGTGGGTTCCTCAGTGGGCTCTTCGGTGGGTTCCTCAGTGGGCTCTTCGGTGGGCTCTTCGGTGGGCAGCGGATCAGCGCCTTCCGGAGGAGTCACGCCGCTGTACTGGTCGGTCCACAGGCAGACCTTGCAAGTACGATGCCACAGGCCCATCTCGTTGTCGCCGGCGCCAGGAGCAACCACCATCGTCCAGCCAGTGAACTTATGGCCGGGAGCGGGGATGATCACCTTTTCGGTCTTATGGTTGCCGGGAACCTCGGAGGCATGGATGCAGTCATACTCAATGTAACCAGCGTCGGTGCAATCGATCTTGCCATCTTCGTTGGTGTCCTGGGTAGCAGGAGCCACGAAGGCCTTGAAGGTCTTTTCAGCCGCCTTCGCAGCAGCTTCGGTGGCATAGGGGGTGTCAGAGTGCTTGAATTCGCAGGCAATGCCTTCGTCGAACTTCTCAGTGCTTACCAGGATTTCTCCATGGCCAGGAGCCTTGCCGCCGCACAGGGTGCAGACATTGTAAGTCTCGACGGTGAAGCAGTCAACCAGATGCTTGCGCACGGCGTACACAGGCGCCAGGGTGCCGTCATCTTCGTACAGCTTCTGCTCGTCAGCCGGATAGCGATCCTTGGTCCAGGTCCTGCGCTGCCACACACCGCACACCTTGCAGGTGCGGATCTCAGTCTTGGCGTCGAAGCAGGAAGCCTTCTTCTCAGGAGCCCAGCCGTCCCACACGTGCATATCCTTCTTGGTGGGATCCCAAGCGCCCTCAGCGCTCACGGTCTCGTCATGAGCGATAACCTTGTCATCAGTGCTGAAGCCCAGAGCGGCGTAATCAGCGTCAGCCAGGACTTTGCCGCACCACTTGCAAACGACGATCTGAGCGCCGTCGGCCTTGCAGGTAGCGGGGGTGATGACCTTCCAGATGTACTCATGATCCTTCTTCGCGATCACGCGGGTCTTTTCGCCCTTGGTGCCGCAGATTTCGCAATAGTCACGAGCCAGGCCTTCGGAAGTGCAGGTGGCTTCGATTTCCACGTCGCCCCACTCTTCGTCAGCGTGCAGCACGGAAGACCACTGATGTTCGGCGGGCACATCCACAACCTTCTTGTGGGTGCAGGCCTTGTACTCTTCGGTCTCGTCGGTGTTCAGGCAGTCATAGGTCATCTTGCCGGCCTTGCCTGTCTTGCAGTCGGGCTTGTCGGCCTCAGTGGCATAATAGCCGCCCTTGGGGTCATACTTGTGCTCACGGGCGGGAATTGTCTGCCTTTCGACAGTGCCGTCTTCGTACTCGACTTCCTTCAGGCCGTCATGCTCGCAGTCAGCCTTCGTGATAACGTTCTCGTTGGTGATTTCGCCGTGAGGCTTCACGACGGATTCTTCCGCCAGCGCAGTGCAGGCCAGACAAGCCAGCAGCACTACCATCAGGATCGCAAGAAACTTCTTCATGGTTTACCTCCTATAATTTGTTAACGACAATAGCGGACAGCGGGAACCGGTAGGATCACGCGCCCTTGCCATTTGGCCCGTCATGTTACCATCCTCCTCTTTCATAAAACGTTTTTGTGTTTCGGTTGCGAGGGAAGGCACATCCACGGTGGATGAGCCTACACAAAAATCACGGCTCTCCGGATTCATGTGTATAATACCACACATGAGCAAATATTTCAACCTGTAAAATTTTGTCCCGCGCTATCAAATCGTTAAACATTCTGTGAACGACTTGTTTCAAATCTGGGCAAAATTTGTGACATCGCAGATAAATCCGACGGTGTTTCAGGCTGAACGCGCATGCTATGGGCGATGGGCTTCCTCCTTCGGCAGCAGGCTGCCATATTATAGGAAGAAACACCCTCGCATCCCTGCGCTCCCGTGAAAGGGGAGGAGGCGGAGCGGCTGCCTCAGGCAGCGGCCCCTATAGAGGAGATTACTTGATTTCGCAGGTCGCGCCGGCTTCCTTGAACTTGGCGACGAGCTTCTCGGCGTCTTCCTTGGACACGCCTTCCTTGATGGTCTTGGGTGCGCCCTCGACCAGATCCTTGGCTTCCTTCAGGCCCAGGCCTTCCACGACTTCGCGGACAACCTTGATGACGGCGATCTTCTTGGAGGCGTCGAATTCCTTCAGCACCACGTCGAATTCGGTCTTCTCTTCCTCAGCAGCAGCAGCGGCAGCCGGGGCAGCGCCGCCAGCCACAGCGATGGCGCCGGTCACGCCGAACTTTTCCTTCAGGGCGTCGACCAGCTCTTTGACTTCCATCAGGCTCATCTTTTCGATGGCTTCAATGATTTCCTGGATATTCATTCTTCATTTTCCTCCGTATGATGGGTTGGTTGATCAGGCAGCCGGTCTCAGGCCGCTTCCTTCTTTTCGGCGATTTCGTCCAGCACGGCCACCAGCGCGGACACGGGGCTGACCAGGCAGCCAACCAGGGTGCCGAGCAGCTCGTCGCGGCTGGGCATCTTGGACAGGGCGTCCATGGTTTTCTCGTCGGCCACTTTGTTTTCAAAGATGCCGCCGGTCACCTTCAGGCTGGTCAGCTTGTTCTTTTCAATGAACTGGCTGATGGTCTTGGGCGCGGATACAGCGTCGCTCATGCTGTACACAAAGGCGTTGGGGCCGTTCAGCAGGTCGTCGGCACCTTCGATGCCCACCTGCTCCAGGGCCAGCTTCACCAGGCGGTTCTTCTGCACGCAGTATTCCACGCCGGCTTCACGGCACTGCTTGCGCAGGGCAGTCACCTGCTCCACGGTCAGGCCGGAGTACTGGCAGAAAACGACGGATTCCGCCTTTTTCAGCTGCTCGACAATCGCGGCCACCTGTTGCTCTTTCAGCTCACGGTTTTTGCTCACTTCTTCTTACACCTCCTTTAAGGTTCGGGAGTAAAAGAAAACCCTCGCGCAGGCGCAAGGGAGAGCATTTCAAAAATGGCTTCCTCGCACCTCGGCAGGCGGAGCCACGCTCCTTTACACCCAGTGGGTACCGGCTGTCTACGGCACAGGTTTCTTTAAAACCTTTGAGATGATAGCACTTCTGCCGGGCACTGTCAAGCGTTTTTGAAGAAAAATACAGCAGACTATGGTCTTTCCTTCGGCCAAAATCTGCTGTTTGCGCTCATCTGATGTCAATATAGGCCTTAATGAGGCGGATACACTGGTCCCAGCTCATGCGGGAGGAATCGATGCACAGGTCGTAGGCGTCGGCAAAGCGCCAGTCCTGCCCGGTGAAGTAGCGGTAATAATCACCGCGGCGCTTGTCGATCTCCTGGATGCGCTTCAGCGCCTCCTCATTTGTCAGCCCGTACAGGCTCATCACCGTGCGGACGCAGTTTTTTTCCGGCGCGTGGATGTACAGCTTGATGGCATTGGGGTTGTCGCGGAGGATGTAGTTCGCGCAGCGGCCCACAATCACGCAGTCCTCGGTTTCCGCCAGCTGCCGGATGATCTTCGCCTGGTAGCGGAACAGGTTTTCGTTGGAGATGAAGTTCTCCTTGTCCGGGGGAATCACGGCGCCGTCCAGCGCGTCGCGCGCCACACGGAACAGCAGTGAGCGCCGCGCGGTCTCGTCCGCCTTGGCAAACAGCTCCTCGCTGATGCCGCTCTCGTCGGAGGCCAGACGCAGCAGCTCGCGGTCATAATAGCCCCAGCCCAGCTCCTCCGCAAGGCGCTTGCCCATGGTCTTTCCGCCGCTGCCGTAGCCCCGGGCGATGGTCACTACATGGTGCTCAGACACAGTCGCTCACTCCTTTTTCATCTGTAACGTGTTTTTTCATTTATATTATACGGCAGCGGGAAAAAAAGTTCAACCGGAATGAAAGATTTTCGGCCGTTCGCGCGTCTAATATACAGGAGCCCATGATGAGCCCATCTTATTCTGAAAGGACGAATTCTGTTATGAAGAAAACGCTTGCGGCGCTGCTCGCAGCGCTGCTGTGCCTGTCTTTTGCCCTGGCTTCCGCTGCACCCGTGATGAACGGGGCCGGCTACACCGCCTATCTGGGAGAAGGGAACGAGCTGTACCTGCTCTCCGCAATGGGCCTTCTGAAGCGCCTGCCCACCGCCATGAAGGACCTGGTCAGCGCCGACGGTGAAAACCTGTATTGCCTCACCGCGGACGGAGAGCTGTACGCGGTGCGCGTGGACGGCACCGGCAGCGCGGTAGTGGAGCAGGCTCCCGCGGCTGACCTTCCGTACACCTTCAACGCGGAAAAGGGCCAGCTGACACTGACGGTGACGAACAATGACGGCCAGGCGGTGGAACGCATCGTCTCCAACCGTTGCGTGGCTGTCTGCGCCAACGCGGACACGCTGTACTATGTGGAGCGCAACCTGGCGGGAACACAGTACTTCCTCGCGCACGCCGCCCTGCCCGGCGACGGCATGGAATTTGAAACCGTCCCCGGGTTTGATGCGCTGCCCGTAGCCCAGCCGGCGAGCATCACGGCCTCACAGGACGCGGTGACGCTGGTCACCTCCGCCGGGCAGGTGACGGTAGTGAGCATTGTCGATGGCAGCACCACTGCCGCGATGGGCTCCCCGGACACAGCGCAGGCTGTGTACGCGGGCGGCGTGCTGGTGCGCTACCGCCGCGAGGCGGACGGGTATATGACGGCCATCAGCCAGGAAAACCTGACGCTGGCCACACCGACGCCCCTGCCCACCGCCACCCCGCGGCCGACCATGGTCCCCACCGTTACCCCCAGGCCGACCAGCGTTCCCACCCCTGTGCCGCCGCAGCCCACCTACTATGATGACGGCACCATCCGCCGCGGCGCGAGGGGCCGCGCGGTGCGCAACATGCAGAACCGGCTGTATGAGCTGGGCTATCCCATCACGCGCATCGACGGCGCTTTCGGTGAGGAAACGCTGTTTGCGGTGCACCTGTTCCAGAACGCCATCGGCCAGGCGGACAGGGATTATATGACGCAGAACATGCTCAACCGACTGTATGCCAAGTCTGCCCCCTATTATGATCCCTATATGCCCCTGAAGCTAGGGGATCGCGGCACCGTGGTGTATATCCTGCAGAACGCGCTGCTGGCCAACGGCTATAACCCGGGCTGGATCGACGGCATTTACGGCGCCAACACGGCGGCGGCGGTGGCGCTGTTCCAGCAGGTGGCCGGTATCGAGCTGCCCGTCGGCGCAGTGCCTGGGGAGTATGCCTCCTCCGAGCTGCTGAAGCTGCTCTATGGCCCCAACCCGCCCACACCCACGCCTGTGCCCACTGAAACACCCACCGCGACCGAGACACCCACCGCGACGGAAACACCTGCCACGACCGAGACGCCCGCTCCGACAGAAACGCCCGCTCCGACAGAAACGCCCGCTCCGACAGAAACAGTCATCCCCACAGAGGAGCCTGCGACACAGACCGATCTGGAATAACGGGCACATCGCGCAAAACAGCTGCCCGGCGCAAACCGGGCAGCAAAAACACCCTCCGCAAACCGCTGCGGAGGGCACTTTTTATTCGGTTCAGATTGCTGTTTCTGCCGCCCTCAGCACCGCGATGCCATAGGGCTGCAGCGTCAGCGTGCCGGTCAGGGTCTCCCCGGTGAGTAGGCTCTCGAACCTGCCGGGCAGGGATACCGGCTGTGGTTTGTCCGTGTAATTCTGCAGGAACGCACAGCCGCCGCGCTCTGTGGCGACCACCCCGGCGGGCAGCGGGGCACACCACGCGGCGTGCAGACCAAGGTCTGCCGCCAGCCTGCCGTACAGCCAGTCCAGTCCGGCCTGCTCCGCCTGGGCGGCGAGGCAGAAGGCCTGGCCCTCGCCGTAGAGATGACGCGTCAGGCAGGGCAGCCCCTGATACCAGTCACTGCCGTAGGTGGCCAGCACTTCCACATCGCCGGAAACAGGAGAAATGATCTCGCACAGCTCCGTGAGGGAGAAGGACTGGCCGTCGCGGGTGACGAGGCGGTTTTCCTCGCTGTCATAGAGCGCGTCGATTTCCTCTGTCCTGACGCCCAGCACCTCGGTCAGACCGTGCGGGGTGTCGCTCAGGAAGGCGAGATTGTCCTCATCCGCCAGGCCGGAGAAGTAGGTCGCGACCAGCGTGCCGCCCCCGGCGACAAAATCCCGCAGCTTCCGGTCGATGCCGCCGCGCTGCATGTACAGCAGCGGCGCGATGACCAGCCTGTAGCCGGAGAGGTCCGTTTCCTCCCGCATGTCGCGGAAGTCGACCCCGATGCCCTGCTGCCACAGCGCCCTGTAATGGCCGGCGACGGTTTCGGTGTAGTGCATATGCTCCCGGCGGGCTGCCTGAAGGAAATCCAGCGCCCAGCGGTTTTCCCAGTCGTACAGGATACAGACTTCGGTCTTTTGACTTGCGCCGCAAAGGGATTCAAGCTTCTCCAGCGCTAGCCCCACGTCGGTAACCTGGCGGAAGGTGCGGGTATCGTCGCGCCCATTGTGGTCGACCACCGCGCCGTGGTACTGTTCCGCGCCGCCGCGCCCCTTGCGCCACTGGAAGTAGAGCACGCTGTCCGAGCCGTGGGCTACGGCCTGCAGGGAGGACAGAAGGTGCATACCGGGCTTTTTCGGCTTGTTGACCGGCACCCAGTTGACCAGCGAAGGGGTGGACTCCATCAGCAGGAAGGGCTGATTCTTCAGCGAGCGCATCACGTCGTGCCACATGGCGGTGTCTGACGCGGTTTTGACATCGTCGCCGCTGTGCCAGCGCGGGTAGCTGTCCCAGCTGACAAAGTCCAGCGCCTCCGCCAGGGAGAAATAGTCGTAGTCCCAGAAGCGCTCCATCAGGTTGGCCGTCACTGGCAGCTCGGGGCACACGGCTTTTACAGCCTCGCGCTCCATGAGGATGAAATCCTTGCACTGCTGTGTGGAGAAGCGCTGCCAGTCGATGCGGAGGGTCAGGTTGCTCATCTGCCCCGACGGCATGGGGGGCTCCACCTGCTCCCAGCTCTGATACGCCATCGACCAGAAGCTGGTCCACTGACGGCGGTTCATTTCCTCCAGCGTGCCATAGCGTTTCTTCAGGAATGTGCGGAAGCGCTCCTGACACAGCGGGCAGTAGCAGCTGCCGCTGAACTCGTTGGAAATGTGCCAGGCAATGACGGCAGGGTGTCCGGCATAGCGCCGGGCCAGCGCCGTGTCGATCTCCCGCACCTTGCGCAGGTAAACCGGTGAGGAGGGGCAGTGGTTGTGCCGCCCGCCGAACCGGTTGCGCTGCAGGCGGTCATTTACACGCAGCACCTCCGGGTACTTTTGCGCCAGCCAGGCGGGGCGCGCGCCGGAGGGCGTGGCAAGAATTACGTGTATCCCTGCCTTCCACAGCCGGTCGATGACCTCATCCAGCCAGGAGAAGTCGTACACGCCCTCCTCCGGCTCCAGCCGGGCCCAGGCGAATATCGCCAGCGAAACGCAGTTGACATGGGCCTTGTGCATCAGCTCTACATCCTTCTCGAGGATGTCCGGCCGGTCCAGCCACTGGTCCGGATTGTAGTCGCCGCCGTGCAGCAGCGCGGGGAAACGCGGGGTCAGCGTCATGCGGCACCTCCTGTGTCAGAACAGCGCGTCCACAAAGTCCTTGGCGCTGAAGGGCTGCAGGTCATCGATGCCTTCGCCCACGCCGATGTACCACACGGGCACGGCCAGCTCCTGGCGGATGGCCAGGGCAATGCCGCCCTTGGCGGTGCCGTCCAGCTTGGTGAGGATGATGCCGTTCACCTCGCACACCTCCTTGAAGGCGCGCGCCTGGTTCAGGCCGTTCTGCCCTGTTGTGGCGTCCAGCACAAGGATGCAGCGCACATCCGCCTGGGGATACTCCCGGTCGATGACGCGGCGCATTTTGTCCAGCTCATCCATGAGGTTCTTTTTGTTGTGCAGCCGCCCGGCGGTATCCACCAGCAGAAGGTCCACATCGTTGGATTTGGCGGAGGTGACAGCGTCAAACACCACGGCGGCGGGGTCAGCGCCCTCCTCGTGGCGCACGATGGGCACACGGGCCCGTTCCGCCCAGATGCTCAGCTGATCGGCGGCGGCGGCGCGGAAGGTGTCGGCCGCGGCCAGCATCACCTTGCGGCCGATGAGCTGGAAGCGCAGCGCCAGCTTGCCGATGGTGGTGGTTTTGCCCACGCCGTTCACG
>CAMJPQ010000065.1 GCA_946407745.1 uncultured Clostridia bacterium
ATAGTTCCCAATATGCATCGTAAACACCATCTCCCATAGTACGGAACTTCAAAATGTATTTTCCGAGTTTTCTTTCCAACGGATATTGCGACAAACTGGAATTGTCAGCACATCATTTAAACGCAAACACGATATCATCGGAGGCGGCATTACAGATTCCTCCTGCTTTCTCGTAACACCTGCAGGCGGAAACATTGTGCTTATTGGTAAGCAGAAACATTTTGCGGCAGCCCAGGGCTTTTGAATGTTCGTGAACAAACCGGACAAGTTCCGTTCCGTAACCTTGATTCTGCCATCCTTCCATAACGTCAATTGCGTGCAGATAGTATACTTTCTGCCCATCCGGCTCATTGAGAACATAGCCGTAAGCAAATCCGACGGCTTTTCTGTTATCTACAGCAATATAACCGTATGCGTTCTTTCCCTTCAAAAACGCTTTCAGCACGGCCTCGTCGTATTTCGTGTTCTCATCATCAATAAAGTCAGGCATCAGCGCAAGTTTTTGTTCTGTTAGCAGTTCACACTTCATATCATCCGACCTCAAATTCCGATTTATCGATATCCCAACAGACTGGGATTTGTTAAATTGATATCCACCAGCACACACCATATTTATCAATAATGGTGGCACAACATTTACTCCATGGAAGTTCTCCGATAGGTTCGATAATTACACCCCCATCGCTCAAAACCTGAAAAGCATTATAAACAGCTTCTTCTGTTCCCATTTCAAAAACGTTAAAGGTCATCGTTTCCCACTTGTATCTATGTACTACCTCTATATCACAAGGATTTTTCGCTTCTGCCAACGCCAAAAAACCTTCCCCGTTTACAGATAGCTCACAGTGCTCATAAGCA
The DNA here is from genome assembly GCA_946407745.1 of uncultured Clostridia bacterium. GTDB lineage: Bacteria > Bacillota > Clostridia > Christensenellales > Aristaeellaceae > RUG11272. Next base: position 859 of record CAMJPQ010000065.1, read on the forward strand.
GTGTTGTCTTTGTTTTTAAACTCACGAGTTATTTCTGCTCCAAAGGCTTTGCAGTATGTTTCTGCTGCTTCAAAACTATTTTTTACATATACCTGTGTATAATTCTTCATCGCAACCTCCACAAATTCCGATTTTGCGTCATCCCGACAAACGAGAATTTGCCGAATTATAGCCTGAAAAAGAGTTCTGCGTTTACATGACCGATCCGATGCATCTCCTCTTCTGTAAAATCCATTTGATCCAGGATGTTAAGATAACGCTCTATGATCTGTGTCGGTTCAACACTTCTGCTGCAGGGCCAATCCGTACCAAAGAACAGTCTGTCAACGCCAAACTTCCTCAGAATCCTGTTTGTCTCTTTAATTCCGTATCGGTCAACAAAGTCCGGAAGAATTGCGGAGATGTCAAAATGAACATCCAGATTGACAGCATCTTCCCACTGGAAACCTCCGAGATGGCAAACAATGACTTTCAATCCGGGATGCCTGTCCAGCCAGTGCTCAATTCTTTTCGGAGCGCAATAGTCATTCCTGTCTTGCTCTCTTGAACTGGAAGGATATGAATGAACTGCTATAGGATAATTGGTATTTACTGCAAGATCCGCAATGATGTCATTATATTCGTCATCAATATTCATCCCGCTGTTATTGGGGTGGAGCTTGATGCCACAGAATTCAGAATGTACAAGAGCTTTCTGTATCTGATCACATGTGTTTTCCGGAGTGTTCCTTATATCCACATCAGAAAAGCAACTGAATCGGCCATCTTCTTTACAAATATTAAGCAGGTTCTGATGTGCCGCATCAACAGTGAAATCCATAGACATCAGCCAAGGATCATTGAATGGCATGATGATTGCCCTCCGAATATTGAACTGATCCATGATCTTCTGATAGGAGGAAACTTTAGCAAAGGAAAACTCATCATCCGAGTCAGGGTTTGCGGCATGAACCTCATCAGGAATGATGTGTATATGTGCATCAATCTTTGGAATATCTCTCCACTTCATATTCATGCTCCTTAACAATTTAACGTTCTCTTTTTACCGCCTCACGCGTTCTTTTGATTTCTTCAATAAAATTGCGAAGTACACGCTTCCTGATAACCAGAAAGATACTAATCCCGAACAGCAGCGCAGCAGCTATACACACAAGGATCGGGGAGTGCCCTTGGGAGAAATTATACAGAAACTGGGTAGTATCGTCACCTGCTGTAAAGGTTCCTCTCACATAAACGAAGGGCTTTACAAACCAGGTAATCAAGGCAAAAGCAGGACTAAACCCAAAGAACAATGAAATAATTCTATAAACCATATTCATGGATTCTTTCTGGTAAAACAGCAGGAATATGTAGGAGAGCAATAATGGGAAAATCGTCCCGTTAGCATACATCCACAAATCAGAAGTATTTGTATAATTGCCGCCTTCTCCACTGACATGCGCGCCAAGAATGCTGAACTCTGTGATTCTGTCACCGGCTGACAGCATGACTATCATATGTCCAAATTCATGTAGGAGGATATACAGGAATACTGTCACAATAGCTGAAATCATGAGAATCAGCAGCAACTTTATCAACGCCGTCTTGTTCTTCATAACGACTATTCCTTTCAAATGATCATTTGACAAACTGGAATCTGTACGTTTGTGTCCTGGTTCTATTAATGAAGAAAACTCTTCACTGCCTGGCAGAATTCTTCAGGCAGCTGACCCTGCGGAGAATGACCGCATCCCTCGATCAGATATAATTCTTTTTTCGGAGCTGTAATAACCTCCATGTAATCCTCTACCAGCCCGACCGGACAGATCCAATCGCAGGAACCGGATATAAGCATCACCGGCATCTGATACGCATCTCCCGTCTCCAATGCATTATAGTCCCTCACTCCGGCAAGCGGTTTCTCCACCAGTTCTTCATAACGCTTCATGCTGGCATCATCCAACAAAGCACGGACCTGAAAAGCATACCATCTCATGTCATCCACTCCGAGGATGGGACTGGTAAGTGCCGCCATGGTTGAGATATCTTTTGTTACCGTCTGTGGATGGTACGGTTCAACTTTTGCTCTCAATTTCATCAGGTTTGCCAGACTCATATCAGCCATAAATCTCTCGCAGGCTGCTTCCATTTCTGTTGTATCATCACCGTTTGCACGCGCCCGTGCAAGAGCGTCTTCATAGGAATATATCTCGTCGGCATAGTTGCGTGTATTCACAGACTGGCCTATGCCGATGTAGACAGACACTTTTTCAGGATGAGCCAGCACATATCTGCTTCCAAGTACGGTTCCGTATGAGTGTCCCATAATGATGACCTGATCTTTGGAAAACCGCTTACACAGATAATCAACAAGGGCATCCAAATCTGCCATCTGCGTATCAAAGGATAGTGTTATATTGTCCGGATCGACATTGACATTGCGGTAGTAGGACCTGCCACATCCTCGCTCATCCCAGCTGACTACCGTATATTCATCGGTCAGGTAATCCTGCCAGCAATAATCGACATATGATGTAGGGGATCCCGGTCCGCCATGAAGCGAGATGATCACAGGATTGTCGACATTTTCTCCGGCAATCGTAATATACTCCTCCTGATCGGTAAGCCTGACATAGAGTTGCTCATTTACACCATTCTTATAGCGAACAAATCGTTTAAGCTGATTGATATTCCTTTCGGCAATCAGAAAAGAAAAAGCGCTAAATACAATCACGACGATCAGGATCGCTGCGGTTTTCAGTATGCCGAAAATGATCCGTGCCGCCATTCTTTTCTTTGGCTTGGGTCCGTATACTTCTTTCCGGTGCTGCAGATGGATTCCTATGTGGCCTGCTCCAAGTAGGACAGCACCGATGAGCATCAGAATATTTCCGCCATATATTCCGAGCAGGAAGAACGCAATGACAGGAAGTGTTGCACCTGCGACCGGGATTCCAAGGATTCCCCGGTAAAATTGTTTCATGCTCTTCTCACTCTGAAAATACCGGATCCACCAAACCTCATAGAGAACCATGCATAAAAACGAAGCGAGCAGAACCACTGCCCAGAAGTTCCATCCCTTATAGTTGAAATCTGAAAACATGAGTGCCACAGGCGTTACGATAAACTGCCCGACCCTCTCCAGGATAAGCAGTACTTTATTTTCACCCTCTACGAATTTATCATAATTCTGCGGCTTATTCTTCGTCCAGATGAAATTAGGAATCAATAGCATGATCAGCCATATCAGGCCTATGTATGAAAACCCAAATCTCATAATTCATCTGCCCTTCTTGCCTCGTCTGTTATGTTGAAGGATACTTCGCCTCGAGAAATCCCGATTTGTTGTCCAATTAACTTCAAAGCTGGGAAATTACCTTTTGGAAGTTTATCTTCCGTTTTTTCTGTTCACTTGTCTGTCAAACTGGATTTGTGTGGATTCCGCATCATTTCGCAATCCGGCTGCAGTCGGTAAACTTTGCCAGACGCCCGATGGCGGCAGCAACAGCTGCATTCAGTTTTTTGTCTGACGGATTCCTGGCTCATACCAGATATTCTTTACGACAAGCGTTTCAGCTTTTCTGTCCGCTGCCGCTTCAATCCGGCCTGCCATCTTTTCACCATAAAGCATCGGCAGGACATAATATCCGTACTTTCTTTTTTCAGCGGGTGTAGCGTATCTATCTAAGGCTGCTTCTTATTCAGGAAACCGGCAAGCACAGCACCGGAAATGTTGTGCCATACAGAAAAGACGGCCCCCGGAACTGTTGCCATCGTCAGATCCGGAAAAGCGGACCCGGCAAGCGTTGTGGCAAGTCCGGAATTCTGCATGCCTACTTCTATGGCGATTGCCTTTTTTCTTGGCAGGTCCATTTGAAAGAGAACACCGATCAGATACCCGCACAGATACCCCAGCAGGTTATGCAGCACCACGACGGCAAAAACCACAAGTCCTGTGGACAGGATCTTTTCACTGTTATGCGATACAACCGATGCGACAATAAGGCAGATGGCGGTCACTGACACTGCGGGCAAAGCATCATTAATTCTCCGTGTGATGCTTCCAAACAGCCTGTTGATCAGCAGACCAAGCGTGATCGGAATGATCACGACCTGAACGATCGATACAAACATCGACATGATATCGACACTTACGGTTGCTCTCAGATAAAAATAGGTCAGCAGCGGGGTCAGGAATGGAGCAAGCAATGTATTGATACTTGTCATTCCGACAGAAAGGGCTGTATCGCCTTTTGACAGATAGGTTATGACATTGCTGGATGTGCCTCCCGGACACGTTCCCACAAGCACAACGCCGACCAGGAGTTCATTGTCAAGGCCGAACAGTTTCCCGAGAAAAAAGGCCAGCAGGGGCATAACGATAAACTGTGCCAGACAACCTATCACGACATCCCTTGGCCTTTTGAGCACAATCAGAAAATCCGACAGCTTCATTGTTGTTCCCATGCCAAACATGACGATCATCAAAAGATAAGTGACCCATCCTGTTTGAATCCACATGCAAGTCTTTGGCAGCAGCAGTGCCAGAACAGCAATGAGCAAAACGATCCCTGCCATGTATTTCCCGAGCAGCTCACTTATTCTTTTCGTTTTGCATCAACCCTATCTGTATCATCTGTGGATTTCGTGCTATGCGGAACAGCGCCGACGCTGTCGGCAAGGCCGCCGACCTGAACAAAGCCAAAGCGGCTGCCGAAAAAACGGAAGCTGACGAAACAGCTTTATCGGTTGGAGTGCGCATGGACGCAAGGAATTACCGGCCCAGCATTGCCTTCGGGATGTGGCAGTAGCCGTCCGGGTGCTTGTCCAGATACTTCTGGTGGTATTCCTCCGCGGAGAAGAAATTAGCAAGGGGCGCGACCTCCACGGCCAGGGGCTGGCCGGCCTTTTTTTCTTCCTCCGCACATACGGCGCGGATCTCCGTAAGCTGCGTGTCCTGCGTGTAGTAAATGCCGGTGCGGTACTGTATGCCGGTGTCCTCTCCCTGGCGGTTCACGGAGAGGGGATCGATGACGAGGAAATACTTTTCCAGCAGCTGCGTGAGGGAAATCACTTTTTCATCGTAATCGATGCGCACGGTCTCAGCGTGGCCGCTGTTGCGGCATACCTCCTGATAGGTCGGCGCCTGGTCGGGGCCGTTGGCATAGCCCGTTTCTGTATGCGCAACGCCTTCAAACTGTTCGAAATACTTCTGCACGCCCCAGAAGCACCCGCCTGCGAGATAGATGGTGTTCACGGCTGTACCTCCTTCAGCGGCTGGCTGTCTTCAAAGGGGATGTATTCCCCGGACTGGAACATGTTGTAGATGACCTCATAGTGGGGCGTTTTCCGCCCCGCGTCGCTGCCGTCCACCGTGCGCCAGTAGCCGCCGGTGCCGGAGGAATACCAGTCGATCTGGCAGTCCGGCAGGGCGCTGCGCACCTTGGACTTGACGCTTGAGTCCACCCTGTCCTCGCTGAGCACGGAGCTGACGCAGTTGAAGGCCCACAGGCGCCTGAGGGAGGTGAGCTGCGCGAGCAGCTCCGGGTCGCGCACGCGGTTGTTGGGGATGTTCAGATCCAGCAGGTGCGTGCAGCTGAGCAGCGGCGCGACGCTCTCAATCTTGCAGGTGAAGGCCTCCAGGTATTCCAGGTCGGGGCAGCCGGCCAGGGGGGAGATGTCTGTCAGGTTGTTGTTGCGGCCGATGATGAGCACCCGCAGCTGCGGCAGGTACTGCAGGAAGCTGAGGTCCTCCACGTTGTTGTGGCCGATGTCCAGCGCCAGCAGGTGATGGCAGTATTTGAACACCTCAAAGTCGGCTGCTGTGTGCAGGGGGCTCTGGTTGTTGTGCAGGGTGGAAAAGGCGGTCGCGTCGGTGCGGATGATGTGGGTGAAATCCGCGCCGTTTTTGGTGCAAGGGATGCGGAAGGTCCACCCGAACTCCACCTGCGGGTACTTTTCGCTCAGCTCGGCGGCCCAGGCGCGGGTCATGTTGGTGGTGTACATATCGCATTTGGTCAGGTTGGGCAGCTGGTCCAGAAAGCGCTCCAGCTGCTGCAGGTTCTCCACCCGCTGGCTGCCAAAGTCCACCTGGGCAGCGGTGCTGTCCACCGACACATTGCCCATGGTGACTGTATCCGCCGACGCGGCGCAGCACACAAGCAGCAGGGCGATCAGCGCCGCCAGTCCCGTCAGAAGCCTGTTCATCTCATTTCCTCCGTATTGATCTCATTCCGCCGGGGAGACCTGGCAGGCCTCTCCGTCCGCCTCGACGGACATGCTGTCCAGGCCGTCCATGTTCCAAAGGCACAGTGTCGCGTCATAGTGTGTGATGAAGGAATAGCTCTCGTCCCCCAGGCGCACGGTGACCGCCCTGTTGGGCAGCGGATTGCCGTTGCGGTTGCGCACCAGGAAGGTTTTCTGCTCCTCGGGCCGGGGCTCCACCTTGATGTTGCCCGCCAGTGTGATTCCGGTCAGGTCAACCTGGCGGCGCAGCAGCAGCCTGCCCTCAGCCAGGGTCAGCTGCAGCGAGGAAGCCTCATCCAGCTCGATGGTCTGTACCTCGCTGACAAGGCCGTTGTCCCCATGCAGGGTGAGGGTGAGGCATTCGCTGTTCAGGGTCAGCACCGGCCCCGGCGAGGAAAGCTGTACGTTATTGAACTCGGCCGTGGCGTTGAGGTTGCCGCCGGCTGTGACGCTGCCGGTCGCATAGCCCTCTCCGCCGGAGACCGAAAACGCGGCCAGGTTGCCGGCATCCACCGCGATGCCCTCCGACGTATGCCAGTCTGACTGCTGCGCGTAGGAAGCGGCGACAAGTGTCGATCCCTTCACGGAGAAGGTATAGGTGCGGCCCTCCTCCGGCACGGCGAGCAGCACGGCGCCGCCCTCCAGTGTCATCAGCGGCGACAGCCTTCCGTCCACGCGCAGGCGCTCATAATTGGAAAAACCGGTGACGTAGGCGCTGTAGCCGGCCGGCGGCTGTGAAAGCACGGTGTGCCCGTCGCGGAATACGGTGTGGCTGCCCACCGGGGCGCGCAGTGTCAGCGGCGCGTAGGAGAAGATGTAAGCCCAGTCCAGCGGCGTGTCGCCTGTCAGCTCGGAGGGGCTTTCCACCACCAGGTCAAAGGGCACGGTGGCGTCCAGCACGGAGGCGGGCAGGCTCGCGCCGCGCAGCTCCACCCTCACGCCCCACACATCGATGTTCAGGTGAAGCTCCGGGTCAGTGGAGGCGGTGAGCACATAGGTGGTGTTCGCCTCGGCCATCACCGGCACGCCGCGCCGCAGGATGATGGAATCCTCCGCGATAGGGTGCAGGTCGGTGGGCGTGGCGTTCTCTGCCAGCGCGGCATGGCACGCCAGACACAGTATGGCCAGCAGTAGCGGAAGGGCTTTTTTCATCAGGACTCACCTCGAATTACAAATGTCCGTTCATGATGTCCGTCACCAGGCCGCCGCCGGTAAACATCCCGGCCAGCTTGCTCTGGGAGATCAGCTCGCTCACGGCGGTCACGGGCACCATGGTTTCCACCAGGGGGAGCAGGGTAAAGACAGCAAACACAAACAGCAGCCCGCGCAGGAAGCCGAAGCCGCCTCCCGCCAGCGCGTCCAGCTGCTTGAGCACCGGCAGTTTGAACACCGCGCGCAGCAGGCTGACCAGCAGCGACACAATGATGTACACCGCGGCAAAGCAGACCAGGAAGCACAGTATGTTGATGCAGGCGGATACGATGGTCTGGCTGACGTAGTCGCTCACCGAATCAATGCCTGTATAAATGTGGCCTGTCAGGTTGGCGCTGAGCAGCTCACTGAGCGGCTCCGGCAGGTTCGCGCGGGAGACGATATCGGCAATCTTTTCCTGCGTCAGTGTGCCGACCTTCATCACGGCGGTTTCCAGGTCGCCAATGCGGCTGGACGCGTCGGTATAGGTGAGCAGGGTGCGCTGCAGCTGCGGGTTCTGCTGGATCAGCCCGGCCAGCTTCGGATACAGCCAGAAGGACAGCCCAAAGGAGAGAAGGCAGCCGCCAGTGTTCAGCACCGTGGCGATGAAACCGCGGTACAGCCCGAACAGCACCGAGATGCCCACGATGCCGATGATGATGTAATCCACAATGTTCATTGCTTTATTCCTTGCCGTAAATCGTTTGCCACGCCTTTTCGCGGGCGGCCGTCATTACGGGGTCATGGTCTCCGCCGGGGGCGTACACCGCGTTGATTTCGGCGATTTCCGCCTCACGCAGGGGCGGCGCGCACCAGTCGCAGCGGTTCAGCCGGGCGTAGGGCGCATTCTCCAGCTCACCGTAGGTGAAGGGAGTGAGGGTCACGCCCTTGGCCGAATTGCAGGTTGGCGCGGAGTGATAGGCGGCCCCGCCGTCAGGGTTGTAATACAGCACGGTTTCGGCCTCCGGCGTGTGAATGGCGCGCCCCTGCCAGTCCTCCCAGATAAACACCCTGATGTTTTTCTTGCGGTTGTTCCACAGCCAGGACATATTCGCCCCGCTGGGGCTGGTTTTCCGCTGCACGCGGATGCAGCCGTGGCTGGCCTTTACGCCGAGCTTCGCCTCGTTGGAGCGGTAGTCCTTGCCGCCGCCGGAGAGCTTTTTGTGCGGCACCTCGTGAATCAGGTCCCCGCTGTCAAAGCGGATGGCCATGGCGCAGTAGATGTTGTCGCTCTTGAATTCACCCACGGCGCTGGTCAGCAGGAATTCGCCGGAGCGGGTCTCGTTGTATGGCTGCCGCTCGTTGGCCAGTCCGGTGGATACCAGCAGCGTGTCCCACAGCTTTCCGTCGCGGAAGATGTACATGCGCTGCGTCAGCTTGTCGATCACAAGGCCCATGGCGTCGCTGGGCTGGGACGTTTTCACATACTTGCTCAGCACCCAGCCCTGGATCAGGGTGTTCCAGTTTTTCACCTTGCTGTCGTGGAAGGAGGCGGAGTAGCACTCGATTTTCGTCCACTCCCCGGCCTCCTCCAGTACATGGACGCCCTGTGTTACGCAGGTCACCACGCCAATGCCGGTGGCGGTGGGCTCCGGCGCGATGCGCACGGTGATCTGGGTGCGCTCCGCGCCCTTTTTGCCCGTGTCCAGCACGGTGATGGGCTGCATCAGCGCCTCCCACACCGCCGCCTCGTCGGTGATGTCCATGGGCAGTGTCCAGTAGTTGAGCGTGGTATCCTGCCCGGCATACGGGCTGCCATAGGTGGGGGTGTACTTTGCCTGGTCGGTATCCAGCGCGAGGGTGGCGGCGCCTGCAAGCTGCGGCTCCAGCGCCACCTCGTGGGCCTCCTCCTCACCGTCCCAGGTAGCGTCCGCGGCGACGTCGGCGGAGGCCAGCTCGGTCGCCTCGGTGTCCTCCTCTTCCTCCGTCAGGGCCTCTTCAGGGAGGGCAAACCCGGTCAGCGTCAGGGGCAGCTGCTCCACAGAGGAGGTTTCCCCGTCCAGTGAGGTCAGCATCAGCGTCAGCAGGGTGTCACCGTCCACCGCCTCCTGCGGCTGCCAGGTGAAGTAATTGTCCCCCCGCTCTACGGGCAGGGCCATCAGCTGCTGCCATTCCTCCGCGCCCCGCCAGCTCACAGTCACGGTTCCCGCCTCGGAGGCGTAGAAGGCCACTGTCAGCGTTTCTCCGGCGCTCAGCAGCTGCGTGGAGAAACGGATGGAGGTGAGGAAGGGGGCCACCGGGCCGATGACGACGGGCGTCTCTGCCCGTTCGCCATCCATCAGCAGCACCAGCCTTGCCGCCCCGGCAGGCGCGAGCACGCCGCCGTAGCTGCCGTTCCACCACACCTCATTGAGGCCGGCGGAGGCCGGATAATCAGTCACCACGCGGGAAATCTCGCTGCCCTGCGCGTCCTCCACCACCAGGTCGACCACCGCGCTGCGCGGCGCGGTGAAGGAAATGAGCACAGCCCTTCCCGGGCGAATCTCCTCTGCCGGGGGGATCACGGCGAGCGCTTCCTCCGGAAGGGACACCGCAGGCAGAAAGCAGAATATCAACAGCAGACAAAGCAGCCTGCGCATCACGCGTTCACCCTCAGTCCTGTTCAAATACCGCCAGATCGGGGCGGATGAGACCCTTCTTCTTCAGGGCCCTTGTCATCACGGGGTCATGATCGGCCCCGGGAAGATACTTTTCGTTGATTTCGGCAATTTCGCTCAGGCGCAGCGGCGGAGTGCAGTAGGTGCACCGCTTCAGCCTGCGGAAGCCCTCCTCCTCCAGCTGCCCGTAGGTAAAGGGGGAGAAGGTGATGCCTTCCCGTGCGGAATAGCAGGTTTCCGCTGTGTGATACAGGCTGCCGCCGTTGGGGTTGTAGTACAGCACAGTGTCATCTGATGGTGGCAGTATCTGCCGACCCTGCCAGTCCTCCCAGATGACGAATTTGATGTTGTTGGCCTTGTGGTCCCACACCCACTTCATGTTGGTGCCCTTCGGGGTCTGCTTGCGCTGCACGCGGATGCAGCCGTGGCTGGCCCGTGTGCCCAGCCGGTATTCAGTGGTGGAAAAATCCTCAAAGCCGTCGGCGGTTTCCACATAGGGCACCTGATGCATGGCGTCGCCGCTGTTGAAGCGCAGGCCGTAGGCGCAGAACAGGTTGCCGGAATAGAAGCCGCCCATGGCCGGCACCTGCAGGAAAAACTCGCCGGAGCGGGTTTCGTTGTAGGGCTGGTCCGCGTTGGCCAGGCCGGTGGAAATGAGCAGTGTGTCGTACAACTCGCCGTCCACAAAGACATACAGGCGCTGCGTCAGCTTGTCTGCCACATAGCCGATGTGTGGGTCGGGCGTCACTTTTTTCAGGTAGGCGGTGGGCACCCAGCCCTGCACCAGGCTGTTCCAGGCCTTGACGCGGCTGTCGTGGAAGGAAGAGGAGTAGCACTCAATCTTTGTCCATTCCGCGCCGGGCTCCAGCACGCGTACGCCCTGGGATATGCAGGTCACCACGCCCACGCCGGTGCTTTTGCTGTTCGGCTCGGCGCGCAGCACCACCTGGATGCGCTGCGCGTTTTTCTCGCCGGTATCCAGCACGGTCGAGGGGGTCTGCAGCATGCGCCACACGGCGTCCCCATCCGTGATATCCATCGGGCAGGACCAGTAATCACCAGCAGAGCGGTTGACCGTGTACGGGCTGAAGCAGGAGGGAGCGAAGGCGCGCTGTACGTAAAGCGAGTCCTGCGCCTCCTCCGGCAGGACATCCCCTTCCTCCAGGGTCATTTCCTCAAAATCCTCCGCGGCGCCTGCGCTCAGCAGCAGGCAGGCGGCAAGGATCAGGGCCAGCAAATGTCGCATGGAAACCTCCATGGGTGCCGCGCAAATATTTCCTCATAATATAAACGAAGCAGCGGACGCTTTTCTTCCCGCCAGGCCTCGCCTGTTACATACATGAAGCGCGGCTTTATCACGTCAAAAACCGGAGGGCAAAGGCCTTCCGGTCCACAGGCAGTCAAATCAGCGTGCTCTCAGCCGATGATCCAGAGCACAAGGGACAGCACCACAAACACAGCCGCGGCGATTTTGGTGCCCAGCGCCAGCTTGGCGTCGACAGAGGCAGCCTGCGCCTTGTTCATGTTGTTGGTGATCTCGCCGGCGATGGCGCCGAGGCCGCGGGCGTTACTGCTCTGCAGCAGCACGGTAACGATCATGAACAGCGCGGCGAGCAGCAGCACGATGGAAATGATGGTGGAAACAACAGTCATAGGAATTCCTCCTTTGATATGCCCAAGCATTGTAGCACAGCCCGGAGGAAAATGCAAGTGTGAGTTTGGTTTGTCGTCACGGGCCTGCGTCTGCCGCCACGTATCCGGCACGTAAAAGTCCCCGCTCCTGCGGGGAGCGGGGACCGAAGGTTATACTGTCATTCCTGAAACAATCAGGCGTTCTTTTCCTGCTTTTCCAGGATGGCGGCGTGCGCGGCTGCCAGGCGGGCAATCGGCACACGGAAGGGAGAGCAGCTCACATAGTTCAGGCCAACCTTGTGGCAGAACATGATGGAGCTCGGGTCGCCGCCGTGCTCGCCGCAGATGCCCAGCTTGATGTCGGGGCGGGTCTGGCGGCCCAGGGTGGCGGCCATCTTCACCAGCTTGCCAACGCCGTCCTGGTCCAGGCGGGTGAAGGGATCGCTTTCGAAGATCTTGTTGTCGTAGTAGCTGCCCAGGAACTTGCCGGCGTCGTCACGGGAGAAGCCGAAGGTCATCTGGGTCAGGTCGTTGGTGCCGAAGGAGAAGAACTCAGCTTCCTCAGCGATCTCATCGGCGGTCACAGCGGCGCGCGGAATCTCGATCATGGTGCCGACCTTGTATTCCAGCGTGGTGCCCTGCTCCTCGAAGACCTTCTTGGCGGTGTCGTCCACGATCTTCTTCACGAAGGCCAGCTCCTTCTTGGAACCAACCAGCGGGATCATGATCTCGGGCACGATGTCATAGCCGCATTCCTTCTTCACGTTGATGGCAGCCTGCAGCACGGCGCGGGTCTGCATCTCGGCGATTTCGGGGAAGGTCACAGCCAGGCGGCAGCCGCGATGGCCCATCATGGGGTTAGACTCGTGCAGGGCGTTGATCTTCTGCTTGACTTCCTCAACGCTCTGGCCGAGGTTCTTGGCCAGCTGTTCAATCTCCTCGGTCATGTCCAGGTGCGGCACGAATTCATGCAGCGGCGGATCCAGATAACGCACGGTCATGGGACGGCCTTCCAGTGCCTTGTACATGGCCTCGAAGTCGCCCTGCTGCATCGGCAGGATCTTCGCCAGCGCCTTCTCGCGCTGCTCCTTGGTGTCGGACAGGATCATCTCACGCACAGCCTCGATACGGCTGGCTTCGAAGAACATGTGCTCGGTGCGGCACAGGCCGATGCCCTCGGCGCCGAACTTAACCGCGTTGATGGTGTCGCGCGGGGTGTCGGCATTGGTGCGGACATGCAGCTTGCGGGCAGCGTCAGCCCAGCTCATGAAGCGGGCAAAGTCGCCGGAGATGGAGGCGTCCACGGTGGCCACCAGGCCGTCATACACGTTGCCGGTGGAGCCGTCCACGGAGATGAGGTCGCCCTCGTGATATTCCTTGCCGTTGATGGTCACAGCAGTCTCATCGGCGTTGAACTTCAGGTCGCCGCAGCCAACGACGGCGGCGCGGCCCATGCCGCGGGCCACCACGGCCGCGTGGGAGGTCATGCCGCCGAAGGCGGTCAGGATCGCCTGGGAGAAGTCCATGCCCTCGATGTCCTCAGGGGTGGTTTCCTTGCGAACCAGGATGACCTTTTCCTTGTTCTTGCCATGAGCAGCCGCCTTGTCAGCGGTGAAGTAGATGGCGCCGGCGCCGGCACCGGGGGAGGCGGGCAGACCCTTGGCGATGACGGGGGCCTTCTTCAGGGCATCCGCGTCAAAGGCGGGGTGCAGCAGGCTGTCCAGCTGCTTGGGCTCAACCTTCAGCACAGCCTCTTCCTCGCTCAGCACGCCTTCGTCCACCAGGTCCACAGCGATCTTCAGGGCAGCCTGCGCGGTACGCTTGCCGTTGCGGGTCTGCAGCATGAAGAGCTTGCCTTCCTGGATGGTGTATTCCATATCCTGCATATCGCGGTAGTGGGCTTCCAGCTTGTTGGCGGTGTCCACAAACTGCTGATACACTTCGGGCATCTGGTCCTGCAGGTGGGAGATGGGGGAGGGGGTACGGATACCGGCCACCACGTCTTCGCCCTGCGCGTTGAGCAGATACTCACCGTACAGCTTCTTCTCACCGGTGGAGGGATTGCGGGTGAAGGCCACGCCGGTGCCGGAGGTCTCGCCCATGTTGCCGAACACCATGGACTGCACGTTCACAGCGGTGCCCCAGTCGCCGGGGATGTCGTTCATGCGGCGATAGTAGATCGCGCGGGGGTTGTCCCAGGAGCGGAACACGGCCTTCACGGCCTCCATCAGCTGCACCTTGGGGTCCTGCGGGAACTCAACGCCCATGTGGTTCTTGTAGATTTCCTTGAAGCGCACCACAACCTCCTGCAGGTCTTCCGCAGTCAGGTCACGGTCGAACTTCACGCCGCGCTTTTCCTTGAATTCGTCCAGCACGGCTTCGAACTCGCTCTTGGGGATCTCCATCACCACGTCAGAGAACATGGCGATAAAGCGGCGGTACGCGTCATAGGCGAAATGGGGGTTGTTGGTCTTCTTGGCCAGGCCCTTCACAGACACGTCGGTCAGGCCCAGATTCAGGATGGTATCCATCATGCCAGGCATGGAGGCGCGGGCACCGGAGCGCACGGACACCAGATAGGGATCGTCCTCGGAACCGAACTTCTTGCCGATGATTTCCTCGGACTTGGCCAGAGAGGCAAAAATCTGCTCCTCGATTTCGGGGGCGATGGTCTTGCCGTCCTCATAATACTTGGTGCAGGCTTCGGTGGTTACGGTGAATCCGGGGGGCACAGGGAAGCCCATACGGGACATCTCCGCCAGGTTGGCGCCCTTGCCGCCGAGCAGCTCACGCATGTTCGCGTTGCCTTCCTCAAAGCGGTATACATACTTCTTGGCCATGGGAATCTCCTCCTTGTTGATCATGCACACAAGGGCCATGCGGAAAAACATCGCCCTGTTCAGTGATACAGCTTCATTATACAATGAAAACAGGGGTTTGGCAAGGGCAACGAAGCACAATTCGGCGGCGCCTTCTGTGCCGGACTGTGTACGACATGCATTCCGTCTGGCCCGTCTCCCTTTGCTGAGGTGCCGCTGCCGCCTGTGGAAAAGTTAGCGCGGCCGGCGGGAAAGATGCAGAGCATGGGGACCACATCACCTGTAGCCGCTGATTCGCATAGGTGCTGCCTTAATCCAGTTTCCCTGCATAGTTTTCTAGTGTATGGAAGACGCCAAGAACAAATACAGACTGATTGGCTATACGAAAAACCACGTGATAATTCATCCTCTGGAAATATGCGTCCCTGTATCCACGCATGAACAAGTATTCATCTTTGCTTTCTGCAAATTGAAAAGGGTTTTCTTCCAGACGATGATAGATCGTTTCAAGCTCGTCCAGAAAGTGGGATGCTGCATCGGGATTCTTCAGATGATAAACGAGATATGCAGTCAGGCGGTCAACCAGTTCGTCAGTACCTACTGGTACCTTCGTAGGAAGTCGCATGGTCGCATGGCTCAGTTGGTAGTACCTACTGGTACCTTTTCCGGAAAGTCGTATGGATAGATAAGGTCGCATGGCTCAGTTGGTAGAACCCACTGGTCAAGTTATCAAACTGCCGGTTCATTAGTATCTCAAGTGACCG
>CAMJPQ010000066.1 GCA_946407745.1 uncultured Clostridia bacterium
AGTAACTGGGAAACCGGGGCACTTCCGAACGCTGTTCCCGTTTTCAGTTTCCGGAAAAGCGGTAGTCGGCCTACTTCTTAGGAGGCGGACCCTCTATCCTGCTGAGGTACGGGACCATGTCCTCGAAATCCTTATTTTACAAGGCTTTCGAGCTTTTCGGTCTTCCTGACCGAGGGGAGTAATCCGGGCTTTCCGCGTTAGCTGGCTAACTGCGGGCGGCGTGTTCGACTTTCACAGGCCCTTTATCTTCCGCCTCGCGTTAGCTGTTTGGCGGTAGCTCTGGGAGGCAAAATCGAACAGATTCCGGGGAATTTGGGGCACTTGATCGCTCAATTCAGGCGGCAGTCCGACTTCTTATTAGGAGGCGACCGCTCTATCCTGCTGAGCTACGGGACCATATCCCGGAAACCCTTTGTTTCCAACGCTTTCCGGGGGTTGAAGCCTTTCGGCTTGTTGGCAATTACTGGCAATTTTCGTTAGCTGGGAGCCTGTCGTGTTAGCTGGCAGCTAACGTTGGCGAGGGGCCAAATGTACATCGGGTCGGTTCGCTCACTTCTGTTAGCAACTTGGCGGGCGTTCCGATTGTCCCGGAAGGACAGATTTGCCCCTCTGCAGGTGATCTCGTCACTCAGTTTTGGCGGGCGGTGGACTCTTTATTAGGAGGTCAGGAAAGTGTTCGCCTTGGCGTTCCTTTCAAATGCCGAGAAGCCCTGGTATTACTGGGTTTCTAACGATTCTCTGGTGTTCGCATTTCCTCTGAAAAACCCCAAAAATACCCCGTAAATCCGGGCCAAAATTAGCTGGCTGTTAGCTGAGCTAATTTTTGGCGGCCGTCAAAAACACCTTCCCAGAGCCCGATTGTCTATGCATCTTCATATGCATAAATGCAGACAAAACAAGGGTTTCCGAGGTCGTGCCGGGCTGTGGGAGAACTTAATCACCAGCGCATGATTAGCGAAGATTTTCTTGACGCAGAGATTTGTTAGCAGAATAATCCGCCAAGAATTAGCTGGCATTTTGATGCCGCGTTCGGCCAGCTAACGAATTTGGAGAATACTTGTGGATTACCTTTACTAAGCAAACAGACCAGGAAGTCCGATTCCCGGCCTGTTTGAGCGATTTCTGCAAAAGGGCAATTTGGGTGCGCCGTTTCCCTTGTTGGCGGGCGGTGAAAAATGCCACGAAAATGAAGTGGAATAACGTAAACCGTTCTTCCACTTCAGATGGAGATCACACCTCGATCAGCTTCCGCTCTGCGTTCTCCAGCACACGGCACCCTTGCTCCTCCACGACGGCAATGTCCTCAATTCTGACACCGCCCTCGCCCTCCAGGTAAATGCCGGGTTCCACGCTCACCACCATGCCGGCTTGCAGGATCGTCCCGCTGCCGCGGATCAGCCCGGTGCCCTCATGAATGTCCAGTCCGATGCCATGACCCAGGTTGTGCAGAAAACGGCCCGGATACCCGGCTCTTTCGATGATCCCGCGTGCCAGGGCATCCATCTCCCCGGAAGTCTTTCCGGCGGAGAGCGCCTCCTCCGCGGCCTGCTGGGCCTGCAGCACAGCCTCATAGACCCGTTTTTGCGCTGTGCTTGCCCTGCCGATCACCACGGTGCGGGTCAGATCAGAGTGATAGCCGTTCACCGTGCATCCGTAGTCCATGGTGACGAAATCCCCCTTCCTAATCGCATACTCCGTCGGCCAGTGATGGGGTTTGGCGGAGTGCGCTCCGGCCGCCACGATGGTTTTGTTGAACTCCACGCAGCCTGCCAGCCGCATGGAGCGTTCCAGCTCCGCAGCGATCTCCAGCTCGGTCACACCGGGTCGCAGGAAGGGCAGGATTCCGGCAAAGGCATCGTCCGTGATCCGGCCGGCTTCCGCCAGCTGTGCCACCTCCCAGTCATCCTTGATCTCCCGCCATTGGCTGACCGGGTCCTCCGAAATCCTGACATGAATGCCGGGAATGCGTTCCACCTGCCGGTACAGGTGAAGGGGTACAGAGGGCTCCACCCGGATCTCTGTCAATCCGTCCTCCCGGAGCAGCGCCTGAAGCGTATCGCCGAGACTCTCCTCCCGGATCGCCAGGAGCCGGAGCCTGTCGGGCGGGGGCTCCGCGGGCATCCGGCTCCAGGAGAGGAAGACCCGCCGCTGCGCGGAGAGATAGACGGCTCCGCGGGCCATGGGGAGGCGGTGCAGATACCGCATGTTGACGGGGTCCGTAATCAGGTAAGCGCCAGCCATCGGATATGGAATCATATATACCTCCCGGCCGTCAGAAGTGGAAAGGCAGCGGCTTTGCCTCCTCCTCCGGAGGAAGGGAGGCAGCGGCGCTTTTGTCTTTGCCAAAGTACCGGATCAGTTCCTTCCGCAGCTTTTCGGGGATGACGCGCCGGATGGGAAAAACCTCCGCATTGGCCAGCCGGTCTGTCAGCTGCGCCAGAAAACCCGCCTCCGCCTCCAGCACATCCGCAGAGATCAGATCCATATTGTCATAGCGGGTGTGCATATAGCCGCCGCCGCGCGGCGCGCCCTGACCCAGGCTGACGCTCGGAATGCCATGGTCGCTGAACACCGCGCTGTCGCTGCTCATGACACGCTGGGTGGTCACAGCCTCATAGCCCGCCTCCAGGAGCAGCTGCCGGGCCCAGACTTCCGCGTCGTCCTCCGCGGTCACAAAGACGATCTCCTTGCCCAGGATACTGCCGCCCACATCCACGTTCACCATGCCCTGAATGTCCGCCAGCTCGTTTTCATGCGCCTGCACCCAGGCTTTCGAGCCGCGCAGGCCGGTCTCTTCGGACCCGAAGAGGACTGCCTTCACCGTCCTGCGTGGCGGATGCGTCCTGAGGTGGGACAGCAGCTCCACGATCTCTGCGGCACCGGCGCCGTTGTCCCATGCGCCCAGGGAGAAGGGCACGCTGTCGTAGTGGGCGCCCACCACCAGCGTCTCCGCCGCTTTGTCGCTTCCCGGCACAACGACGGTCACGTTCTGTGACCGGACAGTCCGCTCCTCCGTCTGCAGCAGGACGTGCAGCTTCACCGGTCTGGCGCGCAGCAGCCGCACGGCGTCGATCATCCGGATGGTGAAAGCCGGAACCGCATCCAGGTCCGGGAGCTGATGCCGGAGACGCCCGGTCTCCAGGTCACTGTTCTCCGGGGTGTCGCGTACCGTGCCGCTGGTGGTGACATACCCGGCAATGCCGGCTTTGCGCAGCCTGCGGTACTCCTCCTCCGACAAGCGGTCGTGCAGGAGCACGATCTTCCCCCGGACCCGCGTCAGGCTCACCTCGTCCAGGGATTTGAGGTAATGGAATTCCGCCTCATCGCCGCCCGGAGCGGTGTCCGCACTGTCGATCAGGCCTGTGACCGGGAAGGCAATGCGCTCCCCGTTCGCGGTGACAGCCGTCAGCTCCGCGCGTACAGGCACGCGCTGGGTATAGGTGAAGGATTCCTCCTCCGGTTCGAAGCCGATCCGCCGGATCTCTCCGGCCAGGAATTCCGCCGCGTTCTTCTCCTCCCGGGTGCCGCTGGGCCGGCTGAAGCTAATGGCGGCCAGACGCTCATAGATGGCAGATGACATGCTGCTCCTCCTTAAACCGGACAGGCCGGCGGTGCCCATACCGTCGGCCTGTCCCGCTTTGTTCAGGTATAGGCCTGATGCAGGTCGATGGGATTGACGGAGGCGTCTGCCCGGAGCGGGCTGTTCTCCGGCAGGGAGGGATCCCGGTCCTTCCAGCCCGGACGGTTCCAGGGCGAGGGCGTGATCTCGCTCTGATACGCCTCCGGGGTCTCTCCGGCAGGATGCCGCAGGAAGCGCTCCTCCGGCGTCCGGCTGAGTGCGGCGCGGGCACCGTCTGTGGCATACAGGGCCGGATAGTCGATCTGCCAGGCGAGACGGCTGTTGAAGTCCCGGAACAGGCGTCCGTCCGCAGCCTCGGGTTTTTTCGGGAAGAAGGTGGTCTTTGCGAAGGCCGGAATGGCGTACAGATCCCGCACATAGCCCCACAGATTCGGATAATCCACGATCCGGCGCCTGGTGGGGCCGATGTTGCGGTAATAGCCGGTATCCCAGCGCACCAGGGTCACATACAGGCGGATATCGGAATCTGTCACATAGTCGCCGAAGAGAAAGCGGTTGACCGCCAGGCGCTGCTCGAGCTTGTCCAGGGAGGCATAGAAGTCCTCAAACGCCTCCTCGTAAGCCACGATAGAGGAGCAGAAGGCCATGCGGTAGTGACCGTTGTTGACGTGCGGGAAAAGCCAGTCGTTGAACTCGTCGATCACGTCCCGGAACCTTTTGGGATACAGATCCGGCGCGTCCGCCGGCTGGAAGGGGCGGAACTGCACTTCGATATAATTGCTCAGCCGGTGATAGTCATTGTTCACCGCCTTCTTCTCGATGATGTCCACAAGGGTGGGCGTGGTGGCACGTCCCTGGAATCCGGGATTGGCCCTTTTGTAGAATTCAGAGAGGAAGTATGCGCCGGTGGCCCGGTCCCGGTGGCCGGGCTGGTCGCCAAAACCGTGGCCGTAGACATTCGTCTCCCCGCTGTGGGTGGTTCTGGTGTCGCAGATGACGTCCTGTAGTCCCAGCAGATCCCGGGCGATCACAGGCCGGTTGGACCAGTTGCAGCCCTGCGCCCAATAGATGGCATAGCGGCCTGCCTCCGCCCGGAGAGTACCGGGCGCGCTGCCAAAGGGTTGGATGAACGAGTTGGCCTGGCGTACGAAGGCGCCGCGCTCATCCAGCTCATTGCGTGTTTCCGCGGGACGCGGAACCACGCCCACCTCCCGGGCATGCTCTTCGGCCTCGGCGTCGGTGTAGCCGGGGATGGACGGAAAACCGCTCAGACCGCTGCGGGAAGGCTGCGGACGGGCATTGAGATCACATGCGTTTGCCATGGTTGATTCCTCCTTATTCTGTCTTCGGCTCCCCGGCGTTCTGCCGCCGGTACAGCACACTGTTCTCATTCCGAACCCGGTTCAGGTTCAGTCCGGCCTCCGCACGCACGTCGCAGAAGAAGCAGGCCGGATCATTCTTGCCATAGTCATTGGTAACCAGCTCCCGCCAGCGCAGGCAGGCAACGGTGTGCCCCGGGCCGATCTCCTCCACTGCCGGCTGCTCGTTTCTGCATCTGTCGGACGCGTAGGGACAGCGTTCCGCGAAGCGGCAGCCCCTGCTGCGGCCGATGGGACTCGGCACGTCCCCCTGGAGAATGGAATTCTCACAGATGGGCCGATCCGATGGCACAGGATCCGGGATGGCGGAGAGCAGTGCCCGGGTGTAGGGATGTACGGGGACGTTATACAGCTCCTCCGCCGAGGCGGTCTCCACCAGGTGCCCCAGATACATGACGCCCACGCGGTCGGAGATGTAGCGCACCATGGACAGATCATGGGCGATGAACAGATAGGTCAGTTCCAGCTCCTTCTGCAACTGGCGGAGCAGATTCACGATCTGTGCCTGGATGGACACGTCAAGGGCGGAGATGGGCTCGTCGCAGACGATGAACTCCGGATCCACCGCCAGGGCCCGGGCGATGCCCGCCCGCTGCCGTTGTCCGCCGGAGAATTCATATGGGAAACGGCTGGCGTGTTCCCGGTTCAGGCCCACCAGCCCGAGGAGCTCCAGCATGCGGTCGTTGATGTGCTGCTCGGTGCCCTTGCGGTGGATCCGCATCCCCTCCTTGATGATGTCTCCGATGGTCATGCGCGGGTTCAGCGAGGCGTAGGGATCCTGGAAGATCATCTGCACCGCGCCGGCATATGCCTTCTGCTCCTTCCGGTTCTGCCCGGAGATGGGCTTTCCCCGGTAAAGGATCTCCCCGCTGTCCGGCTCATACAGGCGGACGATGGTGCGTCCGCAGGTGGTTTTTCCGCAGCCGCTCTCTCCCACCAGGCCGAAGGTCTCCCCACGGCGGATGGTGAAGCTTACGCCGTCCAACGCCCAGAGTGTCTCCGGTCCGCTGCCGAAGCTTTTGGTCAGATTGCGGACCTCCAGCAGGGCTTCCTCATGAATGGACATCGTCCTCATACCTCCTTCGCGCCCGCATCCCGGGTGGGCAGTCCGGGTCCAGCAGCCAGCAGCGGCAGCTGTGGCCCTCCTCGACCTGGGTCACCGGTGGGAGATGCTCCCTGCACACCTGCATCGCGCAGGGGCAGCGGTCCGCGAAGGGACAGCCCACCGGCGGTTCGATCAGATCGGGCGGAATTCCCTCGATCACGGTCAGCTCACGCCGTTTGTCCATCCCTTTGGAAGGAATGGCTTTCAGAAGCGCGTGGGTGTAAGGGTGTTCCGGCTGCTCATAGATCTGCCGGGTGGTGCCGCTCTCCACAATCATCCCGCCGTACATGACGGAGACATGGCGGGCAAAGTTCGCCACCACGCCCAGGTCGTGGGTGATGATGATGATGGATGCCTGGTGCTCCTGCTGCATGCTGCGCATCAGTTCCAGGATCTGGGCCTGCACGGTCACGTCCAGCGCGGTGGTGGGCTCGTCGGCGATCAGCAGGCGGGGATGGCAGGCCATGGCGATGGCAATCATGATGCGCTGCCGCTGGCCTCCGGAGAATTCATGGGGATACTGGTGCACCCGCTTCTCAGGATCCGGGAGCTTGACCTCCCGCAGCAGTTCCTCGGCCCGGGCCATGGATTCCGCTTTCGTGATTCTGCTCCGTCCGCGTTCGTCCCGTTCCGCATGCTGCAGGATGACCTCAGCGATCTGTGCGCCCACCGTCATGGTGGGATTCAGGGAGGTCATGGGATCCTGAAAAATCATGCCCACATCCCTGCCCCTGACCTGTTGCATCTCCCGGTCGCTGAGCTTGAGCAGATCCACACCGTCCAGCAGGATCTCGCCGGATTTGATCTCAGTGATGGACATGTCGTGCAGGCGGACGACGGTCTGGGCGGTCATTGACTTGCCGCAACCGCTCTCGCCCACCAGGGCGGTGATGTCATGGTCCGGCACGGTCAGGTCCACACCCCGTACTGCCTGCACCTCGCCGGAGTAGGTGTGGAAGGACACCCGCAGGTTCCTGATTTCAAGCATGTGTTCACTTCCTCATTTTCGGATCCAGCGCATCGCGGAGGCCATCCCCAAACAGGTTGAAGGCCAGTATGGTCAGCGCGAAGAGAATCGCCGGGGAGAAGAACAGCCACAGGGATCCCGGGAACTGGTTGGCGCCCTCCTGCAGCATATTGCCCCAGCTGGCAGCGGGAACCGGAATGCCCAGACCGATATAGCTCAGAAAGGCCTCCGCGCCGATGGCGCCCGGGATGCTCATGGTATAGTTGACCAGGATGGGGCCGACCGTGTTCGGCAGCAGATGGCGGCGAAGGATCTCCCCGCGGCTTGCGCCGAGTACCCTGGCCGCAGAGACATACTCGTTCTCCCGCAACGCCATCACCTGACCGCGCACCATACGGGCCAGGCCGGCCCAGCCGGTCACGCACAGGGAGAAGATCAGCGTGCCGATCCCGTTCGACATCACGGTCTGCAGGAGAATGAGGATAATCATCTGCGGAATGGAGACGATCACGTCGATGATCCGCATCATGACGACGTCCGTCTTTCCGCCCACATAACCGGAGATTCCCCCATAGAGGATGCCGATCAGCAGGTTGATGGTCTCGGCGACGAACCCGATCATCAGGGAGGTCCTCGTTCCCCAGAGAAGGCGGGTGAAGGTGTCCCGGCCCAGCAGGTCCGTTCCCAGCCAGTGCTTCCCGGAGGGCGCCTGAAGCGTCGCCAGCAGGTTGGTCTTCTGATAAGCCGGCCAGAGGATCGGACCGATGATGCCCACGAGCACCACCAGGATGATGAAGGCCAGGCCGCCCATGGCCGCCCTGTTCCTCCGGAGGGTCATGACGGCTCCCTGCCAGTAGGTCAGGGAGATGCGGTTGATGCGCTGGCTTGCCTGCAGATCCTTCGGTACGGGGGTAAAATCCTTGACGGGAGGCGTCCCCTCCGGCGGGGAGACAGATGGCATTGGGATGGTGGTCATCGCTTCTCCTCCCTCCTATTTCTCCGTTTTCCGGTCAGACTGATGCGCGGATCCACAAAACAGTAGGCGATGTCCACCAGCAGCGTGCTTGCCACGATAAAGATGGCGTAGAAGATGGTCAGGCCCATGGTCAGCGTGTAATCCCGGGCTGTCACCGAATTGACGTAGTATTTGCCGAGGCCTGGTATGGCAAACAGGTTTTCCACCACGAAGGAGCCTGTACACAGACCGCCCACCATCCGGCCGATGATGGTGACCACCGGAAGAAGGGCATTGCGGATTTCATGCCGCCAGACCACCGCCCGCTCGCTCAGGCCCTTGCTCCTGGCAGTTTTCACATAATCCTGGGAGATCACATCCAGCATGGATGAGCGCATCATGCGGGTGATGGAGGCGATGGAACCCATGGCCAGAACAAAGCTGGGCAGGATCGTGTACCGGAAGCTCTCCCAGCGCGCCAGGGGAAACAGCTGAAAGTCCGTGTGGAATACCTCCTTTATCCATCCGGAGAACCAGAGGCCCAGCACCAGCTGCAGCAGGGTGCCCAGCACGAAGGACGGCACGGAGATACCGATGATGGCCACCAGCGTGGAAAAACGGTCGATGAATTTGTTGTGGTGCAGCGCGGCCTCGATGCCCAGCAGAAGGCCCGCGGCAATCCCGAAGATCATGGCCCGGATCCCCAGATCCAGCGACACCGGGAAGGCGCGCAGGATGATCTCCGTCACGCTGCGGTTGGTGTAAGTGATGGAGGTGCCGAAATTGCCGTGCAGCAGGTTGCTCAGATAGATCCAGTACTGCTGGAGGATCGGCTTGTCCAGGCCGTAGTTGGCTTCCAGCTGCGCCAGCGCTTCGGGATCCATGTTGGTGTTGCCGGTGTTGAAAGGGGTACCTGGAATCAGCCGCATCAGGATGAACGTCAGGGTGATGACCACAAAAACGGTCACCAGCGCAATCACCACACGGCCCAGAATGTATTTCTTCACGTCCGTCACACTCCGTTAGGCAGGAGGCAGGAACCCGGCGGCTCCTGCCCCCGCCCGTTCTTTATGGGGTTTACTTCACATCGGCGAAGTAGAAGTCCTCATAGGGGATCACCGCACGCCGTTCCGTACCTGTCAGGCGTGCCGAGGTGGCGTAGTAGAGAGAGGTGTAGTACAGCGGGATGATGGCGGCGTCCTCCAGCAGGATGGCCTCGGCCTGGCCCAGGTCGATGACTCGGGCTGCCACATCCGTGTTGTACACGCCGCGCAGATAGGCCTCGTTGAATGCTTCGCTGTAATACTGCGCCGGATTGTGGTCGGCTGTCTGCTCATAGCCGGAGAGGAAGTTGGTGGCGTCGTTCCAGTCCGCGCCCCAGGAGTTGAACACAAAGTCGTACTCGTAGTTGGAGCGCTTGGTGCGGAAGGAAGCGGATTCCAGCACCTCGACGTTCACGGTGATGCCGAAGGTCTCCTCCCAGACCTGCTGGATCGCCGCGGAGACGGTGGCGTTTTCCGTGGCGTTGGAGGTCAGGATCGTGATGCTGACGTCGGAAGCGCCGATCCCCTCCTCCGCCAGGCCCTCCGCGAAGAGCTCCTGTGCCTTTGCCTCGTCATAGGGGTACTTCAGCGTCGGCCCGACGATCTCACGGAACGTGCGGGTGTCATCGCCGGCCAGACCCACGGGGACAAAGCCGTCCGCTGGTGTGGAGCCGTTCTTCACCACGCCGGCCACCAGCAGATCCCGGTCCAGGGCGGAGGACAGCGCCTGGCGGATCTTCCGGTTCCTGACCGCGGGACGGTCCAGGTTTGCGCTCAGGTACGTGGTACGGCCGTTGTTGAAGGTCCTGGCCTCAAAGCCGCCCGCGTTGATGGCCGAGAGGCGGGAGGCATCGAAGTCCACCAGATCCAGCTCGCCATTGAGGAAGAGGTTCACCCGGGTGCTCTCGTCCGGGATGATGAGCACGACGATCTCGTCGATGGCAATGTTTTCCGCGTTCCAGTAGTAGGGATTCTTCTTGAAGACGATCTTGTCGTCATGAATCCAGCTGTCGATGTAGTACGGGCCGTTGGAGATGAAGTATTCCGGCTCCAGGCCGATGTTGGCGTAACCCACCTTCTCAGCGTGCGCCCGGCTGTAGCCGAAGTGCATGGGATGGGTGATCAGCTGGGGAAAATAGGTCACGGGGTACTCGGTCTCGAACACAACGGTCCTGTCGTCCGGCGCGTATACGCCAAGCTCGTCCACCGTGGCGGTGCCCCGCACGACCCCGCGGGCATTCTTGATCTCATACAGGAAGTCCGGATAGCTGACCTCCACCGTGCCGTCCAGCTGCGCGCCGATGGCGAACACGAAGTCATCGGCGATCACGGGGGTCCCATCCTGATAGTGGGCGTCCCGCAGGTGGAAGGTCCACCGGGTGTAATCCTCGTTATGCTCGTAGCTCTCTGCCAGGCCGTCCGGGCTCAGGGCACCGCCCTGTCCCTGGCGGGTCAGGCCTTCCCGGACCAGGTTGATGGTCAGGCCGTTGGAGTCGCCGATGGCATCGATGGTGAAGGAGGGGGCACTGGGAATGGCCACCGTGATCGATTTGTATCCATCCTCCGCCTGAGCGGGGATGACGATCAGGCCCAGCAGCAGGGCAGTTGCCAGAAGCAGGCTCACAATCCTTTTCATTTTTTCAATCTCCTTTATTCGTTTTCGTTCAGATGCTTTTCCACCAGAATGATGGTAAATCCAAAGCCGGGGTGCGCTTCGGGGTTTTTCCTTCGCTCCTCCTCCCGGCGGCGGCGCCGTTCGGCGTCCTCCGGGAAATAGCGGTCCAGCGACTCCGGCGGCAGGCGGTGATAGCCGTTTGCCTCGTAGAAGCCGACGGAGCGGTCCTGGCTGGTGATGAGGATATGCCGGAAGCCCTTCTCGGCGATCCACCGCTCCGCCTCCCGCATCAGGATGGATCCATAGCCGCCCCGCTGCTTCTCGCGCACGGTGGCGACACGCTGGATCTGTGCGAACTCCCCGCGGGGATAGGTGATCCGCAGACCGGCGACCGGCTTGTGATCCTCCACCAGCAGCACGGCCTCCAGGTCTTCGGCAGGGCCGTCCCCCTCGAATTCCCGCTCCACAGGGATTCCCTGTCCCACCACGAAAGCGTCCGTGCGGATGTAGTCATAGGCGATCCGCTGCCAGGCGGGCGATTCTCCGTTCACGCGATACAGTTCCATGCATTCGCACTCCTTTGATCAACATCGGCCGATTCCTCCGGTTCGAAGCATTCGGGCCCGGGCAAAGCCGATGGGAATGGTCCGGTTCATCCTGAACCTCCTTTCTGTGCAAAGAAAAGGGCAGCCCATGCGGGACTGCCCTCTCAGCGCACACACAGTACCTAAACGCGTGGCGGCAGACCGCATGCAAAACGCCCCTGCATACAGAAACAGGCGCACATCATCATGGTCTGCATCTCATTGCGGCGGCTCAGCATGGCAGGTCTCTCCTTTCGCGGGTGTTTGGTTCGCGGACAGTGTATGCCATTCCGGCGCCGCTGTCAAATACACAGTTGTTATACGGATTAATAGATTCAGTCAATACCCTCATGCATCACGGCAGTCCGGAGCTGCGCTAGTGCCCTGTCCAGCACCGCACGCTGCGTGGCCAGGACAAAACGCTGGAACTGGCCTCCGCTCTCTCCGAAGATGATCCCCGCATCCAGCCAGAGATTCGCTCTGCCGGAAACCAGACGGTTGAGCTGCTCCGCCGTGAGCCCCAGGGCACTGAAGTCCACCCAGGCAAAATAGGTGCCCTCCGGCTCGATCAGCCTGAGCTGCGGCAGGCGATCCTGCAGTGTCCGGCGAAAGAACGCCAGATTTCCCGCGAGGTACTCCCTGCATCGATCCAGCCAGTCTGCGCCGTCCCGGTAGGCCGCCTCCGTGGCGATCAGCCCGATCTGGTTGAGCTGGGAATAGCCGCTGGCGGCAATTCGTCTTTGGAAGGCATCCCGAACCTCCCGGCCTGGAATCCAGATGCTGCTGACCTGCAGTCCGGCCAGGTTGAAGCTTTTGCTGGCGGAAGTGCAGAGAACGGTTTTCTCCCGCATTTCCGGCACCGCGCTGAGGAACACCGTATGGGGATAGCCGGGGAGCGTGAGATCGCAGTGGATCTCGTCCGAGACCACATAAGTACCGTGCCGCAGGCAGATCTCTCCAAGCCTGCGCAGCTCCCCGGCTGTCCAGACCCGTCCCACCGGATTGTGCGGGCTGCACAGGAGAAACAGCTTCACCCGCTCCCGGATCACCACCCGTTCCAGGTCATCAAAATCAATCTCATAATGACCGTCCGTCAGGCACAGCGGGCTGTCGGCGATGCGCCGGCCATTGTCCCGGATCACCTCATGGAAGGGATAGTACACCGGCGTCTGGATCAGCACGCTGTCCCCGGGCCGGGTCAGGGCCTGCACCGCCATGGCCAGGGCGTAGACGACCCCCGGCGTCTTGACCAGCCATTCCGCCTCCGGCCGCCAGTGGTGGCGCGTTTCAAACCAGGCAGCCGCCGCTTCATAATAGGACTGCTTGACCTCACTGTATCCGAAGATCCCGTGATCCGCGGCCCGGTGCACAGCTTCCCGCACACAGCCGGGTGCCGGGAAATCCATATCCGCCACCCACAGGGGCAGCGCGCCGGCCGGATGGCCGCGTTCCACCGAAAAGTCCCATTTCAGCGAATTTGTGCCTCTGCGGTCGATCGCCCGGTCAAAATCAATGGGCACCATCTTCATGCCTCCAGTGCCTGCGTCAGATCCGCAAGCAGATCCTCCGCGTTTTCCAGTCCCACGGAGAGGCGGAGCAGCGTCCCGTCAATCCTCAGTTTCCTTCGAAGCGCCTCCGGCACTTCACAGTGCGTCTGGGTTAGCGGATACGTCAGCAGGGATTCCGTTCCGCCCAGACTCTCCGCAAAGGTGATCAGGCGCACCCGCTCCAGGGCTCTGCGGGCCGTCGCCTCGTCCCGCACCCGGAAGGAGATCATGGCGCCTGTTCCGCTGGTCTGACGCCGGTTGACGGCATAGCCGGGCATCTCGGGCAGGCCGATGTAGAGAACTTCCCGAACGGCGGGATGCCTCTGCAGGGCATGGGCAAGGAACCGGGCATTCTCCTGCTGCCGCTGCATGCGCACATGCAGGGTTTTCAGACCCCGGAGCACCAGCCAGCTGTCGAACGGCGCCAGGGCGGCCCCGATGGTCTTGGCAATCAGCCGGAACCTCTCCGTCAGGTCCCTGTCATTCAGGACGAGAAAGCCGGCGATGGTGTCGTTGTGTCCCGAGAGATACTTACTGCCGCTGTGCAGCACCGCGTCCGCGCCGAGCGTCAGCGGACGCTGGAACACGGGGGACAGGAACGTGTTGTCCACCGATAGCAGTGCGCCGTGGGCATGCGCGATGTCCGCACAGGCCCGGATATCGGTCACGGTCATCATCGGATTGCTGGGGGTCTCCACATGCACCAGCCGGGTGGAGGGGCGCATGGCCTCCTCGAGCTTCGCGGGATCCGTCGTGTCCACAAAGCTGACGGTTACGCCGTTTTTCTCGCAGATCTGGCTGAACAGGCGTGTTGTCCCGCCATACAGGTCCTCGCCGCAGACCAGATGATCCCCGGGGCGGAGAATCTCCGTCAGCGCGGCAATGGCGGCCATGCCTGAGGAGAAGGCGATGGCGCTGTCCGCCTCCTCCAGCGAGGCCACAACCTCCTCCAGCTGCTGCCGGGTCGGATTGTCCTGCCGGGTATAGTTGAACTGCTCATGACCGATCATGCTGTGGCCGAAGGTGGCCGTCTGATAGATGGGAAAGCTGACCGACCGGGCACCGTCCGCCCAGGCGTGCGCCTCCCCATGGATACATCGGGTGTCAAAGTCCCATTTCATCCTCGTGTCCTCCTGTCTCCCATTGATCAATGCAGGGCAGTCCGGCGGCTGCCCCTTTCCCGGCGAATGTGTTCAGGCCGTCCCCGCGGCATGAAAAACGGGAAAATCCATCCGACTGCAATCCGCTTTCCGGCCTGAGCACCGCATGCTGTCCGCGCCTCCTCCCGATCTGAATCGGCACTCAAAGCATAGCTCACAATCCGCATATAGCACAATACGAATTTACGATAGATCTCCATAAGAAGAAGCTATAACGCTGATCCCTGTCAGGAACGCATGCGAAAGGGCAGACATCCCAAGGGGCACCGTCTGCGCGTTTGACGTGTCCCGGTCTGCTTCAGCTGATACGGCGCCATCCGGGAGTCTCCGCACGACGGGCATCTGTTCATTGATCCGAATGGGCCTCTGTCTTCGCCTCCGTCTGAAGATAACATTTCAGTTCCTGGATATACCGTTCGCCCATACTGCTGAGCAGGGTATTTCTCCGGGTCAGATAACCGATTTCCATCGTGCTGTTCGGATTGTCCTCATCGGCCTCATACGGGATGGCGATATAGTCATCGCCGTTGAGTTCCTCACAGATGATTCCGGAGCACAGCGTATAGCCCAGCGCCCCCACCATCAGGTTCAGGATGGTCGCCCGATCGCAGCATTTGATGGTGCGCGGGTACTCATTGGTGGAAAGGATCTCCTCGGCCAGATAGAAATTGCTGTTTTCACCCTGCTCAAAGGAGAGGCACGGATAGGGCGCGAGATCGTCAAACGATATGGATGCCCGCTCCGCAAGGGGATGTCCGCGCCACAGGTATACATAGGCCCGGCAATTGATCAGATGATGAAACCGCAGATCGTTTTCGTTCAGGATTTTTGTCAGCACTTTCCGGTTGAAATCACTCAGGTACAGGATGCCGATCTCGCTCCGTTCGGCGGCAACATCGTCGATGACCTGCTGGGTTCTGGTTTCCCGGATGGCAAACTCGTATTCGGCCACGTCACAGGTGCTGGTCAGGATGGAGAAAGCCTTGACCGCAAAAGAATAATGTTGGGTGGAAACCGCAAATCTCTGCTTGCGGATCCCTGATTTTCCATAGGCGTCCAGAAGACTCTGGTACTGCATGATGACTGACCGGGCATAGGGCAGAAACTTCATTCCCTCCGCCGTCAGCGTTGCGCCTTTTCCGCTACGGTTGAAGAGAATGATGCCCAATTCCTTCTCCAGCTCTTTGACCGCGCTGGTGATGGACGGCTGAGAAATAAACAGCCGTTCTGCCGCGCGGTTGAAGGAGCCGCTTTCGGCGATTGCGATCACTTCGTTCAGCTGCTGCAGGGTCATCCGACCCACCTCCATCCTGTCATCCTCTGAGAAACGCTGCCTGTCCTGCTGGATAAAGAAAATCCGGCCAGGCTGCATTTTTGCTTGCCTACGCCGGAGACACATGAAACAAAAATGCAGGCTGAGGGCTGTGCCCCGCCTGCAAAACACTGCTTTCCGTCGTGTCGCTATGCGCAGATGGGCACAACATGTTCCATACACATGCAACACATCCGGCAGCAAACCGACTCATTGCGGAACATGCAGCGCACCCCCTTTGCCGAACTTCGCCCGCATTATAAACCATAATGTCTACAAAGTCAATAGACTTTCAAACACACGAATGGCCCAAGTATAGGTTTACAATAGATGTGAGACAAAGGGGGTAAACAAAAGCGGTGTGTAGCTAATGAGGACTCCGGTCTTCGTTAGCAGCCTGCTAATACAGCAGATCAGAATACTCTTGAGCAGGCTGCTTTGCCCGAAAGAGAAAGTCACCCACATTATAGACGGTATCATTGTGATGCACCCGGGCATTCCTGTTTTCGATCAACACCATATATCTTTTACTCAGACTTCCCACATAGGAAATAGCCTTCGAATCTTGAAAATTCTATAAG
>CAMJPQ010000067.1 GCA_946407745.1 uncultured Clostridia bacterium
TCAGCTTTGAGTCACTATTCTTTTCCCTGTTGCACTTAGATTGTAAATTCAAGATACAAAAACAAAGCTTTAATGGCATCTGGGGTGTTCCGCGGGCCTTTCGGCGTGGCGGGCGCCCTTTTACTGTATCTATGCCCCGCCCTCATGCCAACATGCGGCCAAAGCATAAATCTGTGTCAAACCTTCGTTCCGTCTTCAAATTCAAAGCCGAAGTAGAAAGCAGCGTCAAGAGCAGCAGCAATCTTCTCCAAATCATCTGTGGAAAATTTCCCTGTTTTCATGCGTTGATTGAAGGCTTGCGGGCTTGTGCCTATTGCGCGGGCAAGTTCTGATTCTGACATGCTTTTGTATGCTAATGCCATCTTGATTTTCTGCGGTATCGTCATTGTGTAACACCTCCCCGTATGGCATTATAAAGGAAATCCTGTTATCAGTCAAGAAAAAATTTCAGATTTACAGCAAAAACTTCAAAATAACTCTTGACAAATGTAAGGTTTTCCTTTATAATAACAACTGTAAGAGGGAGACAGAAAGCCTCCCCAAGGAAAGGAAGGTATCCCATGAGCACCAACGAAATCAGCAAGACCCTGAAAGACCTCTACGAACTCCGCGCAATGCGCACCGAACTGGATGATGAGATTACCGCACTGGAAGACAAGGTCAAGGCCGAAATGGCAGAGCGCGGCATTACTGAACTGGAAGGCTCTGGACACATTGCCAAGTATGCGGAATACACCTCCATGCGGTTTGACGCTTCAGCTTTCAAGAAGGCACAGCCTGAACTGGCCGCAGAATACACCAAGGCCACCACCGCGCGCCGCTTCACCCTGAACTGAAAAGCCGAACGCCTACCACAGCATTCGGCCAGCCCATCCAAAGGAACGCTGAAGTACCAAAGGGGGGCGGGGACATTCTACCACAGTCTCCGCTCCCATACAAGAGAAGGGAGCAAAGAAAATGGATATCTATCAGGAAATCACCAACCGCATCATAGCTGAAATGGAACAGGGCCAAATCCCTTGGCAGAAGCCTTGGATGGCCGCAGGAAGCGCTATCAGCCACACCACAGGCAAGCCCTACAGCCTGTTGAATCAAATGCTTCTTGGCAGGGCTGGCGAATGGCTAACCTTCAAACAGTGCCAAGCCGAAGGCGGCTATATCCGCAAGGGCGAGAAAAGCCGCATGGTGGTCTTCTGGAAATGGCTGGAGCAGGAAGACGAAGAGACAGGCGAAACCAAACAGGTTCCCTTCCTCCGCTACTAGCGCGGCTTTCTGTGCTTATCATCCATCATCGCAAGGAACTGCTTGATGTGATAAGGCTTGATTTCCTCGACCTCTGTGATTTGGAATTCTTCTTTGAGATACTTCTCAATGTATCTCAACTGCTTCTGATAATTCGCCACAGTCTTTGCAGACAGTTTCCTCACCTTGCAGTCGAACCCGAATTCCACGATAGCGTCATCCATTTTCATGATAAAGAAAACCCCCCTTTTCTTGACAGTTTCCAATCAAGAAGAGGGGGTAAATGCCTATCGTACCTAAATCCGAAATACCAGAACGGTTTACAGTACTAAATCAACATTTTACGTACCTGGCTTCGTTCTCTCAATTCCTCAAAAGTCCGAAAACCCTTGCGCCTCAATTACTTCAGCTCAGCGAAGTACTTGATGGTGCGGACCATCTGGCTGGTGTAGCTGTTCTCGTTGTCATACCAGGACACGACCTGCACCTGATAGGTGTCGTCGTCGATCTTGGTGACCATGGTCTGGTTGGCGTCGAACAGGGAGCCATAGGTCATGCCGATGATGTCGCTGGAGACCAGCTTCTCGGTGGTGTAGCCGAAGCTCTCGGAGCTCTGGGCCTTCATGGCGGCGTTGATGGCGTCCTTGGTGATGTCCTTGCCCTTCACAACGGCCACCAGGATGGTGGTGGAGCCGGTGGGCACGGGCACGCGCTGCGCGGAGCCGATCAGCTTGCCGTTCAGCTCGGGGATAACCAGGCCGATCGCCTTGGCGGCGCCGGTGGAGTTGGGCACGATGTTGGCCGCGCCGGCGCGGGCACGCTGCAGGTCACCCTTGCGATGGGGGCCGTCCAGAATCATCTGGTCGCCGGTGTAGGCGTGCACGGTGGTCATGATGCCGCTGACGATCGGGAAGGCGTCATTCAGGGCCTTGGTCATGGGCGCCAGGCAGTTGGTGGTGCAGCTGGCGGCGGAGATGACGGTGTCCTCGGGCTTCAGCACGTTGTGGTTCACGTTGTACACGATGGTGGGCAGGTCGTTGCCGGCGGGGGCGGAAATGACGACCTTCTTGGCACCGGCGTCAATGTGCGCCTGGCTCTTGGCCTTGGAGGTGTAGAAGCCGGTGCACTCCAGCACCACGTCCACATCCAGCGCCTTCCAGGGCAGGTTGGCAGCCTTGGGCTCGGCATAGATGGTGATTTCCTTGCCGTCCACGGTGATGGAGCCGGGCACCTTCACGGTCTTGCCGTCTTCCTCGAACACGGGCTCCTTGCTGGTCACGGTGTGCTTGTTTTCACCAATCACGCCGCAATAGCCCTTCTGGGCGGTGTCATACTTGAGCAGGTGAGCCAGCATCGCGGGGCTGGTCAGGTCGTTGATGGCAACGATTTCGTAGCCCTCGGCGCCGAACATCTGACGGAAAGCCAGGCGGCCAATGCGGCCAAAGCCATTGATAGCAACTTTAACGGCCATGGGAATCTCCTCCTTTAAGATATACATGACATTTGAGCGGCGGAGGAAGCTCCCTTCGCCATGAATATTGTAACCAATTTGCGCTTGTTTTGCAATAGGTTTGTGGATTTTTTCGCAATCCCGGCGGCTCAGTCCTTGCGCTCGTCGCCGAAGAAGAAGAGGGCAACGGTGCCAGGGCCGGTGTGCGAGCCGATGGTGGTGCCGATGTTGAAGATTTTCACCGGGCCGTTCAGCTTCGGGAAATTGGCCTCAATCAGGTCGGCCAGCGCGCGGGCGTCTTCATAGCAGGCGCTGTGGGAGATGAAGCACTTGCCGGAGTAGTCCAGCCCGCCCTCGGCGTGCTTTTCCATCAGCTTTTCCGTCTCGCGGATGACCTTGCGCTTGGTGCGGATCTTGTCCCGCGGAATCAGGCGGCCGAGGTAGTCCACGTTCAGCAGGGGACAGATGTTCAGCAGCTGGCCCACAAAGCCGGAGGCCTTGCTGACGCGGCCGCCCTTGATATAGAAGGTCAGGTCGGTTGAGAAGAACCAGTGGTGCACCCGCAACTTATTTTTTTCGGCCCAGTCGGTCACCTCGTCCAGCGTGAGCCCTTCATCGCGCAGGTCCGCCAGGCGGTCCATCAGCAGGCCGAAGCCGGAAGAGGCGGCCAGCGAATCGACAACGCGGATCTTCCTTTCCGGGTACTTCTGACACAGCGATTCAGCCGCGGCGCGCGCGCTGTTCACACTGCCGGACAGGCCGCCGGAGAGCTCGACGTGGAGAATGTCCTTCCCTTCGCGCAGAAACGGCTCAAAATAATCAACATATTCGCCGGTGTTGATCTGTGAGGTGTGGGTATCCGCGCCGTTGGTCATGGCCTGGTAGAACTGTTCCAGCGGCATGGTCTGACCGAGGTCGTCCAGCATATCCCTGCCGTCCAGCTGGTAATGGAAGCAGATATAGCGGATATCGCGCTGCTCCATATGCTCCTTTGACAGGTCAGCGGTGGAGCCGCAGCTGATGATGTAAGCCATGGGTGTTTGTCTCCTTTGTGCTGTTATTTGCGGTCACGGATGCGCTCAGCCAGCTTGGCGGCAAAGTCGGAAAGCTGGCAGGTCTCCGTCTGATCGGTGTCGCGGTCGCGGACGGAAATGTTCCGCTCGGCCACTTCCTTTTCACCGATGATGAGCATGTAGGGCACGCGGTCCACCTGGCGCGCGTAGCGGATCTTGTAGCCGATCTTTTCGTTGCGGCTGTCAAGCTCCACGCGGAAGTGCTGCCTGCGCAGCTCCTCGTATACCTCCTTCGCGTAGTCCATGCTCTTGTCGGACACGGGCAGCACCTTGACCTGCACGGGGCTGAGCCAGGCGGGGAAGATGCCCTTTGTCTCCTCGATCAGGTAGGCCATGAAGCGGTCCAGCGAGCCGAGAATGGCGCGGTGCAGCACCACGGGCGTTTTTTCGGTGGAATCCCGGTCGATGTACTTCAGGTTGAACTTGGCCGGCAGGCAGAAGTCAAGCTGGCAGGTGGAGAGCGTGTACTCCGCGCCCACGGCGGGCTTCACGTTCACGTCCAGCTTCGGGCCGTAGAAGGCCGCCTCGCCGATCTCCTCGGTGAAGTTGATGCCCAGGTCCGTGAGCACTTCGCGCAGCGCGGACTCGGCATGGTTCCACATCTCGTCGTCCTGGTGATACTTCTCCTTGTCGTCCGGGTCGCGCAGGGACAGCACGCAGCGGTAGTCCGTGATGCCGAAATCCTTGTACACCTCAAAGATGAGGTTGACCACGCTGCCGACCTCGCTCTTGATCTGCTCAGGCGTGACGAACAGGTGCGCGTCGTTCTGGCAGAAGTGGCGGCCGCGCTCGATGCCCTTCAGCGTGCCGGAGGGCTCAAAGCGGAAGTCGTGCGCGATCTCAGCGATGCGCAGGGGCAGGTCGCGGTAGGAATGCGGCTGGTTCTGATAGATCATCATATGGTGGGGGCAGTTCATCGGGCGCAGCACAAAGCTCTCGCCCTCCACCTCCATGGCGGGGAACATGTTGGCCTTGTAATGAGCCCAGTGGCCGCTGGTCTCGTAGAGCGCCACAGTGCCCACGCAGGGGGACATCACATGCAGGTAGCCCAGCATGCGCTCCTTCTCCTTGATATACTCCTCCAGTTCCTGCCAAATGATGTAGCCCTTGGGCAGGAACATGGGCAGCCCCTTGCCGATCAGGTCGTCGGTCATGAACAGGCCCATATCCTTGCCGATGCGGCGGTGGTCGCGCGCCCTGGCTTCCTCCACCTGCTTCTCATATTCCTTCAGCTCTTCCTGCGTGCGGAAGGCGACTCCGTTGACGCGGGTCAGCATCACGTTCTTCTTGTCGTTCTTCCAGTAGGCGCCGGACAGGGCGGTCAGCTTGAAGGCCTTCAGCGCCTTGGTATAGGTCAGGTGCGGGCCGACGCACATGTCGATGTAATCACCCTGCTGATAGAAGGTGATCACCGCGTCCTCCGGCAGGTCGGAAATGTGCTCCACCTTGTATTTCTCGCCGCGCTCCTCCATCAGCTTCACCGCTTCCTCGCGGGGCAGGGGATACACCTTGAAGGGCAGGTTTTCCTTGACGATCTTCTGCATTTCCTTCTCAATGGCGGGCAGATCTTCGTCGGAGAGCTTTACGTCACCGAAATCGATGTCGTAATGGAAGCCCTTTTCCGTGGCTGGGCCGTAGGCGAAGTGCGCCTGCGGATACAGCCGCTTCACGGCCTGCGCCATGATGTGCGCCGCGGAATGCCGCAGCACCTCAAGCTCCATTTCCTCGGGGCAGTCGGCCACATGGCCGTCGTTGTAAATGATTTTCACAGCCGGTATCCTCCTTATAAAATCGTTGGCTTGTAGGGCCTTGGAGGCACAAAAAAACATTCATCCCACCGGGACGAATGCAGCATCACAGCGCATCCGCGGTTCCACCCCGCTTGCCTTCGGCGCCTTTTCGGCGCCTGCCACTTCACCATGCTGTAACGGGCATGAGCCGCATGCCGTCAGGGAGTGGTGTCGCTTTTCCGCCCGCGGCAGGGGCTCCCAGCCTGTGACCCCCGCTCTCTTTGCGCTGCCTGAAAAGGATATGTCTCCCCTCATCCGGCCGATGGCTTATTATATGATGAAAAAGGGCGAATGTCAAGACGCTGACAGGCCTGTTCGGGCCTGGGGGCGAATGACTGAAAAGCGTTCTTTACAAAACCGGCGGGCTGAAGTAACATAAAGGAAGGAATCCGAAGCGGCGCGCCCTGCGCAGGCCGGCAAGATCAACATTTTGAAAGCAGGTGCGGGAATGATTCGCAGATATACCTATGGCACACCCCTGCCGACGGACGCTGTGGTGAAACAGCTGAATACAGAACCGGGGGCGCCTGACTGCCTCACTGTTTCAAAAAGCACAGACGGCACTGTACTGTCCTTCCCCCTGCCGGAGGAGGCGATGCTGTTCGGCCTGGGCGAGCAGCTTCACGGCATCAACAAGCGCGGCCACCTGTACCGCTCCTGGAACTCGGACGATCCCCAGCACACGGAGAGCAAAAGCTCGCTGTACGCCTCACACAACCTGCTGCTGTATGCAGGGCCAAAGCGCAGCTTTGGCCTCTTTGTGGACGACCCGGGCGAGGTGGTTTGGGACCTGGGCTACACCCGCATGGACACCGCGGTGATCACGGTGGCAGGCGGCGGCTTTGACCTGTACGTGATTACGCCGGAGGAAAACGAAGGCCTGCCGCTCACGGCCATGTGCAGGGAATTCAGGGGCCTCATCGGGCGCTCCTATGTCCCGCCGCGCTGGGCGATGGGCTATCTGCAGAGCCGCTGGGGCTACGCCAGTGAAGAGGACCTTGTCACGGTGGCGAGGGGCCATCGCGACAAGCACATTCCGCTGGACGGCATCTGCATGGACATTGACTACATGGAGCGCTTCAAGGACTTCACCTGGAACAGGGAGGCCTTTCCGGACCTGCCCGGGCTGTGCGAGTGCCTGAAGACACAGCACATCCGTGTGATCCCGATCATTGACGCCGGCGTGAAGGCGGAAGAGGGCTACGATGTATTCGACGAGGGAGAGGAAAAGGGCTTCTTCTGCAAAAGGGAGGACGGAAAGGACTTCGTGACGGCGGTATGGCCCGGCGAGAGCCGTCTGCCGGACTTTTTCCGCCCGGATGTGAGGGCGTGGTTCGGAGAAAAGTATCACCGCCTGCTGGACGCCGGGGCAGAGGGCTTCTGGAATGACATGAACGAGCCGGCGCTGTTCTACACCCCGGAGGGGCT
This sequence comes from uncultured Clostridia bacterium, assembly GCA_946407745.1. Taxonomy (GTDB): domain Bacteria; phylum Bacillota; class Clostridia; order Christensenellales; family Aristaeellaceae; genus RUG11272. The sequence goes on from CAMJPQ010000067.1 coordinate 6,984, forward strand.
GCGCAGGGCTTACGAAACAGCGGACGCGCTGCGCGGCGCGCTGACGGAGTACGATTCCTCCTTTAAGCTGTCAGGCGCGTTCAACGCGCTGGCGAACAGCCCGGAGGACTACCGCAGCTTTTACCACACCGTGGGAGACAGGACAGTGCGGCATGACAGGGTGCACAACCTGTATGGTGCGCTGATGACGAAGGCCGCTGCCGAGGGCTTTGCCGCCTATCGGGCTGAGAAGCGGTACCTGCTGTTCTCACGCTCCTCGTATATCGGCGCGCATCGCTGCGGCGGCATCTGGATGGGCGACAACTGCTCTTGGTGGAGCCACATCCTGCTGCACCTGAAAATGCTGCCCAGCCTCAACATGGCCGGCTTCCTTTACTGTGGAGCGGACCTGGGCGGCTTTACCGCCAACACCACGGAGGACTTGCTGGAGCGCTGGCTGCAGCTGGGTGTGTTTACCCCGCTGATGCGCAACCACTCCGCGCAGCACACGAGGGAGCAGGAGATATACCGCTTCTCCATCTGGGAGATGATGCGCGGCACGCTGTCGGTCCGCTATGCGCTGATTCCCTATCTCTACAGCGAGCTGATGCTCTCCGCGCTGACGGACGGCCTTTACTTCCGCCCGCTGGCCTTTGATTTCCCTGAGGACAGGACCGCCTGCCATGTGGAGGACCAGCTGATGCTGGGTACACAGTGCATGATCGCGCCGGTGTATGAGCAGAACGCCGTCGGCCGCCATGTCTATCTGCCATGCGATATGCTGATGGTGCGCTTCCGCACAGCGGAGGACTATGACATGGAGCCCATAGCGCAGGGACACCACTGGATCGAGCTGAAGCTGAATGAGTTTCTTCTATTTATAAGGAGAGGCTGCTTCATCCCGCTGGCGCGCCCGGCAGAGTATACGGAGGCTGTGACGACAGAGCGGCTGCGCCTGCTTGGCTGGCTGAACCCCGGCGAGAAGAGTACGCTGCGCTTCTATGAAGATGACGGAGTGACTACGCAGGTGTCCTTGCGGGAAAACGAGCGGGAAATCACAATTGATGTCGGCGGCGCGGTACAATGCGATGGCAGTGTGTGCGACACTGCGGGTCTTGTCAGATAACAGCGAAGGGGGAGCAATCCTGCCTGTATGATACATGGCATGGAGGCTTGCTTCATGTTTAGTTCATCAAAAAAAGGTAAATTGATGATTACAATGGGATTGAAGGAGGCTGCTGAATGCGCCGGTCTGTGAGGAAAAAAGTGATTTGGGCGGTGGTGGCGCTGGCCGCGGTGGCGGCGCTTGTGCTGCTGCCGCGTGTGATCGCCGGCCGCAGCCAGGCGCGCTATATCTCCGCGACGGTGGAGAAGGGAAGCCTGACGGTCACCTTTTCCTTTACCGGGCATATCATCGCGCCCAACAGCCAGACCATCACCGCCGCCTCGCCGTCCTCCGTACGGGAGGTTTATGCCTCCGCGAATGACACAGTCACAAAGGGTGACCGCCTGCTGCGCCTGGACGACGGGACGATCGTCAAGGCGGATATGGACGGTGAGGTGACCAGCCTGCCCGTCCGCAAGGGAGATTATGTATCCGCCGGGAAAACGCTGTGTGTCATTACCGACCTGACACGGCTGGAGGTTGAAATCGCCGTGGATGAATACGATGTGGAGGCGGTGCAGGTCGGGAAGCAGGTTTCCGTGCATGTGGTAGCGCTTGATCAGGACTGCGGCGGCGTGATCACCGCCTTCAACAAGCAGGCTTCCACCGCGGCGCAGGTCTCCTCCTATACGGCCACCATCGCCGTGGACGCGCCGGAGCACACGCTGCCGGGCATGCAGGTGGAGGTGACCATGGTGAAGCAGCAGGTGGAAAACGCGCTGCTGCTGCCCGCCGACGCGGTGCGCTTTGACGAGGAGAACAAGCCCTATGTCTACATTGAGGACGGAAAGGGAAACTATTCCGCCATGCGCATCGGCGTGGGCATTTCAGACGGGCGCTTGGTACAGGTGACGGACAACCTCGCCGCCGGTGATACCGTCTTCTACCCGGAGAAGAGAACGCTTCAGATGATCCCGATGCAGATGGGCTCCTTTGGCAGAGGGGGCAACTGAAGTGGGGAATGAATACTTTTCCATGACGGACATCGTGAAGACCTATCACGTGGGCGATGAGGACCAGATGGTGCTCAAGCATGTCAATCTCACATTGGAGGAAGGGGAGTTCCTGTCCATCCTTGGGCCCTCCGGCAGCGGCAAATCGACCATGATGAATATCATCGGCTGCCTGGACAGCCCCACCAGCGGGGACTATGTGCTCAGGGGCCGGCATGTCGGCCGGCTGGACCAGCACGAGCTGGCCCAGATACGCTGCCACGAGATCGGCTTTATCTTCCAGCAGTTTCAGCTGCTGCCGAGGCTGGATGCCATCCGCAATGTGGAGCTGCCGCTGATTTATGCCGGCATGGGGAAAAAGGAGAGAATGCGCCGGGCCGAGGAGATGCTGCACCGGGTAGGGCTGAGCGACAGGATGCACCACTACCCCAACCAGCTGTCCGGCGGGCAGCAGCAGCGCGTCGCCATTGCCCGGGCGCTGGCGGCCAATCCCACCCTGCTGCTGGCGGACGAGCCGACCGGCGCGCTGGACCAGGCCACGGGAAAACAGGTCATGGAGCTGTTTCACGAGCTGAACGAAGAGGGCCGCACGGTGATCATGATCACGCACGACCTGGGCATCGCCAGGCACGCGCGGCGGGTGGTCAACATACTGGACGGCGTTCTCTCCGAGGGGGTGAGCGCCTATGATTAAGGCATCGCTCTCGATGTTCCGCGAAAACGTGAACATGTCGGTGACGAACGTCCTCCACAACAAGCTGCGCTCGTTTCTCACCATACTGGGCATCATCATCGGCGTGGCGGCGGTCATCGCGATGATCACCACGGTCTCGGGTGTCACGGGGGAAATCACGAGCCAGTTCTCTGCGCTGGGCGCTGACAAGTTCAATGTCACCGTAACGGGCACCCGGCTGAAGGGCGGGCTGACCACCCAGGAGGTGGAGCTGCTGTCCGGGCTGGACAACATTTCGGCCGTCTCCCTGTCCGTTTCTTCCACCGTGGCCGCGAAAAACGGCAGCGAATGGTCCGAAAAGGTGAACATGGAGGGCCGCAATACAGTCTATTTCCAGAAGAATGAAGAGCTGATTGAGAGGGGGCGTCCCCTGACCATACTGGACGAGGAACAGAAAACCCGTGTCTGCCTGATTTCCTCCGACCTGCAGAAAAAGCTGTTTTACGGCGAGGACGCGGTGGGGCAGATGCTGTATCTCGGCGGACACAGCTTCACGGTGGTGGGCATCCTCTCCACCTCCACAAGGGATGTCATGGCCCAGGCGCTGGGCATGGGCCCCAATGAGAAGGTGATTGTGCCCTATACCACCGCCATGCGCCTGAACAATACGGCCTACATCCGTTCACTGGAGGTGTTTGTGGAGGATATTTCCCGGATGGAGGAAACCATCGACAGCTTTGAACAGGAGCTGAAGGCTGTGTTCAACGGGCACGATGACACCTATTCGGTGATCAACATGGCGAGCCTGATGGACACGCTGGATACCATCACGGGCATGATGTCCACCATGCTGGCGGGCATTGCCGGCATCTCCCTGCTGGTGGGCGGCATCGGAATCATGAACATGATGCTGGTGTCCGTGACGGAGCGGACGACGGAGATCGGCCTGCGGAAGGCGCTGGGCGCTGAGCCGGGGCAGATCCAGCTGCAGTTCCTGATCGAGGCGTTCATCCTCTCCCTCATGGGGGGCGTGCTGGGCGCTGTGACCGGTGTGCTGCTGTCCATGCTGCTGTCCAGCCTGATCAACACGACCTTTGTGATCAACTGGGGGGCGATTGCCCTGGGTGTCAGCTTTTCCGCCGTGGTGGGGCTGGTATTCGGCTGGGCGCCCGCGAGAAAGGCCTCCCGTCTGAACCCGATTGACGCGCTGCGCGCAGCGTGACAGTTATATAAAGGAGGAAACAGTCATGAAGAGGACAATCTGCCTGCTGCTGACAGCGCTGATGCTGTGCGCGTCCGCTGTGTCCCTCGCCGAGACGCTGATACTGGAAGGGAAGGTGGTCGCGGCACGTTCTACAACTGTCTTCGCGCCTATCGGCGGCGCGGTGAAGGCGGTGGAAGCGACGGTGGGCGACAGGGTGGAAGCGGCGGACGTGCTGTTTGAGCTGCGCACAGAGGTGGTCTGCGCTGAGCAGAGCGGCCGCGTGGCGGTGTTCGGCCAGGCGGGAGACACTACGGCGGCCATCGCCGCGAAGTACGGCGCGGTGGTCATGCTGGAGCAGGACAGCGCCTATACCATTTCCGCCTCCACTGGCAGGAGCTATGACCGGAACGAGAACAAGCTGATCCACCCCGGGGAGGCGGTGTACCTGCGTTCGGTTGGGGAGAACAAGACCAACGGCAAGGGCCTGGTGACCGGCGTGGCCGGCAGCGAATACACCGTGCTGGTGACGGACGGGGAATACGACCTGAACGAGAGCATCAACATCTACCGCAGCAAGGACAGGACCACCGACAGCCGTATCGGGCAGGGCTCGCTGAGGCGCGCAAACCCCATTGCGTACACCGGCAGCGGGGCCGTGGTGCGCTACCTTGTGCAGAACGGGGACCATGTGGAAAAGGGACAGGCGCTGTTTGAGACCCTGACGGGTGTTTTTGCCCCGGAGGACGCGGTCACCCCGCAGGTGCTCGCGGGCGAAACAGGCGTGCTGGCCGCGCTGAATGTGAGCGGCGGCTCCACGGTGAGCCAGTTCATGCCGGTGGCGGAAATCTACCCGGACAGCGCCATGCGTGTGAAGATCTCCGTTTCCGAGAATGACCTGAACAGCCTCGCGGTGGGCGACAGAGTGCAGGTGGAAATGGATGCCTGGCCGGATGAGCTGCTGGGCGGCACTATTGAGAAGATCGGCATGCTCAGCGAGGGCGCGGCGGCCGACGCGATGTACGCGGTGTATATCACCCTGGACGACATACAGGGCGTTCGCTACGGGATGCACGCCACCGTGACCACTGGCGCAGCGGACGAAGCGCCCGTGGAAGAGGAACTGCCCGATGAGGCGCCTGCCGCCGCGGCGGAGGAGTGAGCAAAATCCACTTGCCACACTGCCCAAACTTTGCTATAATCCCTGCGGAACCATATTAATCGAAGGGAGCTATATGCTATGTTTGCAGAAAAACTGTTCGGTATCAGCACCGCGCTGGCTGAGGAAGCCGCCGTGGCTGCCACCGGCGAAGAAATGCCCGCCAATCCCATCGCATCGCTGATCATCAGCCTGGTGCCGATGATCCTCATCTTTGTGGTGTTCTACTTCATGCTGATCCGTCCGCAGCGCAAAAAGGACAAGCAGGTGAAGGAAATGCTGAACAACCTGAAGGTGGGCGACCGTGTGACGACCATCGGCGGCATTTACGGCACCATCTCCGGCCTGAGGGATGACTCGGTGGAGCTGTCCGTGGGCAGGCAGAATCTGAGCATGGTGGTGGCGCGCTGGGCGATCCGTTCAGTGGACGAGATCACGATTGAGAACGATTCTGAAATGCTGAACTGAACCCCGGGAGGGCTGAATGAGGCGAATTGGTGAAATCACCGCGGACTGCGGCGCAGAGTGGGAGGTTACCTTCTGCCGCCCGGAGGACTGCGCAAACTGCCATGCCTGTGAAGGCGGGCAAGAGGCGACGTCGATCCGCGTCGGCAAGGAGGGCTTTCCGGCCGCGCTGGGAGACTGGGCCTGCGTGGATCTGCCCACCGGCACCGTGGTGAAAGCCTCGCTGCTGGCCTACGCGCTGCCGATCGCAGGCCTGCTGGCGGGTCTTCTGCTGGGGACGCTGTTTCCCGCGGAGGATACGTCACTCATCAGCGCGTTGTGCGGCCTGGCAGGACTTGGTCTGTGCGTTGGCGCGGTGGCGCTGGGCGACAGGCGCAGGCGCTCGTCTTCGGCGTGGCAGCCGAAGCTGGTGCGTGTGCTGCCGCGCGACGTATATGAAGTGAAACCCACAACCGCGACATGAAACGAGAGAGGAGATCACACAATGATTACAGAACTGAACAGTGGCAATTTTGACGCCTTTATCGCCTCCGACAAGCCTGTACTGGTGGACTTCTGGGCCGTATGGTGCGGCCCCTGCAAGATGCTGTCCCCCCTGGTGGACGCCCTGGCGGAAAAGTTGGGCGACGCCGTGGCTGTGGGCAAGGTCAATGTGGACGACGAAAGCGACCTCGCGGCCCGCTTCGGCATCCAGTCCATTCCGACCCTGCTGCTGTTCCGCAAGGGCGAGCTGGTCAACCGCTCTGTGGGCGTGATTCCCGCTGCCGCGCTGGAACAGTTTGTGACCTCGGCCAACTGATACGCGGACTGAACAAATCAAAAGCGCAGCCGTTCCTGAAAAGGACGGCTGCGTTTTCGATGCCTGAATGTCATTCCTCTGCTGTGTCATAGGGTGCTTTCCGGCCCTCAATAAACATCGCATCGCCGAAGGAGAAGAAGCGATACCGCATTTCCACCGCCTCGCGGTAGACAGAGAGCGCGGTTTCACGGCCGGTGAACGTGCTGACCAGCATCAGCAGCGTGCTCTGCGGCAGGTGGAAGTTTGTCACCAGTCCGTCCACGGCCTTGATGCGGGAGCCGGGACGGATGAAGATGGCTGTGTCCCCGCTGCCGGGATGGATGACACCCCGGTCGTCCGCTACGGTTTCCAGTGTCCGCACGGATGTGGTGCCGACACAAATGATGCGCCCACCCCTTTCGCGGATGCGGTTCAGCCGTTCGGCGGCCTCGGCGGTCACCTGATACCACTCGCTGTGCATCACATGGCGCTCCACATCTTCCTCGGATACGGGGCGGAAGGTGCCAAGCCCCACGTGCAGCAGCACCGGCACAATCTCCACGCCCATGCCGCGGATGCGCTCAAGCAGCTGGGGCGTGAAATGCAGGCCGGCGGTCGGCGCGGCGGCAGAGCCCTCTGCCTTCGCGTACACCGTCTGGTACCGGCTGCGGTCAGCCAGCTTTTCGTGGATATAAGGCGGGAGCGGCATTTCACCGAGCCGGTCCAGCAGCTCCTCAAACACACCATTATAGTAGAAGCGAACCAGACGGCCGCCGGTCTCCGCCACGGTTTCCAGCACCTCGCAGCGCAGCAGCCCCTCGCCGAAGGAACACACCGCCCCGGGCTTGAGTCGGCGGCCGGGCCGCACCAGCGCCTCCCAGTCGGTGGCGCTCAGCCGGCGCAGCAGCAGCACCTCCACCGGCACGCCGGTATCCTCCTTCACACCCAACAGGCGCGCCGGGATCACCTTGGTTTCATTGATCACCAGGGCGTCGCCGGAGCGCAGCAGGGTGGGCAGGTCGTAGAAGTGCAGGTGCTCGCGCTCACCGGTCGCAACGTGCAGCGCCAGCAGGCGGCTGTGGTCGCGCGGCTCCACGGGCGTCTGTGCAATCAGCTCCTGCGGCAGGGCATAATCAAAGTCAGTGGTTTTCATGGGTGGCCTCCGTAATACAGCGATACCACGCAAGCATAACACGTTGAGAAGCAGAAATCAACCGGCAGAAGGACACAGGGAAAAGTCGGTTACATGGCATGTAATTTTTGTTAAAACCGCGTAACATATGTTGCCAAAATGACCACAAAAAGTTAAAGAAACCGGATTGACAGGTTGTAAACAATGTCATATAATTATTCCGTATAAATAGATGACCGGGCAAATCTGCCGACACGGCAGCAGCCCGTCACGATAGAAGCTGAAACCAATTTACCTGCTATACAGTCGCTTGGAGGTATGTAGGGATGAGTAACCGGATGAAGAAGCTCCTGTCTGTGCTGTGCTCCTTCGTGATGCTGTTCAGCAATATGCCGCTCAGCGTCCTGGCCGAAGGGCTGGCAACCATCACCGATCTTCCCGAAGTGGAACCGGTGGTGGAGGAAGCCCCCGAGATTCCGGTGGAAGAGATTTCCACCTTCTATGTCGGGGACACGATCCATCTGACATTGACAGAGCCGGACCAGACTGTGTCCGTCCGTCTGTCGGTGGCGGAGCAGGAATACATCACGCTGGCTGTCAGCGGGATGGACCTGCAGTTCGGCATCGACGTGGGCGGCGAGGTGACAAGCTACCGCATGGACAGCGATCCGTATATGTGCGGCAGCATGTACGCGCCTGGTGATTACCTGATCACCTTTGCCTCCGTGAGCGGAGCCACGGGCGAATTTACCGTGTCCGCGCTGGATCAGGCAGAGCTGGTTGCCTATCTGGCGGCGCTGGCGGCTCCGGAAGGGGAGACTGAGGTCCCGGAAGACGAGCAGACCAAAGTCTCTGAAACTGAGGAAGAAATTTCCACCGAGCCCACCGAGGGTGAAGGCGACGAGGAAGAAATTTCCACCGAACCCACCGAGAGCGAGGGTGAGGAAGAAGCTGCTGCCGAACCCACCGAAGGCGAGGGTGAGGAAGAAGCTGCCGCCGAACCCACCGAGG
>CAMJPQ010000068.1 GCA_946407745.1 uncultured Clostridia bacterium
GATCACCTCCTCAACCATTTAGACGATGGGCAGCACCAAAACTTAATTTTTTCAAGAAAGTTTTTTTCGTTGTGACTTTAAACGCCACCTCATTGTTATACACGATATCCGGATCTAACGCCACACCGCTATTTATTCTTATAGGAAGTGTGCCTGTCCAGCAAACCGTTCACATCGAGCAGGGTACCCGTTCACATCGAAACCAGCAAGCCGTTCACATCGAAACTGGCAAGCTGTTCACATCGACGCCGGGCACTCGTTCACATCGACTCGCGTGAACGGATTGCTTGTTCAACTCGTTCACATCGAGAATTGCACCCTGTCGGCACGGAAAAATGCACCCTCTCCGGGGAAGAAGGGAAAAAAGAAAAAGCCTTGATTTCTCAAGACTTTTTCGGGTTGGTGGTCGCAACAGGACTCGAACCTGTGACCCCATCGATGTGAACGATGTGCTCTGGGCCATCGGTCAAGTTGTCAAACTGAAATATGGACGTGAACACCCCTCGAAAGCCCTTGATGTATGGGCTTTTTTCTTTTTGGGGGACGTGTTCACGATGCCTGTGTTCAGGGTGTGTTCAGCTGTGTTCACTGGCCTTGGACACGGGTGTGTTCAGGGTGTTCAGGGTGTGTTCACGGCCATGCTATGTTCATTTTCAGCTGAACACGGGCGCGAAAAAGCCTGACGGTTATGCGCCGCCAGGCCGTATTCTTATTTATCCCTGAGCTCGAAGTACAGCCTTTCCGCAATCTCCTGTACCTTGGGGACGGTCTCATAGACCTGGCTCTTACCCAGTCCCAGGGCCTTTGCGATGTTTAGGGGCTGCAGGTTCCCTTTCAGAAGTTCTTGGAAGATTGCACCGTACTTTGGCTTGATGGCGGTCAGCCGATCAACCAGGATCTGCATGATCTCGGTGTAGGCTTCCTCCTGCTGAGGTTCTGCCGCTTCAGCCGACGGATCCTTCATTCCGGGGATATCCTCCCCAGCCAAGTACAAATCCTCTTCCTGTTCCCCGTAGAAGTCCTGCAAGGCTTCGTAGCTGGTGGGATGATAATTATCGAAGTTAAAGGATTTACAGCGCTCGCACTGGGCGCACTTGTTCTCCTCCGGGCAGCGGATGAATCCGCCTGAACCGTCTGAAAGCCAGCACCGGGCTTCGCGCTGTTCCTGCTTGGCCTCTGTTTGCTGGAGCCGTTTGAAGCCTTTCACTTCATCTTCAGGCAGCAGATAGATTGCGCAGGGGTATTTCCAGCCCCCAATCTTCACCATCCTGATGGTGATCTTCTCCTCCTGATCTGCGTACAGGGCGCGAAGCTCATCAATGGTTTCGGGGGTGATGCGCACGGCGATTTTGACCATGCGCGGGTCGGTCGTGTTGTTCTTTTTACTCTGATTGCCAACGTTTGTCATTCTGCAATTCCTCCATGCTGCAGTTGCAACCGTGGAGAAATCGCAGGGCTAAACAGGCATAGGAAATAGCGCTGCAAACCATCTGAATTCCTCCACGATGGGTGTTGCAGCGGCCTTGCTAAGTAGCCGTGCGGTGTTGCATCGGATCTGACTCTTAGCAATGCGCCGTCCGGTTCGGCAGTCAGATTGATGCTTTACGCTGGTAGCTGGTAGATCAGTGAAAATGTTGTCGAATTTTCACAGATTCTACATTGTGCTGTGGGCCTTTCATGTGATAGAATTAATCTGTATTTTTGTGCCCAGATGGCACATCCGTACCCCTCTGCTGAAAGAACCCCCGGCAGCCTTTCAGCCACCGGGGGTATAATCGTTTCCGGATAGTTAGCTGTCCAGAGGAAACGTGGGATTATTTTCGTTAGTCCGGTTAGTTTAGTTATTATCGTCTGGGAGGGTTGCTGCGCATGACCATGATGCCTGAAATGCCAAGACTCTGTGGAGGGGTTTTATTCAACTTGCTTGTTAACTCCAAAAGATCCCGCCATAAAGTCAACGACTCTTTTATGGGCGAAAGCGATGGCCTCTCGAATGTCAACTGCCTGAAAGGTCTAATCCGTGTTTTCTACCCTGATTTTCCTGATCCGTATGAAAAGACGTTTAAGACCAATACGACGGAATACAAAAAGTGTGAGGTTTCCAGCAACGCATACCTTCCATTCGACAACGAGGATAGAATCCAGGAGTTCGATAATGCAGTTAGGACATCTTACCCGGATGTATTGACGCGGGCTGGAAGCTATGCGCGATCTTTTTTCGCGCTTTCTGGAAAAGGGAGCAAGCTATGTGAATCAATTATTGCGCTAATCGCGATTGACGCCACGATCGATGATGAAGACGAGTTTTTTGCATTGCCCTCCGGGAATGCAATTAAGAAAAAGGATTTAATATGCTCTCACTTCATTTATTGGCCTTCGCTACTTGTTGGAGTGTGGCATTTCATCATCACGAAAAGAAAAGATAATACAATCGGTGTTGCTACCGTCCGCGATATGGATACTGGGGTTGCAGCTTGGACAAACCATAGTTTCCTTGATGGGATTACGGGGCCCATTAAACGAGAGTACATATTTGATCTTGGTGACGTAAAACGCCCTTCGAAGGAAGAAGATGATGATGAAGAGTGCTTCGCTCATTCCCTTCCAACGGAAAACTATACTGAATACCTTGCGGTGATAATTAAGAAATACGGCAGTATCAATACGCTTCTATATAAAGAGGAGGCACATCCGTTCTACGAGTTCTATGTGTGTAACCGCGTTTTCCAGATGCTCAGGATTAAGGCAGATGGACGTCCGAGCTTTGTGCGACGGCATATAGAAAACCTTGATATCGTCAAGATTGAAAAAACTTCCCGGTTGACCCTTGTGTCAGGCACAGGTGGTCTTGGGAAGTCCATGATGATGCGCCATTTGTTGCTGAATACTGCTGGGAGATTCAATGAATTGAATCTTGTCCCGGTCTTCGTTCCTTTGAAAGACTACGGACGCAAAGGGAAAGATATCATAGATATGGCTTATGATATTGTTTTCAATAACTCTTCTTCTGTAAGTAAGGCAGGATTCATCGAAGATTTAGAGGCTGGTATCATAGTTGTGCTGCTTGACGGCCTTGACGAGATTAGCAGCTCGTTGAGAGGCGAATTTGACAATGCGCTTGACACCTTCACAACCACGTATAAAAACTGCATCTGCGTGGTGTCGTCCAGGCCCTTTTCCTCTTATGCCTATCTTAATAAATTCTCAATTATGGATCTCTGTGCGTTTGACAAGAAACAGGCGTTAGAACTTGTCGAGAAGCTCAACTTTAGGCCAGATGATCCATCCATCAAAGAAAAATTCTACGATGAACTGAATTCGCGCTTATATGAAACACATCATGATTTCGCGCGGAATCCGCTTCTGCTCACTATTATGCTCATGACGTATGAGCAATATGCGGAAGTTCCTTCTAAAATGCATATCTTCTACCAAGAAGCATATGCTACGTTATCCCAGAAGCACGATGCCAGTAAGGGTGCTTATAAACGGGCTTTGCGGACAGGCCTGACAGCTGATCGTTTCGCGGACTATTTTGCAGAATTCTGTGCCAAAACATATCTGCAGGAAAAGTTTGAGCTTACTCGTTCAGAGATCAATGAAGTGTATAATGGTTTGCGTGTCAAAGAAAAAGATGGTATAGCCGCAACCGCAGATGATTTTATATTTGACCTCGTTTCCAACATGTGCCTCATGTATTATGAGGATGGCAAGTATCAATTCACGCACAGGTCGTTTCAGGAATACTTCTGCGCATTGTGCTTTTCAAAGTGGAAAGATAAGAACTTGGAAAAAGTCGGAGACTTCTTTGAAAGGCAGCGCAATCGAGGCGACGAAGATCTCACCTTCAATATGCTCTATGATATGATTCCAGAAAAGGTTGAGGAATACATTTTTGTACCCCATCTTAAAAGGCTCTATGCAAAATGCGATTCAAACGCAGGATATTGGACTTTTCTGGAGACCATCTATCCTTTTATTACGTATACAACAGGTGAAGCCCTCCCCAAGGAAAAGAGCGGCAATGAGAGAGCCTCATACCTGTTTAGCTTCATCGCTTCCCCGGAAGGGCTCAATAAAGGTGAAAACACTGGCTACTTGAGTTTGCCAGACATCGAATCACTGCGTACAGGAGAGCTGGTTTCAATAGAGCTTTCACCGGGGCATCCAGCCATTATGCAAAAAGGGATTGACGAAAAGCTTGCTGAAGAAGAGGAGATGTTCTTTGGCAGGTACGGTTCTTTCCAGCATGTGGGATGGATGCATGAATTTAAGATTCGTGACATCCTCCGCCACAAAGAACAGTACGCTGATTTGATGTTGGCGCTGAATGCAGATGAATTTCCCATTAAGAAGGAATATGAGGCAATGAGGCGCTACCTTTACGAACTTGAAAAAGTGCTGGTAACGCCTGGGGATGATCTGCTTGATCTGTTCTGACAAGAATTGCTTGCTATTCTAAAGGCGTTGAGTAATATAGAGACTGCTTCCCTCCGGGAGCAAGAAAGGAGTTGGTGTTATGACAACACAGGTGAAATCCAAGCAGCGCGTTGCTGACCACGGCGAAGTCTTCACGGCGGAGCGCGAGGTTAAGGCTATGTGCGACCTGGTAGCGGATGAATGTCTGCGCATCGACTCCCGGTTCCTGGAGCCAGCCTGCGGCGACGGAAATTTCCTGGAAGAAATTCTGGCCCGCAAGCTGGATGTAGTGACAAGGCGGTATAAAAAGAGCCCGTATGATTACGAGCGAAATGCCCTCCTTGCTCTCGGCAGTCTGTATGGTGTTGAAATCCAGATGGATAATGTGGTTCTCTGCCGGGATAGATTGTTTGAGCAATGGAGCGCCGCTTATCTGAAAGCTGTGAAGAAGAAGGATCGTAACGATGAAGTATTGGAATCCGCACGATACATTCTGGATCACAACATTATCTGCGGCGATGCGCTAACACTTCACACAGTTGACGAAGAAGGGCATGATACGGGCAAGCCCATCATCTTCGCCCAATGGGCTTTTGCAACAGGGCCGATGATGAAACGTGAGGACTACACCTTCGAGGAACTGGTCAACGGCGACGAAGACCAGAAAGCGCCGGAGAACGAGCAGATTCAGTTGGATCTGTCCGGTGGCTCGACCGATGAAGGTGAAGGATCATTGGTGCAAGAGTTCCCGCCAATTCACTACAGGAGGCTGAAAGACTATGGCTGAGCTTGGACTATTCGATCAGGTGTATAACCCTGATGTGTTGAGCTGCCTTGCGAATCTGTCCAACGACGAGGTATTCACTCCGCCGGAAGTGGCTAATGCCATGTTGGACATGCTTCCGCAGGAACTCTTTCACAACCCGGATACGACATTCCTTGATCCTGGTTGCAAAAGCGGTATTTTTCTGCGTGAGATTGCAAAACGGCTGCTGATTGGTCTGGAACCACAGATTCCAGATCTTCAAGAACGGATCGATCACATCATGCATAAGCAGCTGTTCGCAATTTCCATAACAGAGTTGACCAGCCTGCTTTCCCGCAGAAGCGTCTATTGCTCCAAGTACCCGAACAGTGAGTATTCTGTGACGCATTTTGATAATGCACAAGGTAATATTCGTTATAAACGGATGCCTCACACATGGCGGGATGGGAAATGTATCTATTGTGGGGCGACCCAAAGCGAATATGATCGTCCTTCAGATCTCGAGACCCATGCGTATGAACTACTCCATACGGAACGCCCGGAGGAGATATTTGGAATGAAGTTTGATGTAATCATAGGAAATCCACCTTATCAGTTGAGCGACGGTGGAAACGGCAAGAGTGCAAAACCTATTTATCAATTGTTTGTTCAGAAAGCGAAGGAACTACGCCCACGCTTTTTAACCATGGTCATTCCTTCACGCTGGTTTACTGGTGGTAAAGGGCTTGATGAGTTTAGGCTATCAATGCTTTCTGATCGTCGCATGAGGAAGCTTGTCGATTATGAGAATTTCAAGGATATTTTCCCCGGCGTCGACTTAGCGGGTGGTGCTTGCTATTTTCTTTGGGACAGAGAGTATTCTGGTATGTGTGAGGTTGTGAATTTCTCGAAAACGTCCCCGTCCAGTCAGATGCGATTCCTGGATGAAAACGAGGTTTTTATTCGTCAGAATCTTGCTGTTGAGATTGTCAAAAAAATTCAATCTCAAAACCGAGTATTTCTTAATGATCGAGTTTCATCAAGAAAGCCATTTGGTTTACCGACGAATTATCTCCCGCGTGAATCGGGTGTTCCATGTTGGTTTATCCAAAGAATCGGCTTGAAGTATGCTTCGCGGTCAGATGTAGATGATTCTCGCGGATATCTTTCCAAATGGAAGTTCCTTGTTCCCAAAGCGCCTATCGCAGGACAAACGGATTTTACAAAACCTGTTGGTTTCTATTATGACGGCAACACACGCATTGCAAAGCCTGGTGAATGCTGTACTGAATCATTCATTGTTGCAGGAGCTTTTGATTCTGAGACTGAGGCAAAAGCATATAGGAGTTATATCTACACAAAAATAGTCAGATTTCTTCTCTTGCAGACCGTTGTTTCACAGGATGTTACAAAGAAGAATTTTTGCTTTGTTCCGGATTTGCAACACTATGAAGGGGAATATACAGACGAGGAACTCCGTAAACGGTGGCACATTACGGATGTTGAATGGGCGTACATTGATTCAAGAGTCAAGAGCGCCGATAGTGCAGATTGAGGTAGAAATGAAGGACTATTGGATTATCCCTTGTAATCCAAAGCACTTTGACGTCATTACCCGTTTTGAGACCGACTCAACAGTGATTTGGAGAAACTCGTTTTCGATCCGTAAGGGCGACGTGGCGTATATTTACCTGAGTGCTCCATTCAGTGAAATCCGCTACCGCTGCAATGTTATTTCTGAGGAAGTAGATGACGAGACTTTGCAGGCTAACGCTTATGCCATACCTGTAAAGACATCAAACAACTACTTCTCTAAGCGAGTAAAATATATTGTCCTTGAGCTTGATCGGACTTTTCCCCAAGGGAAATACACACTTGAGGAATTAAAAAAACACGGGCTGGGTCAGGTTCAGATTCAGGCACGAGCGGATAGACGGTTACGGGATTATCTTCTCGCAACCGAAGATCAGCTTTAAGGAAGGAGGCAACTGTTATGCCACAGGAGTTCTTTCAGCAGCGGCCAGCTGTCACTCCGACAATTTATGCCTATATGCTTCCTGGTGTAGCATCACATCAGGGGTATCTTAAAGTCGGCTATACAGAACGTGATGTCGAGACCCGCGTGGCGGAGCAGATGCACACCAGTGCCGTTCCTTATCAGATTGTTCTCGAAGAATCAGCCATGCGTCCTGATGGTAGCTGCTTTACCGATAAAGACGTTCATGCTGCTCTGCGGAAGCGTGGCATTCGACAGCTGAATGCCGGGGATGACCGAAATGAGTGGTTTAAATGTTCTGTGGATATCGTTCGAGCAGCGATCATTGCTGTCCGCGACGGCACTGCAAACATCGAAAACCGCACCCAGACCTTCAAACTGCGTCCTGAACAGACCGTTGCTGTTCAGCGCACGATGGCATATTTCAAGCAGGCCAAACGTGACGAGCCTGACCGAGCCCCTAAGTTCCTGTGGAATGCCAAGATGCGTTTTGGTAAGACCTTCGCATCCTATGAGCTTGCCAAGAAGATGGGCTTTACCCGCGTGCTGGTGCTTACCTTTAAACCCGCTGTTGAATCCGCCTGGATGGAAGACTTGGTCAGCCATGTGGATTTTGAGGGATGGCAGTTTGTTTCCAATAAAGATGCCCATGGACAGGGAATCAATATTGATCAGGCTTTCCTGAGCGCGGATCCAAACCGCCCCATCGTGGTATTCGGTTCCTTCCAGGACTTGCTGGGCACCAACGAGAACGGTGGCATTAAGGCCAAGAACGAATTTATCCACGCTACAAACTGGGATCTGGTTATTTTCGACGAGTATCATTTTGGCGCATGGCGTGAGAACGCCAAGAAGCTGTTTGATAATCCTGATGAAGAAGCTGAAGCCGATTTCGATCAGGAGAAGTACAAGCAGGATGAAGCAGATAATGCTTATAATGAAACTTTCCTACCCATCACGACAGCTTACTACCTGTTCCTGTCCGGCACACCATTCCGGGCGATCAACTCCGGTGAATTCATCGAAGATCAGATCTACAACTGGACATACTCCGATGAGCAACGAGCAAAGGATAGCTGGGTTGGCTCCGGCAATCCCTATTTGTCGTTGCCCAGAATGGTCATGCTGACCTATCAGATCCCGGAGAGCATCCGGCAGATCGCCATGCAGGGCGAATACAATGAGTTCGACCTGAACGTGTTCTTCTCCGCTAAAGTCCCGCAGGGCGGTAAGCCGGAAGACGCCATTTTCACCTACGAGAATGAAGTGAACAAGTGGGTACAGTTGATTCGAGGCTCCTATCTGCCGTCCAATGTGGATGACATGAAGCTGGGTCAGGATCGCCGCCCGCCGATGCCTTATTCAGATGTTCGCTTGCTGAATGTTCTGAATCATACGTTGTGGTTCCTGCCCAATGTTGCTTCATGCTATGCTATGTACAATCTTCTGAAAACGGATCATTTCTTCCGGGATTATCATATTGTGGTATGCGCAGGCACGAAAGCAGGTATTGGCCTGGATGCTCTTGGCCCGGTTCAGGCAGCAATGGGAAATCCGCTGAACACAAAAACAATCACATTGTCCTGCGGCAAACTGACAACCGGTGTCACGATCAAGCCGTGGACAGGTGTGTTCATGCTTCGTAACCTGAAGAGCCCGGAGACGTACTTCCAGACTGCCTTCCGCGTACAGTCTCCGTGGACAATCACAGACGACAACGGCAACCAGCAGATCATGAAGCATGAATGCTATGTATTCGACTTTGCTTTGGATCGAGCTCTCCGCCAGATTTCAGACTATTCCTGCCGCCTGAATATTAATGAGGACAACCCAGAAAAGAAAGTCGAGGAATTTATCAGCTTCCTGCCAGTGTTAGCCTATGATGGCTCCACCATGAAGCAGATCAGCGCTCAGGACGTTCTGGACATTGCTTTGGCTGGTACCTCCGCAACACTTCTGGCACGACGCTGGGAATCTGCTCTGCTGGTGAACGTGGATAACGACACTCTCACCCGTCTGATGAACAACCCGGCAGCTATGGAAGCGTTGATGAAGATCGAAGGTTTCCGTTCATTGAATCAAGATATTGAGACGATCATCAACAAATCTGAAAAGGTTAAAAAAGCCAAGAAGGACGGAGATGATAAGCTCACTCCGAAAGAAAAGAAACAACTGAGCGACGAAGAAAAAGAATACAAATCCCTGCGCAAGCAGATCCAGGAAAAACTTATCAAGTTCGCCACCCGCGTTCCGATCTTTATGTATCTGACCGATTATCGTGAGCGAACACTGAAGGATGTCATCACGCAGCTGGAGCCAGGTCTTTTCAAGAAAGTAACCGGTTTGGATGTGAAAGACTTCGAAATGCTGTGTTCCCTGGGCGTGTTCAACGCAAGTCTGATGAACGATGCTATCTTCAAATTCAAACGCTATGAAGATGCCAGCCTGTCCTATACGGGCGTAGATCTGCATGCCGCTGCGGATGTTGGTGGCTGGGATACCGTCATCAAGCGTGAAGAATATCAGAGGCTTTTCTATAATCAGCAGCAAACCATGGCGTATGTTGCTCCGAAAGCGGCACCCATGCCGAAGAAGCCCGTGTCTGAACCCGTGCCCGCTCCGGAGAAGCCAAAGCCCAAGCCCACAGCAACTACATCCTCTTCGCAACCACAGCGTACTCCAATCACGACACAGTTTGGAGAGCCACGTACTCCTTATTCGCTTGGAGGCAGACCGCAGGTTGTTGTTCCTGAAAAGCCCAAAATTGAATTTGATGCCTCCAAGGTATATATCGGAGCAACTGTTAAACACAAAATGTTTGGGCCCGGAACGGTAACGAGGATGGATAAAGCTGGAAAGCATATCCGGGTGAAATTCGCTGTTGGAGAGAAAGAATTTATTTATCCGGATGCGTTCCATAATGGATATTTAAGTGTATGATTTTATGCGGAGGTTTCTCTGAATGAACAAGATTGAAAAAACGGAAACCCTATCGAAGATCCTTGCTAACAGGAAATTCTCCGTGGATGTTTTTCAGCGCGAATACCGCTGGGGCCAGAAGCAGATCGAGCAGATGCTGTCTGATTTTCAGAGTACCTTTGAGGAAAACTATGACCCAAATAACCATGATACGACTGATGAGGTCGAGGGTTATGGCTTTTACTACATGGGCAGCATTATCTGCACGGGCACAGCTGGTGCATCCAACAATATCGTTGATGGTCAGCAGCGGCTTACTTCCCTCACGCTCCTTCTGATCTACCTGAATAATCTCCAGAAAGATGAATCCCAGCAGGCATATGAGCAGGTTCCGATTGATAATCTGATCTACAGCAATAAGTTCGGCAAAAAGAGCTTCAACATTGATGTTGAGGAACGGAAAGGTTGTTTCCAAGCGCTTTTCGACAACGATATGAATTACCAACCCGATAGCGAAAGTACGCAAACCATGTTTGATCGCTATAAGGACATCGTTGAGCTTTTCCCTGACGAGCTTAAAGGTGAAGCACTACCGTTCTTTATTTGGTGGCTGATTGAAAAGGTGTTGTTGCTGGAAGTGGACACCCCCTCCGATGATGAAGCACATACGATCTTCCTGACCATGAATGATCGTGGTCTCAGTCTGAACAGTGCGGAGATGATGAAGGCTTACATCATTCAGCAGATTTCTGAAAGTGACCGCCTGGATGTGAACCATCAGTGGCAGGAAAACATCAACCGTATCAAAAATGCTTCATCTTATGACACCAGCGGTGTAGTCAGCACTGAGGATGTGGAATTCATTTCAACATGGCTCCGTGCGAAATATGCTCAAACCCTGCGCGAAGGTAAGCTCGGTGCTAAGGATGAGGATTTCGAACTCCTGGGCGAGAAATTCCACACATGGGTGCGGGCCAATGCCCGGTCTGTAATGGGGATGGCAAAATCAAAAGATTTTCGCGCTCTAATCATGACCGAGATGACCAAGGTGACCAACCTGTATCTTAAAATCAAAGAATACAGGAAAAAACTCACTCCGGGCTACGAAGAGGTTTTTTACAATGCAAACCGCGATCTGAATTATCAGATGATGCTTATCATTTCTGCCGTTTGCAACGATGACGCCGAAGAGATCATCGACAAGAAGATCCAGATGGTTTCCAAGTTCGTGGATGACTTTGCTTCCATCCGAATCTTCAACTATCGGAAGGTAAACTGGAACACCAACAAGTATATGCTATTCCGAGTCCTGCGCGACATTCGGAATCAGGACTGCAACACCGTCGGCAAAGTGCTGGTGCGCGAACTGAGAAAGATGGATATTTCCATTGACGGCATAACCCATTTCAGTTTGAACCAGTTTACGGGCCGCTACATGCTTCATTTCCTTGCCCGGTTTACGTCATATGTCAATGTTCGCATGGGCAATCCATCCATGTTTGATGTGTATATGGATCGGAAAGCCAAGGGAAACACCTATGATATCGAACATATTCTCCCTGACCGCTTTGATGATTATGCGGAGGATTTTGCAGATGCACATGAATTTCAAACTTGGCGGCAGCATGTTGGCAACCTACTGATCCTCACCCGCGATAAAAACCGGAGCTATCAAGACAAGAAGTACCAGGAGAAAGTTGAGTGCTATGTTGGCGACAATATTCTGGCACAGGCTCTCAACCCCACGGCATATCATAATAATCCGCAATTCCTGCCCCTGGTTTCTCAGTATGGTTTTGAAGCGATTCCTCATTTCAATAAGGATAGCATCACCAACCGGGCGAACATATACCTGCAGATGGCCATTGATATATGGGATCCTGATGCCATTAAGGAACTGGCTGGCGGCTGGACGGACGAGGAAGAGCAGGAATTTATCAAGGACACCAGAATCCGAGAGTTCACAGTTGAATATCTCGGACGCAGCTGGCAGGATGCTCTGAATTATGGTTTCCTTTCAGCCGATGAAACCAATAGTGGCCGATACCTGCGGAACATACATGTTGGCGACACTATTTATTGCCATATCGCTGGTTACGGTTTCTTGGGAATTGGAATATGTACTTCAAAGGCGGTATACATGAAAGACTTCTGTGTGTCCGTCGAAGGTGTTTCTACTCCCATCCTGAAAGCGCCCTGGATTAATCCGGATAAAAAGGAACAACTGGTTAAGGAAAAAGAGATCATCATCGGGGTTGACTGGAAGAAGTCTGTGCCAGACGAAAGCCAGGGATATTGGGAGAAAGGTATGACGAGCATTCCACTGGTCGCCTATATGCTAAACGACAGAACTACACACCGGAAGGTCGCAGAACATTTTGGATATCAACCGGAGGAATAAAAGTGCAGCGCCCACCATCATCGGTGAGCGCTTTTTTCAATCCTTCCGGTACCATTCCGTTTCGTACCCGTCGGCTCGAAGCACGGCCCCTGGCAACCACGGAGGTACCCGGCCCATTTGCTCACAGACTGCCTGCAGATCTACCCCCTGGCTGGCTTCGATGATGAGTTCATCGTGAATGTGCCCGCAAATAAAGCAGTGGCTTAGCGTCCGCATGGCGTAACACAGGATGTCCCTGCTGATAGCTTGGACGATGTTTTCCACGAATTTTGGGCCGTAACTTTCGATCCGCTCCCATTTTTTCGTCGCTCCGACGCCTTCATAGGTAACGGATTCACCGCCGAATTTGTTTTCGCCGATCTTCGGCTTCACATAAGCCAGCCGCCTGCCAGACGGAAGCTGGATAAACAGCATAGCGCTCTGGTAAACAAACCGGATACCATGTGTTTCAGTGGCTGTCCGTCCTCGGATCGCGGTTTTCACAGCATCATCAACATCCCACCAGAAGGCGACGATGTTCGGATTGGACTGCCGCCATGCGGAAACCAGCGGCTGGAGTTCCTCCTCTTTCAAGCCCATGTCAAGAGCGCCCATCGCTTTCAGAGCGCCGACGCTGCCGCCATAGCCGAGGGCCAATTCCGCGATCTTTCCCTTCTGGCGGAGGTGACCGTTCACACCGTGCTTTTCCACGGGCACACCAAACATTGCGGATGCCGATGCGCAGTATATGTCGCCGTTGTTGCGGAAGACCTCTGTCCGCCACGCTTCCCCGGCCAGGTGGGCGATAACCCTCGCCTCAATGGCGCTGAAGTCACTGACAACAAACTTATATCCAGGTTTCGGCACGAACGCCGTCCGGATCAGCTGACTGAGGGTGTCGGGCACATCCTCATACAGCAACCTGAGCATTTCATAGTCCCCGGCCTTCACCAGGCTGCGGGCGGAGGCCAGATCCGGAATGTGATTCTGCGGAAGATTCTGCAGCTGGATCAGCCTCCCCGCCCATCGCCCGGAGCGGTTGGCACCATAGAACTGGAACATGCCACGACACCGTCCGTCGGCGCAGACACAGTTTTCCATGGCGATGTATTTCTTCACGCTCGACCGGGCAAGCTGCTGACGGAGTTCCAGCGCATGGGCCAGTTCCGGCGGCGCTGTCTTCAGCAGTTCCTTCACCGCTTTCTTGTCCAGCGAATCAACTTCCAGCCCATGGTCAGCCAGCCATTGTTTCATCTGGGCCACAGAGTTCGGATTTTCCAACTGTGTCAGCTTCTGCATTTCAACGGAAAGCTCATCGCGGGATTTGGCATCCAGCTGGATAGCCTGCCCGACCATTTGCCGATCCAGGCCGATGCCCCTGTCGTTGATCTGCTCGGACAGGTGGTATTCTTCCCAGACAGAATCCGGCACCGGAAACTTGGCCAGCACCTTCTGGATGGACATCTCCACCTCCACATCGCGCTTGTTGTACGCCTTGAAGGTAGCCCACTTTTCCGGCGCGTGCTGCGGGTGGTTCCAGACCCTGCCGCCATTCACCTTCGTCGGCTTGCAGGGCACGGAGAAGTATTTGATCAGCGCCTTGCCCTCCGTCATCTTCTGATCCTGCAGCTTCAGTACAGCGCCGACGCCCTCCAGCGACAGCGGCAGGCCGATGTATGCCGACCAGATCAGGGAGCATTTCCATGATGCCGGGTTCAGATAATTGCCGACGCTGTCCTCCGGAATGCTGTAGCCGCAGAACAGATCGGGCCGGTTCTTCCGCAGCCATGCCGACAGGCATACCCGTTCAAACGCCGCATTGAATGCCCATTTGGTCACGGACTCATCCACGATAGCCCGCAGCACTTCTTCGGGGATCTGCTCCCCGCAGGCCACATCGATGACGGAAACCTCGCCGCCGTTGACGGAATAGCCAAACAGCAGGATTTCGAATTCCGGGTCTTCCGTATATCTGTACACACCGCTCTTGGACAGGTCGGTGCCGGATTTGGTTTCAAGGTCAATAGAGAGATATTCGATCATATGTCCTCCTGAAAAGGGTATGCCGGGCAGCAGAGTTCACCGCTCCGCTGCCCGGCTTTTTTGTCTCAGGACAGGAAATCCTCATCGTCATCGGTGGCGAAATCGTCCTCGGCGCGGCTGCGGCTTCCCATGGGCTCGCCGTCCCGGATCTTCTGCAGGTTGTTCAGCCCGCAGGCGATACCCTTGTTGCCGTTGCTGTTGAAGGCATACAGGTTGATGCTGGCCCGGCCATAGACGCCGGAGTACACCTCGGAGCGATCCAGGATGGGATTGCAGTCCGCGTCCACGATTCCCGGCGCAGTGCTGCTGTTGGCGTTGATGAACATACACCCGGCATAGGCGGGATCACCCTTGCGCTCCTTGTCGCCATCGCGCAGCGGCAGCTTCAGGCTTTCCAGGTCAGGAACAAACTTGCTGTTGCCGCGCAACTTGCTCTGCCCCTCCTCATACGCGGCCTTGATGGCTCGGTTGATCTTCTCGATGGTGGCCGTGTCGGTCTTCGGGATGATCAGGGAGACGG
>CAMJPQ010000069.1 GCA_946407745.1 uncultured Clostridia bacterium
CAGCGGAGAACGGGCGGCAGCCCCGGAGAGATGTCGCGCAAGCGACAGAGGGGCCATCCTCCCCCAGGTTCTCCGTCACACACGGGGTAAACCGTATTGCATAACCTTGCGTGATGATGCTTGTGTTGTGCCGCGAGGCATAGACAGCGCACTTTTGCGTTTTTGGGGCGCCCATGGGTTGTTCTGTGCTTGTGCATACGGGAATGTAGGGGGTGCGGGGATGCGGAGCAGCCCCACTGGCGCTACGCGCCGGTCTCCCCGGAGGGGGAGACTGATTGATTGCAGACAAATTTCGCCTTCCCCTCTTGGGGCCGAAGCGCCCGGAAAACAGCCCCGGAGCGGGACCAACCGAAAAACCTCCCCGCGCACGGGGAGGCGACATGTTATCCAAGGTGGAAGAAGTTTCTGGCGATGAGCAGGAAGCGGGCGGATTGCTCCAGGAAGGCGAAATGGCTCCCGCGCTCAAAAACCACCAGGCCGGCATCGGGGATGTCCTTTTCCATCTGCTGCCCCATCCAAAGGGGGGTTGCGTCGTCCTTTTCTCCCCAGATGAGCAGTGTGGGCTGCTGAATGCGCCCAAGGCGGTCCGTGAGGTCGAGATTGACGATTCTGGAAAAGGTCTGCCGCATTTCCGGGCTCAGCGCCTTATAATCCGCCGAGCCGTATTTCTGCACGGCGGCCTCCTGCAGGCGGTCGGCGGCGGGCTTGAGGAAGCCGACCTTCCGCATGGTGCCGGCCAGCTGCTTCATCCGCTGGTAGCCGCTCTGCCGCGCCTTGGCTTCATTGCTCTGCTTCGGCCGTATGCCCGCGGCGCCGGTCAGCAGCAGCTGGGTGAACAGGCCGCTGTACTCTGAGGCGAGGTAGATCGCCACGCGCGCGCCAAAGGAATGCGCGATCACCGCGCAGGGGGTGAAGCTCAGCTCCGTCAGCAGCGCCTTCAGGGCCTCGGCGTACTCCGGCACGCCCCACACCTCCGGCGGGTTGGGCGTCCTGCCATGGCCGGGGAAGTCCACCGAGAGAACCTGCGCGCTGCGCTGCAGGTCCCGGGCCAGGGGACTCATGGTGGCGCTGCTGCAGCCCCAGCCGTGCAGAAGCAGTATGCGCTTTTCCCCCGTGCCCTTCAATTCATGATACATCTGCTGCATTGCGGTTTACCTCCCGGATGGCGTGATGCGCCAGATATACCGGCACTTGCGCGGGCTCAGCCCCCACTGCCGCTGCAGGTTTTCCGGCACGTCCACCGTGCGCTCCAGCACAGCGCCGAGCGCCTCAATGGTTTTTTTGCTGGGCAGGTTGTCTGGGTCGCAGGTAATGACCACGGAGGCTGCCCCGCACTGCCGCAGCAGCGGCTCCAGCAGCCTGCAGGCCCGCAGCGCCCAGTGCCTCCCGCGATAGGGCGGATCCACATGGTAGCCGATATGCCCAAAGTAGTATATGCCGGCGCTTTCCCCCAGCCGCAGCGAAATCTGCCCGGCCTGCCTGCGCCTGCCGGCGGGGCGTATCTCATAATCGTAATACTCCCCGAAGCCCAGAGAGCGCATGGGCGGCTCCAGCTCCAGCGGCGCCAGGTCGATCACTCCGTCTGAATACAGGGCTCTTTTATGATGCCAGAACATTGATTTCACACTGATCCATCAGCTTTTTCATCACAGAGGGGTCGGGCGGCTGTGTGCCCTCGCGGGAGACGGCGGCGCTGCCTGCCGCGATGCCCGCCTTCAGCAGCTCCTCAGGGGAGGAATGCCGCCGCGCGGCCCACAGCAGCCCGCAGAGCATGGCGTCGCCCGCGCCAACGGTGGACAGAACCTTCACCCTGGGCGCCTTTCCGTAATACACACCGCCTGCGCAGGCGAGAAGCGCGCCATCACCGCCCAGCGAAACCGCGACCTGCGCGATGCCGGAGCGCCGCAGCGCCATTGCCGCGTCGCTGATCTCCTTCAGGGTGGTCAGCTTCCGGTCTGCCCAGCGCTCCAGCTCCGCAAGGTTAGGCTTGATCAGCACGGGATTGGCCTTCAGCCCCTCCCGCAGCGCCTCGCCGTCCGCGTCCAGCACACAGGCGGTGCCGAATGCTGCGGCCTTTTCCATCAGCAGGCGGTAATAATCGGCCGGGCAGCCGGGCGGCAGCGAGCCGGTGCACACCAGCGTGTCCGCCTTCCGGGTGGAGCACAGCTCCAGCGCCTTTTCGGTCACAGCCTCCAGCGCTTTGCTCTCCGCAGTGGGGCCCTGCCCATTCAGCTCCGTCAGGGTGCCGTTCTCTTCCATCACCTTGGTGTTGGTGCGGATGCGGCCCGGCACCGTCTCGTACACGCGGGAGATGCCCGTGTCACGCAGAAGCGCCTCGTACTGCGGCGCGTTTTCCTCGCCGGCCATGATCAGGGGCACCGCCTCCAGCCCCAGCGCGCTCAGCCCCAGCGCCACGTTCAGCCCCTTGCCGCCCGCGTCCACGCGGTGCGTCAGCACCCTGTTCAGCGCGCCCGGAGTGAGCCGGGAAACGGTGAGGGTCACATCAAAGGTTGGGTTGAGACAGAGGGTCAAAATCATGTCAGCACCTCCCGAAGCATGCGTATTATAGCATCATCGCCTGCATTTGAAAACCCCTCCCCGCTTGGAGGGGAGGGGACGGATCAGTGAAGCAGCTGCAGCTCAGCCGAAAGGCTGAATTGTAACGAGGCTTACTCTTTCACCGCGCCGATGTTGATGCCCTTCACGAAGTACTTCTGCAGGAAGGGATACAGGATCATGAACGGCAGGATCGCCGTGATGATCACCGCGTTCTTGATGGTATTCTCCGTGGCGCCGCCCACAGCGGAGGGCTGGTCGGAGGAGGCGATCATGTCGCGCAGCTTCATCTGCAGGTTGTACAGGTTGCGGTCAGAGGCATACAGGCGGTAGTTGGTGTAGTCGTTCCAGTAGGCCACGGCGAACATCAATCCGATGGAGGCCAGGGCCGCCTTGGACAGGGGCAGGGCGATCTTGTAGAAGGTCTGCCAGGGTGTGCAGCCGTCCAGGTTGGCGCTTTCGAACAGCGAGGCGGGGATGCCCTCGAAGAAGTTCCGCATCAGGACCAGGTTGTACACGTTGATGGCCGGCATCAGGATCACGACCCAGATGGTGTTGACCAGATGCAGGTTGTTCAGCACGATGTAGGTGGGGATGGTGCCGCCGGAGAAGATCATCGTGAACATTAGGATGTTGCCCAGCAGCGTGCGTCCGGGCATGTCCCATTGAATCAGCACGTAAGCGCCGATGGTGGAGAGCAGCAGGCCCAGGAAGGTGCCGCTGATGGTGGTCAGGAAGCTGATGCCCAGGGGCTGCAGCAGCGACTTGTCCGAGAAGATGGACACATAGCCGTCAAAGCCGAACTTCGCAGGGAACAGGCGCATGCCGCTGCCGGTGGTCAGGTCCAGCGAGTCTACCAGTATCTTCCAGATCGGGACCAGAATAATCAGGCAGACGAGGATGAAGATGATGCCGTTCACAAAGTGGAAGGGCTCATACGGGGATTTGGGGGCGTTGAGGTGAGGCGGGCCGGAAACAACTTTGCCGGCTGGGGTGATGTACTGTTCAATTTTCTTCTGCTTTGCCATGGTTGTTCCCTCCTTTCTCACATGATGCCGCGGCCGCGGACCTTCTTGCTGGCGTAGTTGCAGATCAGCATCAGCACCAGGCCCACGATGGAGCGGAACAGGCCGATGGCGACGGAGTAGCCCAGATCCGGCACGGCGCCGCTGTTAAAGGCCTCGTAGTACACCAGGGTTTGCAGCACGTTGGTGGCGTTGCGCACCGCGTCATTCTGCAGCACGAACACGCTCTCGAACAGGTTCATGATCTTCGCCAGGTTCAGGATCAGCACCGTGATGATGGTGTTGCCCAGGGCGGGGAAGGTCACGTACTGCATCTTCTTCCAGCGGCCGGCGCCGTCCATGGCGGCTGCCTCGTACAGGCCGGGGTCAATGCTGGTGAGCGTGGCCATGAAGATGATGGTCTGCCATCCGGTTTCACGCCACACGTTGATGATGTAATACCATATCTTCCATTGTCCCGGCTCTGCCAGGAAGTTGACTGCCTCCAGGCCGACCGACCTGCGCAGGTTGTTGACCAGGCCGGACTGACCCACTGCCAGCAGCAGGGTGAACACGGAGGCGGTCACAACCCAGGACATGAAGTGGGGCAGGTAGATGATGGTCTGGGTCACCTTCTTGAACTTGGTGGAAATCATCTCGTTCAGGAAGATGGAAATGATGACGGCGAAGCCCGTGTTCAAAAGCAGCTTGATCACGGAGAACACGATGGTGTTCTGGAAGGCCAGCCAGAAGGGCTGGGACTTGCGGGCGGCCAGCATCTTGGTGGCCTCGCTGGCGTCGGACGCCACGATGCCGAACAGCTTCCTGAACTGGTCCAGGCCGACGAACTTCGGCGTCATGCCCACCTTGTATTCAGTGAAGCCGTACACAATGCCGTACATGGGCAGGTAGTGGAAGATGATCACGAAAGCCAGAACGGGGATGAACAGCAGGTAGAACTGCCAGTACTTCCTGATGCGCGGGCCCAAAGGCTTCTTGTTATTGATGACTTTTGCTTGCTTCTGCATCAGCGCAGACCCCCCTTGAGAGAAAGTTGCTTACCTGTGCCTGCAGGGTTGGAAAGGGAGAGCGGCCGGGTTTAGGCCGCTCTCCCGCTCCGTTTGCCCATTGTCACAGGAGATTTTCAGTTGGTTATGGATTTCTCTCAGTTCAGGGCGTTGAGGCTTTCCACGATGGCAGCGGAGAAGATGTCGCCGCCGGCGGCCTGGAAGTCAGCCAGGGCCTGGTCATAGGTCTTCACGCCCATGATCACGTTGGCGACCATCTCGTTCTTCAGGGTGGTCAGCTGGCCGTTGTATTCGCCCATGACTTCGGTGGCGGGCACGATGGAGGCCAGGCGGCTGTTCTCGTTGAACAGGGCGGAAGCAGCCTTGGCTTCGGGCAGCACGCTCTCTTCCTTGGGATCATAGTAGCCCTCGGCGAAGGACGCCAGCGCCAGCATGGGATCGATGTGGAACTTGGTGTAGTTCGTGCCGGCCTTCTCCAGGTTCTCCAGCATGTGGAAGCCACCCTCGAAGGAGTAGTACACGTTCTCGGGGCCATAGGTGAACAGCATCTGGCAGTCGCCGCCGTCCAGCATAGTGTCGATGAAGGTGTCAAACACGAGCTGCGGGTTCGCGCACTTGTTGGTGATGGCCCAGACCGGAGGCACGCGGTCGAAGTAAGCGGGCACACCCTCCAGCGGAGGCAGAGCGATCAGCTCGCCGCTGCGGCCGTTGGCTTCCAGGTTGGTCTTCAGGTTGGTGGCCCAGGTGCCGGCCCAGTAGGTGAACACGCCGAACTTGTCGTCGTAGAACTTGGTGCGGGCCTGAGCGGTGGAGTTGGTCAGGGTGTCGGGGTCAATCAGGCCCTTGGCATAGGCGTCGCGCAGGCGCTCCAGGGCGGCCTTCATGGTGTCGGTCAGGAAGCCGTCGATCCAGGTGCCGTCTTCCTGCTGCACGAAGTAGGGATAGGCGTCCTGATAGAACTCAGGCAGGTAGTTGATGAAGGGAGCTTCGTTGCCGATGAAGCCGGCGGCGGAGATGGCGTAGGTGTCAGCCTGGCCGTTGCCGTCAGGGTCATTGTTCACGAAGGCTTCGCACATCTTGATGTAATCGTCAAAGGTCTTGGGGGCTTCCATGCCAACGGCATCCAGCCAGGCCTTCTTGACATAGGTCACGCAGCCGTTGCCGCGGGTGGGGGCGAAGCCGTACAGCTTGCCGTCGATCTTCAGGCCTTCAAACACGTTGTCGCCGGTGAAGCGGCCGCTGTTCTTGGTCTTGCTGTTTTCCCACGCCTCGGTCATGTCCCACAGAACGCCGTTGCGGGCGAAGTCTGCATAGTAGGTGGAGGAGAGGATCAGCACGTCCGGGTAGTTGCCGGACACCATGCGCTGCTGCATGTCGGTGTAGTAAGCGCTGTGGTCAGGCTGCCAGATTTCCAGGTCGAAGCCGGGGTGAAGCTCTTCCCAGCGGGCTTCGAAGGCGTCGCGGCCGTTGTTCTGGTCCGGGATGGTGCCGTCCACCAGGATGGTGATCTTGACGGTGTCATCCGCAAACGCAGAGAAGGAAACGAGGCTGAGGCACATAGCCAGAGCCAGTGTCAGGGCGATAAGCTTTTTCATGGCAGATACTCCCCTTCTATAAAGTTGATGAGTTTCGCAGACAGAAATTGGTAGAAGCCTGCCTGCATAATCACTGCATATATTATAGGCGACATGCACGGCACTGTCAAGAAAAAATTGTTAGGCGGAGCGCCCGCCGCCGACCGCGACGCGCGGCAGCGCTTCGAATATATGCGTTCAGCGCTTGCATTCACTTGTCATTAATGGTATACTTTTCCTGATAAATAACAGAAACGGGCTGACGCAGGGCGTCCCGCCTGAAGCCTGTGGAGGGTTCCGCCCGTGAGCGAAACAAGTCCGGCTTCCTATCTTGACCTGAAACAAATACAGCAGGCGGAGCTTGCGCTGCTTGAGCACTTCGACAGCCTGTGCCGCGCGCAGGGCCTGTATTACGCGCTGTGCGGCGGCACGCTGCTGGGGGCGGTGCGCCACGGCGGCTTCATTCCCTGGGACGACGATATTGACGTGATGATGCCCCGAGGCGATTTTGAGCGCCTGCGCGCCCTGCCGCAGGCGCTGCCGGGGCTGCCGAAGTGGACCGCGCTGCACGGCCTGGGCCGCGGGGGCACACCCTTTCCCTGGCTGAAGCTGACGGATACCCGCATCAGCGTGGAGGACCGCTACGGCTACGGGGACCGCTTCCTGTGGATCGACATTTTCCCCATCGACGCCTGCCCGGAGGATGACAGGGCGCTGAAAAGGCTGTACCGCAGGGAAAAGCTGCTCGGCCGCCTGCTGATGCTGCGCCTGTCCAAATCGGGAGCGGGACGCAGCACCCTCCGGCGTGTGCTCAAGCCGCTGGCGGCCTTGCCGCTCAGGCTCATCAGCCCCCGCGCCATTGCCGCCAGAATGGAGAAAATCGCCAGGCGGCAGCCGATGGAGGATACCGGCTGCTGCGGGGTCACGGTGTGGGGCTACGGCCCGCAGGAGCGCATGCGGAAGGAGGACGTGCTGCGCAGCGCTCCGGTCCGGTTTGAGGGCATGACCTGCCCGGGGCCGGAAAACGCACACGCCTATCTCACCGCGCTGTACGGCGACTATATGCGCCTGCCGCCGCCGGGGGAGCGGCGCACAAGGCATGAAATGAAATTCCGCCGGAACGCCGGGGATACAGACAACAACAACGATTAACGGGAGTGATACGGAAACATGGTTGCAGCGCTGCTGACTGCCGCCGGCTCCGGTAGCCGCATGGGGCAGGAAATTCCCAAGCAGTTTATTCACATCAATGACAAGCCGCTGATCATCTACACGATGGAGCGCTTTCAGAACTGCCCGCAGGTGGACGCCATTGTGGTGGTGACCCTGCCGCACTGGATGGACTTTGTGTGGTCCTATGCCAAGCAGTTCAACATCACCAAGCTGAGATGGGTCGTGCCCGGCGGAAAGACGGGCCAGGAGTCCATCTGCAACGGGCTGAAAGCCCTGGCGGAGGACTGCGACGGCGAAACCACCGTGATGGTGCACGACGGCAACCGCCCCATGGTGGACAATGAGATCATCGCCGACAGCCTGTCCGTGTTCAGCGAGCACGGCGGCGCGGTGGCGGTGATCCCCTGCGTGGAGGCGGTGTTCAAAAGCGAGGACGGCGTCAGCTCAGACTTGTCCATCGAGCGGGCCATGCTCTACCGCACACAGACGCCGCACACCTACACGCTCTCCCATCTGCTGTGGGCGCATGAAGAGGCGAAAAAGCGCGGCATCACCAACACGGCGGCCAGCTGCACCCTGATGAATATGCTGGGCGAGAAGGTCTATTTCTCCAAGGGCAGCGAGAAGAACATCAAGCTGACCACCACCGATGACATCGACATCTTCAAGGCACTGCTTTCCACAGAGAAAAGCGCGTGGCTGAAGTGACGGCAATGCACAGCAGGAAGCAAGGCGGAGCAGGGCATGGGAACAGGAAGCACACTGTTTGACGTAATACTGGAAAAGCGGCTGATGTCCACCATGAAGCGCAAGCGGAAGGCCGCGTGGAAGAAGATTGTGGCCGGCTGGAAAAAGCTGCCCAAGAAAATAGACGGCGCGCTCGGGAACGTGGCCATCTGGCATGTGAACCGCAGGCTGGCCGGCGAAAAGCTGGAGGACAAGGTGCTGTTCCTGCCCTTCAGCGGCCGCTATGAGTGCAATGCCAAGTACATCTGCGAGGAGCTGCGCCGGCAGAAGCTGCCCTATAAGCTGGTGTGGGGTATCAACCCCGACAGCGCGAAGAACCTCACCGGACTGCCGCCGGACGTGAAGCCCGTGGTG
The DNA here is from genome assembly GCA_946407745.1 of uncultured Clostridia bacterium. Classification (GTDB taxonomy): domain Bacteria; phylum Bacillota; class Clostridia; order Christensenellales; family Aristaeellaceae; genus RUG11272. The sequence continues at coordinate 8,437 of CAMJPQ010000069.1, forward strand.
CGCGGCACCTACGAATTCTTCCGGGAGGCGGCCACCTCCCGCGTGATCGTGGACAACGGCATCAGCGTCGTCACCCTGCGGTATAAAAAGAAGCCGGGGCAGACGCTGATTGAGACCTGGCACGGCGCCATCGGCATCAAAAAATTCTCCCCGGACACCAACAAGGATAAAAAGTGGGTGAAAAACGCCTTTGCCGAGGCGGCCATCACCGATTACCTCATTTCCAACAGCGCCTTTGAGGACGATGTGTACCGCGAGGACTACTGGAAAACCGCGCCCATCTGGCGCTTCGGCCACCCGCGCAACGACATCCTGTTCTGCCGGGACGAGGCCGTGCTTTCCGCCCTGCGGGAAAAGATCTTCAGCACATACCACCTGCCCAGGGGCGCAAAGCTGTGCCTGTACGCCCCCACCTTCCGGGACAACAGGGACCTGAAGCCCTACATGATCGACTACAGCCGGCTGACTGAGGCGCTTCACACGCGCTTCGGGGGCGAGTGGATCATCCTGACGCGGCTGCACTGGCGGCTGCGGAACATGATGAGCAAGGTGAAGCTGCCGGATAATGTGGTCAATGTCAGCGACTATCCGGACATACAGGAGCTGATGGCCATCATCGACTGTGGCGTGACGGACTATTCCAGCTGGATCTGCGAGTACCTGGAGACGCGCAAGCCCGGCTTCTTCTTCGCCACTGACCTGAAGGCGTACCAGGAGGACAACCGCGCCTTCTTCTTCCCGCTGGAGTCCATGCCCTTCCCGGTGGCCACGGACAACTGGGCACTGGAGGAGAATATTCTCTCCTTCGATGAGGACAAGTTCAGCGCCGACTGCGACGCCTTCCTCGAAAAATACGGCTGCGTTGACGACGGCCATGCCTCTGAGCGCGTGGCGGAGCAAATCAAACGCCTGATGGAGGGCGCAAAGGAGTAGCGGTGCGCATGCTGCCTGAGAACGAAAGATACCGGAACATGCTGGACAGGGCGCTGGAGGCCATGCCGCTGGCCCCGCTGGATGGGAAATGCGTGCTGATCACCGGCGCCACGGGCCTCATTGCCTCCGCGCTGGCAGATCTGTTCATTCACCACAACCGCCATGGCGGAAGCATCCGCGTGCTGGCGGCCGGGCGCAGCGGGGCGCGGGTTGCGCAGCGCTTCGGCGATGGAGCGGAATTTGTGCCCTATGACGCCGCGGCGCCCTTCACCTGCGGTGTGAGGGCGGATTATGTGGTGCACGCGGCGGGCGTCGCTTCGCCGGAAAAGTATGTCTCCGCCCCGGCGGAAACCCTGGCTGTGAGCTATGAGGGGACAAAAAACATGCTCAGCTGGGCGAGGGAGTGCGGCAGTGAAATGCTGTATGTCTCCTCCAGCGAGGTGTACGGCAGCAAGCCCAGAGCGGGCCTGATTGCCGAGGGGGACTACGGCGCCATTGACCCCACGGCGGTGCGCTCCTCCTATCCGGCGGGCAAGCTGGTGGGGGAGGCGCTGTGCACGGCGTGGCGCGCCCAGTACGGCGCACGGGTGAAGATCGCCCGGCCGGGGCACATCTACGGCCCGACCGCCCACGAGGGCGACCGCCGGGTTTCCTCGGAGTTCCCGTACCTGGCCTCCCGGGGTGAGCCGCTGGTGATGAAGAGCACCGGCCAGCAGCAGCGCTCCTACTGCCACTGCCTGGACTGTGCCACCGCGCTGGCCGCCATTCTCCTCAGGGGCGAAGACGGCGCGGCGTACAACATTTCCAATCCGGAGGCCGTGATCACCATCCGGCAGATGGCGGAGATCGTGGCCCGCGCCGGCGGCGTCGAGCTGCGCTTCAGCCTGCCGGAGGGGGTGGAAAAGGCGGCCTTCAACCCCATGGTGCAGTCGAGCCTGGATGCCGCCAGGCTGCTGGGCCTGGGCTGGCAGCCGCTGTTTGGCGCGGAGGAGGGCTTCAGCCAGACGGTGGCCATACTGCTGGAGCTGCGGTCAGGTTACCCCGCGGACTGAATCCGCCGTTTCATACCAATGTCAGTTTCAGCAATGAGCTGATCAAGAGAGATAGAGAACGCAAACAGAGAGGAGGATTCTTGGAGGCAATTCCCGAAACCCGTCACACCAGTGAACTGTATAGGAGGACGAAGATGAAATCATTCAAAAAGCTGCTTGCGCTGCTGACCGCGCTGCTCATGCTGGTCTCCGCCCTGCCCGTGCTGGCAGAGGAGGGCACGGAAGCGGTGGAAGAGCCTGTCGCTGTCGAGGAACCCGCGGCGGAAGAACCTGCCGTTGAAGAAGAACCCGCGGCGGAAGAGCCCGCCGCCGAGGAACCTGTGGCGGAAGAACCCGCCGTTGAGGAAGAACCCGCGGCGGAAGAGCCCGCCGTTGAAGAAGAACCCGCGGCGGAAGAGCCTGCCGCCGAGGAACCTGTGGCGGAAGAATCTGCCGTTGAGGAAGAACCCGCGGTGGAAGAGCCCGCTGCCGAGGAACCCGTGGCGGAAGAGCCCGCTGTTGAGGAAGAACCCGCAGCGGAAGAGCCCGCTGTTGAGGAAGAACCCGCGGCGGAAGAGCCTGCCGCCGAGGAACCCGCGGCGGAAGAGCCTGCCGTTGAAGAAGAACCCGTAGCGGAAGAGCCTGCTGCCGAGGAACCCGCGGCGGAAGAGCCTGCCGAAGTGCCTGAGGCACTGGAAGAGCTCGCTTTCGAGCGCCATGTGGTGAAACTGGCGGTAGGGACGGCTCTGTACGCGGACGCTGAGCTGACCGATGAAATCGGCGCACCCGCCGCGGACACGCTTGCGTATGCTCTAAAAGAGGAAGAGAAAGCGCTGTATGTCTCTATTGCTGTGATAGACGGCGTGGAACATGTGTGGGTAGCTGCTACACAGGCTCCCGCTGCAAGCGAGGAAGAAATTGAGACCTTTGGGGCGCCGTCCTGGACTGGTGTCGAGGACCGTGTAAAGCTGCCGGTGGCTGAGATTGTGCCGAAGGAAGCGCCTGCAGTGGAAGAAACTCCTGTGGTAGAAGAAGCTCCTGTGGTAGAAGAAACGCCTGAGGTTGAAGAAACGCCTGAGGAGGAGGAACTTCCGGAGGAGGTTCCCACAGAGTACGGAATCAGTGAGACCAACAGCCAGATTGATTATGAAAAAAGGCAGGTCATTGCCGATGACGGCGAGGTCTTTGAACTGTATCTGACAGATGCGACAAATGTTGCTTCCTATCAGTGGCAGTACTCAAAGGACAGGGGCGTGACATGGATTAACTCCGGCGCAGCCAGCGCAAGGACCCGTTACTTCAGTATCACGGCTACCGCTGCCAGAAACGGTTATCAGTACAGGTGCCTGTACACCAATATCTGGGGTACGAGGTACGTAACGGATGCGTATACGCTGGTTGTCAGAACGTCATTCGCTATCACCAAGCACCCGGTGAGCGTGACCGCCAACGAGGGCACTACAGTCAAGTTCAGTGTCACGGCCACCGGCTCGGGACTGAAATACCAGTGGCAGTACAAAAAGCCCAACGGCTCCTGGACCAACTCCGGTGCGGCCAGCGCGAAGACCAGGACGCTGTCCATCGGCGCGGCGTCCTCCCGCAACGGCTACCAGTACCGCTGCGTGGTGAAGGATTCCAGCGGCAGCAGGCTGACCTCCAACGCGGCGAAGCTGACAGTCAGGGCGGTGTTCGCCATCACCAAGCACCCGGTGAGCGTGACCGCCAACGAGGGCACTACAGTCAAGTTCAGTGTCACGGCCACCGGCTCGGGACTGAAATACCAGTGGCAGTACAAAAAGCCCAACGGCTCCTGGACCAACTCCGGCGCGGCCAGCGCGAAGACCAAGACGCTGTCCATCGGCGCGGCGGTCTCCCGCAACGGTTACCAGTACCGCTGCGTGGTGAAGAACTCCAGCGGCAGCAAGCTGACCTCCAACGCGGCGAAGCTGACGGTGCGCTCCGCCTCCACCCTGGCCATCACCACCCAGCCCAAGAGCATTACCGCGGCCGACGGCACCACCGTCTACTTCACCGTGGTGGCCAGAGGCACCGGGCTGACCTACCAGTGGCAGGTCAAGAAGCCCTACGGCTCCTGGACCAACATCACCGACGTCACCAGCGCCAGGACGGCCTCCCTGGGCGTTATCGTCAGCACGTCGCTGAACAACTACGCCTTCCGCTGCGTGGTGAAGGACGCCTATGGCTACAGCGTGACCAGCAACGCGGCCACCCTGACTGTCCGCTCCTCCACCCCGGCGCTGACCATCACCAGCCAGCCCAAGAGCATATCCAACGCGACCGTGGGCACCACTGTCTACTTCACGGTGACGGCCAGCGGCACGGGGCTGAAATATCAGTGGCAGTCCAAGGCGCCCTCCGGCTCCTGGACCAACATCACCAGCGCCACCAGCGCCACCACGAGGTCGCTGAGCGTGATCGTCAGCACCAGCTTCAACAATTACGCCTTCCGCTGCGTGGTGAAGGACTCCTACGGCAACAGCGTCACCTCCAACGCGGCGACCCTGACGGTCAAGAGCTCCACCACCACCACGCCGACCTACCGCGCGCTGCTCATCGGTGAGGTTGATTTCCGCCCCGTGTGCAACCGCAACTATGGCGACGTGTTGAATATGCAGAAGATGCTCCAGGGACGCAAAACGCCCTCCGGCACCAAGTACAAGATCACCACAGCGAGGGATCTGAGTGCCAACGGCATCCTGTCCAAGATCGCCACCACCTTTTCCGGCGCGAAATCCACCGACGTGTCCCTGTTCTTCATTGCCACCCATGGCGACGTCTATTACAAGGACTACAGGGCCGGCGCGCTGTCCACGGTGGAAAGCTCCGGCCGTGAGGGCTCACTGCTCATGTCTTCGCTGGCCGACGCGCTGAAGGCCGTGCCCGGCAAGGTGATCGTCATCATCGAGTCCTGCGGCGCCGGCGCCGGCGTGTTCAGCACCTACTCCGAGCAGAACAGCCTGACCGCCAATGCCGTCGACTCGGCTGAGGCTGCCTTCGTCAGCTCCGTCATCAGCGCCTTCTCCGGCTACACCCTGGAAGACGAGTTCGAGGAAGAAGAGCCTGTGGCCAACGAAGCCTATGAGGTGGAGGAAGTGGTTTCCGAATTCTTCACCGGCCTGGATGACGAGCCCGAGCACGCGCCCGCACTGCCCGGCGAGGCCTACGTCGCCGAGGGTGACGAAACGGCCGCCAACGTCGGCGAGCTGCGCGTGTCCAACAAGTTCTATGTCCTGGCGGCTACCCGCTTGAATGAATTGAGCTTCGGCACGGAGGGCTACGGCACCGTCAGCTCTGCCTATAACTACTTTACAAAGTGGCTGGTGGACGGCGTGGGCACCAGCGGCACCATGCCCGCCGACAGCAACGGCAACAGCCAGGTGGACCTGACCGAGCTGTTCAACTACATCAGGCGTGTGGGTGACAACACCCCGATGCGCACCTCAGAGGGCACCTTCTATCAGCACGTGCAGCGCTACCCCGTGGGCAGCACCTACGCGCTGTTCCAGAGGTGAGCTGTGGAAGAAGCACCCCAAGGGGCTGAATAAGCCCTGAATACAAAAGGATTCAGCCAGACCGAAACGCCTGGCTGAATCTTTTTTGCGGTGCGCCTGGCGGCTGGAACTGACTGCCCTCTGCCGGTCAGAGATGGCTATGTTTTTTTCTGAATGGAGCTGCCATTGGAAAACAAGTGCATAGCAAGCCTCTGCATTGGGGGGCAATATCAGCTTGATTATTACAAAAATTCCCCAACAATCAATTGATGCAGGGAACTTTTTTCCAATCAGAAACAAAAAATGTTCCCTACATGCGCAGACGATAAAAACGGGCCGCATCCCAGCCAATCGCCTGGAGCGGCCCCTGTATTCTGCATTCCATGTTCCATAGTACATTTCATTCCACCGGCACAGACACGCAGTTGGCGTGGATGCTGCAGTATGCCTCGCCGGGCTTTCCGACGTGCTGCCCAGCAGCTTATACGCGCAAGCAAAGGCGGAGTAAAGCAAAGAATCACACCTGATCAGTCGATTCTGCGGCCGGTACATGAAAAAAGCGCCTCTGAAGAGACGCTCGAATGGATTTCAGGCTTTCAGCCCAGTTCCGCCAATCAGCATGAACGGCATCGTTTGTCCATGCCCGCGGGCACACCTTTCCGGCACCGTGATTGCCGCACATGCGTTTCAGCCCCTGCGCCGCGCCGGAATGGATCTGCAAAGTGCTGATGGCGGGACTCGAACCCGCACGGTTTTACCCGGGGGATTTTAAGTCCCCTGTGTATCATTTCTGCATATTATGCATAATTACGAATAGCCTTGAAATATAAGGATAGTTGCCACTTTTCGCATCATTTTATAACGCTTGTTTTTGCTTGAATAAGCCCCAAAACGAACCCCGATTTGCCCCTGTGAACCCCAAAACGAACCCCAAAAAAATGGCTTAAAACCCTTGTGTCACAACGGTCTTGCAGTAGTCAACAAAAACTGGACACGAAATTTCAGAAATTTGACAACTGACAG
>CAMJPQ010000070.1 GCA_946407745.1 uncultured Clostridia bacterium
GGGTTTTTTAGGACGGGCAGGACCGCGCAGTACCAGAACGAGTTCGACGCAGCGTAGGACCAGTAGCCGCAGAAAGCACCGGCGTACGCACCGGAGCCGGCGCTGCCGCCAGCGAGCAGGACAGTGTTTCCGGTGGAAGCGGCGGGCGTGTACAGAGCATCGCCGACCGGGTTAGAGCTGGAGCCGCCGCCCCCCGCAGCAGGAGCAACCGGCACAGCGCCGAGACCATCCAGAACCGCCAGCTCGTCGATGTACGCGCCGGATTTGGATTCTGGCAGGGCTACCCCTGTATCCGTATGCTTCGAGGTATTGAGAGCGTTGTAAGCGTCCGGATCATCGTCCGCCGGGCAAATCCAGACCTTGCCTGTACCGGTCTGCCTGTAGGCTCCGAGGACGTAGCGCCAGCGGTTGGCGTGGAGGACCGCGCCGCGGTAGAAAGCATTGTGTTTGCCTGCTGTGCCGATGAAGCCGGAGGCGTTGCCGATGGCTTCTCCGTTGGCGATACCGTGGAAGGAAACGAACATATCCGTGGTGATGTCCAGCGGAGCGTCAAACGTGACTGAAATATAGTCGTTGTCCGAGTAGGCTTCATAGCCGGTGCAGGTCCGGCGGTCAGCGAGAACAACCGCGTCCTTTGTGGCGCCAAAGTCCAGCGTGACCCCTTCCAGAGCAAAGGCCGCACAGGCAGCCGGCAGCACAACGCGGGTGGCCCCGGTTTCTGCGATATGGGGCTTGTCATCGTTGCTGGATCGGTAGCAGGCATCGCAGCCCTCGCCAATGGCCGCCTGCGTGTTCATGGTGGCATATTCCACTACAAAGGCGGTAAGCTCCGCGCTGTAGGTGTAAATATCCTCGATGGTGAACCCGCTGTTGTTGGCTCTGGTATGGAGGGTAGAAAGCGCTACGTTGGTAAGGGGCTGGTCGTTGTAGCAGGAGAGCTTGCTGTCCCCGGCATCGACCGCGAAGCCATAGCCGCGGATATAGGCCGGAGATTCGGCCCAGCCGTCCATTTTACCGTCGGCGACCGCAAAGATAACAGAATCCCCGTCTTCGTAAGCGGTGTACCAGTACTGAGGCCGGTACGCGCCGACAAAGCCGTTGGAGCCGTCATCCTTGAAGCCGGGCTCTCCGTACCACGCAACGACTGCCTGCCGGATATCGTCACCCGGCTTGAGGGCGGCGTATTTGGTGAGGTCGACATTGCACTGACGGAAAAGGTTCCACGGGTAGATGTTATCGAAGGGGTTCTGATAGCTGGCATTGACCGTGCCCTTGTGGCAGAAGGCGGAAACGTCCGCAGAGATGCCGGCCGCCTCAAAAACACGGGTGCAGGCCGCGTTGGTTTTGTCCCACTTCGCGCCGTAGATGTGAATCCCGCGGGTCATGGCCGCGTTGATCTGCTGCTGCAGGGAAGCAACGCGCTCGTCTACAGAATCGGAGAGGTCTTCCAGATTGCCCGCCACTTCGGAGATGTCGGTCGCGTTCTTCTGGATGGCCGCTTCATCCGTGGTGCGGGAGGCATTGAGATCGTTGATGTTGTCGATGAAGGTCTGATGATCATAGGCGGTATGGGCGCGGTAAACCTTCGAGCCGAGCGCCCAGCCTTTGATGGTGGTGTTGTTAAAGCCGCGGGTGCAACCGGTCAGGGAATTGCCGGAAATACCCGTATAGCGGATGAGCTCTGCTGTGTCATCTGTGCCGATGGTGCAGAGATTGGGGGCTGCGGGCAGGCAGGAAGCGTCCACAAGCTCGATGGTGGTGGACGCCGTGGTGATCTGCGCCGCCAGCGTTGTGACTGGGGAATTATTGATTGCCGGGTACATGGTTTTCAGGGCCATGCTGATTTCCTCCTTGTTTTCGTTGATGGGAAAGAGGGCTGCTTGCCGTTGGGTGGATGCTCATTCCAATAGGGCATAGGATCGTCCTTCTTTCTGTTGTTTATTTGGCTGCTTCCAGTTCTGCCAGCCAAAGGCTGATAGGCTTGCTCTGGTCGTGGTCCTGACGGATGCATTCTGACCGGCTGACAGCATCGATGATAGCAATGGCCTCTTTGCTGACTCTGCCAAAGTATTGCTTGTGCTGGGCGTACCAGAGGCGGAAATCCTGTTTCATGGATTCAAGCTCCGGCTGCAGGTTTTTGCCGTTTAGGGTGTAGTAGGTGTCATAAACCATGCGGGTGACCATGGCACAATAACGTTCGAGGGGCATTCTTTCGGCAAAGGCCTTGCATACGGAGACGTTGCGCTTGTAGTGACCCCATGCAGCCGCAACGTTGGCTCCGTCCCGGTTGGTGGTGCTGTCCTTGCGCCAGCACCAGACATAGGGCGGCGCATCCGTGATGAGCTTTCCAGTGCGGCGGAAATCGACCTTCGTATGAAATATGGCGTTGAATTCCGAATCTTCATTGAAGGCCAGCTCCGTATTGAACCAGAGATCATTATCCAGCAGACATTGACGGCGGAAGAGTTTGCCGTGGGTAAAGACCGCGTCCTCTTTGGTCTTTTTGATCAGCTCCCACTTTTCTGATTTACCGTTCTCGATATAGAGGTCTGACCAGAGCATATCATAGCCGTCTGCTTCCTTGAGGGCGTTGAGGATGTCCCGGAGCGCGTAGGCGTGAGCGAACATATCATCAAAATCGCAGAACATGACCCACGGAGCCCGCGAGGCCCGGAGGCCGGCATTGCGGGCCGCCGATACCCCGGCGTGGGGGATGGAAATCTGATCCACACGGTATGGATGCCCTTCGCAGCAGGATTGGTCAAGAGCGTTTTCCTCCCCGTCGTTGACCACGATGACCCGGATGAGGGCGAAATCAACACCGCGCTGCAGGTCGAGCATAGAGAACATCTTTTTGCCTACCTGCCAGCTTTCTGTATAATGGGGAATGATGATGTCGAGCATGGATTTGAGCCTCCTTTTATTGCGCCTGCTGGCTGATAGTGAGCTGCGCCGTGATGAGGCCGCGGCCCTCATCTCTTACGGCTATGAGCTTGTTATAGCCGTGAAAGACGGCCGTCTGATCGCCTATATCCCGAAAAGTGATTTCTGCTGTTTTTTCGGGATCAATGAAGGCTTCAAAGACTTCTCTGATGCCGCTTTGGCCGTCCTGAATGTAGATGTGCAAGTTAGCTCCGTTTTCGATAGCGTGGCTATTCTGAAAAACGGTCCCGTCACTGAGTGTCAGCGTCATCCTTCGTTACCTCCTCTGTTTGTTCTGACTGTTTGTTCTGGGCTTCCTTACGAGCCTGAGCGTCCGCCTGAATCGCCTCGACACAGACATTAAGATCATGAACGACCTCGTTAATGGCATTGATCGCCGCGATTTCTTTCGCCGGAATGCGGATGTTCTCCAGCTTGCCAATGTTGCCCAAGAGCACGTCGGTTACGGTCACAGTTTCATTCATGGTATTATTCCTCCTTTTAGCTTTTTGTGTAATAGGTTCCCGATACTTCCGTGCCTGCATTGTACAGTCCGGTTACTTTGGTCCCGGCAGCGTATCTGACAACAGACCCGTCCGAATCCGAAACATATGCGTATTGAGTGGAACCCTGTTCTGTGACTGTAACGGCCGATCCTTGTTCTGTAACTGTAACAGGATCGCCTTGCTTATAGCCAGACATTGAGTCCCCTCTAAGATAGCCGGAGGTTCCGTCCCCTTTGTAATAGGTGGTAGATGATCCACCGACATAATAGGTAAGGTCATAATCGGATGAATTGATGGTATACCATGTTCCGGTCGGGGTTTCGCTTTTTGTGTGGCGTTTGAACCTTACAGCGTTCCCGCACGGCGTGACAGATACCGAACTACCTCTTCCGACGATATAACCTCCGTTTCCCTTGTATCCTGAATATGTTCCTCCATATTCGTAATAGGTGTGAGGGCTGCCGGCCTGATAATAAGTATTGCTGCTTCCCGCTTTGTAAAGATGGGTATATGTATAATGGTACTCTGTACCTATTGGAGTAACGTCCGCATGGGCTGTTCCTTGCGTGGTAACAGTCGCCGGGGTAAAGGTTCCATAGGTGTACCCGTTTCTCGCGGTCGCGTAGATGTCGCTTACGTTGATCTGCAGCGTGGCCGTGGTGCCGTCGCCCTTTGTGATGGTGAAATCATGGACCAGAGCGGAGACCCCGCTTGTACGACCTCCGGCGGTACCGCTGACCGGTTTGCCGTCGTTGTATCCGGCTGTGTACCAGTTCCCGATTGCTATGCGGCCGACAACCGTTCCGGAAAGAGCGACAGAAGCATATCCGGATGAACCCGGCGTAGCGCCTTTCTGGATGGTGAAAGTATAGGTCTGCTGTTCGCCTTCGGTTGCGCTGGGCACCTTGACAGCGAAAGAAGTATCCGTTCCGGCAGACGGCGGAACCACCATCGCCCTCGCGGCATCCCATCCGTCCGTGTAGACAGATGATGCGTCAATGCTGACCTCATGCTGCATGATGATGGAATCGGCATCCCCGTTTCCGTCATCGCTGTAGACAATGAAGGTTTTTTTGACGTTTTTCCCGGTCTTCGATACGGCGCCTGTCGGGACAAGGCCGTTATAGACGATGCCAGTTTTCGTTTCGCCTTGAGGATCTGCGGTGACTGTGTAGTTGCGGCCACTCCACGAACCGCTCAGTGAAGTGGCGCGGCTAAAAGTTCCACAATCCACCCATCCGCTGCCGACGATAGTCTGCTTTTGCAGCGTATATACGTTATCAACCGGCCCTGAAATACGAACGTTGTAAACCGCATGACCAACTGAAACATCGTTGATAAAGATGTTATTGTGTGCCGTTAGTATGTTAGCTACAATACTTCCGCTGGCGGATATGTCGGAAGAGGCTCCGAGTGAATTGACCTGCAGGATAGTCAGGCTTGCGACTTTACCAGAGATATAGTCCGCCGTAATGTCAGAAAGCGAGCATTTCCCAGCTATGACGGTCGTGCTTTTTTCGGAGCCAATATAGACTTTATCAGCGTCAATTTTGATGGAGCTTTCCAGATAGCCGTTGCTGTCCTTGACGGCCGCAACGATGGCGGCTTTTTTGACTTTGGCATTGGCCCCGGTTCCCTCAACGACAAGGCTGATCCTGTCCGCCTCCTGCTTGATAGCTGACCGGAGGCTGCTTTCTGTGCTATGGATCTCGGTTTCTATGGTGCTTTTTGTCTGGGAGATTTTTGAGTAAATGCTGCTGTCCGCGCTATGGAATTCGGATTCCAGAGAGGAAGCTGTTGAGGATATGGAGGAATAGACCCCGGAGAGGGCATTGCCAAATTCTACGCGGAAGCCGCTTGCCGTCTGGCTGATTTCGGAATAAATGGAGCTTTCCGAGGTATGAAGCTCCGTTTTGATTTCCTCCGCCGAGGCCGCAATATAGGCATAGGCCCCGGACAGGCTGTTGCCAAATTCCGCTTCCATCCCGCTTGCGGTCTGTACAACGTAGGAGTAAATAGCGCTCTGCGCCGTATGGAGTTCCGTCTGGATGGATTCGGCGGTCTGGGATATGGAGGAATGGAGATCTGATACCGCATTGCCAAATTCTGTTTCCAGCGTTTCCGCCGTCTGCAGAATGGTGGAATAAATGGCACTGTTGGCCTTGTGGAATTCTGTTTGCAGGGCTTCCGCTGACGCGTGGATGGTGGAATAGAGGTCAGAATCCACACTTCCAAATTCAACCTGCAGGTCTTCCGCCGTTTGGCGGATGGAAGAATAAATTTTGCTTTCGCTTTTTTGAAATTCGGTTTTAAGTTCTTCCGCAGTGACATGAATCTGGGAATGAAGGTCAGACAGGCCGTTGGTGAATTCGATTTCGAGTTCTTCCGCCGTCATAAAGAGGCTGGAATAGATGGCACTCTGCGCCCCTGCAAATTCAATGCGGAGTTCCTGCTGTGTCTGATCGATCTTTTCACTGGCCGCCGCCGCCGCGCTACCGGCCCGGCGGGCTTCTTCTTCCACCTTGCGGGTATGAGCCTGATACTCCGCCTGTATGTCCGAGATGGTAACAACCTTGCTGCCGAGGGTGATTTTTGTAAGCTGAGGGTTGATGTAATTGCGTTTGATGTCTACCACGACGGTTTCGATCTGAACATTAGTAGAATCCGCAATGACCAGCCCCCAGTCGTTCATGCGGACCGCTTCGTGCTTATAACCCCAGATTTTTTCGAGGTCGGCCACGGTGGCCTTGATGATGATTTTGGGCTTATTGACCAACTGAAGGGCGTTCCAAGTAAGGCGGAGCAGCTCTGCCGGATCAGAGGTATTGCTGAAATCTATGAACTGCGCCCGCATACGGCCGGCGCGTCCATAAAGGGCCGTCGCCTCCACGTCCTCCACGTACTGCTGACCGGAGGGCTTATCCGCCGGATCGCCGTTCGACTTCGACCAGACAACAGAAGCAAAGGAAATTTTGTGATCGTAGGTGTTGCCCTGCTCATCCTGATCCTTCTCTTCGGTCTTTTCGTCTGCCCCGCGGCCGTAAAGGGCCGTGCAGGTTTCTGTGTCATCATAGGACACTCTGAGGGCAGAGATGTCCTTGAGGGTGTCGAAGCGCTTGCCGCGGTTGACCGGTTCTGCGGAAATGATGTCCACATAGCGGCTGACTATACCGGTATCATCGATGGCCCACGAAAAGTCTAAGGCTACCTGCCAATTATCCCGGATTTGTTTGATGGCCTCCCAGCGGTTGATATACCAAAACCGGGCGGAGGCCTGCGCGGTTTCGATACTGTTTCTGACCTGCCAGCGGGTGCCGCTGAGGATGGCTTCGAGGGCCTGCGCCGCCGTGGCGTTTGCGACCCGGATATCCGTCAGGGGGTCTTCCAGCATTTCCGGGATAAGAGCATGCTCCGCATAAATATAGGCGGTTGCGGAGATAGAATCTTCTTCCACGGTCCGGATTTCATAGAAGACCAGCTTTTCGTCGATGTCATAAAAACCGATCTTCATTCCGTGACTGATGGGCTTTTCCGTGTCGATGGGGAAAGAGCAGCTGAGTTCCAAGTCCGCTTCCTCGACCTCGAAGGTGATAGCGTCATCCCGGACAAACAGGATGGTGTCATCCCGGTCGAGGAAATAGCACTGTACTTTTTCCATGGACTACAGCCACCTTTCGTACCAAGTAAATGTGCCGCCAGACGGCCCGGTGAACTTGTATTCTCCGGGCAGAATGGACGGAAAGCGGCTTGCCATCGTGAGCTTGTTCATGACAGATTGGCCGTTGTGATAGATGCTTTGGCGGTTGATGTCAATTTCCAGCGTGCCGCCGGTAAAGGTTCCGTTGAGTTTGATGATGTGATTTTGGTCAAAGACCCACTGAGGATTGACGAGCTTGCCGGATTGGCCGAGGTCATAGCTGACGGTGGAAATGGGTTCTACGTCCCCGTTGATCTTGAAGCTCTGGCCGATCTGCGCAGCCGATGGCTGGGAAGAGACGAAATACCCTTCCCAGCATTCAAACTTGACCGTGACCGGCTTCCAGTAGGTTTTGACAGAGAAGTCGTTGAGATTGGTACAGGTTGCCATGATGTACCTGCCTTTATAGGCAGAGAGGACCAGCTGCATGGGCTCCCGGCTGGTGGCCCATGCCCGGATCGCGTGAACATAATCCGGGTATGCGTCCTTATCGAGGGGCAGCTCAATGTCCATTTCAATGATTCTGGTTTTGTGACGATTTCGGGCAAAGAGAGACCCGGCCGAGAGGCCGGGCGTGATGGTGCTCGTTTCTATGGCCGGTGATCCGATGCGGACATCCAAGATATTCGCGTAAGGCACAATATCCGTGATGGCGTACCCGCCGAACATGACCGGGTTGTTTCTGACTGCGATTTCGCCGGACAGGAGGTTGAATCTGGCAAGGTTAAAATATCCGGGCATTATTCTCCCCTCCTGACTTTGTTCTGTGTGTTAGTTGCCTGCTTTTCTGAAATACGCGGCTCCAGCAGGTCCGCCATGCGGACGGAATCGACGTTAAATCCGATGTCGGGAGCTTCGTCCCAGATGGCTTTCGCGAGCTGGTTATAATCTATAGGCTGCTGGTTTTGCGTTTCCGTGGCGTGTACGGATCCGGAATCCGCAAGGATGTCCGCAAACCCGCTCGCGTTTCTGGAAACGGCTGCCTGCATGCGTGCCGCGATATCCGGGCTTGCCAGAGAATCCGCAAGGCGGGAGACGGATTCTTCCACCTTGCTTGCGTTGTCATCAATGCCCTTCGCCGCGCCCAGAGGGACATACTGGAAGAGCTTTTCAAAGACCTTCGACGGGGAATTGATCTGCAGGGACCTTTTCGCCGCGTTATAGGCGCTGATTGCCGCATTGGTAGCCGCTATGGTAACAGCGGAGGTACCGTTTCTGATGCCCTGTGCAATGCCGGCACAGATGGCCGTGCCGATGGCGTTAAAGGCCGTTCCGTGTGCCCCGCCGATGGCGGTTTGCATGGCAAGGTAAACATTGCCGAGCAAAGTCCGGCCCTGAATGTTGACGGATTCCTGCTTGTTGGCTATGCCGGTTTTGGTTCCTTCTGCAACGGCTTCCCCGGCTTTGGTGTAGTTTTCTACCGCGTCGGACTTGTATTCGTTGAGGCCAAGGACAAGGCCGGCCAGAATGCCTGTGCCAATGCCCTTCATGATGTCTATAGTGAGCTTGCTTTTGATAGCGTCATAAAGAGCCTGACCGGCTTCTTCGCCGGTTTTGACGATATCCGCCGTGGTGCCGGATACCCCTGCGTTAAGATCTGTTACGATCTTCTTTCCGGTAGCTTCCGCGTCGGATTCCGTCTGCGGTTCTTGCGCTCCGTTGAAAAGGCCGACCGCCCATTGCTTGAAGGCGTTTGCGCCGCCCTTAGCGAGTTCTACGCCGCCTTCACCGAGGGTCAGAGCTGTATCGCCAAGTCCGGAAACGATGCCCCACGCACGATTGAGGCCATTTGCTATATCGTCGCCGATCTTAGACCAGTTAATACCCTGAATGACGCTTGCCGCTGTTTCAAACGGGGCGCTGAGGGCTTCCGCACTGACCGAGATCAGACCATTTGGAACGGCCGCCAAGGCTTCACCAAGGCCGGACCAGTTGATTGCCTCAATGGTCGCATGAGCCGCCGTAAACGCTCCGCTGAGTGCAGAATCCGTGAGGCTTGTCAAACCGTTGGCAATGTTGCCGATGGTTTTACCCAGATCATCCCACTTGATGGCGCTGATGGTGGAATGGGCTAAAGTGAATGCTGAGGACAGGGCCTCTCCCGTTAGATTGACAAGCCCGTTGGCAATGCCGCCAATCGTAGACCCGAGACCTGCCCAATCGATAGCGGAAATAAGTTCATGACCGGCTGTAAAGGCTGCCGAGAGGGTTTCTCCCGTCAGGTCGATCAATCCATTCGGAACGGCTGCCAGCGTTTGGCCGAGTTCCGCCCATTTGATCCCTGTAATGGTTTCGTGGGCTAAGGTGAAGGCTCCACTCAGAGCGTCCCCGGTTAGATTGATTAAGCCATTCGGGACAGAGGCGATGGTTTCCGCAAGGCCGGTCCAGTTGATAGCATTGATGGTTTCATAGGCCGTAGTGAACACGGCAGACATGGCCGTGTCAGTGAGGTTGACAAGGCCATTTGCTATGCTGCCTATTGTGGTGCCCAGCGCCGCCCAATCAATGGCACTGATAGTAGCGTGCGCAGTGGTAAACGCGGCGGAAAGGGTATCCCCTGTAAGATTGATTAAGCCGTTTGCGGCTCCGGCAACCGTCTCTCCAAGCTTCGCCCACTCGATGCCGGATATAGCTTCGTGGGCTGCTGTGAAAGCGCCGGAAAGCGCGTCGCTGGTAAGGTTAATAAGTCCGTTCGGTACCGCTGCAATGGTTTCTCCCAGCTTGCCCCATTCAATAGAGCTGATCGTTGCGTGGGCTGTTGTAAAGGCGCCGCTGAGAGCATCCCCTGTGAGGGTGATGAGGCCATTCGGGACTTCCGCAATGGTCTTTCCGAGTTCGTCCCACTTAATGGCCGTAATGGTGGCGTGGGCAGTGGTAAAGGCTGCGCTTAACGTGTCCCCGGTCAAGGTAATGAGGCCATTCGCTACAGACGCGACCGTGGTTCCGAGCGCTTCCCAATCGATAGCCGCTATGGTGGTATGAGCCGCTGTAAAGCAGCCGGAGAGAAATTCGCCCGCCGTGTCAATGGTTTCATTGATGGCAGAACCAATCTTCGTTCCGATCTCTGACCACTTAATGGTTTCGATGGCCGTTTTTGCTGTATCAAAACAGCCGGACAGGAATTTGCCAGCCGTATCGATATAGTTGTTTATGTTGGTGGAGATGACCTTGCCGATGTTGGCCCAGTCAATGCCTTCAATGAGTGTCTTGCCAGCGGTGAAGCATCCCTCGAGGAACTTACCCGCAAGGTCTACTGTGCTGTTTACACCGTTTCCGATGACCGTGCCGATATTGTTCCAGTCGATTGCCTCAACCAGCCCTTTGCCAGCGGTGAAGCATCCTTCGAGGAATTTGCCGGCCACATCCACGACCCCGTTGACCCCGTTGCCGATGACGGTGCCGACCGCGCCCCAGTTAATGGCTTCTACGAGGGCTTTACCGGCAGTGAAGCACCCTTCAAGGAACTTGCCGCCAGCGTCCAGCACGGTTTGTATGCCGTTTTCAATGCTGGTGCCGACCTCGCTCCAAGAGACCTTTTCGACCTCGCTTTTGCCCCCGGTAAAGAGACCGAGGAACCAAGCGCCGAGGCCCGCAAAGCCGTCCTTGACCTTCGTGAAGATGTCTCCCCACGTAAGGCCCTCCGCGTCCGATTTACCGCCCGTGAAGAGGCCAAGAAACCAAGAACCAAAGCTGGTAAAGGCTCCCGTGATGGCTTTATAGATGTCGCCCCAGCTAAGGCCAGTGATATCCTTGATGCTGGTACCGAACAAGCTGAGGATGCTGTCCCCGATTTTGGATAGACCCTTAAAGATAGCATCCAGTATTTTCTTGCCAAGGCCCAGCCAATCAATACCGGTAATGGCCTTCCAGACCCCCTGAAAAATTTCCGGGAGGTTGTCGATGAGAGCGGAAAAGAGTTCAGCACCTATTTCCGCCATCATGGCCCATTTTGTGGCAAAGAATTCCGCTATGCCAGAGATGATTTCCGGCAAGGCCGCGATGATTTCCGGAAGGGCTTCAATAAGACCCTGACCAATCGCCCGGATGACCTCAAGGCCAAGCTTCATGAACTGGGTCTTAAGGGCGACGATGGCCTTAACGGCCTGCAAGGCCATGGAAGTGAGATTTTTAACGATGCTGGGAAGGTTCTTTTTGACGCTGGCAATGACGGAGGACAGGAGCATCCTCGCCGCCTGAATGAACTTCGGCGCAAAGGTTTTGACTTTGCCCGCCAGATCCTCCGTCATGTCGGCCAGCGACGAAACGAGTTGCGGCAGCTTCTTTGCGATGCCCTCCGCTAAGGCAATGGCAATGCTTCCAGCCGCTTCCACAAGGTCCGGAAGGGCATCCATGACCCCGTCTGCAATGGAGGCCAGCATTTCCACCGCCGCCGTTGCCAGCGTGGCCGCGTTGGATGCTATTCCCTTGACAAAGGACTGAATGACCTGCATGGCCATGTCCGTGACTTTGGGGATGTATTGAGCAATCTTTGTGATGATTTGAGAGAATACATCACCCAGAGCGCCCGCAAGGCCGGTATAGCCGCCCTCCTTCATGGCTTTGGTGAGCTGGCCGATCATGTCCGTGCCGAGCTGGACGATCTTTCTGAGAGGCTGCTGTACCCCTTCGTAGGCCGCTATGCCAAGCCCTTCAAGGGCTGATTTTAAGATGGTGACATCGCCTTGAAGGTTGTCGAGCTGCGTTTCGGCCATCTGGTGCATGGCCCCGTCGCAGTCCTCAATCTCCCGTTCAAGGTTGTCCCATTCTTCCCCAACACCGGCGAGCAATGCCTGTACGGAAGAGAGGTCGGTCTTGTTGAAGATCTGGTTCATCAAGTCCATCTTCGCGGTTTCGGACATGCCCTTCGTCTTCTCGTTGAAATCTGCCATGATTTCATCCAAGGGGAGAAGGTTGCCCGCCGCGTCGGTGGTCTTGAGGCCCAACGCTTCAATGGCTTCCGCCGCTTTGTCCGTGGGCGCCGTGAGGGAGAGGATGATATTGCGCAGGTGGGTGCCGCCCTCCGCGCCTTTGATGCCGCGGTTGGCGAGAACGCCGAGCGCTGTATTGAGTTCTACGGTGCCACCTGCAAGCTGTTTAGCTGTGCCGCCGACCGTAAGGATGGCTTCGCCGAGCTGAGCTACAGAGGTATTGGATCGGCTGGCCGTTTTTGCCAGTTGGTCGCCGAAGTGCTGCAGGTTTTCTCCGTTGGCTTCTATGCCAAGGGCCGCCATTGCGTCGGTGGCAAGGTCCGAGGCATAGGCCAGATCCATTGCGCCGGCTGCCGCTAAGTCCAGCACCGAGGGGAGGACGTTTGCTGCCGTTTCCGCGTCGTATCCGGCTAAGGCCAGATAATTGAGAGCGTCCGCCGCCTGTTTGGCTGAGAACTGGGTTGTTTCACCCGCTTCTTTGGCGGCTGCGGACATTTTGGCGTAAGCATCTTCCGCTTCCTGCCCGGTAAGGCCCATGGTGGCCATGACCTGCGACATGGACGTATCAAAGTTCATGCCTGCATCCACGGCAAACTTGCCCATGGCTACAAGACTGCCGGAAACCGCGGTAACTGTTTTGAGTATGCCAGCGCCGACTTTTGCGAGGCCGGAGCCGGATACGATGCCGGATAAGCCATCAAGGCCGGATTTTAGACCGGAGGAATCAAGCTTAGTGTCAATTAAAACAGAGCCGTCAGGCATGCATCATCAGTCCTTTCCTGTGATGATTGCACGGCTCAACGGCTCAAAATGTGCATAAAGATAGGAGCCGGGCGGCTGCTCGGCTCCTGACAGTTTTATGATGGTTTAGAAATGATAATCGTAGCGGCCTTGCGTAAGAAGGATGACTTTATACTTTTCGTCCAACACCTTCCACTGAACGGAGATGCTGAGATTTTCAGCGCTGGTCAGGTTGAGCTTTTCCGAGGCGAAATCCAGCTCCCCGATGATGGCCGAGTGAGGTACGATGTTGATAAGGCCGTATCCCTGCACCGTGAACCCGTTGACGGTACAGTGATCAGGAGATATCCAGACCAACTGATCCGAATCATTATAGACCGTGACCGGTATCTCGACCCTGCCGGAACTGCTGAGGTACGGGGCATCCGTTTGGTAGATGGAAAAGTTTTCGTCCTGATAAAGCAGGATTCCTTTCTCCGTTTCGGCCCTGCTGCTGAGTTCAGCCGTGCAGGCCGCTATCGTGGCCTTGAGCTCTTCATCCGTCATGGATGCCGGGTCAATTTCCGCAATAGCAGATACGGCTATGACAGACAGCAAAAGGACGGTTGCAAGGATGAGCTTTTTCATGGAATGTTCCTCCTTTCGGTATTGGAGAAATTATAGCTCACTTTTTCGCTTCCTGCAATGGCGATTGCTCACCGCCCCTGATCTGAACTTCAAAGGTCCGGCGGCATCCCCTTGTGCATTTGACAAAGACCCCGGAACAGTTGGCCGTATTGTCATAGAGCAGGACCTTCATGCCGCAATGCGGGCAGAGAAGCCATTTTCTTTCAATGGCCGGCTTTTTGAGATACATCAGAACATCCCTCCGAAGAGCGCTCCGGCAGCCGCGGCTTTTTCCTCCGTGGAGCGGTTGTCCGGCAAGGCGTATTTTGCCTGCAGAGCCGCATAGTGTTCGCGTTCCGTCCGGTTCTTGATCTTTGCTACATTCATGGCGCGGTAGCCCATGATTTCGACGATTTTGTGATGCTGTGCAAGCCCCTTGAACATGGCAATGAATTTCCACCAGTGGAGATATTCTATATCCTGCAAGTCTATATTGTACTGGGCCAGAAAAGCAGAATAGATGAGTGGCGCGTCTATGTCGTAATCATAGATGCGTCTGGCTATGTGAGTATCGGCTTGCCGATGATCCTGTTTTGGCCGTTCTTCGTCTCCGCAGGTGTAAAACCAGATCATACCTTCCACGGCCTGCATCTGCTCCATGGCGTTTACCGGAAATCTTTCCTGAAAATATAGGTTGACTGCGTAGGCTATTTTTTCTTCCTGCGGCACTTCGTTGCTTTCAATGAGCTGTTCGAAGAGAATGCCAGTTCGGAAATTGGTATCAATCAGCAGATCCCTGCCGCCAACCGGAACGGCCAGCGGCAGGGGGTCGATGAGTATATTTGCGGTCTGCATCAGTTCTTAGCGGCAGCCCTGCGCTGCGCCCGGTTCGGCATAAACCGAGTAACGAGGCGATTTGTAGTCTCTTCAATGCCCGCCTGCTGATTCGAGACAAAGTTAAGGAAGCTCTCATATGTTTCAATGGATTCCTTGACGTTGTAGCGGGAACCGAAAATGGTGTCCGCGGTGCCTTCTCCGAAGATGTTGTCAAAGAGGTTGCGGAACAGGTCGCAGTACATGCGGCTGCGGACGGACGCCTTTCCATCCACCGGGATTTTCTTCTCCTGCTCTTCCATGATTTCGAAGGCGTTTTCATAGCGTTCCATGACCGCCACGTCGTGCATGTCAAGGGTGAAAGTCAGGTCGTTGATGGTCCAGACGGTTTCAGAGACTTGATTCTGGCTCATAGGCTCAATCCTCCATTACGATATTGAACATTTGC
>CAMJPQ010000071.1 GCA_946407745.1 uncultured Clostridia bacterium
CCGCGAGGCATAGACAGCGCACTTTTGCGCTTTTGGGGCGCCTATGGATTGTTCTTTGCGGGGGCATACGGGGATGTGTGGTGTGCGGGGATGCGGAGCGACAAATTGAGCCTTCCCTCTTTAGGGGAAGGTGGCAGCGCCGTTAGGCGCTGACGGATGAGGTCGTTCCCGGCAGACGAACCCCTGCATTGCGTGGCAACACAACCTCCCCAGTTCACTGGGTTCGTAGCGCCCGGAAAACAGTCCAGTGGACTGTTTTCAGCGGAGAACGGGCGGCAGCCCCGGGGAGGGGGACCGCTTGCGGTGGAGGGGTCGTCCGGAGCAGAAAAAAACCTCCCCGCTATGGGGAGGGATCAAGCTGTTGACGTGGGATCATTCTTCCTCTGGGGGAAACTGCTCCAGTTCCACGCCGGCCTCTTTGAACAGGTCGAGGGAAAAGGCGTCGGGATAGCCCTCGCGGTATACCACGCGCTGGATGCCGGAATTGATGATCATCTTTGAGCAGATGGAGCAGGGCTGGTGCGTGCAGTACAGGGTTGCCCCGTCGATGGAGATGCCCAGCCGCGCCGCCTGGATGATGGCGTTCTGCTCGGCGTGGATGGCGTAGCAGGTTTCGGCGTGCGTGCCGGAGGGAATGCCCAGCTTGTCGCGCAGGCACTCGCCGCGTTCACGGCAGGTTTTGATGCCGGCCGGCGCGCCGTTGTAGCCGGTGGTCATAATGCGCTTGTTTTTGACAATGACGCACCCGATGGCCCGCCCCTTGCGGTAGCAGCTGGTCCAGCCGGAAATGACCTGCGCCATTTCCATAAAGCGCTTGTCCCATTTATTCATCACATCACCTCCGCCCTGCCATCATAGCACAGGCGGAAGAGCTTTGTCAAACAATACCATATGAGGTGCGCCGATGGCTGAGCGATTTGCTTTTTTCGACTTTGACAACACGCTGTCCCGGGGGGAATCCATTGTGCCCTACCTGAGATACTGCGTGCGGACCGGCGCTGCGCCGCGCACGCAGTATCTGCGTGCGGGAGCGGCCTGGCTGAGCCAGCTGGGGCATCCGGAGCACATACCGCGGGCGAAGGCGAAAGCGCTTTCGTTCCTGCGCGGCATGGCGGTGGAGGAGGCGGACAGGCTGGCCCGCGGCTATTTCCGCGAGGTGGGCGGCTCGCTGCTGTTCCCCGCCGCTACGGAGGAGGTCCGCCGACTCGCCGCGGAGGGTGTGCGCGTGGTGGTCGTGTCCGCTTCCCCCTCGGCCTACATGAACATCCTGGAGGAGGTGCTGCCTGTGGAGGCGGTGCTGTGCACGCAGTGCCTGGCCGAGGGCGGACGCTATACAGGTGAGGTGGGCCCCAACTGCCGCGGGGAGGAAAAGGTGCGGCGGATCAGGGAATGGCTGCGTTCGCAGGGCGCTGCGCCTGCGCCGCGGCAGGTGCTGGCCTACGGTGATTCGGCCGGAGATGTGCCCATGCTCAGGCTCTCCTCCGCGCCTGTGCTGGTCAGCCCAGGCAAAAAGGCGGCCGCGATGCTGCCGGAGGCCAGGGTGGTGCATTGGGCACAGTGAGCGGCAGGCGTTTTTTTCCGCTGCGAAGCGCCAAAAATGCCTGAAAAACCTCTTTACAAAAGGTTTTTTTCATGATACGATTATGTGGTTACCGAAAAGGTTCGACCTGGTGGGCGGCTGCATGCGCATCCCCGCGCGTGTTCCATCGGTCTTCCTATATAGAATCGGTGAAGTATCCGCAGGGTGTTCCTTCCGACAAACACCGGCGGATATGTCCGCGCTTGCTTTCACCTGGCGCGGGCAACGATGGCGCGGTGGTTTCTTCCCCACCGGGCCAAAGGTTGCGGCAGGACCTGGCTGCTCCGGGGTTGGGTTGCCCCTGAGAAGGTCATGTGTTTGCCGCGTCTTCGGCTGCTGACCCGCAGCCAGCCTGTACCGCATGGACAGGCATACAATTTGGAGGTGTATTTACCACATGGCACGCATTGCGGGCGTTGATCTGCCCAGAGAAAAGCGCGTTGAGATCGGTCTGACCTATATTTACGGCATTGGCCTGACCACCTCTCAGAAGATGCTCAAGGATGTCGGCATCGATCCGGACATCCGTGTGAAGGATCTCTCCGAGTCCGATATCAGCAAGCTGCGTGATTACATCGAGCATCACCTGAAGGTGGAGGGCGACCTGCGCCGCGAGGTGTCGATGAACATCAAGCGCCTGATTGAGATTGGCTCCTATCGTGGTGTGCGTCACCGCCGTGGTCTGCCCGTTCGCGGTCAGAACACCAAGCAGAACGCGCGTACCCGCAAGGGTCCCAAGAAGACCATTGCCGGCAAGAAGAAGGCTACCAAGTAAGCCTCATTGCTGATTTGAGAAGCCCGCCCACAGCGCGGGCACGGAGGGATAACATATGGCACCCAAACAAAAGCTGAAGAAGGTCGTGCGCAAGCGCAAGGAGCGCAAGGTGGTCGAGCGCGGCGCGGCCCATATCACTTCTTCTTTCAATAATACCATCGTCACCATCACCGACACGCAGGGCAACGCCCTGTCCTGGGCCTCTGCCGGCGGACTTGGTTTCCGCGGCAGCAAGAAGTCCACGCCCTACGCCGCCCAGATGGCCGCTGAAACCGCCGCCAACGCCGCCAAGGAGTATGGCCTGAAGACGGTTGAGGTGTATGTGAAGGGCCCCGGCTCCGGCCGTGAGGCTGCCATCCGCTCCCTGCAGGCTGCCGGCCTGGATGTGAGCATGATTAAGGACGTGACGCCCATCCCCCACAACGGCTGCCGTCCGCCCAAGCGCCGCCGCGTGTAAGCGCCCTGGTTTTTTGTGGGTATTGAAGGAGGACTTATCAACATGGCAGTGAATAAACAGCCGATTGCCAAGAAGTGCCGGAGCTTTGACGTATCCCCGGCCGTGATGGGCTACGGCAACAAGAAATCCAACCGCAACCCCGGCGGCAACCGCCGGAAGAAGGTATCCGAATACGGCGCCCAGCTGAAGGAAAAGCAGAAGGTCAAGTTCGTGTATGGCGTGCAGGAAAAGCAGTTCCGCCACTACTTCGAAAAGGCCTCCAACATGAAGGGCATCACCGGTGAGACCATGCTGCGCCTGCTGGAGCAGCGCCTGGACAACGTGGTGTACCGCCTGGGCCTGGCCAAGACCCGCCGCATGGCGCGTCAGGTGGTTGTGCACGGACACATCCGTGTCAACGGCGCGAAGGTGAATATCCCCTCTTATCAGCTGAAGGTGGGCGATGTGGTAACCCTGCGTCCCCGCTCTGCTGAAAGCGAGCTGTTCAAGGGCCTGCGCGAGGGCACCGGTGTCATCACCCCCAAGTGGCTGACCTTCGACGCCCAGAACCTGACCGGCAAGGTCGAGGCGCTCCCCGCCCGCGAGGACATCGACCTGCAGGTTTCCGAGAACATGATCGTTGAGTATTACTCCCGCTGATAAGCCCCTAGGAAGCACACTCCGTAAAGGAAGGGACAAGACCAAGGAGGGCATACGTAGTGGAAGTAGGCTTCAAACCCGCGCGCATCGAGTGTGTGGAGATCGACAGCGAAGGGACCCACGCGAAATTCACCGTGGAGCCCCTGGAGCGTGGCTTTGGCCACACGCTGGGCAATTCTCTGCGCCGCGTGCTGCTGTCTTCCCTGCCTGGCGCGGCGGTTTCATCCGTGCACATCGAAGGTGTGCAGCATGAATTTTCCACCGTACCCGGCGTCAAGGAAGACGTTACCGAAATCATCCTGAACCTCAAGGCCCTGGCCGTGAAGCTGTATACCGAAGAGGACCTGCCGAAGGTGGTCACTGTGGACGCCGTCGGCCCCTGCGAGGTGACCGGCTTCGACATCAAGGTCGACCAGGATGTGGAAATCATCAACCCTGAAAAGCATATCGCAACCCTGAACGAGGACGCGCACCTGCAGATGACCCTGCGGGTGGACCGCGGACGCGGCTATGTGAGCGCGGACAAGAACAAGAATCCGGCCGATCCCATCGGTGTGATTCCGATCGACTCCATCTTCACACCCATCCGCAAGGTCAATTACTCCGTGGAGGATACCCGCGTTGGCCAGCAGACCGACTTTGACAAGCTGGTGCTGGAGCTTTGGACCAACGGCACGCTGAAGCCCGAAGAGGCGATCAGCCAGGCGGCCTCCATCCTCACCGAACACCTGAACCTCTTTGCCAGCCTGACCGACCAGGTCATCCCGGTGACGATGGTGCAGCCGGAGGTGAGCAGCTCCGCCAAGGTGCTGGAGATGACCATCGAAGACCTGGAGCTGTCCGTACGCGCATACAACTGCCTCAAGCGCGCCAACATCAACACCGTGGCTGAGCTGGTAACACGCAACCAGGAAGACATGATGAAGGTGCGCAACCTGGGCCGCAAGAGCCTGGAAGAGGTGGAACAGAAGCTGCAGACCCTCGGTTTGGGACTGCGGCCCAACGAAGAGTAAGCCAGCCTTCTCCCCGCAGGGAGAGTGCTGAGGCAGCAGAGGCGGTGTGCACAGCCGCTGACGCTGCTGCCCGTGAAGGAGGAAAAACCCCATGGCATATCAACGCAAGCTGGGCCGCACCGCCGATCAGCGCAAGGCTCTGCTCCGCAATCAGGTGACCAACCTCATCTGGTATGGCCGCATTCAGACCACCGAGGCCAAGGCCAAGGAAGTTCGCCGCATTGCCGACCGGATGATCACACTGGCCATCAAGGAATGCGATAACAATGTAAATGTGACCAAGCAGACCCACAACGACAAGGGTCAGCTGATGACGATCGACGTTGTGAACGACGCTCCCTCCAAGCTGCACGCGCGCCGCATGATGATGGCGTACCTGTATGACCTGAAGGAAACCAAGAAGAGCGACGAGAACAAAGCCGAGTATAAGGCCCGCACCAAGGACAACAAGCATCCCGTGGTGGAGAAGCTGTTCCGCGAAATCGGCCCGAAGTACAAGGCCCGCAACGCTGAAAAGAAGTGCGCCGGCGGCTACACCCGCATCTACAAGCTGGGCCCGCGCCGCGGCGACGCCGCTCCCATGGTTGTGCTGGAGCTGGTGGACTGATTAACTGAATAATATTTGAGAGACACATCAAAGCAAAGCAAAAACCCGCCGATGCACACGGCGGGTTTTTTCGCCCCTAACCCCCCGGCCCCCTTCCCCCATCCGGGGGAAGGGGGAGAAGAGGAAGAAGCCCGGGGGAGCTTTCCACAGGAAAACTCCCCCGGACCCCTGTAAAGCGCTGCTGCGCAGGGCGGCTGTGCCCTGACGCTACGCATGATGTTCCTTGTTTTATTCCGGCACGGCCACGCAGCCCTTCAGGGCAGAGGCAGCGGCCACGGCCGGGGAGGCGAGGATGACTTCGCTGTCCACATGGCCCATGCGGCCGACAAAGTTGCGGTTGGTGGTGGATACGGCGCGCTCGCCCTCGCACATGCAGCCCATGTGGCCGCCGAGGCAGGGCCCGCAGGTGGGTGTGGAGAAGGCGCACCCAGATTCGATGAAGATCTGGGCCAGGCCTTCCTGCAGGCACTGCAGGTAGATCTCCTGCGTGGCGGGAATCACGATACACCGGAGTCCATTGGCGACGTGCTTGCCCTTGAGTATCTCTGCCGCTACCCGCAGGTCGCTGATGCGCCCGTTGGTGCAGCTGCCGATGACAACCTGCTGGATGGGCAGGCCGGCGACCTCGGCGGCTGTTTTTGTATTGCTGGGCAGGTGGGGCAGGGACACGGTGGGCTGCAGGGTGTCCAGATCAATTTCCACCACGCGCTCATACTCCGCGTCCTCATCCGCCTCATAGACGGTGAAGGGGCGACTCACGCGGCCCTCCTCATAGGCGAGCGTCTTTTCATCCACGGGGAAGATGCCGTTCTTTCCGCCGGCCTCAATGGCCATGTTCGCAATGGTGAAGCGGTCGTCCATCGAAAGCGAGGCGACGCCGGGGCCGGTGAATTCCAGCGATTTATACAGTGCGCCGTCCACACCGATCAGGCCGATAAGGTGGAGGATCACATCCTTGCCGGAGACCCATCCGTGCAATTTGCCGGTGAGACGCACCTGGATGGCGGCAGGCACCTTGAACCAGTTTTTGCCGGAGGCCATGCCCGCGGCCATATCGGTGGAGCCGACACCGGTGGAGAAGGCGCCCAGCGCGCCGTAGGTGCAGGTGTGGCTGTCCGCGCCGATGATCAGCTCACCGGGGGCGACAAGGCCCTTTTCGGGCAGCAGCGCATGCTCTATGCCGACCTCGCCCACGTCGTAAAAGTGGGAAATGCCGTGCCTGTGCGCAAAGTCGCGGGCTCGCTTGCACAGCTGCGCGCTCTTGATGTCCTTGCAGGGGGTGTAATGGTCGAGCACAATCGCGATCTTCTCCGGGTCGAACACCCGGGTAAAGCCCGCCTGCTCAAACACGTTCACAGCCACGGGGGTCGTCACGTCATTGCCGAGCACCAGGTCCAGCTTCGCCTCAATGAGGTCGCCAGCCTTCACTGACGGCAGCCCCGCATGCGCCGCGAGTATTTTCTGTGTCATGGTCATGCCCATGTCCGGTCGCCTCCTTCAGAAAGGGATTCAGGTATTCCCGATTGGGACAAAGCCACGGTGTCAGCCCTCCGCGGCGTTCTGCTTTTCCACCCACGCGCCTAGGCGGTTCAGCGCCTGCAGGTACGCCAGGATGGATGCCTCAAAGATATCGGTGGACAGGCCGTGGCCAGAGAAGGTGCGGCCCTCCGCCAGCAGCTTGATGCGCACATCGCCCATGGTGTCCTTGCCCTGCGAGGTGGAATCAATGCGGAAGGTGTCAAAGGTGTGGCGCACAGGCTTCACGATGCTGTCAATCGCCTGGAAGGCCGCGTCGATGGGGCCGTCGCCAAGGGACACCGCCTGGAATTTCTCCTCGCCAAGCAGCAGGGAGACCGTGGAGGTTGCGGTGGTGAAGTTGGTTGTCTGTACCGCGAACCAGTCCAGGCGGTACCCCTCGGCATCGCTCTCGGACACGGTGGCGGAGTGGGTGATGAGCGCGTCGATGTCCGCGTCGGAGACCTCTTTCTTTTTATCGCAGAGGGCCTTGAACTCCTCAAACACGCTGTTCAGCTCTTCGTCGGTCAGCTCGTAGCCCAGCCCCTGGATATGGGCCGCGAAGGCGTGGCGGCCGGAGTGCTTGCCCAGCACCAGGTTGGCCGTGCGGATGCCCACTGCCTCCGGGGTAAGGATTTCATAGGTCTTTTTGTTGGCCAGCACGCCGTGCTGGTGAATGCCGCTCTCGTGCAGGAAGGCATTGCGGCCCACGATGGGCTTGTTCAGCGGCGCCTTCTGCCCGATGATGGAGTAGACGGTGCGGCTGGCGCGCGCAATCTGCGTGGCGTCCAGCCGGGTGGTGTCCTCACCGAAGAGGTCGGGGCGGGTGCGCATCGCCATCACCACTTCCTCCAGGGCGGTGTTGCCCGCTCTCTCGCCGAGGCCGTTGATGGTGCACTCAATCTGGCGCGCGCCGCCCTGCACACCGGCCAGGGAGTTGGCGACCGCCATGCCCAGGTCGTTGTGGCAGTGCACGGAAAACTCCACGCGGTCCGAGCCCGGCACCCTGGCCATCACGGTGGAAATGAGGCTGCGCATTTCATCCGGCGTGGTGTAGCCCACCGTGTCCGGCAGGTTGATGACTGTCGCGCCGTTTTTGATCGCGGTATCCACCACGCGGCAGAGGAAGTCCACATCGGAGCGGGTGGCGTCCTCGCAGGAGAACTCAATGTTGGAGCAATACTTCTTCGCACGGGCGGTCATCTCGGCCGTGCGCTCCAGCACCTGGTCCGGCGTCATCTTCAGCTTGTACTCCATATGGAGCGGGCTGGTGGCGATGAACAGGTGAATGCGCGGATCGGCAGCCATTTTTACCGCGTCCCAGGCGCAGTCAATGTCCTTGGCGGTGGCGCGGGCCAGGGAAGCGACCGTGCAGTCCTTCACTGTTTTGGCAATGGTGGAGACGGATTCAAAGTCGCCGGGGGAGGAAATGGCAAAGCCCGCCTCAATCACATCCACCTTCAGCCTCTCCAGGCATTTGGCGACCTCAATCTTTTCCTTCAGGTTCATCGAGCAGCCCGGAGACTGCTCACCGTCGCGCAGGGTGGTGTCAAAAATCTTGATGCGGCTCATACTTGGCCTCCCACTAACATATCGTTTGAAACAACTCCGCTGAGCAAAGCCTTGGGCCGGCTCAGCGCTTTACAACCCTGGCTCCGAACGGAGTCAGCGCCAGCCTGGCGATTTTGAAAAACTGTTTTCCGAACGGTATACCCACCACGGTGACGCACCACAGCGCGCCGAACAGCAGGTTCTCCAGCGCCATCCACCAGCCGAAGAAGAGCAGCCAAAGCAGGTTCAGCAGGGTGGAGGGCGCGCCGCCCCCGTAGAGGATTTCCTTTTTAAATGGCATGAAGGACAGGCTCGCAAACTTGAAGCACTGTCGGCCGTAAGGAATGCCGACGAGGGTGAGGCACCATACCAGCCCGCTCAGCCACCAGGAAAGGCCGCTGAGGAAGCCGCCAAAGATAAACCAGAGCAGGTTGCCTATTGTTCGCATGGGTCTCCTCTGTTTAGAATTCACGATTTCCCTCAGCAGCGGTGATGTACAGCACCATTTCAATACCTGGAGCAATGGATTCATCAGGCATTGAATGGTGTACGTCAGCCATACCTCTTGGCTTCACTGATTGAAAGCGAAAGTCTTACGACAGTATCGCGCCCTTGTCGGCAGAGGTGACCAGCTTGGCGTATCTCGCCAGGTAGCCGGTTTTGATCTTCGGCTCCGGGCAGACCCATTTGGCCCTGCGCTGCGCGAGGGTTTTGTCGTCCACCTTCAGCTCGATCACGTGGTTCGGAATGTCGATGAAGATGCGGTCGCCCTCTTCCACCAGGGCAATCAGGCCGCCGGCAGCCGCCTCAGGCGCAATGTGCCCGATGGAGGCGCCGCGCGTCGCGCCGGAGAAGCGCCCGTCGGTAATCAGCGCCACGCTCTCGCCCAGGCCCATGCCGACGATGGCGCTGGTGGGGTTGAGCATTTCGCGCATGCCGGGGCCGCCCTTGGGGCCCTCGTAGCGGATGACCACCACATCCCCGGCGACGATTTTCCCGGCATAGATGGCGGCAATGGCCTCATCCTCGGAGTCGAACACCCGGGCGGGGCCCTCGTGCACCATCATCTCCTGCGCCACGGCGCTCTGCTTCACCACACAGCCGTCCTTGGCCAGGTTGCCGCGCAGCACGGCAATGCCGCCGGTGGTGGAGTACGGCCTTGCAATCGGGCGGATGATCTCCTCATCCAGGTTCTTCGCGTCCGCGATGTTTTCGCCGACGGTTTTGCCTGTGCAGGTCATCAGGCTTGTGTCCAGCAGCCCGGCGTCCGCCAGCTCCTTCATCACGGCGTATACGCCGCCCGCGCGCTCCAGATCCTCCATAAAGGTGTCCCCGGCGGGGGCCAGGTGGCACAGGTTGGGCGTTTTTGAGGAGATCTCGTTGGCCATGTCCAGGTTCAGCTCCACACCGGCCTCATGCGCGATGGCCGGCAGGTGAAGCATGGTGTTGGTGGAACAGCCCAGCGCCATATCCACGGTTTCCGCGTTGTGGAAGGCGGCGGGGGTCATAATGTCCCTGGGGCGGATGTTTTTGCGCACCAGCTCCATCACCTGCATGCCGGCCTTCTTGGCCAGGCGGATGCGGGCGGAATAGGGTGCCGGAATGGTGCCGTTGCCGCGCAGCGCCATGCCGATGGCCTCGGTGAGGCAGTTCATGCTGTTGGCGGTGTACATGCCGGAGCAGCTGCCGCAGGAGGGGCAGGCGTTTTCCTCATAGTCGCGCACGCCGTCCTCGTCCAGCTTGCCCGCCTTGTAGGCGCCCACCGCCTCAAACATGTGGCTGAGGCAGGTGCGGCGGCCGTCCTTGAGATAGCCGGCCAGCATGGGGCCGCCGGAAACAAAGATGGTGGGGATATTGACACGCGCGGCGGCCATCAGCAGGCCGGGCACGTTTTTGTCGCAGTTGGGTATCATCACCAGGCCGTCGAACTGGTGCGCTACCGCCATGATCTCGGCGGAGTCGGCAATCAGGTCGCGGCTGACCAGGGAGTACTTCATGCCCACATGGCCCATGGCGATGCCGTCGCACACGGCGATGGCCGGGAACACGATGGGGGTTCCCCCGGCGGCATAAACGCCCGCCTTCACTGCCTCGGTGATTTTGTCGATGTTCATGTGCCCGGGCACAATCTCATTATAGGAGGATACCACGCCGATCAGCGGACGCCGCATCTCCTCATCCGTGAGGCCCAGGGCATAGAGAAGGGAGCGATTCGGCGCGCGCTCCACACCGAGTTTGATATTGTCAGATTGCATGTGGTGCCTCCTTGCTAACGATCTTTGAGAGCTTTCCCCTTCAGGACTCAAAGCGCCCGGAAAACAGGCGGCAGCCCTGGGGAAGGGGGACCACCGCCGTCAGGTGGTGGTGGATGAGGTCGTTCCCCTATTCCTGCTGTATAACACGATTGATTTCCGTACAAACCTGATAAAAGCGCTGCTCAATTTCAATATTCGTGAATCTGATGACATGAAGCCCAAGGCTTTCCAAATATGACGTTCTTCTTTGATCGTAAACTATTTCCTCCGGAGAGAAGTGCTGCCCTCCGTCCACTTCGACCACAAGTTTGGCATCCGCACAGTAGAAGTCCACAATATAATACCCAAACTGTTTTTGCCGCCTGAACTGTACGGGATATGATTTCAGAAAATCGTACCAAAGTTTACGTTCCTGCCGGGTCATTTCACGTCGGAGGTTTTGCGCCCGTGATTTGTTTCGGTGGTCATAGCTGAGAGGGATTGGCAATTGCGATACCTCCAATAGTTGAACCACATGGAGATTAGGGAAAAACGACCTCATCCGTCACCCGCCTGACGGCGGGCGACACCTTCCCCTTCAGGGGAAGGCTTTGTCAGCTGCTGCTTCTCTTGCAATAAACAGCTTTAAGGTAATATCGCGCAAATGAGGTGGTCAAATGGTGCAAAAGGCTCTGCCAGATGCGCCACTGATCTGTAGCGGTGTTGCCTTAATCATTTTCCTCGGCGTCACTGCCTGAGCAGCTTGCCTTCCCCTTCAGGGGAAGGTGGCAGCGCCGCAAGGCGCTGACGGATGAGGTCGTCTCCCCAAAACGGCGTATAAGACATTGCCTGTTACGTACAAATGTCTACGGCTTACGTTGCGTTTTTGCGTCGCGTTCTTCCGTTCTCACACGTCGATCAGTTGCTCGCCGCGTCCAGGCCCTTGTCGCCCTCGGCGGAGTCCTTCCACAGCATATTCTCGCGCAGCTCCTTGCCGATGATTTCCATGGGGTGCTTGGCCAGCATGGCGCGCTTGGAGTTGAAGAAGGTGCGGCCGTTCTTGTTCTCGGCAATCCACTTGCCGGCAAAGGTGCCATCCTGAATGTCACGCAGCACGGCGCGCATGTTTTCCTTCACCTGCTCGTGCGGCAGCACGCGGGGGCCGGACACATACTCGCCAAACTCGGCGGTGTCGGAGATGGAATAGTTCATCGCAGCGATGCCGCCCTTGTTGATCAGGTCAACAATCAGCTTCATCTCGTGGATGCACTCGAAGTAGGCATTCTCAGGGGCATAGCCCGCCTCGCACAGCACCTCGAAGCCGCACTGCATCAGGTCGACCACACCGCCGCACAGCACGGTCTGCTCGCCGAACAGGTCGGTCTCGGTCTCGTCGTGCATGGTGGTTTCCATGATGCCCGCGCGGGCGCCGCCGATGCCGGCAATGTAGGCCAGCGCGATGTCAAGGCACTTGCCGCTGGCGTCCTGCTCAACGGCCACCAGGCAGGGCACGCCCTTGCCCGCCACATACTGGCTGCGCACGGTGTGGCCGGGGCCCTTGGGGGCCGCCATGAACACGTCCACATCGGCCGGGGGCTGGATCTGCTGGTAGCGGATGTTGAAGCCGTGGGCAAAGGCGATGGCCTTGCCGGCGGACAGGTTGGCGGCCACGCTCTCGCGGTAGATGTCGGCGGCGCGCTCGTCATTGACCAGCATCATGATGATGTCGGCGGCGGCGGTGGCCTCGGCCACGGTCATCACGGTGAAGCCGTCGTCGGTGGCCTTCTTCCAGCTGTTGCCATGGCGCAGGCCGACGATCACGTCGCAGCCGGAGTCGCGCAGGTTCTGCGCGTGGGCGTGTCCCTGGGAGCCGTAGCCGATGATGGCAATCTTCTTGCCGTCCAGGCAGCTGATGTCACAGTCCTTCTCATAGTACATTTTTGCCATAGTCGAATTCTCCTTTTTCCTTGGTCTGTTCGTCAATGGTGTATTGTCCGCGCTCCAGTGCCACCATGCCGGTGCGCACCAGCTCGAGGATTCCAAACTCCGTGAGGAGATTCTGGATCGCTTCGGCCTTGTTCTCATCGCCGATGAGGGCAAGGGTGAGGGAGGATTTGCTGACGTCGATGATGGAGGCGCGGAAGATGTTCGCGATCTGGATGATCTCGTTGCGCCGCTCGCTCTCTCCCGCCAGCACCTTAATGAGCACCAGCTCCCGCCGGATGGCGTGTTCCGGCAGCAGCGCCTTGACGGAGTGCACGCAGATCAGCTTCCGCAGTTGGTTGGACAAAAGGCGCAGCTGCTTCTCATCCGCCATCACCTCAATGGTGATGCGGGAGATGGCCGGGTCGTCCGTGGTGCCCACGGCGAGGGACTCGATGTTGTAGCCCTTGCCGGAGAACAGGCGCGCCACGCGGCTGAGCACACCGGCTTCGTTATCCACCAGCACAGCGAGGGTGTTTCTTTTCTGATTCATATCCTGTCCCTCCTGCCTCAGTTGATCATAAAGTCGGTGATGTGGCTGCCGCCGCCCACCATCGGCCGCACCATTTCATCCATGTCGATCACGCAGTTGATCACGCTGCCCTTGCCGCTTTTCAGCGCGGAGGAAAGCGCGGCTTCAAACTCCTCCACGGTGGAGGCCTGATAGCCGCCCAGCCCGTAGGCCTCCGCCAGCTTCACGAAGTCCGGCCCGCGGTCCAGCGTGGTCTGGGAATAGTGCTCCTGGTAGATCAGGTGCTGCCACTGCCGCACCATGCCCAGTGTGCCGTTGTTGAACAGCACCGTGATGATCGGCAGGCCGTAGTACTGCTCGGTGGCCAGCTCGTTGCAGTTCATGCGGAAGGAGCCGTCGCCGGTGATGTGCACCACGCACTTGCCCGGGCAGCCCACCTGCGCGCCGATGGCCGCGCCCAGGCCGAAGCCCATGGTGCCGAAGCCGCCGGAGGTAATCAGCTGGCCGGGGTAGTCAAAGTGGAAGTGCTGTATGGCCCACATCTGGTGCTGGCCCACGTCGGTGGAGACCACCGTATCCTGCGGGCAGAGCCGGGCGATGCAGCTGAGCACCTCGCCCGGGGTCATGCAGCCCGGATGCTCGTCGTAGAGGGTTTCCGTGGGGTGGGAGAAGACCTCCTTCTTCCACTCGTCGTGGTGGCCCTCCGGCACCATGGGGGTCAGCAGCTCCAGCACGCGGCGGCAGTCGCCCACAATGTGATGGTCGGTCATCACATTCTTGTTGATCTCGGAGCGGTCAATGTCGATCTGTACGATTTTGGCGTTCCTGGCGAAGGTGTCCGGCTTCAGGGCCACACGGTCGGAGAAGCGGCAGCCGACCGCGATGAGCAGGTCGCACTGGTCCACCGCGATGTTGGAGGCCTGTGAGCCGTGCATGCCGATCATGCCGGTGGTCAGCGGGTCGCGCCCGCACACGCCGCCGGCGCCCATCAGGGTCTCGGCGACAGGCGCGTCAATCTTGTGCACAAAGGCGCGGATCTCGTTGTCCGCGCGCGAGCGCACCACGCCGCCGCCGCAGATGACGAAGGGCCGCTTGGAGGCCTGCACCATCTCCGCCAGGGTGCGGATGTCGTCCATGTCCGGTTCCGGGGGCTTGAAGTCGTAGCGTTTCATCAGGCCGCCCAGTCGGCCGGTGGTCACCTGCTCGGAGCGGGAGAGGGGCTCATACTCGCACTGCTCGGCAGTAACGTTCTTCGCGATGTCGATCAGCACTGGGCCGGGGCGGCCGGAGCGGGCGATGGCGAAGGCCTCCCGCACGGTGTCCGCCAGGTTCTCCACCCTGCGCACCAGGTAGTTGCACTTGGTGATGGGCATGGTGACGCCGGTGATGTCCACCTCCTGGAAGCTGTCCTTGCCGATGAGGCCCACGCTGACGTTGCAGGTGATGCACACGATGGGCGAGGAGTCCAGGTAGGCCGTGGCGATGCCGGTGACCAGGTTGGTGGCGCCGGGGCCGGAGGTGGC
>CAMJPQ010000072.1 GCA_946407745.1 uncultured Clostridia bacterium
CTTCCCTCTTTAGGGGAAGGTGGCAGCGCCGTGAGGCGCTGACGGATGAGGTCGTGCCGCCGGTTAGCAACCCCGCTGCTGGCATGTGACCCAAAATCGCCCCAGCTTGCTGGTTTCGAAGCGCCCGGAAAACAGCCCGGTGGGCTGTTTTCAGCGGAGAACGGGCGGCAGCCCCGGAGAGGGGAACCGCTTGCGGTGGAGGGGCCGCCCGGAAAACAGCCCGGGTAGCCATGGCACTCCTTATTCGCCGTACACTCTCTCCGCCATTTCCACCGCCCACACGCGGCGCATTTCCTCATAGCCGGTGTTGTTTGGGTGCACCCCGTCGGTGGAAAGGTATTCCGGGTGCTGTTCAAATAGGCTGTAGAAATCCGGGCCGGGGATCACCTCCGGATACGCCGCGTACAGCTCCTCAATCACCTGGTTATAGCTGCCCTCGTGCTTGCCCACGCCCGGCTCTTTCGCCCAGGGGATCGTGGGCACAACGGGTGTTTTTCCACTCTTCAGCACCGCCTCGATCATATAGGCCATGTTTTCCCTGAAGCGCTTTGTGCCCATCTGGTTGCCCCAGGCATCGTTGGTGCCGTAGGCAATGCCCACAAACTGCCCGGGGAAGTCGGCCAGCCACGCGTCGATGTGGTTTTTCCCGTCCCGGCTGGTCAGCCCGCCGAGGCCGCCGTTGATCGCCACCGGGAAATACGCAGGCCTGAGCCGGCTGATATAGGTGGCGTACCCGGTGCCATAGGCGTTGCCCATGCCGCCGGCCGTGATGGAATCGCCCAGGAAAAGCCAGCTGTCGCTCATCCCGCCCGAAATGTCGTGCACGTCCAGGTTGACCTGGCAGGTGCTGTCCGCCTTGCCGTCCACCTCTGTCACGCGCAGGCGGATCCAGTGATAGCCGGTCATGTCCAGCACATGAACGCGGCTGCCGAGGGTGCTGCCTTCCACCCGCACCGCCTCCTCCCAGCCCTCCGCGGGGCATTCCCCGCCCGGGGCGCTGTTCAGCTCAATGGTGTAGGAAGTCGGCGCACCGGAGCGATAGGCGTAGTTCCCCACCTGGTCGAAGGTGGAGGGGGAGTACCACACCACCGCCACCTGGGCAC
This sequence comes from uncultured Clostridia bacterium, assembly GCA_946407745.1. Lineage (GTDB taxonomy): Bacteria > Bacillota > Clostridia > Christensenellales > Aristaeellaceae > RUG11272. Next base: position 1,104 of record CAMJPQ010000072.1, read on the forward strand.
GGTGCGCTTCCTCCACGGCGGAAAGGTCATAGGCCAGCCAGTCCTCCGGCGCCTTGCCCTTCCAGAAGGTGTTGTAGTACATGTCGTTCCCCGCCGAGGCAGAGCTCTGGCTGCCGAGGGCATAGGCGGGCGCCTTTCTGCTCACCACCGGGTTCGGCGTGACATCCGCCAGCGCACACAGCGGCAGCAGCAGGCACAGCAGCACAGGCAGCAGGTATTTCAGCTTCATCACGGTCATTCTCCTTCTAAGCGGGTTGTGCTCCCCCTCCGGGAGGTGGCTCGCGGAGGGGGGCTGTAAACGGTCTGTTTCCTGCTCACAGTATAGCACAAAGCGCGCCGTCAAGGAAGGGGAGGGACGCCGTCAGTTGGCCGCCTGCGCCAGGGCGTCCGCCTCCTCCGGCTGCAGGTAGGGGTTCAGCCGCAGCGCCGTTTTGCGGTCGATGTCTCCGCGCATGGCGGCAATGTCGCGCACCGTTTCGCTCTGGTTGGCGATGGGCTCCCGCCGGAAGCGGATGCCGTCGGTATCCGTGCCCAGCAGGCGCAGCAGCTCCCGCACAAACCGGAAGCACTGCCACTCAAAGCGGTTGGCCTTCAGGTCCAGCCCCGCGCTGGCGGCGCGGATGGCCACATTGGTCAGGCTGCCGCCTGTCAGCTCCTCCGTGTCCAGCGCCATCCAGTCGCGGTAGAGCGCCCTCTCCAGCAGCTTCAGCGCCGCCTGCCGCGCCTCATACGGCACAGACAGCGTGTGTGGCTCCGCCGAGGCGGAACCCGTGCCGTCCGAATAGCTGGCCACCGCCTTCAGCCGGTTGATCGTCTCCAGCGTCTGCGCGATGTCCTCCACTGTGCCGCCAAAGTTGTTCAGCACCCAGTACACATCGTTGGCCCGGTCCAGGTTGTCCGCAAAGTCGGACAGGATGTTGTCGTACGCGTCAATCTTGCTTTTGATGGACGCGGTGAACTCGCTGCGCCGCTCCGGGTTGGCGTACAGCGGTACCAGCGGCGCGCGCATATCGCGGAAGCGCAGCCGCCACGGCCGCAGCGGCCACACCACGCTCAGGCCCTTTTCTCCCTCCGCGCGGTACAGCGTCCGCCCCTTCGGCTCCAGCAGGCGCAGGTACATCGGCCGCTGGGCGTTGATCTGCCAGAAGTGGATGCCGGCCACCGCCTCCCCGGTCAGTTCGTCCCTCAGCGGCAAAAAACCGCTCAGGGGATTCACCGCCGCCTCCATCACCTCCATGTGACCGCGGTCCCACAGCGCCCAGCAAACGCCGTGCAGCAAGGCGCGCTCGCCCATGTAGGCCAGCTGCCTGTCAAAATCCGTGCCCAGGCGGCGCTTCAGCCACGGCTTTTCCAGCGTCACACCGTTGCCCAGCAGGTACTGCGTCTGCTGGGTCACAAAGCGGAACAGAAAGCCGGAGGAAATGCGGTTTCCCACCACATCCCGCGTCACGGCGCGGCTGCGGCGCAGTCCGCTCTCATCGGTGTAATCGACCTTTCCCGCCCGCAGCACGGTTTTCCGCCCCACGGTCAGGTTCTCTCCCCGGAAATAGGCGGTCGCCTCCAGCGCCGTGCGGAAGGCGTCGCTCTGCTTGTATGCCCTCACCGCCTCCAGCAGCAGGGCGGGCTTGTCCTGGCTCTGCACATAGTCCTGCCAGGTATAATAGTTTCTGTCTGTCATCATATCTCCTTCTCCGCTCGCGCAGCAAGCGGCTCACGCTGTGTATATCTCCTGCCTGAAAAACCCCGTTTCTTTCAACGCGAATCGTACATCCACCGCAAGCGGTCCACCTCCTTGGCCGCTGCGGCGGCAGAGAGGGTTTATCAAGGTGCGCTGACTGTTTGCTTGCCTGCCGGGGACGACCTCATCCACCACCGCCCTGCGGCGGCGGTCCCCCTTCCCCCGTTAGGGGAAGGCCTGCCGCGCGCAGCGCAAGCCCCTCACACGTATGCCGCTGCCGCAGGGTCGTCATGGCTGCGTTCCGAATGCGGTACACCTGCCTGGCGGAGATACCCAGCTGCTCCGCCAGGCGCGCCGCTTTCGTCCCGGCCAGGAACATCCCCCGAAGCACCACTGCCGAGCGCCAGTTCCGCACATGGCGCAGCACCTCCTCCGCGCAGAGCATTTCCCGGCTCAGCGCTTCCATGCGCCGGTCCAGTTCATTCATATAGAAGCGAAGCTGCTGCTCAATGGCAGCCTCCCGCATATTGGTGCAACGGATTTCAGCAACCCCTGCCGCGCACAGTCCCGCCGGACCGGTCATCGCCTCCAGCCGGTCAATCTGCTTCTCCAGCAGGGTCACTTCCACCATGGCGGCGCGATAGTTTTCAAGAATGCTCGCATCGTTCATCTTTCCCCTCCGTGTGCATGCCGCAAATAGATCGGAGAACATTTGTTCCCATTCCCGTGTGAGCACATCATAGCACACATTGGATGGGCGTGCAAGGGGAACATGTTGTTTAAACGCCGCGTGTATATACTCAATATGTATAAACTTGCATCGCCATTTGTTTGTACATCGGTAACACCCAGCCGCCGGCCTTTTCGCCGGAAAGGTCGCCCTCGGCTTTCGACTCGTCCCGCATTTGCTCGGACAGGCACGCTTTCGTCGCCGTAAAATGACATTTGGGCGTCCCCCTGCCGGTTTACAGGCGGTATGTATTGCGCACACGCTGTTTTTGTGCCATACTCTCACCGTAAGCAGTACCTTGGGACACAGGAGGGAGGCGTCCACATGACCAGCAAGAGCATCCGTATCGGCGTGATTGCCGCCATACTGATCATTCTCGGTATCATCATCTACACCACCTGCGCGGCCATCGTGCCCACAGGCTATACAGGCATCCTCACCACTTTCGGCAAGGTGGAACAGTTCACCCTGGACGCGGGCTTCCATTTCAAGAGCCCCTTCCAGCAGGTGGTTCTGATGGACAACCGCGAGCAGAAGACCGCCTTCAACACGCAGTCCTTCTCCAGCGACATCCAGCAGGTGGATATCATCGGCTCCATCAACTACTCCATCAACAAGAGCACCGCCATGACGCTCTACCGCGAGGTCGGCACGCAGTACTTCAACACGCTGGTGATGCCGCGCCTGCTGGAAAACACCAAGGCGGTCTTCTCCAAGTACACGGCGGAAAACCTGGTTGGCGCGCGTGAAAACCTTTCCGTCACCATCCGCGACCTGCTGAGTGAGGAAATGGACCGCTACGGCATCAACATCGTCAGCGTATCGATTGAAAACATCGATTTCACCGACAGCTTCACCGACGCGGTGGAGGCCAAGCAGGTCGCCGCGCAGAAAAAGCTGCAGGCGGAAATCGAGCAGGAGCAGGCCACCATGGAGGCCCGCCAGGCCGCCGAGCGCCAGCGCATCACCGCCGAGGCCGAGGCCTCTGTGAAAAAGACCCAGGCGGACGCGGCCGCCTACGCCACCAAGGTGCAGGCTGACGCCGAGGCCGAGGCGAACAAGAAGCTCAGCGAATCGCTGACCAAGGACCTGATCGCCTGGCTGGAAACCAAGGCCTGGAACGGCCAACTGCCCACCTTCATCTCCGGCGAGGGCAGCGCCACCCTGCCGATCCTGAACCTGGGCGGCGCGACCCAGCCCGCCGCGCAGTGACATGGCGCGGCCCTCGCGCCGCGCGCGGCACACCTCCTCAGCAAACCGGGGAGGTGTTTGCCGTGCGCGGCTTTGTCTTTTCATCAACAAAGACAGTCCCGCGTGAAAGAAAAAACGCCGGGCCTTTACGGAATGACAGGTATCCTGGTATAATCTCCCTGGGCATACCGCTCGCTAAAACCGCTGTGAAGGAGGGGAAAGGCTGATGACCGATACCGCGGTTCTAGAAACCCGCAGACTGATCCTCCGCCCCTGGGAGGAAGCGGACGCGGAAGCGTGCTATCAGTACGCAAGCGATCCCCGGGTGGGCCCGATAGCCGGCTGGCGGGCGCACACCAGCGTCGAAAACAGCCGCAGGGTGATACGGAATGTGCTGATGGTTCCGGAGACCTATGCCATCGTGCTGAAGGAAACGGGGCAGCCTGTCGGCAGCATCGGCCTCCACCGCAACGACCTGGCCGAAAAGGCGGATGAGATGGAGCTGGGCTACTGGCTCGGCGTTCCGTACTGGGGGCGCGGCATCGTGCCAGAGGCGGCGGGGGAGCTGCTTCGCCACGCGTTTGAGGATCTGCGCCTTGCCCGCGTCTGGTGCGGCTATTACGACGGGAACGACAAATCAAGGCGCGTGCAGGAAAAGCTGGGCTTCAGGTACCAGTGGACAACGGAGCAGGCGCCAGTTCCGCAGATGAGGGAGACGCGGAAGGGCCATGTCAGCCTCCTGACAAAAGAGGAATGGATGGCGGGGAAATAAATGGCGCTAAACAACCACGGGCGGATTTTTGCCGGCGCACGACTTCGAAAGCGGGTGATCAGGAAATGGAACCCACCGTCACGCTGATCTCAGAGCACATTTCATATGGAGAGCCGGTACTGGACACACTCAGGCTGGTTTTCAAGGACGGCAGGCCGGCGGTTTATTGGGCGGTATCCTGGCGCGGCGGCATAAGCCATGCGGACGGCGCGGGCGGGCACATGATGATTCCGCCGGAAATGCTCCCCGTGCTCACGGCGAAAACGCTGACGGATTGGATGGTCATTGAAAAATTTCCCGATCATCCGGAGCTTTCCTCTTTTGCGGAAGATCAGCGGGTGATCAGGTGGTGCATCATGGTGCGCAGCATGTTTCCCGGGAATCCGGACGATAAAACGTGAAGGTGTGGCCTCGCGGGACAGGCCCCGGCTGTCCTCGCCATACCCCTTCCGATGCAAAAGGAATCGGTGATTTGCCGTTGCGCAATTTCCGTTTTCACCCTATAATTGAACCAACACAATCAACAAGGAGGTTTCCACCATGTCCAACGCCGCAAAGGTCAGCGCCTTCCTGGATCAGGCGCAAACGTTCTACTTCCTCACCACCGACGGCGACCAGCCCAAGGGCCGCCCCTTCGGCTTCCACATGCTGGTGGATGATGTGCTCTACTTCGGCTGCGGCACCTTCAAAAATGTGTTTAAGCAGCTGACCGCCAACCCCCGGGTGGAGGTGCTGGCGCTGAACGGGAGCGACTTCCTCCGCTACGACGGCACGGCGAAGGTCGTAAAGGACGACGCCCTGCTGGCCAGGGTTCGCGAAATCATGCCCCAGATCATGGCCCTGTACGACAAAAACGGCTGGGAAATGGGCCTGTTCTTCCTGGAAAACGGCCACGCCGAAATTCGCGGTATTCTGGATCTGAAGGAAGAGTTTGACGTGTGAGCTGTACTGTGAAAGCAGCGTCCCTCCCCGCAATTTGTGGGGAGCTGTCAGCGAAGCTGACTGAGAGGGCAGCCCTCCGCAGGAGCGCTTTTACAGGTTCATGGCAGCTTTCACAGGAAGAACAGGCAGACCTGGGATAGCCCTCCGCAGAGGCGCTTTCTAGGTTCGGGGCAGCTTTCACAAAAGAACACGAGGAAGCCCTCCGCAGGAGTGCTTTCCAGGGGGTCCGGGGGGAGCTTTCCCGTGGAAAGCTCCCCCCGGGCAGACGATTTTTTCTCCCCCTTCCCCCGGAAACGGGGGAAGGGGGCCGGGGGTTAGGGGGGGCTCACTCAACTTCCGGAAGCCCTGCCACGCTGGTCAGCAGGGACAAAAGCCCCGCCAGCGCGGCGGCGCTCAGCGCCATGGGCCAGTCGATCTCGCTCAGCACAGCGCAGGCGCTGAGCGTGGCGCACAGGGTCTGCGCCACGGTTTTCACGGCGCGCACACCGGCGGCCTTCCACCAGGTCAGCTTCTGATCCTTCACTTTCAATGCCTCCTTCATGACGCGCGGGCGGGACTTTGTCCCGCCCGCTGTTCCATCGCGCTGACCCGGCCCTCCAGGGCATAGGTGCGCTCAACGAGACGGTTGTGCTTCTCGACCTTCTCTTCCAGGGCGCTGAGGCGGTACTCTACCAGCCGTCCGCTGGTCAGAATGCCCGCCGCCGTGCCCAGCGCCGTGCCCGCAAAGGACAGAAGCGCGATGATCATCCCTTCGCTCATGTTTCTCCCTCCGTCAGCGCCGCCCAGGTGGCCTGCCCGCACACGCCGTCCGGGGACAGGCCTTTTTCCGTCTGAAACTGTTTCACCGCGGCTTCGGTTTCCGGGCCAAAGCGGCCGTCCGCGCCGCATTTGGGCAGCGCGATGCCCGCGGCCAGCAGCGCCTGCTGCATGCGGCGCACCGCTTCTCCCCTGTCGCCGCGGCGCAGGGCGGGCAGGGCCAGCTCCACCGGCACATCCAGCCCCCGCGGAACGGCCCAGTGTGTCCACGCGGAGGCCTTCATCTCCTCCCGCTGCACGCCTTTTGCGCAGTGCACCACCACACCGCCGCCCAGGTACAATCCGGTGTGCGCCATGCGGCTCCCCCTGCTGCGGAAAAGGCAGCAAAGCCCCTCCGGCACGCCGTCGGCCACCGTGCCTTTCTTCACCCAGTTGGCGCGGGTGTTCCACTGGCTGGTGGCGCCCTGTCCGGTGATGTTCACGCCTCCCTGTAAAAGCGCCCAGTGGGTGAAGCCCCTGCAGTCAAAGGCCAGCCTGCCCTGATGGGGGCACCCGCCGCACTTCTTCTGCTTTCCGCTCAGCACCGGGCAGCCCTTCCGTATCCTGTCGCCCTGGTCTGTGCAGCGCATGTACTTCCGCCGCAGGGCGGGCGTGCACTCCGCGCCCCACGCCCCATAGACGTAGGGGCTGCCCACCTGGCGCAGCGCCGCGTCCGCGATTTTCTTCTCCGTCTCTGTCATGCCTCAGTCCCCCCATACATCCGCGGCAAAGCCGAAACGCCCACCGCGTCCGCTCCACCACACCGCCAGCTGCCGCATGCGCTCCAGCGCGGCATTGGTCACCGGCGCGTGCGCGAAAGCCTCCATCTGGTGTACGCCCCTCAGCTCGTCCTCCGTCATCAGCGCCTGCACCTCCGCGGCAGTGTGGCTGTCCAGCCTCGGATAGGTTTTCAGATAGACCATCCTGCCTGCGGGGTCTGGCAGGCAGCCGTGCCGCCACACCTGCGCGGCCTGCTCCTCCGTCAGCGCGTAGCTCAGCCGGCCCTCGCTGTCGGCGCACAGCAAACCCACCGGCCCGTCGGCAGCCAGGCGCAGCGCCTCCACCTGCTCGGCGCTGCCGCCGAAATAGCCAAGCCTGGGCACACGGTCGATGCACTCCGCGCTGCCCGTGAGGGCCGTGATGCCCGCCCTGAAGTGGCCATAGTCCTCCTGCGCGGTGGCGGCGGTGCGGTAATTGGTCGCGCTGTCGGCGGCATGCAGCCCGAAGCGCAGCCACCCCTTCGCCGCCTGCAGCTCCCGCTGCCACGCCGGGATGGCAGGCAGCTGCGAGATGTCAAAGCCGTCCGCCTCCAAAAAGCAGTACAGCGAGATGACACAGCCGGTTTCCTCATGCAGCGCCTTCAGCCTGGCCAGCTCCGGCTCCTCCCATACGGAGGCATATACCGCCGCGTTGTCGCACAGGTTCTTCAGCGGCGCGGCCACATCGTCCAGGGAAAGGTGCAGCGCTGGCGCGGCCGGGCAGCGGCTCGCCTTTGCCGCCGTCCAGGCCAGCCCCTCCGCGAACAGGGCTGCCTGCCCCTCCGCCCTCGCGGCGGTCTGCGCCGCACTGTCCGCCGCGGCCTGCGCCGCGCGCAGCTCCCTGCGCAGGGTGGACACCGTGTTGCCCTCCACCTCGATGGAAACACCGCGCAGCACCTCACCGGAGCTGACGGTCTCATGCTCGTCCACAAAGCCGATCACCAGGCGGATGGCGTGGGTATTTGTGATGGTCACCTCGCCGTCCGCCTCCCGGTACCAGCCCTCGCGTGAGATGAAGCCTCCCTCCGCGTCGTAGCGGCATACGGCGAAATCGCGTCCCTGGCTGGCGGAGAGGGTCAGTGCGGTGTAGCTCTCCGGCCGGATCAGGTTGGAGTAATAGTTCGATCGCGTGATCAGCGCCGGGTTGGTGGTGATGCCGCCGGCGCTGCTGATGTTGCCCGGCGTCCACACAAAGCTTGGCCCGTTCAGCACTTCCTGCGCGGCGGAGGCGGCCTGCTCCAGCCGGCCGACCTGCGCCAGCAGCTCATCCACGCCGAGCACCAGCCTTCCGGGGCTCAGCAGCGAGCCGGAGGAGGTGGGGCGGATGTGTCCGTCCCCGGAAAAAACCGTCACACAGGTTCCCTCCCTGGCCACGCGCACGGTCAGCGAAAAGTCGCCCGGCACGCTGTAGGCCTCCTCCGGCAGGGTGAGGCACGCCTCCGCGCCGCTCACACTGCCGGGGATCACCAGCGTTTCCCGGTTGAAGCGCAGCAGATACCCGCTCACAGCCGCCCCGGTCAGGTCCACGGCCGTGCCCGAGCGGCACACCGCCACGCGCAGGGCCAGTCCGCCCTGCTCCCCGGTATAGTGCAGGCTGCCCAGGGCAGTGTGCCCCAGCGGCCGGTCCAGGTCGCAGGTGATATTCAGTGTTCTGGAAATGGATTCAGACATGTTGCTCCTTTCATCTTATCAGCATTTCGGCCGCGCCGGGCGAGCGGGTGGCCATGGTCACCACCACCCGCTCCGGCTCCTCCAGCAGGTTCGGCCACCGCAGCGCGGTGATGCGCTCCGTCAGCGTCAGGCCATGCGTGGGCAGGCACACGCGGCACAGCGCGCCCAGGCGGGGCGCATCCTGCGCGCAGCGCGTTTTCAGGCTCAGGTCCATGGCTCTTGCGGTCACGGTGGTCAGCGGATTTTTCCGCGCGCTCAGCCACGACGCGGCCGCGGCCCACAGCTCGCGCACATCCTGCGCGTGTGGAAAGCTCTGCAGCGCGCAGCGGTAGCCCCACAGGGCCATGGTGTCCGCGTCGATGTGCCGTATCCGCGCCCCGGTTTCATCCTCCGCGTCCAGCAGCAGCCCATCCTTTCCGGTGGGGTAGACCCTTGTGTAAAAGCCGTCGCGGGCGGTTTCCACCGTCAGTGACAGCAGGTTCCGGCTGGCGCGCAGCTCGCACTCCACCTGCGAGGGCAGCGCGGAAAGGTTCAGCGTCCACGGCCTGGTGGAAAAGTCGCAGGTCAGCCGGTGCCCTTCCTCCACCACCTGGCAGGTGCGCAGCACCGCGTCCAGCAGGTTTTCGTTCTCATAGGCGAAAACATAGGCCGGGTGGAAATCGCTGGCGCCAAACTGCCACCACCTGCGCCGCATCTGGTTGCCCGCAATGATGTAGGTCAGCGCGTCGGCCACCTCCACCGGCTGCTCCTCCTCTCCCTCCTGCGGGGGCGGAAGGCCGGCGATGTCATGCGCCGCCCTTGTGCCGAAAATCACCTGGTCGCCCAGCAGGCCCAGGGCATGCTCCAGCTCTGCCGCTGTTCTGCCCTCCAGCGGGGAGGCCATCAGCCGTTTCACGCGGAACACGCCGGCCTCCTCCCCGCGCCCGTCGTACACGCGCACCAGGTCCCCGATGGCCAGGCTGCCGCTGTCCTCTCCCAGCACCAGCTCCGCCGTGCTCAGGCCCTCCAGCACCGTTTCAAGTGTCATCCGCGCGGGGTGCAGCCTTTCCTCCACCGCAAAGGTTTCACTGTTCAGCCGCTCAGGCCATCTCAAAGCCAGCACCCCCTCGCGGAAAGCCGCACCCGCACCGGTGCGTCGGCGGAAAAAAGCACCGCGTTTTCCCCCGGGGCGGCCATCAGCAGGTCGTCCGAAGCGGGTGCCAGCACAGAGAGCAGGTTTTCAAGCACACCGTTGTTTCTGTCCACCGTCATACTCAGCAGACAGCCGTCTTCCACCGAAAGGCGCAGCGTCTGCCCCGCCTGCAGGTCAAGGCCGGTGAGCACGGCAGCCGTGTCTCCCACCGCCAGCGACACGCAGCTGACAGTGTCCTCGGCGGGGGTCAGCTCGGCCTCCACCGGGCAGGGCGCCGTGCCCTCCGCCGTGAGGCTGCCGGACCACGCCGCCGAGGTGAACGCCAGCCGGGAAGCCTGTTCACTGCGCCAGTAGGGGCACTCCATCGCAGCAAAGGCCAGGCGCACCTCTTCCGTCCATCCCAGTGCGCTGATGGCCGGCAGATTGACGCACCGCACGGAAAGCACCCTCCCCGGCCTTGTGGAGAGGCGCAGCGAACGCCCCTGCGCCCACTGCGTCAGCGCGTCTGTCAGGCGCTGGCGGCGCACAGGGTCGCGCTCGCGCACACAAAGCACAAGGGTCACCAGGCGCGGCCCCGTGTGCACAGCCGTCACCGCCGCGCCGGGGGCCGCCGGGCGGTCCTCCGTCTGAAAGGTCAGCGCCGGAGGGGTTTCCACAATATTCAGCAGCGTCATCCGCTCATCCAGGCTGTGCACCTCGTGACCGTCCAGTGCAGCACTCATTCTCATCCAAATCGCCTCCTTTGTGCCATCAGGCCGATTTCGCGGTTCACGCTCGGCGCCACCAGCCGGCCCACGGTTTCACCATTCATCTGCACCGTCACGCCGCGGAAGGCATTCGCCACCGCGGTGGAAAGTGCGCCGCCTGTCTCGTTTGCGCCAGCCGCCGCCTGCGCCTGCGCGCTGTTCAGCGCCGAGAGAGAGGCCATGGCGGAAGAAATGGCGCTCATCATCAAAGAGAGCGAAGCCTCCAGCGAGGCGGCCTGCGCCTCCGCCTGGGCTACAGCTGCCTCAAACGCGCCTGTATCCAGCGTCAGCGAGGCGGAAAGTGCAAATACCTCACTCATGCGCAGCCTCCAGCTTCTCTGTCAGTGTCTGTTCTTCGTTCTCCGCCGCCCCGCCGCACGGCCGGAACACACTGAACCAGTCCGGCGCGCCGAAATCGCCGCCGATGAGCAGCGCGTGCAGGAGGGCGCACTGCAGGTAGGTCATCTCGCCCAAGTAGGCCGCCTGGTATTCACGGCGGCGCATTTCCGTCAGCACGGCGCACAGGCCGGGCAGGTTCGGCACGCCCGGCAGCTGCCGCAGCGCCAGCAGCAGCTCACCGGGGCGGTGACGCCCGCACAGGCGCATCAGCCCCAGCAGCTCCGCGTCCAGCAGGGCCATCGTGCGGTTCAAAAGCTGCCGGTCGGTCAGGCGCTCCGGGCCGGTCTCCCCCGTCAGCGACAGCAGCAGCTGCTCCAGCGGCCGGCGAAGGCGCCGGACGACAGGCAGCAGGTTTTTGGGGTCTACGGTTTTTCCGCCGTGGCGGCGAAGAAAAGGCTCGATCCGCCGGTCCTCCGCCAGCTCGCACAGCGGCGGAATCAGCCTTGCCCACACCCCCCGGCGGCAGGAGGCGGGTACAGAAGAAAGCTTCATATTGTTTGGACTCCTTTTATCGTTATTCCAGAAATACCAGCCGCAGCGGCACCTCCTCCTGGGTGTCCGCGTGGGCCTCAAAGGTGAAGGGAAGGACGGCCTCCTTCCGGTCGGTAAAGGTGATGCTCAGGCCCGAGGTGCACAGCGCGTTGCGCAGCTCAAAGGCCATCAGTCCGGACAGCGTGTCCCCCACCCAGGTCAGGCGGGGCACAAACGCATCCCGGTTCAAATCCGGCAGAAGGCGCAGCGTGGTCTTCTGCCCCTCCGTTTTCAGCCAGGCGCCGGGCAGGGTCAGCGCCAGCGTCTGCGGGCGCAGCTCCACCAGCGTGCCGGTCAGCGTCACCTGCCAGCCGTCCACAAAGGTGGCCCCGGGGGTCGGCAGGCGCAGCCCGTCCGCCTGTGTATGGCGCACAATGGGCCTGCACTTCAGCGCGCCGCCGCCCTTCGTCAGGCCCAGCACGCCCCGGTCCTGCCGTAGGGCTTCCGCCACCTGTTCTCTCAGCTGCTGCGCGTTTTCTGCGCTGTCCAGATCCAGCGCCGTCAAAAAAACACCCGCGCCAAGCTGCACATGGCGCAGTGCCGTGGGTCTCATCGGTGTGAGAATGCTCTCAGCTCCTTTCACTGCTTCGGTAGGGCCTTATCAGTAGGCAAAGCCCTCGATCTGTACGGTCAGGCCGCACAGCTCCGCCGTGCCCGTCTCCCTGCGCTCGCCGGGCCACAGGGCGGCGCGGCCCTCCCCGAGAAGGAGGATCACCCCTTCCTGCGGCAGCAGGGTGTCCAGGGCGCGCTCCTGCTCCGCCCGCTGCGCCTGGCTGTGCGCCCAGATCGAGATCTCCCCGGACACCTCATGCCCGCGCAGGTTCAGGCGAAAGGCCGTCCAGGGCGCTTCCAGGCCCAGCGGCGGAAAAGCCGCCTGCGCGGGGCGCAGGCCGCCCTCCTCCAGCCGCTCCGCCAGCGCCTGTGACAGCCGGTCGCAAAGGCTCATGCGCGCACCAGCCTTTCCACGGGCACCTCGCACAGGCACAGGCGTGCGCAGGGCGGCGTTTCAAAATCGGCGGAGGGCGCAAGCACGCGCCAGGTGGCGCCGTCCCGCACGCGGCGCACCCGGTCATAGGGCTTCAGCGCCGGTTGCTTTGTGTGCAGCAGGGTGGTGCGCACCAGCGCGGCTGGCCAGCCGCCGGTGGTCACCTCCTGCCCCGTGGCGGAGGCAATGGCACCCACAAAGGGCACCGGCTGGGCAAAATCCGCCTCGCGGTGGGCCGTGGCCGTGCGCCCCGGCAAGGGGCGCAGCAGCTCAAACAGCTCTAAAAAGTCACTCAGCACGGCAGCGCCTCCTCAGCGAACATGCGCCTGAACGGTGTCAGCCTCGCGCGGAAAACCTGCTGCCAGCTAAGCGGCGCACCGTTTACATCCGTGGCCGCCTCATAGCTGTAGCTGCCGAAGCGCTCGCTCTTCAGCCCGCGGGCGTTGTTTTTCTCCTCCCAGGCGATGATTTCATCGCACAGGGCGAGGAAGTCCGCCGGGGGGTGCAGCCGGTAAATCCAGCCCTCGAAACGCTCAATCGAGTAGGAGGGGGTGACTAGCCCCCGTCCTCTCACCGCACCGTGCGTACCG
>CAMJPQ010000073.1 GCA_946407745.1 uncultured Clostridia bacterium
CCATCTCGCCCAGGTCCTTCTCGTCGAAGTACAGGCTGTTGCTGCCGTCCTCCGGAATCACCCGCGCCAGGTCTGTGCGCAGCCAGTCGAATACCGGCATGAAGTTGTACACAATCACCTTTACGCCATGCTTTGCCAGCATGCGGATGGTGGAAATGTAGTTTGCGATGTACTCCTCCCGGCTGGGCAGGCCCATCTTGATGTCCTCGTGCACGTTGACGGACTCGATCACCTCAATCTCCAGCCCGGCCTCGTTCACTTCCTTCTTCAGGGCCACAAATTCCTCCTCCGGCCAGTCCACACCGGCCGGCTTGTCCAGCAGGCCCATCAGCCCGGTCATGCCCGGAATCTGCTTGACATACCTCAGCGGTATCGGGTCGATGTCGTGTCCGTACCAGCGGAATGTCATTTTCATGTCAGTTTCCTCCTTGTGCGTCCTTTACCTTGCGGGTGTAAATGGCCACCTCGGCGACAACCAGCGCGAGGGCCAGAAGTACAGAGAAGATGATAAACCGCGGGTCAAACTCGAGCTTCGGCTCGTCGATGCCCACGAATACATCCGTTACATACCAGTAGCACTTGTGGATGAACACGCACAGCGCGATGAGCGGCGCAGCCGCACCGGCCGCGGAGGCCAGGCCGTATCTCTTCAGGACCACCAGCCCGCAAGTGATCAGCGCGCCGCCGATGAGGGACCAGGTGATCAGCGGATCATAGCAGGCGCCGTTGTGCGTGTTGCGCAGGCCGAAGGTGCCGTGAATGACCAGAAAATAGATGCCCGCGGCCAGCGCCAGCGCGGCGCTGCACAGCAGCATGTAAAAGCCGAATCCTTTTTGGGAGGAAGTGCTCATTGTCAAAGCTCCTTTCCAGCAGAAAAAAACTTATACTCTTTTTGAGTCCCCGCCGGGGCGGGGGAGCGGAAGCATCCGCTGCCCGGCGGACCGCATTCCGGCGGGCAGAACGAACCTGGGTGCTCTCCCATGTTGCTGTTATTATGACACAAAAGCGTGCAGCCCGCAATGCGAATTGCCGCGCGGGCTGGTCAGCTGAGCGGCCTGACGGGCCGTTTACGACAAAAAACGTGCAACTCCCGACAAGGCGCAGCCTTTGCGGCCTGCCCGGCGTCGCAATTGTCTTTATGGAATGCTCACGCGCGCAATATGAGATTATGCGTCAGAGACCTTTTCATTACCCGTGTTTTTCGATATGATATGTACAACAAACTGCCTTTTCAGATCAGGTATGCGGCTTGGAAGCATCGGCCGCCTGCCCGTCCGAGGGCGAGACTGCCTGCCCCGCATGGCGAAGCAGTCCCGCAGTCTGCATTTGAAAGGAGATTTCTTCCATGAAGCCTTCAACGAAACGGACGTTGAAAAAGCTCTTTCTGAACATTACGGCGGGACTGTTCGCAGTGGTCTTTACCGGGAACGTCATTGCCGGTGAAAACGCGGGCCAGATCAACCAGTTCATGGGCATCAAGACCAGCAAAACCATATCCACCCTGCCCGAGGGCCAGGAAGAAGGATATTCCCGCTACTTTGACAGCAAATACGCCACCATCGCCGAGCTGAAGGCTGCGGGCGAGGCCAAGGTGCGCGAGGTGGAGGGCGAGGGCATTGTGCTGCTGAAGAACGACAATGGTACGCTGCCCCTTGCCGCCGGCGGCAAGGTCTCCCTCGTCGGCGTGACGGTGATGGACCCCGTGTACGGCGGCACAGGCTCCGGCGCGGTGGACGCGGACGGCGCGCCCAATTACTACGATGTGATGACCGGTGCGGGCTTTGAAGTGCTGGACAAGCCCCTGCTGGACTACTACGTGGAGAATGAGGCCAAGCGCAACACCTACGAGATCGGCGAGGTGCGCTGGAAGAAGGTCAGCAAAAACCACGACGACACCATCGGCCAGGGCGAAGACGTGATTTACGTCGTGGGCCGCGTCGGCGGCGAGGGTGACGACGTGACCACCGAAAAGGAAGACGCGCTGGACGGCGACTACCTGACGCTGAACGAGGACGAGCGCTCCATTCTGGAGGGGCTGAAGGAACTGAAGGACGACGGCGCGATCCGCTCCGTCACCGTGATCATCAACAGCGCCAACCCCATCAGCGCCGAGTTCATCGGCCAGGAGGAATACGGCGTGGATGCCGCGCTGTGGGTCGGCTCTGTTGGCCAGACCGGCCTGTGGGCGGTGGGCGACGTGCTCACCGGCGCGGTGAACCCCTCCGGCTCGCTGCCGGACACCTGGTGGACGGACAACCAGCTGGATCCCGTGATGAACAACTTCGGTTCCTACACCTATGAAGGCGTGGACAAATACAACTTCAGCGCGCTGTCCGCCTACGGCAAGTATGTTGTGTACCAGGAAGGCATCTATGTCGGCTACAAGTACACCGAAACGCGCTATGAGGATATCGTGATGGGCACGCCCAACGCCGGCAGCTTTGACTACGGCTCCGTGGTAGCCTATCCCTTCGGCTATGGCCTGAGCTACACCGAATTTGCCGTTTCCGACCTGGCTGTGGAAAAGAGCGGCGAAGGCAAGGACGCTGCCTATACCCTGACCGCGAACGTAACCAACACCGGCAGCGCCGCCGGCAAAAAGACCGTGCAGATCTACGCCCAGAAGCCCTATACCGACTACGACCGGACCAACCGGATTGAGAAGGCCGCGGTAGAGCTGGTGGGCTACGCCAAAACGGCCGTTCTCCAGCCTGGCGAGAGCGAAAAGGTGACCGTGTCCGTGCCGGAGTACTACCTGACCTCCTTTGACACCTACGGCACCGGCGCCTACATCCTTGAGGACGGCACCTATTACCTCACCGCGGCCAACGACGCGCATCAGGCGGCCAACAACATCCTGGCCGCCAAGGGCTTCACCGCCGCGCAGGGCATGACCGGCGAGGGCGATACCGGGCTGGTTTACTCCTTTGACCAGACCTTCGACAGCACCACCTACGCTTCCGCCATGGGCACTGGCGCACAGGTGAAAGCCCTGTTTGACGACGGCGACATGAACCGCTACGAAGGCCGTGGCGACAACAGCATCACCTATTATTCCCGCAGCGACTGGGCCGGCACCGTGACCCCGGGCTATGTGAAGCTGTCCATGACAGACGCGATGGCCGCCGGCGTGGTGCTGGACGACGCGGACCTGCCCGACGCCACCGGCGTGGAATTCCCCGAAATGGGCAAAAACGCCAACCTGCAGCTGGTCAATATGATGGATTATCCCTATGACGACCCCACCTGGGACACCTTCATGGACCAGCTGACCTATGAGGAGATGGCTTCCATCACCCTCACCGGCCTGCGCGAGACCGTGGGTGTGGCTTCCATCGGCAAGCCCGGCACCATCGACCACAACGGCCCCTCCGGCGTGACGCAGAAGTACTCCATCGGCGGCAACGGCTACGCGACCGTGAACAACGACCCGGACAAGGAGCTGAAGGGCACCTGCTATCCCTGCAACGGCATCATCGCCGCCACCTTCAATGACAAGCTGGCGGAGGAAGTGGGCGAGCTGATCGGCGAGGACGCCATGTGGGCCGGTTACGCCGGCCTGTACGGCACCGGCCTGAACATCCACCGCTCCCCCTATGCGGGCCGCGTGTTCGAGTATTACTCCGAGGACGGCATGCTGACCGGCCTGATCGACACCGCGGAAACCAGGGGTATCCAGTCCAAGGGCGTGTATGTATACAACAAGCATTTCGTACTGAACGACCAGGAGAACAACCGCGCCGGCATCGGCACCTGGCTGCCTGAGCAGGCGCTGCGCGAGAACTATCTGCGCGCCTTCGAGCTGCCCATCCTGCTGGCAGACGCCAAGTGCGTTATGACAGGATACAACCGCATCGGCGTGAACTGGTGCGGCGCGTATCCCGAGCTGCTGATCGACTGGCTGCGCGGCGAGGCGGGCATGAAGGGCTTTGCCGTCAGCGATATGTACGACGCCTCCTACATGGTGCCGGTGCATGAAATTGTGGCCGGCAACGATATTCCGGACGGCGAGCTGGATCTGGCCAGCCTCAGCGCCTACGGGCCCAGGGGCGCCACGCCCAACGCAGCCGTGGCGCAGGCCATGCGTGAGTCCTCCAAGCGGGTGCTGTACACTGTGCTTCACTCCCGCGGCATGGACGGCATCAGCGAGTATACCAAAGTGGTCACCATCACCCCGTGGTGGC
This sequence comes from uncultured Clostridia bacterium, assembly GCA_946407745.1. GTDB lineage: Bacteria > Bacillota > Clostridia > Christensenellales > Aristaeellaceae > RUG11272. Next base: position 4,185 of record CAMJPQ010000073.1, read on the forward strand.
AGACAGCCCTGAACGTGGCACAGTGGTCGCTGCTCGGCCTGAGCGTGGTGGCGCTGGCGCTGCTGCTTGCCGACATCTTCGGGAAGAAGAAGACGGCAAAGGCCTGAAACCGAATACTCACCCAACCCGGCGGCTGTACAGGCCGCCGGTCTTTTTTTATTTTACGATAATTGTCAAACCGGCCAATGTATGATATTATAAATAGTAATAATGCCTGTATATGCGCGGAGGTGGATTTCATTTGCTGTTGATCGCCGTGGTGGATGACGACCCGAAGGATGCGGAGCTTTTGAAGGGGCACGTGGAGGAATACTGCGCAAAGCACGGGCTTTCCGCCCTGGTGCGTGTATTTGGCGACGGCCTGGACCTGATCCGCAGCACGGAGAATTACGATATCGTCTTCCTCGACATTCAGATGAGCAGGCTGGACGGGCTGGAAACCGCGCGCTTCATACGGAAAATCGGCCGGGAATCCATCCTGATTTTTGTGACCAATATGGCGCAGTTCGCCATCAAGGGCTATGAGGTAGACGCGCTGGACTTCATCCTGAAGCCCTCCTCCGCCTCCTCCATTTCCTATGTGATGGACAAGGCCATGAAACGGCTGGACACGGGCTCTCAGCCGCTGCTCTCGCTGAAAACAGCGGAGGGCACCGTGGCCCTCTCCGCCAACGACATTACCTATGTGGAGGTTTTTGACCACAACCTGGTTTACCACACCGCGCGGGGGGACTACAACGTGCGCGGGCGCCTCAGCGATCTCGTCGGAAAGCTGGACCCGGACCGCTTTGTGATGTGCAACCGGTCCTTCATCGTCAACCTGCGCCATGTGTCCAGTGTCTCCGCCGATTCCCTGCTGGTTGGCGACACGCGCATCTCCGTGTCAAAATCCCACCGCAAGGAACTGATGCAGCGCTTTTCCAGCTTTTTGGGAGACAGCCTATGATCAACGACGTGGAATGGATCGGCTCGGTGGACCACCGCATCTCCGCAGCCATTATTTTCTTCATACTGCTGCTTTTGCTGAATGCCTCCCGCAGGCGGAAGCCGTTTGCGCTGCGCGCCGCCGCCGTGCTGGCCGCCATGTGCGCAAGCAGCTGGCTGCTGCGCACACTGTCGGATGTGTGGCTTGAGGACATCCACCTGCAGGGGCTGTGCTACGCCCTGCAGATCACGGCACTCCACCTGATTTATCTGGCGGCCTGTTTCTTCTGCTACCGCATCAACCAGTCGGAGGCGCTGTTCCACGGCCTGCTGGCGCTGACCATTTTCAAAATCGCCTGGAACTCATTCAAAACAGGCAGCGGCCTGATGGTCATGAACCATCTGGACGCGCCGTGGAGCCGGTACAGTCCGGCAGGCTCGGTGGTCTCCTACCTGGTGTATCTGCTGGTTTGCCTGCTGCTGAGCTGGCTCTACCGGCGCCTGGTGCGCGAGCCCCCCGTTCACGCGCCGGTGCGGCTGATGGTCATCCTCTCTGCCGTGTTCGTACCGCTGCAGATGATACTGGAATACTGCGGCCACGTGTTCACAGCGGAGCGGGACGCACTGTTCATCTACTACCTGTGCGCGCTGCTGTACACCGTGCTGAACTATGCGGCGCTGCTGATGATCGCCAACCTGGACAGCTTCCGCCACGAAAACCGCACCATGCACGATTTCATCAGCAACAAGATGCGCTATTACGAGATGAGCCACGAGGGCATTGTGGCGCTGCAGACCAAGTGCCACGACCTGAAGCACCAGATTTCCGCCATCCGCTCGGAGGCCGGCAAGGCGAAATTCGACGAATACCTCAGCGAGCTGGAGGACTCCATCAATGAATACTCCACCGTGATCGAGTGCGGCAACCACACGGTGGACATTGTGCTGACGGAAAAGAACATCCTCTGCTATGCCAACAAGGTGAAATTCTCCTATATGATCGACGGCGGCTGCTTCTCCTTCCTGTCTGAGCGGGACACCTATTCCCTCTTCGGCAACGCGCTGGACAACGCGCTGGAGGCAGTGACCAAGATAGAGGACCCCGCCCAGCGCATGATCACGCTGAAGGGGCACATGCGGGGCGAGCTGGTGGTGCTGCAGGTGGAAAACACCTGCGCGCAGAGTGTCGCCCTGTCGGAGGACGGCCTGCCGCGCACCACCAAGACGGGCAGCGGCCACGGCTTCGGCCTTCGCTCCATACAGCGCATCGCCGAGAAATACGGCGGGATGATGTCTGTGCGGCAGGAGGGCAGCCTGTTCAAGCTGAGCGTTATGATGAACCCAAGAACCGGAGAGGACGGTTAAGGCAGCGCCGCCGAATTGCGCGGTGTTGCCTTAACAATCCGCCCGTGCGGCGTGAGCGGCGTGAAAGCCACTCACGCCTTATTTGTGTCGTGAATGACCGCGCAGCGCCTTTACGATACCAAAGGCGGCATTCATGCCAAACGCCTTTTTTTTTGTCTTTTTTATGATAAGATGAGATCATCACAAACAGGCTGAACCGGTTTCAGCTGAGCACCCACAGACCCGGAAAAGGAGAAAGGTATCATGAAGAGAATCATCAGCCTTCTGACCTGTCTGGCGCTTGTGCTGTCCCTGATCCCCACCGCCTTCGCGGAGGGAGACAGCTACATCGCCGCGCCCTATGATCCCAACGAGGTCGACCCCAAAGTGACTTATATGGATCCCGTCTACTATGAGAACGAGAACGGCCCCACCATCGGCGTGACCACCGTGGGCGTGATCGTGAAGGACGGCCTGTACTTCAGAGACATGAACAACAACAAGGAGCTGGATGTCTTTGAGGACTGGCGTGAGGACGCCAAGACCCGCGCCGCTGCGCTGGTTGCCGAGCTGCCCCTGGAAGACCAGGCGGGCTTTGTGATCAACGCCCTGGCCACCAATCCTGCCGTGCGCACCCTGGCTGAGGCCAAGAATGAGGACGGCACCATCAATCCCGGCGCCATCGTGAACATGATTCCCGAGGGCGAGCAGTCCCAGGGTGCCTATGCGAACGGCTTCGGCAGCCTGGACTCCTGGATCATCGACAACCAGAAGATCAAGCAGGCGGTTTACCGCGGCGGCCTGAACTATGACGCCTCCACCGTGGCCCTGCTGAACAACGTGATTACCGAAATGTCCGAGGCGGACGCTGCGCTGCGCGGCATCCCCGCCATCCCCGCTACCCTGATCTCCAACCCCATCTCCGCCGGCTTCCCGGACAGCTTGGGCATGGCTGCCGCGGTGCAGGGCGACGGCAACTATGACGCCATCCGCGACTATGCCGAGATCGATCGCCAGATGTGGGTGGCCCAGGGCATCAACGCCATGTACGGCCCCCAGATCGACCTAGCCTCCGACCCCCGCTGGCCCCGTGACGACGGCACCTACGGCGAGCGTCCCGACGTCACCGCCGGCATCATCACCGCCCTGGTGGAAGGCTATCAGCGCGGCAACGACGGCATGAAGGAAGGCGCTGTGGCGCTGTCCGTGAAGCACTTCCCCGGCGACGGCGCCGCGGAGAACGGCTTTGAGTCCCATGCCTACACCGGCGAGCTGCGCCTGTACCCCACTCCCGGCTCCCTTGAGAAGTATCAGCTGGTCGCCTTCCAGGCTGCCGTTGACGCGCGCTGCGGCTCCATCATGCCCTGCTACTCCCGCGACAACAAGGACGCCCGCTCCGCCAAGCAGACCTACCGCGGCTATGAGTTTGAAGTGAAGGAGCTTGGCTCTGCCTTCAACCCCGAAATCATCACCACCCTGCTCCGCGACGTGATGGGCTTTGACGGCTACGTCAATACCGACTCCGGCATCGCCACCGGCCAGACCTTCGGTGTGGAAGAGATGAGCGAGATGGAGCGCTATGCCCAGCTGATCCGCGCCGGCAGCGACGCCATCGGCTCCGGTCTGCGCACCGACTATATCATCGAAGCCGTTGAGACCGGCGTACTGGACAAGGCTGACCTGGACCGCGCCAACATCAACCGCGCCACCTCCTACATCCTGCAGGGCCGCTTCGACAACCCCTATCTGGATTACGAAGCCGCCGACACCGTCCGCGCCACCAACATGGAAACCGCCCATGAGCAGGCCTATGCCCTGCATCAGAAGGCCGTTGTGCTGCTGAAGAACGCGGACAACGCCCTGCCCATCACCGAGACCGGCAAAAAGGTCTACATTGAGCACTTCACCGGCAAGGGCGCGGACGACGCGACCGTGGAAGCGCTGAAGGCCATCTTTGAAGAGCGCGGCTTTGAGATTGTGAAGAAGCCCGCCGACGCCGACATCGCCTACCTGTATGTGGCTCCCAACAAGACCATCAGCCAGGGCGCGACCGACGCCGAAGGCATCTTGGGCCTGGTGGAAGAGTTTGAGGTGGATGAGCGCGACAAGGCCAATGCCTCCCAGGCCAAGACCGGCGCAAAGATCGCCGTGACCACCCTGGAAGACGTGGACGAGATCCCCGAGATCGCTGAAACCGTGCACGGCAACGGCGGCAAGGTGATTGCGACCGTCGTGTGCAACGCCCCCTGGATCCTGACCAACCTTGAGCCCTACTGCGACGCCATCACCGTGAACTACACCACCTCCGGCGCCAGCATCAACAATGCCTACAACGCTCAGCTGGACGTGATCACCGGCAAGTTCAACCCGGTGGGCAAGCTGTCCATGACCCTGGTTTCTTCCGAAGCTGTGATCGCCCTGCACTTCGAGCGCCTGGCGGACAAGACTTACGCCGAAATCTGCGCCTCCCCCAACGACGTGCCCGGCTATGACAAGGATCAGTACATTGATCCCGAAGTGCTTGCCGGCGTCAATGGCGGCAGCTATGCCTACTTCGACGGCACGAACTACTACGTGTCCGGCTTCGGCCTGAGCTACTGAGCCCGCAGCGCCGCAAACGCGAGGCGCGTATAAGCGGCCGGTTCTCCGGCCGCGGAAGGCACAGTTTCTGAAATGAAGACGGCCCCGTTCACCTGCCCTGACCGGCGGTGAACGGGGCTGCTTTTTGAAAAAAAGGTATTGACTCTGACGTTGCGTCATAGCTTATCATACAGTTATCACGGACGGGGAGGTGTTCAGCGTGAGAACAGTCCACGAGGTGAGCGAGCTGACAGGCGTGAGCGTGCGCGCCTTGCAGTACTACGACAGGATCGGCCTTCTGAAGCCCGCGGAATACACCGCGGCGGGCTACAGGCTGTATGATGAGGCGGCGCTGGAAAGGCTGCAGCAGATCCTGCTGTTTCGCGAGCTGGAGTTTCCGCTGAAGGACATCCGGCAGATTGTGAACAGCCCCGATTTTGACAGAGGCAGGGCGCTTGATGAGCAGATCGCCCTGCTGGCGCTGAAAAAGGAGCACATCGAAAACCTGATTGCCCTGGCCCGTGAAATAAGACAGACGGGAGTGAAGCACTCAATGAGCTTTGACGCATTTGACACCAGCAGAATCGATGAATACGCCGCGCAGGCAAAGGCGCAATGGGGCGCTACCGCGGCCTACGGCGAATACGAGAAAAAGAGCAGGGGCAGGACCGCAAAGGATAATGAAGCCCTTCAGCGGGGAATGATGGCGCTGTTTGCAAGGTTCGGCGCACTGCGGCAGCAGGACCCCGCAGGCGAGGCGCCGCAGTGCCTTGTGAGGGAGCTGCAGGACTTCATCACGGAGCATTTCTACACCTGCACGGATGACATACTGCGCAGCCTGGGCGCGATGTACTCAGGCGGCGGAGAGTTCACCGAGACCATCGACCGGGAGGGCGGTGAAGGCACTGCCGCTTTCGCTGCCCGGGCGATCGAAGTATACTGCGCAAAAGCATAAGGAAAAGCAGTTGACGGCAGTTCAGAGGCCGTCAGCTGCTTTTTATAGTGTGCCGTATGGATATGTCAAGCAAAAGCTAAGGCACAGGCTCGCACGGTGACCTTGCGTGCGTTCGTATGATTTGATGTGCTGAGAGTACACAGCCGCCCGCCTGGCATGAAATAAAGGGCGTGACTGCCTTTCTCTCCGCCCTTGTGCGCTCACCGGGCGTTTCGCTGCGCGGTCAGCCAGGTTCGGATCAGGTCTGTCATTTCATCCGGATGCCGGTCAAAGTGGTGCGTTTCCCCGCGTATGATTTCCAGCCGGGCATTCGCATACCGCCCGGCAGCCTCGATGGAATCCTGAAGCGGCACAGTGTCGTCCTCATCGCCGTGGATGAGCAGCACGGGGCCTGTGAAACGGTCCATGGCCTCTTCAACGCGGACCGTCTGCGCAACGCGGATGTAGTTGCCGTCCAGTGTCAGCCCCTTCATGACCGGAATCGAATCGGGAATGTGGAAGGGGTCAAAGCTGTATCCCAGCAGGCTCCCCTCTCTGGCGCAGCGTGGGATCATGAAAGCTGGCGCGCGGAGGATCAGCCCGTGGATGCGGTTTGGCGCCATACCTGCCGCCAGTGCGGCTGTCAGTCCGCCCTGAGAATGTCCCGAAAGCCATATTTCCGTCACAAAGTCGAGCTTGCCGGCATAGTCAATGGCTGCGAGCGTATTGGTGATCCATTTGTACAGTGTGTGACGGCGGAACTCACCGCTGCTTTCGCCGTGCCCGTACATATCAAGGCGCAGTGTGGCAAAGCCGGCCTCACGCATCGCCCTGCAGGAGGCAATGTTGTGAGGCTTGTCCTTTCCGCTGGTAAAGCCGTGCAGGAAAATCACCAGCGGAGAAGGCCCCTCATGCGGCCGTTCCAGCACAGCGCTCAGCTCAATACCGTCGTCGATGATGATCATTTCGCGTTCACCCCAAATGCGTTTCTCCCCTGTCGCAGGCGGCCAAATCAGGCCAGCTGTATTATACAGGCAGCGCGCAATTCCTTCAATATGCATATCTTTCCGGGGCCGGGGATGAGGTCTTCGCGGCGGCGTATGGCTCTGTTCCTCCGTTTTGCGTTCTGATCAAGGACTTCTGTCGTCTGTTCGCAAAGCATGCAGAAAGTAGCGGTGCAAAGCACATTTCCTTGACAGTCTTCACTTTTCAACGCACGCAGAATATGCTATGATATCTCCGCCGCCGGCACCAAGCCCGCAAAGGCGCACGCGCAGTGCCGCCCGGACCGGGCGGGGATGTAGCATTGCGGCCGTTGTTTTGAATCCGCAGAGAGTGAGGAGTCGGTGATGATGAGAATCCGGGACGCGGTGCCGGAGGACGCTGCGAAGCTGCTGGCCATCTACGCATGGTATGTGGAGCACACGGCGGTTACCTTCGAGTGCGAAACGCCGACGCCGGATGAATTCCGCCAGCGGATCGAGCGCACGCTGGCGCATTACCCCTTTCTCCTCCTTGAAGACGGCGGCGCGGTGCTCGGCTATGCCAGCGCGGGACCGTTTGTCGGGCGCGACGCCTACCGCTTTTCCTGCGAGATGACCATCTATCTCGACCACGCAGCGCGCGGCAGGGGCTACGGCCCCATGCTGTACACCGCGCTGGAGGAGCGGCTGAAGGCGATGGGCATACTGAACCTCTATGCCTGTATCGGCGACCCCATCGAGGAGGACGAAACCCTGACCCGCGCCAGCGAGCGCTTCCACAGCCGGCTTGGCTATGTGAAGCTCGGAACCTTCCACCGCTGCGGCTACAAGTTTGGCCGCTGGTACAATATGATCTGGATGGAAAAGCTCATTGGCGAGCATCGCTGAGCTTCCCTCTTTCCCCGCAGGCCCACGTGTAAAACCCAAAGGAGGCAGCCCTATGGCAGAGCAGCAGAAAATCATCATACTAGATTTCGGCGGGCAGTACACCCAGCTGATCGCCCGGCGCGTACGGGAGAACCACGTCTACTCCGAGGTGGTGCCGTGGAGCATTCCCGCCCGGGAGCTGGCGGAAAAGCACCCCGCGGGCGTTATCCTCTCCGGCGGACCCGCCAGCGTCAACGACCCCGGCGCGCCGCAGTGTGATCCGGATGTGTGGAACCTGGGGGTGCCGGTGCTGGGCATCTGCTACGGCATGCAGCTGACGGCGGCCCTGCTGGGCGGCCGGGTGGAGCGGGCCACGGAGCGGGAGTACGGCCGGGTGAGTGTGCGCATGCTCGGGAAGTCGCCGCTGCTGGCGGGCATGAAGGCGGAATCCTCCTGCTGGATGAGCCATACCTGGCAGGTAACAGCCTGTCCTCAGGGCTTCCGGCCCATCGCAGGAACCGGCAGCTGCCCCATCGCCGCCATGGCCGATGAGGACCGCCGCCTTTACGGTGTGCAGTTCCACCCGGAGGTCACCCACACCGAGGAGGGGAAAGCGCTCCTGCGCAACTTCCTGTACTATATCTGCGGCTGCTCAGGCGTCTGGACCATGGACGCCTACGCCGAGACCGCCATCCGGCAGATCCGTGAGGAAGTCGGCCCGGATGGCACGGTGCTGCTGGCCCTCTCCGGCGGCGTGGACTCCTCTGTGGCGGCGGCGCTGATCTACCGGGCCATCGGCGACCGGCTCACCTGCGTGTTTGTGGATCACGGCCTGCTGCGCAAGGGCGAGAGCGAGCAGGTCTGCGATGTGTTCAGCCGGCTGTTCCCAGTGCGCTTTGTCCGCGCGGACGCGGCGGAAAAGTTCTTTGCTGACCTGAAGGGCGTCACCGATCCGGAGGAAAAGCGGCACATCATCGGCCGTGACTTCATCGAGGTCTTCAAGGCCGAGGCTGAAAAGCTGGGCCGGATGGACTGCTTTGCTCAGGGTACCATCTATCCCGATGTGATCGAGAGCGGCCAGGCGACCGGCGCCGCCGTGATCAAGAGCCATCACAACGTGGGCGGCCTGCCGAAGGAGCTGGGCTTCACAGAGCTCATCGAACCCCTGCGGATGCTGTTCAAGGACGAGGTGCGGGCCCTGGGCGAAACGTTGGGTCTTCCTCATGAGCTGGTCTGGCGGCAGCCCTTCCCCGGGCCGGGGCTGGCGATCCGCGTCATCGGCGAGGTGACGCCGGAAAAGGTGCAGATTGTCCGGGAGACCGACGCCATCTTCCGGGAGGAGGTGGCAAGAGCCGGCCTGGCGGGTGAGGTGAGCCAGTATTTCACCGTGCTCACCGGCGTGCACAGCGTGGGCGTGATGGGCGACGAGCGTACCTATGACTACGTCATCGCCCTGCGCGCCGTCACCACGGACGACTTCATGACCGCCGACTGGGCGCATCTCCCCTATGACCTGATCGCGACGGTATCCTCGCGGATTGTAGGCGAAGTGCCCCACGCCAGCCGGGTAGTGCTGGACGTGACGACCAAGCCCCCGGCCAGTGTGGAGTGGGAATGATGATTTCCTAACTTCCTCATCCTCGGATCGGTTGATTTTCAACCACTTCCGGGGATGTTTTCTTTTTCCTGACTACAAATTGGCTACATTTTTCGCTTTTTTTGTAGCCAGCACCGTCCGAGCTTTTCGGGTCGATCGTCTCGTTCAGTATCCTAGCCACTTCCTGCTGCTTGTTGGGATACAGGTGGCTGTAGATGTCCATGGTGGTCT
>CAMJPQ010000074.1 GCA_946407745.1 uncultured Clostridia bacterium
ATCCGCCTTTTGTGGGCCTGCTGCGGATCAGCTTCCCGTTTTCGTCCGTGCCGGAGGTGGATGATATGCGGACCGTCCAGGTGGATCCACGCTTATAGGCCGTGCCGGTGCCGTTCCCGCGCTTCTTAGTGGCGGAGCGCTGGATAACGATATGCCGGCCGCAATAACAGCAGATCAGCGCATCGTCTGGGATACTTTTATGGCAGCGGGGGCAAATCATATCCGCACCTCCAAATCTAAAAGCTTCCGGACGGCCGCTTGTGTTCCAGGATCCGCGAGATGGTAAGCTACAGCAAGCCGCTCATCAAAGGAAAGTTCTTTTTCAACAGGTTCATCTCCAGTCATCAGCCAACCAGCATCCACACCAAGGGCTTTTGCGAGCTGATACACCTTGTCCTGTTTCGGAATATACTTACCGTTAATGTAATTACTGATAGAACCTTTGTCTATCCCGCTTGCCTTTGCAAGTTCAGAGGCAGTAATTCCGCGGTCTGCGATTACGTTCAACAGCCTGTATCTGAATTCTTCCATTTTGGTCACCTCCTGCGAATAGAATACCATGTACTGGACACAAATACAAGAAATCTTAAAAAAAATGTTTGGAAAGTTAAATTTTCTTGTTGACAGGTTAAATCCACAGTGATAAGATACTCACAGTTGAGAAATCTCAACCACAAAATCCGAAGGAGGTGAGCGGATGCCGAAGGTACAGTTTGACTACTCGAAACTTCTTGGACGGATCAAAGAAAAGTGCGGGTCTCAGCGTGAATTCTCGAAAGCGCTTGGGATTAGCGAAACTTCCATGTCTGCAAAGCTGACAGGACGCGCTTTCTTTACTCAGCAGGAAATCGAGCGGTCGAAAAAGATCCTGGACATCGAGCCGGGAAAGGTATCATCTTATTTTTTTACTGAGCGGGTTTAGGTTTCTAAACCGCGAGAGGAGTGGAACCATGCCGAACGCTTATGGCTTGAAAGATTGCCCGTTCTGCGGCTCCGACCATGTCAGGATCATGTTCGGCCTTACCGGCGAGATCACTGGAGTTTACTGTTGCCATTGTCACATGATCGCGAAATGGTCGAATCTTCCAACGTTGCCAAAGGGGCAAGAAATTTTCGAGACGGTAATCAATCAATGGGTGAAAGCCTGGAACCAGAGAGGAGTGGAACCATGACCAACGATATGGCGCTTCATGATCTGATCGTCAAGAGGGATCTTGGCCGGATCTGGGTGAGCGCATCGGAGGCGGCGGAGATCCTGGGCTGTCAGTCGGCATCCCTGACGAACGCCGCGAACAAGAAAGGCACCCTGGGCGACCTTCAATTCTTCTGGGCCGGAACGGTGCTGAAGATCAGCGTGATGAGCCTGATCCGGTTCATTAGCGGCGGATATCCGCTGCGGGACATATTTAGAGAGGAGTAATGATAATGGCAAAGTGGAATTATGCGAGCAATGACGAGATCCTGACAAACATCCAGAAGGTAGCACTTAATACCATTAACTCAATCATCAATGTTTGGGAAGGCATGCCCGCGGAGGCAAAGGAAGCAGCTGTGCAGGGCGTTCTCGACATGGTAGCCGATATCGAGGAGCAGATCATGCTTGAGAAAAAGCGGGATGACGACAAATGAGCACAAATCCGTCATGTATGGGTGATTACTCCGACTGCTTCGCCAGATGGAAAGGAAGCTGTCAGCTTTTGAGAAGCACCAATTTCGGCGACAGAGAATGTCCGTTCTACAAAAGCACAGATCAGTTTATCGCGGAAGAACGAGAACAGAAAAAAGCCCGGAGCAGCTGCAACTACTCCAGGGCCAGAAAGGATTAAAACCATGAAACAGTATAGCATAAAAGACCGACTTTTAACAGCCCTGGCCGTTGTCCTGGTGCTTGGTGATATCGCCCTGGGGGCGCTGATCTGGCAGCGGGAACGCGAAGAACAGCATGAAGCCATCCGGAACTCCATTCCCTTCGCTAACCAGTGCATCGAGTGGACCGGGGCCGGATACCAGCAGATCGGAGGCGGAGCGAATGATTGATAAATGCCTGCCTCTGCCGAATGTGGCGGGGCGCTGGACTTCCGGTGGAAAATACCCTGACACGGTCTGGGTGGAGATGAGCGACGGGAAGAAGATCGCCTATGATATCCGGGTCGAACAGCCGGCGCTCCAGGAACGGCATGAGGACCATGCGGGATATAGGAGGCGGACACCGTGATTTTGAATGAACGACCGACCTGTGACGGCTGCGAGTTTTGCCGTCTGCGGATGCAACGGGATGCCGGAGGATGGGAGGCTTACTGCACGGCCCTGTCCAAAGGCGGGAAGTTTATCGCTGTGCAGTATGGATTAAAGCTTAATTGGGCGAAACGCGAGTTGCTGGATCGGCTGAACACGCGGATTTGCCCGTCATGGTGCCCTAAATGGCAGAGAGGAGATAAATGATGACCCTGTATGAGATCGACAGCGCGATCCTCGCATGTGTGGATCAGAGATGCGGAGCTGGACGGGATGGTGCCCGATGTGGCAGAAAGGATAAACGAAGTGAATTACCAGGATTTTCTGAACAATAAGACTTTTGTTCTGGAATCGAAGGGGTTTGATGTTGAGAAGGAAGACCTGAATCCGATGCTATTTTCTTTCCAGTTAGATATCGTCAGATGGGCATTGGCAAAAGGCCGCGCCGCTATTTTTACGGATTGTGGGACCGGAAAGAGCGCGATTCAGCTGGAATGGGCGAACAAAATTCATGAGCTATCCGGGGGCGATGTTCTGATTGTGGCCCCACTGGCAGTTGTCGAACAGACGCGGCGCGAAGGAATCAAATTCGGGATTGATGTTCGCGTTTGCGCTTCCCAGGATGACGTCCAGCACGGGATTAGCATAACGAACTATGAAAAGCTTGATCATTTCGTTGCCAGTCGCTTTCAGGGCGTGGTGCTTGATGAAAGTTCCATTCTGAAGAGCTATTCCGGGAAAATGCGGAACCAGATCATAAACGCATTTATGGAAACGCCATACAAGCTCGCATGCACAGCGACGCCTGCTCCGAACGATTACATGGAGCTGGGAAATCATAGCGAGTTTATAGGCGTTATGACGCGGGCGGAGATGCTGGCCATGTTCTTCTGCCACGATGGCGGGGATACATCCAAATGGAGGCTGAAAGGGCACGCGCGTGATCTGTACTGGCAGTGGATGGCAAGCTGGGCCGTATTCATGGATAATCCGCGGACGCTTGGATATGACATTGAAGGCTATGACCTGCCGCCGCTGAACGTTGAGCAGATCATTGTGGACGGCGACGCGCCAATATATCAAACTATGAGCCTTATGGAACGCAGAGAAGCACGGCGCGAATCGATGCCTTATCGCTGCCAGGCGGCTGCGGATCTGGTTAACGGAAGCGAAGAACAGTGGATTGTGTGGTGCGACCTAAACGCTGAAAGCAACCTTCTGCATAAGCTAATACCGGACAGCGTAGAGATTCAGGGAAGCGACAGCCCAGAGAAAAAGGCCAGCGCGGTTATCGATTTCACGAATGGTGATACCCGGTGCATCGTTTCCAAGTCAAGCATATTCGGTTTCGGCGTCAACTGGCAGCAGTGTCATAACGTGGTTTTTGTCGGACTGAGCGATTCATATGAGCAATATTATCAGGCGGTTCGGCGCTGCTGGAGATTCGGCCAGGATAAAAACGTCAATGTTTACATCATTATCTCCAAGAATGAGGGCGCGGTTCTGGAAAACATCAACCGGAAAGAAGCGGACAGCCGGCAGATGATAAACGAGATGGTGAAATATACGAAGGATATCACAAAGAAAGAGCTTAAGCGGACATCACGACTGAGCGCACCTTATAACCCGAAGAAAGAAATGGTGCTTCCGCAATGGGAGGAATTCAATCATGAATGTGCTTGACCAAGTAGTCAGACAGAAATACGCCATTTATAACGGCGATTCGTGCGAGGTGATAAATGGGATCCCGGACAACAGCATTCATTACACGATCTTTTCCCCGCCTTTCGCGTCCCTCTATACATACAGCAACAGCGATCGGGACATGGGGAACTGCAAAGGGGATAAGGAATTTGCAGAGCATTTCCGCTTCCTGATCGATGAGCTTTACCGCGTGACGATGCCAGGGCGGCTGCTGTCGTTTCATTGCATGCAGCTCCCGCTGTCAAAAGAGCGGGATGGGGTTATAGGACTGAAGGACTTCCGGGGGGAATTGATCCGGATGTTTCAGGAGGCCGGGTTTGTTTACCATAGCGAGGTCACGATCTGGAAGAACCCTGTCACGGCGATGCAGAGAACGAAAGCACTGGGGCTTCTACATAAACAGCTCAAGAAAGATAGCTGCATGAGCCGCCAGGGAATTGCGGATTTCCTGGTTACGATGCGGAAACCGGGGGACAATCCTGAACGAGTTACGCACACAAACGAGAGTTTCCCAGTTTACGTCTGGCAGCATTACGCGTCTCCTGTCTGGATGGATATCAAAGAATCCGACACGTTGCAAAGAAAAAGCGCTAGGGAAGAAAAGGACGAACGGCACATCTGCCCGCTTCAGCTGGAGGTTATCCGCCGCGGTATCGAGTTATGGACAAATCCGGGGGATATCGTGCTGGATCCTTTTACCGGCATCGGATCGACGGAATACGTCGCATTGAAATCAGGGCGGCGGGCTATAGGTTGCGAGCTAAAACCGAGCTATTACAAGCAAGCGGTTTCAAATTGCATGGCGGCACTTGAGGAAGGAGTGGTGGAAGATTTGAGCGATGCAAAAGCGGAATATGCCGCTGATAAGAAAGAACAAAGTCAAATTTCTATGTTTGACCTGCAATAACAGAAAGGGGAATGATTATGACACTGTACGAAATCGATGCCGAGATCCTGAAATGCGTGGACCCGGAAACCGGCGAGATCATCGATCCGGAAGCGCTGGACGCGCTCCAGATGGAGCGGGAGAAAAAGCTGGAGAACGTGGCCCTGTGGGTCAAGGATCTGCGCGCTGAGGCGGACGCAATCGGGAATGAGATCAAAGCCCTTACCGCGCGGAAGAAGGCCGCAGAGGGCAAAACCGAGCGGCTGAAGGCATGGCTCGCGGAGGCGCTGGAGGGAGAGGTTTTCAAAACGAGCAAGGTGCGCGTTAGCTACACCCACAGCACCCGGCTGAACGTGATCGATGAGCAGAGCGTTGTTAATTACATAGAATCTCATTATACGGAGCCTGAAGAGTTCCTGCGGTTCCAGATGCCGGAGATCCGGAAGGATGCCGTCAAGGCCGCGATCAAAGACGGCGCTGAGATCCCAGGAGCCTATCTGGAAGCTACGGAGAGTGTGGTGATTAAGTAATGGGAATCCCTGTCATGATCCTGGGGGAAAGCGGCAGCGGGAAGACCTACAGCATTAAGAACCTCAACCCTGATGAGGTGGGGATCTTCCTGGTGGAAAAGCCCCGGCTCCCCTTCCGGAAGCCGTTCAAGGTGGCCAAGAACGCCAGTTATTCCGCCATCCTGAAAACGCTTGCAGCTCCCAACCTGAAGACCTATGTGATCGACGACAGCCAGTATCTGCTGGTTAATGAGTTTTTCGACCGGGCAAATGAGGTCGGTTACCAGAAGTTTACCGACCTCGCCCTGAACTTCCGGAACCTGATCCATTTTGTGGCCAGGAAAACGGCGGATGATGTGATTGTTTACTTCCTGCATCATACCGAGGCGGATGTAAACGGCCGGGTGAAGGCCAAGACCATCGGCCGGATGCTGGACGAAAAGCTGACCGTTGAGGGGCTGTTTGATATCGTGCTGCGGACAGAAGTCACGCCGGAGGGGCACTTCTTCCGCACTCAGACCAACGGAAACGATACCGTCAAAACTCCGGAGGATATGTTCCCGGAACGGATTCCAAATGATCTCGCCCTGGTGGACAGGACGATCAGAGAATATTACTTCGGCACGGCCGAAACAAAAGAAACGGAGGAAGAATAACATGAAACCTATTGAAGGATTTAAGTCTGAGGCGCCCACGACCGCTTATCCCATGCTCCCGAAGGGCCTTTACAAGGCCGGGATCAAAGCCGTGAAGATTGACGGAGCTGAACCTGATCAGCGCCTGATCATCCGGCTGGAGATCATCGAGGGCGAATATGCCGGATATTACACCAAGCGTTATCAGAATGACAGCGCGAACAGCTCCGGCCGGTATGATGTCCGCTACAAGGGCGACTTCTCCCTGCGGATCCCGAACCAGGCGAACCCGAAAAGCCAGCATTTTGACTGGGATCTACGGAGCTTCAACGGAAACATCTGGGCGATTGAGGACAGCAACCCCGGATATCATTGGGACTGGAACGAGCAGGGGCTTGTCGGGAAGACTGTCGGCATTAACGTCCGGCAGGGATCATTCAACGGGATCCCCTACACAACCATCGGGCGGCTGGAAAGCACCCAGTTCATGGACGCCGGAAAATGCAAAGTCATGGCCGACATGAAGCCCCGCGTGAGCGGTACCGCGGCAGAGGCCACCGTGCCGGCCGGAATGATGGTCGTGGATGAGGAAGTACCCTTCTGATGGTGCTGTATGAAGACACCCGGCAGCAGATTGGAAAGCATAGGAACGTTCATCTGTACTGCCAGCAGACCGGAATCAAGATCATTCGCCAGGCGCTGAACGTTGGCGATTATCAGATCGCCGGGAAGGGCGATATCAGCGTTGACACAAAGATGAGCGTTCTGGAGCTGGCCGGGAATGTTTTTCAGGATCATGAGCGGTTCCGCGCTGAGTGCCTCCGGGCGCAGGAGTGCGGGATCCAGCTGATAATCCTGGTTGAGGAATTATTGCCGGGGGGGCGCCTTGATCGTTGGCGGCCTCCCATTGGATGGAACGGCAGACCTGTGGCGCGGTTTGATCCGGCAATCCTCCGGAAGGCCATGATCACCATGCAGCAGGAATATGGCGTTAAGTTTCGGTTCTGCGACGGGCGAAGCACCGGGAAAGTCCTGATTGAGTATTTGGAGGGAAGGCGCAATTGATGGTAAAGCTGACAGAGCAGGAGCGGGAGGTCTGGAAAGACGCTTACAAATTGCACGAGACTTTCTATGACATGGCCGGCACTGAAGAAGATTGGAAGCAGTTTATACTGAATATTACTTTAATTAACAACAAATACGAGAACAGCCCGAAGGCGAAAAGACTTTCATTTGCTTTGCTTCTTGCGCTTTGCAACTACTTTGAAGAGGAACAAAAAATAGCCCAGGCTAAGACCCAGGACGCGCCTGAGCAA
Source organism: uncultured Clostridia bacterium (assembly GCA_946407745.1). Classification (GTDB taxonomy): domain Bacteria; phylum Bacillota; class Clostridia; order Christensenellales; family Aristaeellaceae; genus RUG11272. Next base: position 7,286 of record CAMJPQ010000074.1, read on the forward strand.
CTGGCCATGGCCGAGGTGATTCCGTGGACATAAAAGCAGCAGCCAGAGAAATCAACGGCGTTGTAACCATGGACACAATCCTCGGCCTGTACGGCTATCATGCGAAACATGGATTTATGCCATGTCCTTTTCACAGCGAAGCCCAAGCATCCCTGAAAATTTACCCAGGCGGGCGCGGTTGGTATTGTTTCGGCTGTCACAAAGGCGGAACGCCTATTGATTTCGTCATGAATCACGAAGGATGCGATTTCAAAACCGCCGTAATGGCCATAGACGGATCTTTGAATCTTGGGCTTCTCGAACCGCAAGACCCAATAAGAGCGGAACGTAACAGAGCCAGAGAGAAAAAGATAAACGCAACGGCAAAAGACTTTGCAACGCTGTGCCAGCTGAATCGTGAGCTTATCAATCTGGATTTACAGGAAATGACCCGCAGCGCCATGAAGCTTGATTCAATTCCAAAGAGACAACGATCAGCACGCGACTGGACAGATCTTTTGGTATTGAATGAACAAATGCAATATCTGGAATATCTGCTCGGCAGATTGGAACAGCTGGAGAAGAAGGTGGCCGAATGGAGGATAGCAAGACTCCGGGATTTGACGAAAAAAGCAAAGTCAGCCTGCTCGTAAACGTGAAACCTCAAGCCGCTAAACCTCAGATCGGTGTTTTCTATGATTTGATCAACGAGATTTACGGCGACAAGCTCCGCAAAAATGAGATGACCGGCAAGCCGGAACGGTTTGACGATACGTTAAACGCGTGGGTTGAGTGGAATGATGTGGACGACGCAAGACTGGCAGGATATTTCCAATCGTCTTACGGCTTATACAACCTGAAAATGCTTGAAAAGGCAACAATGATCTATTTTGACAATAAGAAAGTCAATCCGTTGATAGATCTGCTTGAAAGCCTGGAATGGGATGGTGTAAGCCGGATTGAGCGGTTTTTGTCTATTGCGGTCAAGTGCGAGGATACGCCATACAACCGCGAGGTGTCGCGCCTGATCTTCGCAGGCGGAATCCACAGGGCATATCGTCCGGGATGCAAATTTGACGATATGCCCGTGCTGGTCGGCGCTCAAGGCGGAGGAAAATCAACGCTGGTTAGATGGCTAAACATCGAGGATCAATACTTCCGGGAAATCAAAACAATTAGCGGGAAGGAGGGAATAGAAGCGCTTCGGGGGGTCTGGATCGGTGAGGTGGCCGAGCTGATGGCTATGACAAGGGTGAAGGAAGCAGAGGCTGTCAAAGCATATATTACCGCCCAGGAAGACAGCTACCGCGCCCCATACAATCGGCACATAGAAACAATTCCGCGCAGATGCACATTCATCGGGACGACGAATAACCCGCAGTTTTTGTCTGACAAGACAGGAAACAGACGGTTTTATCCGGTGCAATGCAAAGAAGACGGATATGCCCTGCTGGCCCGTGAAGAAGAAATAAAGGAGCTTATCCGCAAATGCTGGGCGGAGGCCGTGGCGCTATACAGAACAGGAAAGCTTGATCCTTATGCCAAAAAAGAACTGCTCGACGATATCAAAGAAGCGCAGGCTGAGGCCATGGAGGATGATTGGCGTGTGGGTGCAATCAAAGGTTTTCTTGAGAATTGCAAGAAAGATCCGGAGAGCCTTGTGTGTGTGATTGAGCTATGGCATTACGCACTTGACGAACCAGATGATCGAAAACCAGAAAGAGCCGACAGCATCGAAATCGGAAAAATCATGAACGAAATCCCAGGATGGGAGCGATCAAAAAAACCGGTTCGCTTGGCCAAATGGGGAACACAAAGAGTTTGGAAGAAGGTTGATTCAGACTTTTATCCGTTCTGATGGGCAGTAACAAAGTATGTTGCACTTGTTTCAAACTTTGTTTCACCCTCAAACCCTTATATATCCTTATACTTTATACTTTTTGTTACAATGTTACAGAGATATAGGTAAAACATTTAAATACGATATAAAGTGTTTTACACGCTTAGTTGCACCTTTGTAACGTAACACTGGCACGAATTAAGCATGCCCAGCGAGGCTGCATTCGTTGGAATTTCTACCATTTTGATTCAAAAGGCGGTTGGTAACATGATTGATATACGCCTGAAGACTTGCCTGATCATAAAACGCGGGCCGTGGTACCTGGTTGGATGGAATCACTTTTACCATCGGCTCAATTGGAGCATGAGCTGCTATGATGCCTGGCGAACCAGAGACATCGAAGCGGCCCGGCGAGTTGTAGCTAAGACTGGCGGGGAATTGTATCTGTTTAATCCCGCTGCAGCACAATTGGAGGTGTTTTCATGAACCTATTTGATAAGTTCCGGAGAAAAGCCCAGTGGAACGTTTATAACATGTTCGATCTGTACGAATTCGCCGAATGTTCCCGCTGCGGAACTGAGGTCGAACCGGACTTCTCGCTGTTCCCGGAGATCATCTATCCGGAGCGCTGCCCGGAGTGCGGGGCCAAAATGGTGGACACCGTGGCGGTCTACTGAGCGGAGGTGATGCGTTTGTTTGTGATAGTGAACACCAGAGGCCTGGGGAAAGTGTATTTCGTCAAGGTTGAGAAGAGTAAAAAGGCCATCTGTACAACCGGCCCTTATGGCGAGATCCGGAAGAAGCGCGGAGGCGAGCTTCTGACCGTGCATGAAGAATCCGTGGCGGTATACACGGAAGACGTCCAGAAAGCGGCGAAATACGAAACCAGAGAAGCTGCGGAGGCGGTGATCGTGGATAATTCGATTCTTCGGTTCTGTCAGGTGGTGAAGTTGGAATGAGTACGCTTTTTCCAAACAATATATATGACCCGAACATAGTCAATCAACCTGAGCAGGAATACAGGAAAGCAAAATATGCATTTCATGTTCGTCACAGATATATAGACGCAACAACAAAAGAAGAAAAATATTGGGATTCATCTCATTGCCCGGTATGCTTCTGGAATGAAAAGTATGACCTTTGGGAAAGCTTGATTGATAAAATTGAAGGCTCAGATATTGTTTATTGTAGACGATGCGGACAGGCGGTGAAGTGGGATGACTTTTGATGCAAATTGGTTCATCTGTGTAATTGTTGTTGGAATTATCTGTTTTCATGCTGGAAGATATTTGTTTAAAGACAGGCGGTGAAATGGTATGACTGACAAGGAGAAGGTTATCAAAGGGCTTGAATGCTGCGTAAACGGAGAAGTTTGTATTTCCGATTGCCCATACTTTAAAGCATTCTCGATGGCAGACGGAAGATGTATCACGACATTGCAAGCTGATGCCCTTGCCACGCTGAAAGAGCAACCGGAGATTGTCAGATGTAAGGAGTGCAAATGGTGGGAAAATGGATTGTGCAAAAGTGATGATGTATCACGGAAAATTGACGATTGTGGATGTTACCCTGATTTTAGAACAAGTTCCAATTGGTTCTGTGCTGACGGAGAAAGGAAGGACGATGGCTAAAGCAGAAGCGTGGGTTATGATTCCCAAATTGGATGAGAAAAAAACGGGATGTGTCCTTGATATGCGCCTGTTGGTGTTGTGCAAAGAGTGCAGATACCTTTCTTCTCCTGCGGATGGAGTCCCGTTTTGCGAACATATCAAAAAGTTTGTTGATTCAAACTGGTTCTGTGCTGACGGGGAAAGGCGGTGACATGATTGGATGTCGAGAGAATGAGAAAGGCCATGGCCAAGATGGGCTACAACCAGAAGAAGCTGGCAGACGCGTCAGGGATCACGCCGGAGGCTATCGGCCGCTACCTCAAGAACAAGCGTATCCCTAACAGCTACCAGCTGCAGCAGATCGCCCACGCACTCCATGTAAGCATGGATTATCTCATGGGTGATGGCGACGAGAACGGAGGCGGTTAATGGAATGGTTAATCTAACCAAGATGCGAACACTGATCAGCATCGAAACACGGATCGGTGAGAAGCGAGCGCGGGTATTCTCCAAGGCAACGAAAATCACCACCTCAATCACAGGTATGCCGCACGGTGGCGGGAACCAGAGCAAGGTGGAAGCCGGAGCAATAGAGCTTGCTGAGATCGACGACGCCTATGCTGAAGTATACTCTGATCTGTCCAGTATGCGGGCGGAGCTGTCTCCGCTGATCGGGTCACTGTCTAACCCGGACGACATAGCGGCGTTGCGATACCGTTACATCATGGGCGTCCCGCTGCGGGATATCCCTCGCATGATGTGTGTGTCAGAGCGGGCCATGTTCTACCACTTATCATCCGGGGAGCATCAGCTGACCAGGTTGTATCCGGATAACGTATGCCTCAGATAAATGTTTGCATTGATTTGCAGTAGATTTATGAAATATAATTATAATGGCCCTCCGGGCCATGCAGAAGCATAATGAATGGGAACATTCTATGCTTCTAACAACTTCAGAAGCAGAAGCATCCAGTTCAGACATTACTGGGTGCTTTTACTTTGCTTGTGGGTGCTGCGGGGTTCCACTCCTCCCCTGTGGCGGGACGTGCGTATGCCCACTATGGGGGCGCGTGAGGAGGGAGGCGCACGACATAAGCAGTGATGAGAGGAGTAATCATGCCGAAACTTAGTGTTATTCTCGCGTGCTATAACGCGAGGCCTTTTATCGGTCGAATGCTGGATAGCCTGGTCTCGCAGAACTTTAAAGACATGGAAGTCATTATTTCAGATGACTGTTCGACCGGACCGTATGACGACATTGTTCAGCGATATGAAAAGAAGCTGAATATTGTTCGCACGAAGACGGCATACAACTGTTGTCCCGGCAACACGCGGCAGGCAGGATATGACGCCAGCTCAGGCGACTGGGTGATCTTCGGAGACCAGGATGATGAATTTGTTTCCGGGGCCTTCCTTAAGGTGTTCAAGCAGATCGATAAGTCAGAGCGCGACGGGTTCCGTTTTCCGATCGTGACGTCGGACTTCGATGAAGGAAGCTATGTCAAAGGACAGTTCCGGCTGATCCGGAAGCATCAGCGTTCCTACGGTTGGACACATGGTAAGTTCTACCGGCGAGAGTGGTGGGAGCGGAATCACGTTTCCTATAAGCACGACCTGAAGAGCCATGAGGATATCTACCTTTCCTCGCTGGCCACATGCATCCTGGATGAAACGAAAGAGCAGCCGATGTATGCTCCGGTTCTGACATATCGATGGCTGAAGCGGCCTGACAGTATCACCCAGGGAGAAGACAGGCCGTTCATTGAGAATCACCTACCGGAATACATCGAGTCAACCGGCCGTGTATTCCTGGATTACTACAGGCGCCGCGGTGAAGAAGCGCTGAAGATTGCTAAGTATCAGGCTGTTGGCGTTGTGTTGTACAGTTACTTTTATCACATGGGCGCTGTGTTCACTGACAGTCGTGGCTTTATCCGGGAGAACTCGGAAGCAATCTCCGCATATGTCCAGGACGTCAAGCGCGTGTTCGGTATGAATAACGACGAGCTGCTGCTGTACTGCGCTCAGGACCGTGGGCATTATTACTGGCAGATACAGGAGCAGGCAATGGTTGCAACGGGTCCGTATATCCCGTGCATATCGTTCCCGATGTACCTGACCATGATCGCACAGGAGGAGGCGCAGAATGCCGGCGAAGCAGCAGAACAGGCCTGATCAGCACGGCTGGGCAGAAGCAACATATCGCAAAGCGAGGAAAAAGATCTTCGCGACGCAATCTGTTTGCGCAATCTGTGGCAGGCCCGTGAATTTTGATCTGCGCTTTCCAGATCCGTGGAGCGCTACGGTTGACCACATTGTCCCTATTTCAAAAGGCGGAAATCCGGCAGACATAGCCAATATGCAGTTGGCACACTTGCAGTGCAATCGCTTGAAAGCATCAAAAACCAACATGATCGTAGCCGTCAAAAAAGCCGTCGGCAACCGGGACCTTCCTTTGAGTCTGGATTACTCAACCTATAAACATTCTTGAAAGGGGGCTTGTCTCCCCTTGCTGCCGCCCCCGAAGGCCCCCACCGACTGCACTGCTTAGAATTCC
>CAMJPQ010000075.1 GCA_946407745.1 uncultured Clostridia bacterium
CGGTCACACTTTCCCGCAGCTTTTCAGCACAGCGTATTCGTGCCATGCAGCGTCGTAAATGCGGATCAGTTTTTCGCTGGGATGGCCGCACAGAAGCGCCGCCTTGTTCCGTTCGTATGCCCGGGAATTGGTGCGCAGTCCGTTGCCCTTCAGGAAGCGGGCCAGTTCCCCCTTCGCGCCTTCCTGAGTCTTATAGTTTCTGGTGATCCAGCTATAAAAAGTCATGTTTATTCTCCTTCGCATTGCTCTGCTTTTCGTCCTTGAATGCGCTCCGCGCCTGGGTTTTTAGCCTTATGGGTGGAGGTCGGTGGAGGTCTCCTGACAAAGTCCTTATATATAATTTTCATTTCTATCACTACTTTTCTTTTTTGGTGACAGTTTTGAATTTTCCTATTGGAGAAGTCATGGAGAGACCTCCATCGACCTCCACCTTTGGGCTGATAACGCAGGCGCAGCAACGCTTTTCACCTTATTTCAGGAAATCGCTGTCGTCGTCAGAATCGGCTTTCAATCGAACACCGACCACGAAATTGCCGGTCTTCGTCTTCTGCCGTTCAAAGCCGTAGGTGGCCAGCGCGCCATAGAAGTCTGTGGTACTTCGGATGAACTCCCCGGTGGATTCACAGAAGGCACGGTAGGCAATATAGAACTGTCCGGAGGCCTCTCTGTACTGTTTCCCCACGTCGCACTTTTCTTCCAGAAAAGGCCGCAGCCAGTCGTTGTTCTCCCGGTATTCCGCGATGGCCGTCTGTACGATCTCCGGTTCCTGGACGCGGTAGTCCGCCGCGATCACCTTCTGCGCGCCTTCCAGAATCCACTTCATTACAGCACCTCCGGCGTGTTCCACCAAGTAATCGCTGTAGTTCTTGATGTCACCTTTGCCTTCGATCCTGGCATTGAAGGGAACGACGATCAGCCTGCGCCAGATACCGGCATCCAAGGCGCGTACCTTGGGCAGGTGGTTGGTGTACAGCACCAGAGTATGCGTCGGCTGGAAATCGAAGGGGGCAAAGTACTTCTTTTCAGCATGGATGGGGTCCGTGGATGTGAGCTGTTTGACCACCGAGGTGTTCATGCTCAGACCTTCCTTCAGCTCAGACGCCAGCACCAGGCGGCAGCCCTTCAGCTCCGCCATCTCCGGCAGCGTATTCCGTTTGCAGGATGTCGTCAGCGTTTCTGCCGAGATCGTCTTAGCATAGCTGCCCATGACCCGGAAAATGGTGTTCCAGAAGGTGGATTTGCCGTTGCGGCCGTCGCCATAGGCAATAATCATGGCCTCATAAAACACTTTCCCCACACAGGCCAGTCCGCAGATCTGCTGAACATAATCGATCAGGGCTTCATCCCCGCAGAATATTTTCCTGAGGCAGTCCTGCCACAGCTCCGCACCTTCATCCGAGGGTTCTACCGAAGTCACCTTGGTACAGTAGTCGCCGGGCCGGTGTTCGCGGCCTTCGCGGGCACCGTGCCGAAGGTCATAGGAATGCTCCGGGCAGTTCAGCAGCAAATGATCCGCATCCAGCTCATCCGGCCGGATCATGACCATGGAGGTCACCTGCTGCATGGTGGCGCGGATATACTTGGAGGATCGCCGGTTCTCAGCCCATTCGTAATACTTCGCTGCGGATTCATACCGTTCGTACACGGCCAGCTGATCCCGGTTCATGCACTCCTTTGCCTTCCGCTTCGGCATCTGTTCCAGCAGCTCATCGATGCCGTATTCCTTGCAGCGCTCCCACGTGGATTCCATTTCCGCCCGGGACTCTTCCAGCTGCAACCGGGTCAGCGCCTGGGCCTCGCCCTGAGCCATCTGCTCGGATTCCTTCCAGCATACGCCGTCATAGGACAGGTAGCCTATATTGTCCGAGTATCGCAGCCGTTCGCCGGACAGATCCCGCAAAAGCTCCGCCTGCCCCACGTCGGTGCGGTCGTCCGGATCGTAATGTCGCTGGCTGTTCTTCCCGTATTCCTCCGGGGAGAGATATCCCGCCTGCTGGCTGATCCGGTTATAAAACCCGAGGGCGCTGCGCCAGATATGCTCCAGCTCAGCCTCTTCCAACGGCGGGTCGCAGGCGGCCGCCCGGCGCAGGAAAAGATCGTGCGCCTCATCCGTCGGCCCCAGCCGCTTCAGCACACGCCCCGCAAAGTGGGACAGCGTCGCGTTGCGGTGTCCCTCCTGAATCGTGTTGTCCAGCGGGTTAGCGGGATCCAGCAGTTCCAGCGGGTCGTCCGTATCGCCGTCCTCGGGGTAATACATTTCCAGGCATTCATTGACGGTGATCGTGCCGGGAAAGAAATCACATGCGCCGTCCCGCGTACCAAAGAAAAACCGGGCGGCATCCTGAGCATTGGTGTCGAAATATGGAAACACCCTCTGCAGCCGTTCCTTCAGCTGCTTGTATTCCTCCGCGCTTTCCGTGCGCTTGCAGGCCAGAAACACATGATACCGGGGTCTCGCCGTGCGGTTCTTCTTGGGCTTCATATGGTGACGGCTGTAGTGGACGCCCAGGGTCACGTCCGGGAATACCTTTCGTATATCCTCCGGGTGGATCCAGTCCTCCGGGCTGTCGGAGTGATCGTTATCCACGTCCATGCCCACACAGTCCGCCTCCATGAAATTGGTCACCGAGCGGTAGCTGTTCTGATACCGGGCGCACACATAATCCCGCCGGGCAGACAGCTTCAGCGATTCCACATCCTTTACCTTAATCTCATGCGGGTATTCGCAGTTGGATGCCCTGCCCATGCAGGTAGCCTGGTAAATCGTAAAGCCCAGGATCGGGCTGTTTTCTGTCATTCCGCTTTCACCTCCCTGGGCACCAGGGCAAAGTACCGGATCGGGATGCAGGCGCTTTTCGCGTACTCGATCTCCGCCGCCATGCCCTTACTGATTCGGTCGCCGAATACCCAGAGCTCGTCGCACAGAGAGAGCAGCGTCATGCCGCACTCGATGCCGATCTGACGTTCAGCGGAATCCGCATCCTGCAGAAACTGCGGGTACAGCAGGTGGGGCGTCACGGGGATCGCATTGCGGAAAGCGGCGAAACGGCTGTACATTCTCGCCCGATGAAGGTTTTCCTGAACGTCCCCCGCGTAAGGGGAACAGATATAGACAAGATCCTTCTGGCTGATTTGCGCGTTGTTCATCATGGTAGCCTCGCTTTCATTCTATTGTCTGTCAGTCTTTCTTATAGAACGGGGTGACAAAGCCGTCCGACCTGAGAAGCAAACCCTTCGCCCAGGGCGGCGTCCTGGCCATCTGCTCACACAGCGCCTGCAGGGAAACCCGGGGATCCGCCTCAATGATCAGTTCATCGTGAACATGCGCCACGATAAAACAGTGCCGCAGGGTGTTCATAGCATAGCAGAGGATGTCCCGGGATATGGCCTGCACGATGTTCTCACACAGCTTCGGGCCGTAGGTCTCGATACGCTCCCACTTCTTTGTGCCGCCGACACCCAGATAGGTCAGCGCCGGACTGCCGAACTGGTTCTCGCCGATGGCCGGTTTCACATAGGCCAGGTTTCTGCCGGAGGGCAGCGTCACGAACAGCATGCCGCTGCGGTACTGAAAGCGGATGCCGTGTGTTTCCGTTTCGCCCTTCTCCGTTACTGCAGCCATGGCCGCGGCGTCCACGTCCCACCACAGCTTCACAATGTTGGGATTAGATTCCCGCCAGGCCTGCACCAGGGGGAGAAGTTCGTCTTCCTGAAGCCCCATTTCCAATGCGCCCATGGCCTTCAGCGCGCCGACGGAGCCGCCGTAGCCCAGAGCCAATTCAGCGATCTTTCCCTTCTGCCGCAGATGGCCGTTAATGCCGTGCTTTTCCACCGGCACATGAAACATGGCAGAGGCCGAAGCGCAGTATATGTCGCCTCCGTTTTTGAAAACCTCCGCCCGCCAATCCTCATGGGCAAGCCAGGCGATGACACGGGCTTCAATGGCGGAAAAGTCGGCCACGTAGAACAGCTTCCCCTCCGGCGCAATGAAGGCGGTGCGGATCAGCTCCGACAGCACCTCCGGTACAGAGCCGTACAGCATTTCGATGGCGTCGTAATCCCCGGCGCGCACCAGTTCACGAGCGGCGTCCAGGTCAGGGAGATGGTTCTGTGGCAGGTTCTGCAATTGAATCAGCCTCCCCGAAAAGCGGCCGGTGCGGTTGGCTCCGTAAAACTGAAAGCATCCCCGCGTTCTGCCGTCTGCGCACATGGCAGCCTGCATGGCCTGATATTTTTTCACGGAGGATTTCGCCAGCTGCTGCCGAAGGGCAAGCACATCCCCCAGCGGCTTCGGTGCATCTTTCAGCAAACCGGCCACCTGCTTCTTCCCCAGAGATTCCACCTCTAAACCGTTCTCTGCCAGCCAGCGCTTCATCTGCTGTACGCTGCCGGGATTGTCCAGCTGTGTCAGCTGCTTCATCAGGCTGGTCAGCTCCTCATGGGACTGGGCGTCCATTCGGATCGCGTTTTCCACCAGCCGCCGATCCACCAGGATCCCCCGGTCATTGATCTCCTGATCCAGGTGATATTGATCCCAGACCTCATCCGGCACAGGGTAATTGGCCAGTCGGTGATGGATCTCCATTTCCGTTTCCACATCGCGCTTGTTGTATGCGATGAACTCCGCCCATCTTTCCGGGGCGTGCTCCGGCAGATTCCTCGTCCGCTCCCCGTTGGACTGTGTCGGCGCGCAGGGGCGGCAGAAATAGCGGATCAGGTCGCGGCCCGTATCCAGCTTCTGCTTTTCCAGGCCCAACACAGCGCCGACACCGGCGAGGGATAAGGGAAGACCCAGGTAGGCCGACCAGATCATGGTGCAGCGCCAGGAGGCAGGGTCGAGATAGTTTCGGACGCTGTCTCCGGGGATAGAGTACATGCTGTTGCACAAATCGTAGCCGCTTACTGCCAGCCAATGGGACAGGCAGACGCGCTCAAAGGACGCGTTGAAAGCATACTTGATGACGTTTTCGTCCGTCAGCGCCGCGATGATCTCATCCGGGATCTTTTCTCCTTTGGCCATGTCAATCACGCACACTGGGCCGTCGTCCACAGCGTAGCCGAATAGCAGGATGTCAAAGTCCGGATCCTCGGCGTAGCGGTACACGCCCGTGCGGTTCAAATCAGCAGAGGAATAGGTTTCGATATCAATGGACAGCGTTTTCACGATAACGCCTCCCTTCGGAAAAGGGCGGCAGGTTTCCCCGCCGCCCTTGATAGATTAATTGAGGAAATCCGCGTCGTCCTCATAGTCCTCATCGATGTCGAAATCATCCGCCGTCGTGACGCTGCCGCCCAGCGGCTTTCCGTCCTGAACCTTCCGAACACCTCTCAGAGAGCAGGCGATTCCCTTGTTCACACCCATATTGTAGACATAAAACTGGATCTTGCAGCGGGCGTAGCACCCGGAGTACAGTACCGAGCGGTCAGTCACAGGCTGCTTATTCTCGTCGTACAGTGCGGGCTGATCATCGTTTTTCGCGTTGATGTAATAAGCGTCCTTGTAGGCGGGATCGTTGGGACGCTTCTCATCACCGTCATTAAGCGGCAAGCTGATCCTGTCCATGGGCGGGATGCTGCGGCCATTTCCACGCAGCTTATAGCCGTTCTGCTCATAAGCGTACTTCATCGCCGCGCTTATCTCATCCAGAGTGCGCTTATCATCCTTGGGGATAATCAGGCTGGCGGAGTATTTGGGCTTGCTGCCCTCAAAGCCCCGAGGCTCAAACAGATTCGCGTAGCTCAGACGAGTACGGTCGCCGGTGATGACGGTGTCCTGGGGCAGCTTTCTGGTCGTGTTCGTATTTTCCATTGTGTTATTCTCCTTTTTTCTCGTTGTCGATTTCATCGAAATCAGTATCAGTCATCGCCGGACGTTTATCACTCTCCGGCACCAAGGTAGCCTTGCCGCGGGGCTTCTCCACATACTTGCCCAACAGCTCGTTGAACCGCTTCCTGCCCAGCAGGGTAGTCATCGCCGTGATTCCCAGCAGCTTCTTTTCATAGGGGTCTTCGCCCGCTTCGGTCACCGCTTTGGCCACGGCTTTCTCGTCGGTGAAGCGGCGGTTACTCCGGCCTTCCACCAGTTTGAAGCCGTTCCAGTGCTTTCCGCCGATGGCCGCCTGCAGGGCGTATTCCTTAATATCCTCCGCCCAATTGATCAGCTGATCCGCTTTGCCGAGGATATCCTCCACTTCCGCGTCCGTCAGCGTGGGTGGCAGATCACAGTCGTAGCGCATCATGCTGATCTGCTCCTCCGCCCTTGTCCGGCACTCATGCCTCGCCTTGCAGAAACGGCAGTGGTCGCCGCTGTGGTATTCACCCTTACCTTCGGCGGCCAGTTCCGCAGCGGGACGCAGAGTTTCCTCCGCCCAGGCCAGCAGTTCATCCCGTGAAATCGTCCATTCGGAGATGTTTTCCCGCCGGGGCTGGAAGATGATCATCGTGATGGTATCGATCGCGTACAGGTCATCCAGCAGATCCAGCGCGCCCAGGGCGTAACAGCAGGTCTGTGGGTTGTGCTCTGCGCTGACCTCCACCCCGCTGCCGTATTTCAGATCGATGATCGTCATACAGCCATCTGAGATAAGGATCGCGTCCGCCGTGCCGAAGCCGCCGTCCACCCAGCGGGAGTAGTCCACCCGCTGTTCCACCATGACCAGGGGATCGTCGCAGGTTTTCCGCGCCTCCGCCAGCAGCTCCAGAATATAGGCGGCGTAGTCGTCGGTGTGTTCCTCCATCTCCTCATCATAGTACGGAAGGGTATCACGGGGATCAGGCTCCACATCCATGCCCAGGGCCTTCCGCAGTTTCCACTCAGCCAGCGAATGGGCGTCCGTGCCCTGCTCGGCGTAGGCGGAGCCTTTGTCCTCATACTGCTCCTGCAGCTTCGCAGAAGGCGGGCAGTTGATCCACCGGTAGGCGCTGGAGGCGGAGAGCAATGCGTGCTGTCTGCTCATGCACCGATTTCCTCCGCTTCCTGCATCATGGCCGGGTATTCCTTCGGATCGATATCCGGCAGGCGTTCCGCGCCGTGCGCCTTCAACAGCGCCTTGACCTCGTCCTTATGACCCTGGCTGGTCTTCTCGCGCAGCATGGCGCGCACCTCCTGCAGGGTGTAGGTCTTTTCGGGCTTCGCCTCCTGTTCGGGCTGGTGCTCTTCGCCCGGATCCGGCGCGGCGTCAGCCGACATCAGCTCGCGGATGCACCGCACTGATTCCTGGATGCTGCGGCTCTGCTCCATGAGAGCCTTCAGGGCTGCGTCCAGTTCACTCATTTTTGCCATCCTGGCTTCCTCCTGTGTTCGTTTTGTCCATGTTCTCGTTGTTCGGATCATGAAGGTTCAGCTTTCGCTCAGTAGCACTTCACGCACACCAGCGGCTTGGGATCATACACGTTGGACCACCCCACGATCACCCTGGCCAGCAGGCTGCGGAAGCCCACCTTCACCCGCTCCCACACGTACACCGGATAGACGGCGGCAAAACCGTTCACTGCATCCACATCCAGAATGTAGTAGCAGCCCTGGCTCAGGCGAACCGTCAGGAAGACGTCGCTGTCAAAGCGCACGGTAAATTCCGCGATCATAGGATCGCCGTCCTCCATGCGGTGCTCGATGTACTCCGCCATCTCCCGAATGATCTGATCCGGCAGGAGTTTTTCGCCCTTCCGCTGGTTGACTCTGGCCAGCCATTTCACGGCCTTGCGGGTGAATTCCATATGAATGCGCGTCACACTGGTGTCGTACTTGCAGCTGAACATGCTGAACCTCCAATGTCTGGAGCCTTCGCTCCGTCGGTCGGAATTGAAAAGAACCGGCGCGCTGCCATACGCTCCGGTCCGTGATGGCGCACGAGAACAGAGGTATGTCAGCCGCGAAACCGTCCCCGTCGCCCAATGGGCAGACTTCTCCCTTGGAAAAAGTGCGGTTCTGGTTTCGCAGGACATCCACTGTCGCTCGCGAGCCGACTTTGGAGGTGTCCGTGTGCCCAGCGTCTCAGCTCTCCGCCACCCTGGCTGGGCAGCGGTGGGCTGTGCTCCTGAGCACGTGTATATGATAACCGCCGCTAAGGTAGAAAAAAATCAACTGAAGTTGGCAAGCCACTTCGGTTTTGACAACTTCAGTTGGTAGATTTGCAAAAATGCCCGAATACAATATCTCATAGGCGCGTGATGCGCATCCTGGGCATACCTGCTGGATTCGTCCCGGACATAACTACGACGCCTTGATCTCTGAAATGAAGTCCAGGGTCGCCTTCATCTGATTGATGAAAGCGTGATAATCCTTGTGGCTCAGCCTGCTTCGCGCCTCATTGCAGAGTTCAACGCCCTCGTCCTGATCTTCCGCAGTTTCTCCAGGAAGCATTCCTTTCAGGAGTTCCTGAACAGGGCAGTCCAGCGCCAGCGCCAGCTTTAGGAACGAGAACAGCTTTAGCTCCTTCTGTCCGCTTTCCCAGGAGGCGACCGTGTTCCGGGATACATCGCACATCTCAGCCAGGTCTTCCTGCGACATATGCCTTTCATTTCGCAGGATAGAAATCTGCAGGCCGAGCTTCTTCATATTGAACTGGATCTCCGGCATTTACACGGTCACCTCCTTTCCGTCAATCTTTAGGAAGTTTCAAAAAAATTCTTCCAAAACCCATTGACAATACCCGTTTAGGAAGTTATAATGTAGTCACTTCCTACGAGAGCAATTGTACACCACAGCAAGGGAGCAGCACAAGGAAGTTAGGAAGTTGCCGAAAAATAAATGTCAAAGCAGGAGGAGGCAGCAACATGGCAGGCAAGGCAAGCAAGGAGACGGAAGTCAAGATGGAAAAGCTTCCTGAGAAAATGAAGCAGGCGCGACTGGCGCTGCAGATGAACCAGACGCAATTGGCCGACAAGGTGGGCGTCACCCAGCGGTCTATCACCGATTACGAGCGCGGCGCTGCGATTCCCAGGAGCAGCACGATCCGCAAGCTTGCCGCCGCTCTGAACGTGACCTACACCTATCTGACGGATGATCAGTGTGAAGATCCGCATGAAGGCGCTAACCGGGAGGACATTATCGAAAACGCCCGGAGCAAATTCGGATCGCGGTACGCCGGTCAGCTCAATAAGATGCTTGACGATTCCGTCGCAAGCTTCGCGGGCGGCGACGTCCCCGCCGAGGACATGGACCTCTTTATGGAAGCGTTCATGAATGCCATTGCGCTGGGTAAGGAAAGGGCTCGTAAAAAGTTCACGCCCAAGTCGATCCAGGATCAATGGGAAGACAAGTAAACCTTCTCATTTATCGGAGGTACGACAATGCGGATTGATTATGAAATGATTCACAAGTTCGCGGAGGCGGCGCGGAAAGAGGAAGAAGACATTGACCGCCTGATTCGCTATCGGGAAATCGAGCTTTACTATGCCCATATGGGAAGGCACCCCAAATCCTGTAAGGGCTTTTGCGTCATCACGAGCAGAATACCTGTGATCGGTATCAATAATGATTTCCCCCGCCGGGTGCAGCGCCTGGTAAAGTCACACGAAGTGGGCCACGTCATGGTTCCTTCCGAAGTGAAGGGGCTTCGCAAATACCACGATTTTGATGTATACGGCAACTACGAAAACGACCGTGACGAGCTGAACGCCAATATCTGGAGCGCTGAGTATCAACTGAGTGACGACGATGTAATGGACGTGCTGAAGGGTGAGTACGGCTTCTTTGAGGCCGCGAGGCAGCTTCGCGTCGCACCTGAGCTCCTCGACTTCAAATTCCGCAGCATGAAGGCGCGCGGTTTCCTCTTGAGCAGCCCCATTTACGCCACCAAGAACTATATGGATAAGTCCCTCTGATCATTCTCTTCATAACATGCAACCAGGATCCCGTTGAAAAACGATATTTCAACAGGCGTATTTCGTGCACCCTTTTACAGGCGACCAGGCATCGGGAGGTGAGCGCATGCCAGAAGATCATGTCTATATCGCGATCGATATGAAGAGCTTCTACGCCTCCGTCGAGTGTGTGTACCGGGAACTGGATCCGCTGAAGGCGCACCTTCTGGTTGCCGACCCGTCCAGATCCGATCAGACGATCTGCCTGGCAGTCTCCCCCGCGTTGAAAGCCAAGGGTGTCCCTGGCAGACCCAGGCTGTTCGAGGCCAAGCAGGCCATCCGGGACTGGGAGCTGCAGCATCACGAAAAGCTTTCTTATCTCATCGCGGTGCCGCGCATGGCGGAGTACGAACGGGTATCGGCCCAGATTTACTCCATCTTTCTCCGCTATGCCGCGCCGGAGGACATTCACGTGTACTCCATCGACGAGAGCTTTATCGACTGTACTCCTTACCTTCATTTATATCGGAAGGCTGCCATGCGGCAGGGGATCGAACCGGCGCGTCTCATGGCCATCACCATGATCCGGGCTGTGCTGAAGGAGACCGGCATCACCGCCACCGTCGGTATTGGAACCAACCTCTACCTGGCCAAGGTAGCCATGGACATCGTCGCAAAAAAGGCGCAGCCAGACCAGGACGGCGTCCGCATTGCGGAGCTGAACGAGGACAGCTACAAGTTCCTGCTCTGGGATCACCAACCGCTGACCGATTTCTGGCAGATCGGTCCGGGCAAGGCACGCCGGCTGATGAAAGGCTGCATGTTCACCATGGGCGATGTAGCAGCCCGCTCACAGTACGACGAGGAGTGGTTCTACAAGACTTTCGGGATCGATGGCGAGATCCTGATCGACCACGCCTGGGGTGTCGAACCGGTGACCATGCGCGATATCAAGGGCTACCGCACAGACAGCCACAGCCTATCCAATGGGCAGGTGTTGCCCCGGCCCTATGCGTATGGCGAGGCGCGGAATGTGTTTCTGGAAATGATCGACGTCCTCTGCGCCGATATGTATCAGAAGCGCTTACTTGCGCCGGTGTTCACCTGGTGGGTAAGCTATGATTACAAGAGTCTGGAAAAGGTTCCCGGCTATGAAGGTCCTGTCTCTGTCGATTTTTACGGGCGGCTGCATCCGACGCACAGTGGCGGTACCGCGAACCTGGTCGTTCCCACCGGCAGCCCCTCCGCCATCAGCGCAGCGCTGGCCATGCAGTTCGATGAAAAAACGGATCACCGGCTGTTATACCGGCGGCTGGGTGTCTGTGCCTGCAACGTCATTCCGGACAGCGGAACGGTGCAGATCGACTTTTTTACAGATTACGCGGCGCTGGAACGGGAAAAGCGAATCCAGGGTGCCATGCTGACTGTTCGGGCCCGATATGGCGCAAACGCCATATTTACGGGGAAGAACCTGCAAAATGGCGCGACATCACTGGAGCGAAATCAGCAGATCGGCGGTCACCGGGCGTAGCCGGCTCCGCCGGGAAAGGGGTTTAGGATGGTCGGATATATGACAATGCCCGCGAATTTCCGATACGCAGGCGTTTATGCAAAGGGACAACCGCAGCACAGAGCGTTCGATGCTTTCCGTTTGAAGCATCCGGAGATGGATCACGGGAAGCGCGCAAAGATCTTCGCCCCCTTCGATGCCCTGAAGGGTTTCAGCGACGCGGTCGCCGCCAAGGAAACGCTATATGAAAACCGAAAAGAATTAGACGACGACACAAAGGAAGACATCGACCGCAAGCTCAGCATCCTGCATAGGCTGACCATCAACGGCAGAGCTGCCCGAGAAAACAAGCCGGTCATCACCGTCACCTTCTTTTTACCCTGCGACGATCCGGACAACGCTGCCTATGGACGCCGCGGCCAATACCTCACGCTGACCGGGACCTGCGTCAGAGTCGGGATGCACGCACTGTACCTCGAAAAGCGGATCATCCAGTTCTGTGACATCGCCGCGATCCAGGGAAAAATGCTCCCGGAGCTTTGGGAGGATGATCCTGGTTGGGAGGATGAAGCGCTATGATTCAGAATCCGCGGGACATTCTTGGCCCCGGCGCGCTGGCCAAAAAGGCCGAAAAAAAACAGCGGGCCGCGCTCTCCGAGGAGGAAAAACGCAAACACCGCTGCTGCTTTACAGGGCATCGTCCGCAGGGGATCACACGCCCGCTAGATGATGTGAAGGTAGATCTGGAAAATATGATTTTGTTAGCTATCCAGGAAGGCTATACCACATTCGTCACCGGCATGTGTATCGGGGTGGACATCTGGGCCGGAGAAATCGTGCAGCGGCTGAAGAGCCAGTACCCCGGCATTCGTTTGATTGCCGCTGTACCCTACCCAGGTTTCCCGGACCATTGGCCGCCGGAATGGAAAAACAAGTATGACCGCCTCCTGCAGAACGCAGATGTGGTCAGGATTATATCACCAGAGTATGAGGATCAGGTGTTTCAGACAAGAAACGAATGGATGGTTGATCACAGCGCCAAGGTCATCGCCGTGAGCAACGGACGCAAAAGCGGCACACAGAACACCATCGCCTATGCGAGGAAAAAACAAATACCAGTAGCAACGATCAAAGCATGAGGAGGGCAATCGCATGAGACACATTGATGAAGTGATGACCAGGGAACAGCGGGAGCAGTTCGCAAACCGTGTGGAGGTGCTGGAGAAAGTCAAGGCCCTCCTGATGGTGCCCCAGCTGTGTATGGCAACGACGGAGCAGTTAGCAAACTATTTCGAAGTTCCGGCGAAAACGATCATGACGGTTTTTCAGCGGAACAGAGATGAGTTGATTGCCAATGGGGCAACCATCATGACCCCCGCTGAGATCAGCGGAATGAAGATTCAAAATGAATCCTCAATCGGTTCCCGTGGGTGTATGCTCTACAGCATCGGGGACGCCGTCTTCTCTGTCAACTACAAAGGCTCCCGTTTTTATCCTCCCCGCGCCATTCTCTGCATGGCCATGCTGCTCCGCGATTCCAAGGTGGCGGAGGAAATCCGCAC
>CAMJPQ010000076.1 GCA_946407745.1 uncultured Clostridia bacterium
GCATTCTGACGATGGTATTGACAAAATATCTCAATGCGTCTACAGCGTGGTCGTTTTGTTTGATGGGTTTGTCGATGCCGAGCTGCTGGGCCGCCTTTTCATCCCATGCATAGGTTCTGATTTCCTTGAGAAGCTTTTCACAGGACACATTGACCATGAGCTTCCCGACGGACATGAGGGTTGACACATCCCGGATTCCGTTGAGTACGTCATTGACCGCTTCTTTGACCCGATAATTGAGCCTGCGGATGGCAATGCGAAAAGAGAGCGCCGAGGGGTCTATAACGACCGCAGCGGCTTCTTCCGGCGGCACAAAGGCCATAAGGTCCTGAGCGTAATCCTCATCCGTTTTCTGGACTACTTCGTGCCTGCCGTCGTAATAATATTCCTTGTCCACATAGATGACCCTGTCCTGCGGATCATAGAGGATATGGAGAAAGGCCGTCGGGTTGGCGGAGCCGTAGTCAATGGAAACATAAGAGATGGAGCGCTTGCGGATTTCGTCGGAAAGCGGTTTGTCGTAGAGGTTTTTTTCTTCTGAGAAGTGTTTATAGATCAGGCCCTCCGCCAGCGTCCATTCTCCAAGTATGAATCTTTGAAAGAAGACTGTGCCGGCGTATTCCTTTTCCAGATTGTGAACGATTTCCGGATCAAGGAAGGGATTGTCATAGATGGTATAGGACTGCTGGTAAATATCCGCGTCGCTGTCCAAGAAGGTCTTGAACCAGTGCATCGGGGTTTCCGGGTTGCAGGTCCCGTCAAAGATGCTGTTCGGGCGGTCCAGACGGGATTTGAGCATCTGGAAGACCCCTTCTTCCCACGTGGCTACCTCGTCCCCGTAACAGTATTCAATGGATGAGCCTCGAATCGGGTTGATTCTGGCCTTGTTGTCCGCGCCGAGAACATAGCACTTTTTGCCGAATATATTGGCCGCCCCGGTTCGGTTGGATACATTGCCGACCAAGGATGTTCCCCAGATGCGCTGCATGGGGTCGATGATGTTCCTTTGGAGGGTTTGCTGCGTATGGCCGAGGATGACAATAAGGCCCTGCCCGCTGGTGTTCAAAATGCGCTTCGGTATGACAAAATAATCCATGAAGGTTTTGCCGGAGCGGGTAGCGCCGGTTTTGACGTTCCAGCGGTGGGTTGCCTTTTGAAAGTATTCCTGCTGCTTTGGACTAAAAGGCACTGTCTATCCCCTCCAATAGACGCCTCGCTTCCTTCATGGCATCCGTTTCGGTGTCCGGATCAGAGAGGGCAAGGCGCTTCTCCAAGAGGGCTACCCGCCTTTCTTCCAGCTTGAGGCGGCGCTCCTCACGTTCCCGGATGATCTTGTCTTCCGTGAGCTTGTGAAGGGTCAATATGGCCTGCTGTTTTTGCTTCTGGACAGCCGTCAAAGCATTTTCGATTTCCTGAATAAGATCAGTAACATGCTTTTTCGCTTTGCTGACCCGCATGGTTCCGGGCTTGCCTTTTTTCTTGCCTGTTTCCGTGGGCGATTCCTTTTCCATGGTGGCAAAGTTGGTGATCAGCCGTTCCGGGTCCTTTTCGGCAATGAGGCGAAGGGCCTCAATGCGAGCGTACATGCGGCGCTCCCGGACTTCCAATTCAGCAATGAGATCTATCTGCATCCTGATTTGGTCCGTGGAGGCCCGTACCTCGTCAATGAGGCTCTTTTCCTCATCGGTCATGGTTTCGTACTTGAGCTTTTCGTAGCGGCCATGACGCAGCGGATTTTTATTGTTAAGCTGTGAAGGGTGAGGCTTTGCTGACCTCTTGTTACCCTTGAGGAGCTGTGCATTTTTGCGGGGCTTGCGTTTGAGGTAGCTGTCCCATTTGTCCGTCCGCTTCCATGTTGAAACGGTGGACGGCGGAGTTTCGAGCTGTGAGGCGATATCTTTGATCAGGATTTTCCCGCCGCTGTCCAGATATAACCGTTTCGCAGTCTCCCGCTTTTCGGTGGTCTGTTGCGGCATTGAATCACCTCGTTTTCTGATCGCTCCGCAAAATCTGATTATCCGGCCTTTTTCCCGATTTTCCGCAGCTTGAAAATATGGACGATGATGAGTATCCCGTTGAGCAGGATATTGCTGTACGCCCCGATCAAAACTCCGTATAGGACAAAGAGGGCGGAGCCTGCCATATCAAAAATGCGGATCCTCTTTTCGCTGTCAGAAAGAAAGCCAATCAGAATGAGCACCGTTCCAAGAATGCCGAACAGCTCATATGTCACCGCGAACCCTCCAGTTCATCCCCGTGCCTTAAGCGTCTCGCCAGATAGAGGAACGGGGTATCACAGATTCCAATGATGACTTCCAGCAGGCAGGTCGCCAGTCCCATGCTGAAGATCTGACCGGCGCTGAAATCCGGGTAGAAAGCGAGGAAGTAGAACAGGAAGTTTTCGAGGCAGTTGCATACGATGGTCGCTACGTTATTGCGGAGCCATAAATACCTGCCGTTGGTGATTTCCCGAATTTTGGCAAAGAGCAGGACGTCGCACCAGTTGGAGATAAAGAACATGACCGCGCTGGCTGCCGTGATCCGCAGGCTCATGGTAAATAATCTCTGTATTGCGGGATCGGCGGAATCGGCCATAGAAGGGGCGTAGAGGCGGCAAATTTGCGTGCAGATAATTAAGGCGATGTCCGCAAAGAGGCCCATCCAGACACCCATTTTCGCGGCCCTTTTGCCGTAGTATTCGCTGAGGATGTCCGTTGCCAGAAATACGCTGCCGAACATGACGTGACCGGCCGCCAAATGAAGGCCGAAAAGGTCAATGTTCTTTGCCTCAAAGATATTGGCAAAGATGGTGGCAACGGCGATCCACGTCAATATGCCGGCCTTGCCGAAAAACTTCTTCGCCAGCAGCAGAAGGGTAAAGGCTACAATGATTTCAATGAGCAGATACAAATGATTCATAGGTTGTTGTCTCCTTTTCGTTTTGTGTTTCCGCCTTTCGGCTTCACATTGCAGTTTCGGGGATGACGAAATTTTTCTGTTTGAGATAAACGTCGACATAGGCCTCATGTTTGTCCCCGTTATAGGTGACTTCAAAATAGAGGCCGTCCCGCAAGTTGGTGGCCAGCATAGCCTTGTTGTTCTGCAAGGCTTTGCTAACCCAGACTACATAGATATCCGTAAAGGCAAGCGGTTCCAGCTGGGGAAAGTTCCCGCGTATGTAGTCCCGGACAATTTCCTTGCATTTGGTGATGAAAACGGTGTTGTCCAAGCTCGTACCTCCTTTCTCATTCCTGACTGCCCGCATAGCGTTCGTATTCCCGCTTGTGGAGCCATGCAGAAATGTAGTAGTTTGAATAATAGTCCATCCGCTTCGGCGTTTCCTGAATATTGCAGGCGGCGAGTGTTTCCCGGACCGCCTGAGCGCAGCGCTGCTTGACCTCCGGCCGGATGGTCTTGACGTGGTTTCCGAGGATTCGGCCGAAGCGGTTGACCGCCTGCCAAGAGGTACTATCCGCCGTGGTACAGAAATTGCAGCGCTCCAAGAGCTTAACTTCCGTACAGCCCAGCAGGTGAATCTTGATTTCCGGCTTGCGGTTTTTGACGTAGCAGGCCAAGCGGTAGACATCATCCTTATAGGTTTTGGGCTTGACAATGCGGAGCTCCGGGACGCTGATCGCGATATAGGAGCTGAATTCAATGAGGCGGTCAAGCCCGCTGTTTCCGTCCTCATAGTGAAAAACATTGATGATCTGATTGGAAACCGCGTCCCGGAAGAGACGGCGGAACTGCCAAGCCTCTTCCACGCCGAGGACCTTCTGGCAGTCGCATTCTACGCAGGTCGCCTTGATGTTGTTCTGCTTTACAAAATCGATCATGGCATACTGCCATTTGAGCAGAAAGGCCTTGTCCCGTTTTCCTTTGTGAGCGCCGAACATGAGGGTGAAAAGGCCGGAATCCATGATGTCATGTTTTGCAAATTTGGCAATTTCATGCGGGGGAAAGAGGTTTTTGCAGGTAATTGGAAAGCCTTTGATGCCGAACTGTTCCGAGATGAAGGGAAAGCAGGTCCAAAGAAAGTAATTGACCCCGGCCTTATTAGCGACCAGAGAAAAGTCAATCTGTTCCGATCCTGCAAAGTGGACCTTGAGGTTATCTCCGAGCATGTTTACCCCTCCCGGTCATTGCGTAAAGACCTCCCCGCAGTGCGGGCATTTATAGGTGTGCTGAGGCTTTTCTTTCGGTGGCTTTTCTTCCTCGTCTTCGTCCTGCTGGAAGAATCCGGCCACTGTGACATCCAGATCCGCAGTAAGACGGTCGATTTCCGATTGATCGAAGCCGCTGCGGGTAGCGTCGTAGTCCTGATCCTTGAATTGGAGCATGATTTCCCGGAGCTTTTCCCGGTTCCAGAGGTTTCCGAGCTTGTTGAGGGCGACGGAGATTTCCATTTCCCGGAGCAGGGGAACATGAATGACCGCGCAAGTGGTTTCCTGCACGCCCAGCTCTTTGAGAATCTTGAGGCGCTGGTTTCCGCCGACCGCGTTGCCGGTCTGTTCGTTATAGACAATGGGCTGCAGCAAACCATGGTTCAAAATGCTGGCCTTGATCTGCTGGTATTCTGGGTCCTCTGGGGTCAGGTCCGCCCGCGGGTTATAGGGCGCCGGCTTGATGGTGGAAAGATCGAGGCGCTTATAGGTGGCCGCCGTGAGAATATCCTGCAAAATCTGTTCATTGATCTGTGACACGATTCTCACGCTCCTCGAATTTCTTTCCGCAATGGGGACAGGTGATCATAGGAGGTTTCTTCTCCGGTTCCTGTGACCAGTCAAAAATATCCCCATCTTCCAGATCGTCCAGACCGGAATAAAGGTGCTCTACCTCTTCCTTGTCAAAGCCCATGGCCCCAAAATCCAGCGTAGCCTTGTCGAGCTGGTCAAAAAGCTGGATGAGCAGGGCGTTTTCCCATCGTCCCTGCGCCTTGTTGAGGGCGATACAGGCCGCCATTTCGTCCTCGATGGTTTGATACTGGATGACCGCGCAGACCACTTCCTGAACGCCGAGTTCCTTGAGGACCTTGAAGCGCTGATTGCCGCCCACGATGTTGCCCGTGACCGGATTCCAGACAAGAGGCTGAATGAGGCCGTTCTGGATGATTGAGGCCTTGAGGTTGTCATAATTGATATCCCCCGGCTGGAGATCAAACCGGGGGTTATAATCCGCCGGGTGCATATCCGATAGCTTTACAACCCGATATTCCGCTTCGCGGAAGATGTCTTGCATGGCGTACCCCTCCGATGGTTCTTCCGACCTCCCCGCCAAGGTCGGAGGCGATGCGTAATGAAGAAAGCTCAAAAAGAACCGCATCGACAAAATCCCGCGCCCATGCTCAAGCGCCTATCCCACTACTGTTTTTATTCTTCGTAGATGATTTCGAGGCCGTAATCTTTGGCCGCCTGATGCTCTATGCGGCAGCCGCGGGCCTTTTCCCAGCCCTTGCAGAAAAAGGCTGCGTCACATTGAGACATGCTTTCAAGGGACTTTGCGAGAAAGCAGAGAGGAACGACCTTGACCCCGCGTTCCTTCATAGCTTCCGGCTTATACCAGTCATCCGTAAAGAGGGTATTTACAACGTCATACCCCTTTTCCTTAAGGGTGTCGATGGCATGTTCCCGGATCTCTTCGATTTCCTGCTGGGTTTTCCCGGCCATTGGCTGAGATAGCATTGCTTTGGGCATTCTGTTTACCTCCGTTCGTTTTTTTTCAAAGGAAAAGGCACCGGAGCGGGTGCCCGCGTCCGATGCCTTGCGACGATGACATAATACCACGTTTCCAGACTTGTGCAAAGGTACAAACATGGTAAAAAGTTGGTAAAAAGCTGGTAAAATCCGTCGCATTTCTTACACGCGTGTAATACTGCCTTTCACGGATGCGGTTTCGTGCGTGCAAACGAAAAAGAGGCAGCTTTATTCAGCCGCCTCGTATATTTTATTGAGTGCCCTTTTTTTGATCTTTCGGAGGCCCTCTTTGCCAAACTGTCCGTATTGCTTTTCGTACTGGTCCAAGACCTCCACCCATGTTTCCGAGCTGATGACGTGATGCAGGATGACGAAGCGCTCCCGGTCTGTGAGGCAGATGAGCCATGCGTCAACAAACTGGATGACCATTTCCGCCTCGTAGAGTTCATCCCGGACCTTGTCCACGTCCTGCTGCAGGTCCTTGATGTACTTCGGCTCATACCCTGACATATAGCGGAGGACGAGGCTTTCCGTAGGGTTTCCTGGTAGATTTCCGTGCGGAGTTGGATCGTAGCTCTGGGCATGTATAGCATCCTGTTCCAGAGCATGATCCTTTTCCTGCTGTAGCTGCCTTTCCATAATGGCAAGCTGGTTCTTTATGTGAGTGGCCCTTGACCGGCACCGATTGTAATCCGAGAGCATCTTGTCCACCTGTTGCGGGGTCATGCTTGCAACCTCCCTGCCATTATGTTATAATATGCCTGCGATTGGTCGCGGCAAGGAGGCTGCGGTCAGGGGAACCAGAGTTGCCGCTCCGGTTCCTTTTTTTATGTTTACTTAACAAGGTTGAGGGAAATTTCTATCGCTTTGCGGAGCTGCTTTTCCTGCGGATGCCCTGTGACCATGCCGATCCACCTAAAAAGTCTCTTTTTTTCGATGGTAAGAATAGTTTCACAGATAGCCGTCGACCTTTGCTTAAGTCCGCATTTCGTGGGAATGATGACATGGGTGGGCTGGTCGTTTTTCTTCTGGCTGGTCAAAGGCACTACGATGATGTTATCTGAAAATAGATTGCCTGAGTTGTTCTGTACCACGATGACCGGGCGGATTTTACGTTCTCCCAGATCCGCTATATAGATATCTCCCCATTGCGGCTGATAGGCATCCTTCATAGCTGATCGTCCCATTTGCTGAACCTCCTGCCGCAGAATACGCAATGATCCTTTTCATAGGCCAGTTCGCCGCAGGCCGGGCAGTGAGGATAAAGGATGCCGTCATAAAATTCTTCCTGCCACTTGACCGGCAGGGGCCGGAGCAGCCTGCCAACGGGCTTGATGGTGATATTGCGGATAAACATATGAATTGAAACCGACCTGCGGAACCGGCGCTTTATTTTTTTGATGCGGCTGCGCATGGTGTCCTGAATGTACTTGTGATCCTGAGCGGAAACCTCGTCATCCGGTAGACTGCCCGCCAGCCATCGCTTTAAGAGGAGCTTTTTACGCCTTTTTTCCCGGCAGTTGTCCAGCATTTTGCCGATCATGTTGAGCCTCCTGCTGTTATCGTGTAAATCTTTCTAATGTCATAAACGGACATTCATTTTTGCGGATGTCTGCTATATCAAAGGTGTACATGGTTTCAAGGCGCTGCCGGAAGGGGCATTTCTTTTGTTCCCTGCCTTCCTTCTGACAGGTGAGACATTCCCATTGAAGCACATAATCGATGAGCCATTCCAAGGATTCTACCGGGACCGCCGTATACTGAACCCCTTTTGCCTGCGGGAGTCCGTGCGGGGGCCGGACGTTGACAATGATTTCCGTGCGGCGGATTTCATCCTGAATGAGCCGGCACTTCCTTTTGGGTATGGTTTCCATGAGATTGCGAAAGACCTTTGCCGCTACGGCTGTAAGCATTTTAAGGTCCCGCCATGTATGATTGCCCGCCAGCTTTGCCCGCTGTTCCAGCCTGCCCGTCTCTTGATCCAGAGAATCCAGAGAGGCGATGACCATTTGGAGGCTTGCATATTCCTTGTTGGAGAGTGGGAGCCTTCCGTCTTCGTCAAGATTCATACGGATCACCCTCCCGTTCCGTTGACCGGACCCCGAAAAGACGATCCGCCCAGCGCTGGGCCTTAAAGGCGACGACATCTTGCACGCTGGCCGCCAAGCTGGGCCTGTACCGTTCCTGCAGAAGGGATTCGCAGAGCAGCACGTCAGCCCATTCCTCCGCAAGGCTCTTGATGGCCTGCTGTTCGGAAACAGGGGTCGGATTATTGTCGCCAATGGCCCGGCGAAGCTTCAAGCAGGCCTGTGCCAGCTCGGAGGCCTCTTCTGCCATCTGGGCCAGTATTTCATCGTCATTGAGATATGCCCGGATGATGGACTTATTGATCTGGTAGCTCATGATCGCTGCCCTCCTTTATTTTTGGTCCCCGTCCCGGCGGGAGGCGGCTGTCAAAAGGGCCGCCAAGATGATTCCGGCGAAAACTGAGAGAGGAATAATCCAAGCAAGGTTCCAAACGCTGATCATCATACTGTTTCTTCCTGCCTTTCCCACGGGTATTCCTGCACGAAATCCGGCCCCATGATCTGCCGGAGTGATTCCTTCATAAAGACGGCGGCTCCCATGTTACGGCACATCTGAACGGCATTGTCTACCCATTCCTTTTCCGGAATGACCTTCCCTTTTCGGTTGCCGGTTTCAGCTCCGAAGATGACCCATTCCGGGAGCCAGTTGTTTTCCCGGCTTTCCTCGTTGGCCTTCCCGGCCGGGGGCCATGGCGCCAGCATGGGTTCGCAGCTTTGAAAGGTGTGCATTCTGCTGTGATAGTGCATCAAGGATTTCGTGACATCGGTCGTGGTACTGCCCAGCCAGAAGTTTTGATCCTCTGCGGTGATGATGCCTTTGTCTTCCAGCTCGTCATACCGGGCCGGGTTTTTGGTCAGGAATAAATAGCGGTGCTGCGGGGCCGCTCGGCAGGCCTGCAAGACCTGATCAATCCAATGGTCCGGCACCCAGTCCCCGAACAGGTCGGCCATTGAGCAAGTGAAGATCGTGCGGGGCTTTGTCCATTTGGCCGGGATGTCCAGCCGGTAACGGTGGAAGGTAGGCTCAAAATCATAAGGATAGGGGAGGACAGGGCCTTCTTTGATCCCTGCTACACGCATATATTCATAGGTTTCTGTTGTGCGCATAGGCTGATCAAGCACATGGTTTCCATTTCTCCACGGGTCGCACAGGTGAGCGCCGAAGCGCTTAGCGATCCCACGGGCGTAGCAATATGGGCAATCATGCCGGCAGCCCGTGACCGGGTTCCAGCTTGCGTCACACCAGTCGATTTTCGTTTTGTCACCCATTATAATTCATCCTCCGGCTTCCAGTTGTTGAATGTGGCGATCTCGAGCATGAGCATGATATTTTCTGAAATTGTTTTTAACGTGTCATTTGGTTCGTAACCGTTTCTGACGGCATAGTTACATATTTCAGAAACGATATGTGACAAAAATTCTTCGTCGCCAGTTTTTACCGGCATGTTCGGTTCCTCCTTTTCCTCGTCCGAGGCCAGAATGATTTTGCCTGCCCTTCCGGTCGCTTGTATTTGCACCGGGGACAGAACCACATTGCGCAGGTCATAAAGTCCGGCGGCTGCCAGCGGAGGCGGGCGCCGCATGAAGGGCAAATATCAGAGCGGTTCATGCTTTCTCCTTTACATCGCAGGCATCTGGATATCATGATATTCTCGGTCGTATGTAAATCGTATTCCTCTTTCGAATTCGATGACCCAGACCCACGAATTAGCGTCCCAACCGTATGTGCGTAAATCAGATTTTTTGATGGTGCTGTTCCAGAGGAGCGCAAATTTGCCTCTTGCGCTCCCTTGCAAACAATCAACAGAACACATGAAGTTGATGTTTGTTTTGCCGTCTTCCGGCTGATCAGTGACAAGCCCCTCCGCTCGTGCATCCTGCTCAGTAATATCTTGCAGCCGTTCACAGCGTATATCTGTCACCCGAAGGAAGATCCGCGCCGCCTCTTTCGGCATATGAATTGATGGGTGCCAGCGAACCGGGCCGGGATCATCCATGTATGTATAGCCAGCCCGATAAATATACCGTCTCGGATTGTCTTCTGACCATGCAGACCAGTGCCTTGCACCAGTATCGGGATCTACATTTAACAAAATTCTTCGTGATATAGCCCACGTTTCCCGGACCCAGAGGATATCTCCGGAATTTACAGGCGCGTGCCACTTCAAGTCTCCACTGATTAACGGATTGAAATACGGATCTTTTATGATCCTTCGTGTCTGCGTCTTCCGACCATCAAGAATTGCCTTTACCATTTCGGTGTTGAACAGGATTGGTTTTACTGCCACGATTTATCACCTCTTATGTTGCCGCCATGAGGCCGCCGGTCCCTGCATCCCCTTCATTCCATAAAGAGGACCCTTCCTCGTATGCCCTTTCCCATGGGTAGATATTGACCGATCCGCATACGTCGCAAATCATTTTGCGCTTCGGGTATTCTACCCCATGCAGGTGACCGGATCCTCCGCAGGCCCCGCATTCAAAATAGGGCGTTCCGCCGGGTGTGACAAAGTTCCCGCGTACCTGCTTCCAGCGTCCGAGTTTAGCCATCTTGCGTCACCTCTTCATTTTTGAGGCGGACCGCCTTTTTGACCACTGCCGTTATGGCATACATATAATTGACGATCCACGGTTCTTCTCTCTGGAAATTGTGTGGATAGCCAACTTTGAGCAAGGCATCAATGATCTCTTGCTGTTTTTTGAGTAAGGAAATGGTTTCCTCGATAACTTCCGCTTCTTCGGCGAAGCCGTCTAACCGTTGGATTCGACGCTTTACAAATTCCAAGTCGCGGATTGTGTCTTGTGTGTTACTCATCCCATTTAGCTTCCTTTCTCTGCTGATCCGTTGGCCTTTCGTCCCAGCAGCGCCACGTCCTGCCGTATTCATTGCGGTGGTTGCTTCTTGCCCCATGTTCATAATACTGAGCAAAGCATACATAAGTGTCGTTAGCCCCGCAGAAAATGTCCGCATGACATTCCCCGGAAGGAAATTCGGTCCAGACCGGCGTTTCCTTTGGCATGGTATCGAATGCATAGCCCGGCAGGACTTTCGGCCCTGTTGGATAGTTAAGCAAAAGGTTCATGATGTCCAGAACATGGTCGTGCATGGCTTTGATGTTGGTAAAGCCAATTTTATCCCCGCTTTTTTCCGCTTCCGTAAAAGCATTGCAGAGCTTTACCAGCCATTGAAAAGAATCACGGATGTTCTGAGGGGGCTGCTGCTGCTCGGCTCGGTTGTCCAGCATGAGCATAGCCCTGATAGCCAGATCGTACATTGCCAGAAGGTCCGTATCCTGCTGGGCGAGCTTACAGGCAGAGCAATCTTCTTTTTCACAGGGCGACGCGATCTGTTTTTGAAGGCAGGCTTTTTCCACCATTAATAGCTGGACTGCCATTTTGATAGTCATGATCGGTGCTGACATAATCTTCCTCCTACCAAACAAGAGAGAGGATACAGAACCCGTCCTTGAGGCCGTACTGCTCGCAATTCCTGAGAATATAGGTGATCTTCTTTGCCATCATGCGGCCCGTGAACTGTTCGCCGTCCCATTCCTTGAGCAGGATATAGTCCCCGACCTTGAAATCCCGGTCATCCCGGCGAAGCTCGAACATCTTTTCCCCACGGAACCCAGCTTCAAAATATTCTGGGAGGGTTTTCAATACGTGGTCCGGGATGAAGGTCTTTTCTTTTTCCTGTGCCATCGCCAGTTCTCCTATCTCCTGTAATCGATCCTTTTTCCGTCCTGCATAACGACCGTGATTTTGTGCGGGTATTGACTTGCCCCATGTTCATGGTAGGGCTGATACCTTGCGGATTCTATCTCTACCGTCCCCATGGTTCGCGGTCTGATATGAAATTTTTCACATGCTTCCGCGTCATTGGAAAACTTGTATTGAGCACCGCAGATTTCGCATTGGTACAAAGATATGCTTTTCATTTTTCTAACACCTTCGTGATTTGTGTGCTGTAAATGTCTAAGATATTTTTTCCCTCCATCATGATTTCCACTCTGTTTCCCTCCATCATGATTGCCACCCTTTCGTCCAGCTCTTCCAGCCGGTCGGCGGCCAGACTGAGCAGGTTTCCAAGGGAGGTCTTGTCCTCTACGGCTGCCTTGGCCCTGAGTTCCCGGATGATTTCATCAGTTGTCATTGGATTCACCGTCCCAGTCGTGCGTGCGTTCATGCCCGCAGGGCCTGAATTCCGGGCAGTTATGGCGGACACAGCCCGGCCCCGCATCTTCAAAGATCGCCGGACATTCCTGCTTGCAGATGGCAAGCATCCTGTCCGCCAGCTCCCGGATTTCCCACTGCGCCCGGTTGCAGCAGCGGAGGGAAAAGAAGTGCCGGAGTTCCCGCGCGTTCATGGTCAGGATGAGGCGGGTGCAGGTCCCTTCTATGCAGGCATAGCGGGCGTCCTCCTTCGGAATGCCCATAAATACCGCCTTTTCGTAAAAAGCCTGCGTCTGCTTAATGATCTGGATATATTCATCATGGAGGATGTCATTCTGGGCAATGGACGGTGGTATGATGATAGATTGCTGATTGGTGTTCGTGTAGCGCTGGCTCTCCACGTCATAGGAGGCCAGCCGGTGCCGGGTAAGCTGTGCCAGCGTGACGCGGGAGATTCCCCCGATTCGGAAGGTGAACACTATATGTTCCAAGATGGATTGATGGCCGGACATGAGGGCGTGATCCCGTGCCTTATCCGGTTTGTCTGACCGCGTGCAGATGGCCGCCGCTTCCCCGGCCAAGTCATCGCCGGACGGCGTTGCCCTGAGCAATTGAACGTTCATCGTTTTTCCTCCCCTTATGGAATGAGGCAGGCCGGAAGAAAATACCCGGCCTGCCGGCCTTTATTACTCGTTCGATCCCT
>CAMJPQ010000077.1 GCA_946407745.1 uncultured Clostridia bacterium
AAATATATCTTCCGAGTTTTTCGCTTTAAAGCTTATACTGCATGAAGTTCCCGTTTTTTACAAATCCGAAGTCGGAATACAGTAATACGCCCATATCTGAAGCGGTGATTTGTACTGAGCCGCAGCCGTATATGCG
Source organism: uncultured Clostridia bacterium (assembly GCA_946407745.1). Classification (GTDB taxonomy): domain Bacteria; phylum Bacillota; class Clostridia; order Christensenellales; family Aristaeellaceae; genus RUG11272. The sequence continues at coordinate 137 of CAMJPQ010000077.1, forward strand.
GGCTTCCTCCACAACCCGGCTCAGCAGCTCCTTTGCTATCCCTTTGCGGCGATACTCCGGGTCAGTATACATACTGGATAAAAGGCCGATCCGACCGGAAGGGCAGCTGAAATACGGTGGTTTCTCCACAAAGGACATCCCGCTTGTTCCAATGATCTTTTCACCATCCAGAGCAAGCCAGGAAACAAATGTTCCATCTGCCATATGCCTGTGATAATAATCCATAAGCGCCGGAACGAGATCCAGGTCTTCAGTTGCTCCTTCTTCCCGCAGTTGGGTAATCCGCATCCTGATAAATGTTCCCAGATCGTTTTCTGTCAGCTTGCGATATTTGATGCCCATATTTCTGTCTCCATGCCCATATAACTTGAAAGATATTTCGCGATGACCCTTTCCAGTCATCACTTGCAATTCTACCATATACGCACCCAAAACAAAAGAAAGAAACCTTCGGGTTCTTCCGGGTGGTCTTCTGAATAAAATTTCCTGAGGAGGAAATCATCATGAAGAAGAACTATTATAGCGCCACCGCCACTGCCGCCAAGATCACCAAGGTTCCGGTCGAAGTCATCCGCGCCGGTTTCCGCAAAGGCGCCAAGCCCACCGGCAACGTGCTGAACGCCGTGATCGTTGCCCGCCAGATCTACAACGGCACCTTCCATAAGAAGGCCGTTGAGACTGCGCCTGAGCAGGCGTAAGGCTTAAAACAATCGTGGATATCCAGCTTCACTTTAATCCTTGCTGGCTCCGACCCTGGGTGGACAAGAAGGGAAATCAAGAACTCCTTGACAGGAGTTCTTCTTTTTTTCTGTAGAAAAACAACATCCACTTCCTTATTCCCTGTAAATCCCAGTTTACGTTCAGCCCCGCCAGCGGGCGGCAGCCCGCCACGAGCCGCCCAAACATAAAAATCAGGGAACCCGCTGCACAACATTGCAGGCTCCCCCTCATTTTTACCTACGAGAAAAGGAGCAACCATTTCTGGCTACTCCTTCATGCTGATCCGAAGTGCAAATCGGCTGCCAATGCATCCGAGTTCGACACTTCGTAATGTGGTGGAGATGAGGGGAGTCGAACCCCTGTCCGAAAGTTCGGAAACCTATGTTTCTCCGAGCGCAGTCTGTGTTTTGACATTCCCTCCGTCCACCGCCCGCAGACAGGCTGTGGCCTTCAGTAGCTTCATGTTACAAGCGGGCCGCAAAGCTTAGGCCGGCTCGTTCCCCGCGATTTTGACGCCGGTATCCGCCCTCGCGGGCAAAGCGGGCCGACGTCACTGCCTATCAGGCAGCGAAAGCGTATTCGTAGTTGTCAGTTCAATTGACTTTTCCCGTTGTTATGCGGTGCAGGGCCGCAGCTCGCTTCATGGGCCCCCAATACCCCCGTCGAAACCGGATCATCCCCATGCGGGGGAGCGTTATTTGTTGTGCTCCCTCAGCGCGAGGCGTATCTCGCGGTCGCTGTCGCGCTTGGCGATGGCGTCGCGCTTGTCGTGCGCCTGTTTGCCCCGGCACAGCCCCAGCTCCATCTTCATCCTTCCGTCCTTGAGGTAGACGGACAGCGGAATGAGGGTGTAGCCCTGGCGGGCAATCAGCCCGTCCAGCTTCCGGATCTCGTTTTTGTGCATCAGCAGCTTTTTGGGGCGCATCGGGTCGCGGTTGAACTGGTTGCCCTGTTCGTAGGGGCTGATGTGCATCCCCTCGACCCATATCTCGCCCTTGCGCACTGCCGCCCAGCTCTCCTTCAGGTTCACCCTGCCCTCGCGCATGGACTTCACCTCGGTGCCGTACAGCACCAGGCCGCACTCATAGCGTTCCTCCACAAAGTAGTCGTGGAAGGCCTTCCGGTTCTGCGCCACGGTTTTCACACCCTTCTGGTGCGGCATCGGAAGCTCCCTCCTCTCCTGCCCTGTGTGGCAGGGTGATTATAGCATCCCGGCAGAGGAAATGCAAGCCGCGCAGCGCTTACACGTCCAGGTCCTTCACCAGGTCGGAGTTCTCCTGGATAAACTGCTTGCGGGGCTCCACCTCCTCGCCCATCAGCAGGGTGAACAGCTGGTCGGCCTCCATGGCGTCATCCGGGGTGATGCGCATCATCATGCGCGTTTCCGGGTTCATGGTGGTGTCCCAAAGCTGCTGGCTGCTCATTTCACCCAGGCCTTTATAGCGCTGAATCTCCGGCTTGGGCTCGCGGCCGATTTCGTCCAGCACGCGCTGCAGCTCGTCGTCGTCGTACACATAGCGCTCAAACTTGCCCTTGGTCACCTTGTACAGCGGGGGCATGGCGGCATACACATAGCCCTTTTCCACCAGCGGCCGCATGTAGCGGTAGAAGAAGGTGAGCAGCAGGATACGGATGTGTGCGCCGTCCACGTCCGCGTCCGTCATGCACACAATGCGGTGGTAACGCAGCTTGCTCTCGTCGAATTCCTCGCCGATGCCGCAGCCGAAGGCTGTGATCATCGCGCGGATCTCCGCGTTGCTCAGCGCGCGGTCCAGTCTCACCTTTTCCACATTGAGGATCTTGCCGCGCAGGGGCAGTATCGCCTGGAATTTGCTGTCGCGGCCGCCCTTGGCGCTGCCGCCGGCGCTGTCGCCCTCGACCATGAAAATCTCGCATTTGGCCGGGTCACGCTCAGAGCAGTCGGCCAGCTTGCCGGGCAGCGAGGCGCTCTCCAGCACCGTTTTGCGGCGGGTTGCCTCGCGGGCCTTCCTGGCCGCCTCCCGCGCGCGGGCGGCGTTGACACACCGCTCCAGAATGGCCTTGCCCACCGGGGGATGCTCCTCCAGGTAGGTGGACAGCTCCTCGGTCACAAGCGTATCCACCACGCCACGCACCTGGCCCGAGCCCAGCTTGCTCTTGGTCTGGCTCTCGAACTGCGGGTCCTCCATCTTGATGGACACGATCGCTGTGAGGCTCTCCCGCACGTCATCGCCCTTGAGGTTGGCGTCGGAATCCTTGAGGAACTTATATTTCCGCCCGTAGTCATTGATGGCGCGCGTGAGGGCGGTGTTGAAGCCCGTCAGGTGGGTGCCGCCGTCCGGCGTGGCGATATTGTTGGCAAAGCTGTAAATGTTGTCCTGGTAGCTGTCGTTGTACTGCATGGCGACCTCTACCAGTATGCCGTCCTTCAGGCCCTCGGTATAGATGGGCTCCTCCGGCAGCAGCGCGCCCTTGTTGCGGTTGATGTGGCTTACATACTCACGCAGGCCGCCCTGGAAGCAGTAGTCCTTTTCCACCGGCTCCTCACCGCGTTCATCGCGGAATACAATGCGAACGCCCTTGTTCAGGTACGCCATCTCGCGAAGGCGCGTCTTCAGGGTGGAAAACTCGAACGAGGCGCCCTCCTCAAAGATGCCCTCGGGGTTGTTCTCCGCCTTGATGTCCGGCCAGAAGCGGATGGTAGTGCCGGTGCGGTCGGTTTCGCCGATGACCTTCAGGTCATACAGGTACTTGCCGCGCTCGTATTCCTGCCGGTAGATTTTCCCGTCCTGATAGACGGTCACCTCCAGGTGGCGCGACAGGGCGTTGACCACGGAGGCGCCCACACCGTGCAAGCCGCCGGACACCTTGTAGCCGCCGCCGCCGAACTTGCCGCCGGCGTGCAGCACCGTGAGGCACACCTCCACCGCGGGGCGGCCGGTCTTCGGGTGGATGCCCACGGGGAAGCCGCGCCCGTCGTCCTGCACGGACACAGACCCGTCCTTATACAGCGTGACCTCAATATTGCGGCAGAAGCCCGCCAGGGCTTCGTCAATGGAATTATCTACAATCTCATATACCAGGTGGTGCAGGCCGCGCACATCGGTGGAACCGATGTACATGCCGGGGCGCTTGCGCACCGCCTCCAGTCCCTCCAACACCTGTATCTGCTCTTCACCATAGTCTTCCGTGACCTGGATGGCCTTTTCGATTTCCTCCGCCAGGCTTTCGTTCTCCGCGGCGTTCCTCATTTCCTCGCTCATACCGTCACCTCTCGTTCGGCGGAGCCCTCTCCGCGCAAACCTCTTTATTTTACAAGGCAATTATACCACAAAACCGCATAAATGCAAAGCCCCCGCGGCAACTGTTCCCCACAGGCACGCGAGCGGACCCGGCGTAGCAGATGACTTGCAGGAAGCGCCGTTTCATGATAGAATAGCTGCAGAGGATGTGATAGCATGCGGATCTCCACCAAGGGGCGCTACGCCCTGCGGATGCTGACGGATATTGCCCTGAACCAGGGGGACTCCAGCGTCGCCCTGAAGGACGTGGCTGAGCGGCAGGATATTTCCAAAAAATACCTGGAACAGATTGCCGTCCTTCTCGGGCAGGCAGGGGTGCTGAGGGGTTCGCGCGGGCATCAGGGCGGCTACCGCCTGGCAGGCGAGCCGGAGGAGTACAGCATACAGTATCTGCTGAACCTGGTGGAGGGCTGCATTGCGCCGGTGGCCTGCCTGGACTGTGAGCCGGATGACCCCTGCCCCTACCGGGACAGCTGCCTCACCCTGCCCCTGTGGGTCGGCCTGGACAAAGTGGTCAACGACTACCTGAGTCACATCACGCTGCGCGACCTGCTCAGCGGCAATGTGCCGGAGGCGGAGATCAGCTGGAAAAAAGCACCGTCTGACGTACAGAATCAAGAATAAGGAGGACTGTGACCCATGGAACTGCGTACCGCCGTCTCGCCCCGCGATGTGGCCGGCTACAACACTGCCCGGCTGCGGGAGGAATTCCTGATCCAGAACCTGTTCCCCAAGGATGAGGTCAAGATGGTCTACAGCCATATCGACCGCATCATCACCGGCGGCACGATGCCGGTGGAGAAGACCGTGACCCTCGACGCGGGCGATGAGCTGCGCGCCGAGTACTTCCTGCAGCGCCGGGAAATGGGCATCATCAACATCGGCGGTGAGGGCCGTGTGACCGTGGACGGCAAGGAGTACACCCTCCGCCACAAGGACGGCATCTACATCGGCCGCGGCAGCAAGGAGATTGCCCTCTCCTCCACGGACAAGGCATGCCCCGCCAAGTTCTACTTCAACAGCTGCCCAGCGCACAAGGCCTATCCCACCGTATACATCCGCCCGGAGGACTGCGTGTTCCAGGAGCTGGGCACACTGGAAAAGAGCAACCACCGCACCATTCGCAAGTACATCCTGCCCGGGCAGGTGGAAAGCTGCCAGCTGGTGATGGGCATGACCACCCTTCAGCCCGGCAGCGTGTGGAACACCATGCCCTGCCACACCCACGACCGCCGCATGGAGGTGTACCTCTACTTCGACATGCCCGAGGACGCCTTCGTGATGCACTTCATGGGCGAGGGGCAGGAGACCCGCCATATCGTCATGCGCAATGAGGAGGCCGTGATCAGCCCCTCCTGGTCCATTCACTCCGGCGCCGGCACACAGGCCTACACCTTCATCTGGGGCATGTGCGGCGAGAACCAGGACTTTGACGACATGGACGGCATTGACATGAGGGATCTCAAATAATGCCCGGTGACGCGATTTTCCCGGGCCGGAAGCTTGGCTTTGGCCTGATGCGCCTTCCCACGGGTGAGGACGGGCAGATCGACATCGCCCGGGTTTCCGCGCTGGCAGACCGCTTTCTGGCGGAGGGCTATACCTACTTTGACACGGCCTATATGTATGGCGGGTCGGAGGAAGCCTTCCGGCGCGCGGTGGTGGAGCGCTATCCCCGCTCCGCCTACACCATCGCCGACAAAATGGCCTGCTGGGTGATGAACAGCCAACTGGGCGCGAAGGAAATGTTTGAGGAATCCCTGCGGCGCACAGGCGTGGAGTATTTCGACTATTACCTGCTGCACAGCCTGCAGGCCTCCCGCAACGAGGATTACGACCGCTACGGCTGCTGGGATTTCTGCGCCGCGATGAAGCGGGAAGGCAGGATCCGCCGCTTCGGCTTTTCCTTCCACGGAGAGCCCGAGCTGCTGGAGGACCTGCTCACCCGCCACCCGGAGGTGGACTTCGTCCAGCTGCAGCTCAATTATGTGGACTGGGAGAGCAACGCCATCTGGAGCCGGGCGAACTGGGAGGTATGCCGCCGCCACGGCAAGCCCATGGTTGTGATGGAACCGGTCAAGGGCGGCTTCCTCGCGAATCTCTCCCCGGAGGTGACGCGGGAGCTTGACGCGCTGCGTCCCGGCCTGTCGCCGGCCGGCTGGGCGCTGACCTTTGCCGCCACCCTGCCCGGTGTGGGCATGGTACTCTCCGGCATGAACGGCATGGAGCAGATGGAGGACAACACCGCCGTCTTCCGTGGCCTTCAGCCGCTGAGCGAGGCGGAGCAGGCCGCGCTTTGCGGGGTGCGGGAGAGGATACTCTCGCAGCCGACCATACAATGCACCGCGTGCCGCTACTGCACGAAGGGCTGCCCGATGGGCATCAATATTCCCGAAATCTTCAAGGCGGAAAACATGCTGCTCACCTTCGGGGAGCACATCAGGCCCCACCTGTACTACGGCGGGCTGCTGAAAACCGGCAGCGCCAGAGCATCCGACTGCGTCGCCTGCGGCCAGTGCGAGGCCGCCTGCCCGCAGCACCTGCCCATCATCCGTCTTTTGCAGGATGCCTCCGCGCATCTGGATAAGGAATAATGAAAAAGGAGGAATTCACATGAACAAGAATCCGTTCTCACTGGAAGGAAAGATTGCCCTGATCACCGGCGCCAGCTACGGCATCGGCTTCGCCATCGCCACCGCCATGGCGGATGCCGGGGCGACCATCGTCTTCAACGACATCAAGCAGGAGCTGGTGGACAAGGGACTGGCCGCCTATGCCGAAAAGGGCATCAAGGCCCACGGCTACGTCTGCGACGTGACGGACGAGGAGGCGGTGAACGCCTTTGTCGCCAAGGTCGAGCAGGAAGTGGGCGTGATCGACATTCTGGTCAACAACGCCGGCATCATCAAGCGCATCCCCATGACCGAGATGAGCGCGGCCCAGTTCCGCCAGGTCATCGACGTGGACCTGAACGCCCCCTTCATCGTCAGCAAGGCGGTCATCCCCTCCATGATTAAGAAGGGACACGGCAAGATCATCAACATCTGCTCCATGATGAGCGAGCTGGGCCGTGAAACCGTATCTGCGTATGCCGCGGCCAAGGGCGGACTGAAGATGCTGACCAAGAACATCGCCTCCGAGTACGGCGAGTACAACATTCAGTGCAACGGCATCGGCCCGGGCTATATTGCCACGCCCCAGACCGCCCCGCTGCGCGAGCGCCAGCCGGACGGCAGCCGCCACCCCTTCGACAGCTTCATCGTCGCCAAGACGCCCGCGGCCCGCTGGGGCGAGGCGGAGGACCTGGGCGGTCCCGCCGTCTTCCTCGCCTCTGACGCGTCCAACTTTGTCAACGGCCACATTCTGTACGTGGACGGCGGCATCCTTGCCTACATCGGCAAGCAGCCGAGCTGAGCGGACGCTGCCCCCCTGCAAATGAACCCCAAAGTGTGTTTCTGTGACGAAAGAACAGGAGTGATCAAATGTCTTCCATCAAGAAATATGTGGCGGAGTTCATCGGTACCTTTGTACTGGTTTTCTTCGCCTGCGGCGCCGCCGCTGTGCTGGGCTGCAACGGCAGTGAGCCCAACGCGGCCTATGCCCTGACCGCGCTGGCCTTCGGCCTGGTGATTGTGGCCATGGCCTACTCCATCGGCAATGTGAGCGGCTGCCACATCAATCCTGCCGTATCCATCGCCATGCTGGTATCCGGAAAGCTGTCTGTGAAGGACTTTGCCGGCTATGTCGCGGCCCAGTTCCTGGGCGCCACCGCGGGCGCCGGCTGCCTGGCCGCCGTGATGGGCTCCACAGAAAGCCTTGGCGCCAACGGCCTGTACAATGGCAACGTGGGCGCGTCCCTTATCATCGAGATCATTCTGACCTTCGTGTTTGTGCTGGCCATCCTCGGTGTCACCTCCAAGCCGGAATACAGCCATGTGGCCGGCCTGGTCATCGGCCTTGCGCTGGTGCTGGTGCATATCTTCGGCATCCATTTCACCGGCACGTCGGTCAACCCTGCCCGTTCCTTCGGACCGGCCCTGTTTGTGGGCGGCGAAGCCCTGGCCAGCGTATGGGTGTTTATCTGCGCCCCGCTGGTGGGCGGTGTGCTGGCCGCACTGTGCTGGAAGTGGCTTGGCAGGGAGTGATGCTCTCCCGGCGGCACCTGACGGGGCACGAAAAGCGCCTTGACATCGCCCGCCCAAAGTGTTATATTTTACATGGTCGTTTCTCGTTACAAATTTTAAGAAAGGATCTTGAAACATGAAACGCATTGTTGCTCTGTTGCTCAGCCTGATGCTGGTGCTGGCTGCGGTCTCCGCCATGGCTGATGTCACCATCCCCTCTTCTGCGTCCGAAATCGAGGGCGTGCCGGAGAAGCCCGCTATGCCCGGCATCTCTGTGAAGCGCTTCAACGATGGCTATGACGATTTCCTCCGCGTGACCGTCGATGGCGTCGCGAACGACATGGTGGCCCGCTGGAAGGGCGGCGCTGTCACCGAGCCCGTCGAGCTGGATGAAAACGGCGTGGGCATCGTGCCCCTGGCCGGCAAGAAGGTTCACATCGGCTACGGCACCTGGAGAAGCACCTGGGGCCATGAGACCGCGATTGTGGACTACTGGAAGCCCCTGGATTACACCTATGACACCAAGGCCTACACCGAGCACACCGACAACCCCGGCGGCGGCGGACAGACTGTGTATCACTGGCCCTATGAGGTCGCGTACCAGCCCGGCGTCACCGTGACCTTCGCTGATGGCACGGTCAAGACCTTCTCTGTGGACGATCTGTGGGTGTGGGAAGGCGACTTCGAGCGTCTGCCTGACGAGAGCTTTGTGTATCTGCCTGATCCCACCGCTGAAGTGAAGGTGGAATGGGGCCACAAGGAGCTGTGGGAATACCACTACACTGAGGGCTTCGGCACCTGGGAAGACAACGCCTTCCAGCTGAACAGCGAAGACGGCGCGCAGGGCCAGGCTGACACCCACGGCAACTACAACTACATCGGCAAGTGGTTCAACGGCACCAGCTTCTTCCAGGAAGGCGCTGACGGCGCTTGGATCGACTGGAACTGGATCGAACTGAGCGGCAAGGGCCGTGTGTGGTATATGAACTCCATCGGTGAGAACTACTCCTCCGGTGACTATGCCCGCATCTATGCCAAGTACAACTACAAGGGCAACCTGTTCGAATATCAGGTTGAGTACCGCGACGGCGAGGGCGAAATCTACGCCATCACCTATGCTCCCAACGGCTCCGTGAAGAAGGCGACCTACACCAAGAAGGACGCTGACGGCAACGTGGTTCGCACCGCTGAACTGGGCACCAAGCAGCGCTGGTATGAGGGCGGCACCAACGTTTACAAGAACATCGTGAACGACCTGAAGCCCGTTTCCAGCTTCAAGAGCCCCCGCTGATCAAACCTGAATCCCTGGCACCCGCGCACAGCGCGGGTGCTTTTTTACACAATGCGCATACTGTCAAAGGCCTCACCGCTGGCTGAACGGTGGGGCCTTTGACGGTTGTACAGAGGGAAGACGTGCCACCAATCCATCCGTCTCCTGAGAGGCGAAGGGGAACCGCTACAGCGGTGAACGAGGTTTCACATGGCAAGCTTTGCCGCGAGCGGAAAAATGGTGTTTGACCCTTTTTTTTATTTTTTGGGGCTTGACAAATATATCGACGCACGATATAATGCAATTACGATATAACGATGACCGATATATCGTGACACGATAACGAAGGAGGGAGACGGAATGGCGGATGTACCGGCGCTGACCGAGGCCACATACTATATCTTGCTGTCCCTGCACACACCGCAGCATGGCTATGGCATTATGCAGCAGGCGGAGGCGCTGTCCAGGGGCCGGGTGCGCCTGGCGGCGGGCACGCTGTACGGGGCACTGAACACGCTGTGCGAGAAGGGCTGGATCATTCAGCTGCCTGTGGATAACAACAGCCGACGGAAGGAATATATGCTGACGCAGAAGGGGCTGGAGATCCTCAAAAACGAGGTGCGCCGCCTGCGCGAGCTGGCGGACAACGGCGAAGCGATACTGAAGGGAGAATGACGATGGAAACACGCAAGACGATACGCAAGTGGTTCTGGGTATGGGACTTTGAAAAGGAAGACGACTGGCTGAATGAAATGGCAATGAACGGCTGGCTGCTGGATGATGTGGGCTTTTCCACCTATCATTTTGTGCGCTGCGAGCCCGGCGAATACAGTGTGCACACCGAGATGCACCCCGCGGATGAGAGCTATATAAGCTTCATGCAGGAGACCGGCGCAGAGTATGTTGGCCGCATGATGATGTGGGTTTACTTCCGCAAAAAGGTGGCGGACGGCCCCTTTGACCTGTTCAGCGATATCGACTCGCGCATCACGCACCTGGATAGGATCGGGAAAATGCTGTCCGTGGTGGGCGGCGCGAACCTGCTGATCGGCCTGGCCAACATCTTCTCGCCCTCCCGATTGGGGTGGGTCAACCTGCTTTGCGCTACATTGCTGATGTACGCGCTGGGTCGCATCCACGGCAAAAAGGAAGCGCTGAAACGTGAGCGCCAGCTGCACGAGTAACGCGGCGCAGAATGTGAAACGAGGCCTGAAAAATGAAGGCGTATTATCATCTGCCTGGGCTGTTTGAGTTCTATGACCTGTACAGCGCTTTCCTTCCGCTGTACAGGTCGCACCGTGACTGGTTTTACGACTGGTGCGAGATCGGCTCGGTCTACGGCGCACCGGCCGATTGCCTGTGGGGCGGCGGCCGCGTGGGCTTCGGCGGGGAAAAACCGGAGAGAGCTGCGGCGCTGATGCGGGAGTATGGCATTTCCGCGCGCCTCACCTTCAGCAACTCCCTCCTGGGGGAGGAGCACCTGTCCGACAGGCGGTGCAACGCGCTTTGCGCAATGTTTGAGCACAATGGTCCGGCGCCCAGCGGGGTGATCGTCACGTCGGACCTGCTGCTGGACTATATCCGGCGCGAGTACCCCGGCTTCTATTTCGTTTCATCCACCACCAAGGTGCTGACGGGATTTGACCGGCTGCGGGAGGAGCTGGACCGCCCGGAGTTCAGCTTTGTTGTGCCGGACTTCCGGCTGAACAGGGCGTTTGACCGCCTGAAGGCGCTGACTGACGCGCAGAAGCGGAAGGTGGAATTCCTGTGCAACGAGTGCTGCTGGTTTGGCTGCCCGGACCGGAAGGCATGCTATGAAAACGTCAGCAGGAAAAACCTCGGTGAGGACTGTGAGGACCATATCTGCGTTTCTTCGCAGGCGGAAATGGGCTATCGCTTTTCCGACGCGATGAAAAACCCGGGCTTTATCGGCCCGGATGACATCCGCGGGATTTACCTGCCATCCGGGTTCTCGCACTTCAAAATCGAGGGGCGGAGTCTGGGCAGCGCGATGATACTGGAATTCCTGCTGTATTACATGACCCGTCCGGAGTGCCAGCTGAAGGTGCGCGAGGAAATCTACCTGAGCAGCACACTGGACCTGTTCTGAGAGGAGATTGCAATGGAAGTGCGCGTGAAACGCTACGCGGATCTGACGAGGGACGAGCTGTACGAAATCATCCGGCTGCGCATCGCTGTGTTTGTGGTGGAGCAGAACTGCCCCTATATGGAGCTGGACGGCCGCGACAGGGAGGCCACGCATGTATGGCTGCAGGATGAAGACGGCATTGCGGCTTACCTGCGCGTGATGGACAGAGGCGTGGAGAGCGAGCACGTATCGATCGGCCGGGTTGTTTCCGCGAAAAGAAGATGCGGCCTGGGCAGCCGGCTGCTTGCCGAGGGAATACGCGTTGCCCGGGAATACTTTGGCGCATGCAGCATCTACCTTGAGGCACAGGTGTACGCCAGGCCCTTCTATGAGAAGCAGGGCTTCCGCCAGGTCTCCGGTGAATTCCTGGAGGACGGCATCCCGCACATCCGCATGATCAGGGAGGATCAGCAGGCCGCACAGTGAGCGGTGCGCTCTACTACCGCAAGCAGACAATTCCCACCCCGACGGGGGGGGGACGGCCCCTCTGTCGCTTACGCGACATCTCTCCGGGGCTGCCGCTCGTCTCCGCTGAAAACAGCCCACTGGGTTGTTTTCCGGGCGCTTCGGCCCTTCAAGGGGGAAGGCCTGCCCTGTTGCCTGCCAATCAGTCTCCCCTCCGGGGAGACCGGCGCGCAGCGCCAGTGGGGGGCTGCTCCGCATCCCCGCACTACACACATCTCCGTATGCGCAAGCACAGAACAATCCATGGGCGCCCCAAAAGCGCAAAAGTGCGCTGTTTATGCCTCGCGGCACAACACAGGCATCACCACACAAGGTTATGCACTACGGTTTACCCCGCGTGTGACGAAGAACCTGGGGGTCCGGGGGGCAATGTCATTCAGATAAGAAAGACGGAAAGAGAACTGGAACTGAAAGATGATC
>CAMJPQ010000078.1 GCA_946407745.1 uncultured Clostridia bacterium
AACAGCCCACCGGGCTGTTTTCCGGGCGCTTCGAACCCAGCAAGCTGGGGCGATTTGTTCGCAAGCCCCCACAGGGGAACAGCCGCCGCAGCGGCAGAGGGGGTCTGCCAAGGCGAGCAGACCGCATGCCTGCCGGGAGAGGGGGACGACCTCATCCGTCAGCGCCTCACGGCGCTGCCACCTTCTCCGGGGCTGCCGCCCGGCCTCCGCTGAAAACAGCCCACCGGGCTGTTTTCCGGGCGCTACGGCCCCTCAAGGGGAAGGCTCAGTTTAACGGCGGCGCCGCGCCCACCTGTAACGAATCCCCCATTACATTGACACCCCCTCCCGCATATGGTAAAATTCCCCCCTGGAGGCGATGCGGATGAAACGGGCGCTGTGCGCGCTGCTGCTCACGCTGGTGTGCGCTTCGGCCATGTGCGGGGAAGCGCTGCCCCTGCGGGGCTGGGATCAAAAGGAAGGCTATGTCTACGTGGCGCTGGGGCGCTGGCCGCAGACGGCGGAGGGCGATAAGGAACCCATCGTGTGGCGCGTGCTCACGGTGGAGGACGGCGCGGCCTACCTGCTGTCGGAATACGTGCTGCTGGCCCACCCCATGCACGAGGATTATCAGGAATACGCGCGGATCGGCGGCGACTTCAGCCAGACGGACCTGTGCCGGTACCTCAATGAGGATTTCGCCGCGGAGGCGTTTGCGCCGGGGGAGCTGGCGCTGCTGAAGGCGCTGGAGCCGTACGGAAAAGTCTTCGTGCCGGACAGCGCCGATGTGAAGAACGAGCGCTACGGCCTGGGCAATGTGAAGCTGAACGCGGACCCCACGCCCTATGCCCGCAAAACGCGCGGCGCAAACGGGGAAAAGGACAAGGCGCACTGGTACTGGGACACGGGCCACACCCACGGCCCCTACTGGCTGCGCAACCAGTCCACCACCAACAGGCAGGCGGCGCGGGCCACCAAGGCCAACGGCACGGTGGGCTACATCAACAGCGCCTATACCGACATCGGCGTGCGGCCGGCGGTGCTGCTGAAGCTGGACGGCCTGGCGGTCGAGGGCGGAGAGGGCACGCTGGAAAGCCCCTTCACCCTGGCGGTGCGGGCGGAGTAGTTGACACGCGATAAAGGACGGACCGATGAGAAAGCAACTCAGATACCTCTCCATGGCGCTGCTGTGCGCAGCGCTGCTTTGTGTGTCCGCGGCCGGGGCGGAGGAGGCCATGGACCTGACTTCGCAGTGCCGGTTCAAGGTGTGCTACACCGGCAAGAAGTACACCCAGATGACGGACAGGAAGCCGAACACCCACTGGGATTCCAAGAAGATCAAGCAGCCGTGGATCGAGATCACCGCCCCGGCGGGCATGCCCATCCACAGCCTGTACCTCTGCTTCGGCGACGTGCCGGACGCATGGGAGGTGCAGCGCGATGTCGATGGCGAATGGGAGACCGTGGCGCAGGGCGACCCCTACCTGCACAGCTATGTGCCCATACCGGGCGGCGCGCAGCACCTGAGGCTGCAGGTGACGCAGGACACAAAGTATGTGCTGACGCTGAACGAGATCTACTGCCTGTCCGAGGGCGGGGATCCGGACTGGGTGCAGCACTGGCAGCCCACGCCGGAGAAGGCGGACATCCTGTTCCTCACCGCCCACCCGGGGGACGAGCTGCTGTACTACGGCGGCGCGGTGCCCACCTATGCCGCTGAGCAGCAGCGCGCGGTGGTGGCGGCGACCCTGACCTACGGCAGCGCCGAGCGCACCACCGAGTACTTAAACGGCCTGTGGGCGGCGGGGCTGCGGCAGTACCCGGTCATCGGGCCCTTCCAGGGCGCGTCTGCCAGCACAGCGGCCGCGGCCTATAAGAACAACGGCAAAAACAAGGTGCTGAACTATGTGGCGGAGCTGTACCGCCGCTACCGCCCGGAGGTGGTGGTCGCCCAGGCGCAGGCCGGCGAGAACAAAAAGGGCGAGAACGCCATGTGCGCCGACGCGGCGCTGACCGTGTTCGAAAAGGCGGCGCAGGAGGGGGAATACCTCGACAGCTACGGCGAGTGGGGCACCTGGCAGGTCAAGAAGCTTTACCTGCACCTGTACGAGGAGCGCACGCTGACCCTCGCGTGGGATACCCCGCTGGAAAGCCTGGGCGGGTTGACCGGCTTTGAGGCGGCGGAGGCCGGCTTTGCCTGCCACCTGACCCAGCAGAAGCTGAAAAAGCCGCCCACGGTGCAGCGCACGGGGGACACCTGGGACGCGACGCGCTTCGGCCTGGCCGCGACCACTGTGGGGGAGGACGTGCGCGGGGACGACTTCCTGGAGAATATCTACGCGCAGCCGGCCTCCTTTGTGCCAGCGCCCACCACCCCGGCCCCCACACCACAGCCCACGCCCACGCCGGAATGGGTCGGCATGCTGCCGCCGCTGAACGCGCAGGGCTTCCTGGATGAGGGCGAATACATCTGGGGCAGTGACGAGCAGGGGCTGTACCTCTACGTCAGCGCGACGGAAAAGATCGTCATCCAGCGCAGGTTTGACGACACGGACAAGGCCATGCCGCTGACGTGGTTCGAGGCGGATGTGTGGGTGAACACGGCCGAGGGCCAGCGCCTGCGCACCATTCCCTATGACGAGAAGAAGATGGGCGCGGCGCGCGCCAACCCGGTCAAAAACGCGCTGGAGCACCAGACGGTGTTCGCCATGAACACGGACTACTACACCTACCGCATCGCCTCGGACGGGGCGAAGCATATCGGCATCGTCATCCGCGACGGCAAGATCCTCTACAACGACCCCTGGCCCTCGGACACGGCGTATTTCCCCAACCTGGACACCGTGGCCTTCTACCCGGACGGCCGACTGGAGGTCCATCACTCCTGGGAGCTGACGGCGCAGGAATACCTGGACAGGGGCGCGTACGACGTGCTGTCCTTCGGCCCCTACCTGGTCAAGGATGGGCAGATCGCCGAGCGTGTGTACCGCTCCGGTGATTCGCTGAACCCGCGCATCGCCCTGGGCATGATCGAGCCCGGGCACTATGCCGTGATCATGTGCGAGGGGCGGCTGAACCGCTCCAAGGGCGTGAGCATACAGCACCTGGCCCTGCTGATGAAGGAAAAGGGCTGCCAGTGCGCCATCAACCTGGACGGCGGACAGACGGCCGTGATGATCTTCATGGGAAAGCAGCTCAACCAGATCGGCAAATACGACGGCTCCACCGCGCCGCGCTCCACCAGCGAGATACTGGGTGTGGGCACCAGCCGGAAGGTGGGCGAGGTGGACTTTGAGTGAGGAGGAAGGAGAACATGCCGGTTATTTACCTCATCGGTGATTCCACGGTGCAGTCCTCAGCCCCGCCCTTCCGCGGCTGGGGCTGGGCGCTGGAGCAGTACACAGCCCCCGGCATCCGGGTGGAAAACCACGGCCTGAGCGGCTCGTCCACCAAAAGCTTCATGGACGCCGGCCTGTTTGCGCCGGTGGAGGAGAAGCTGGCCCCCGGCGATGTGCTGATGATGCAGTTCGGCCACAACGACGAGAAGGACCAGAGCGACCTGCACACCGAGCCCTGGGGCAGCTACCAGGAAAACCTGACCCGCTACGCCGAGGCGGCGGAGCAAAAGGGCGCGCTGCCGGTGCTGCTGACCTCGGTCAGCCGGCGCATCTATGTGGGCGGGGGCAGCCTGCTCTACACGCACGGGGAGTATCCCGCCGCCGTAAAGGAGCTGGCCGCGCGCAGGGGCTGGCCGGTCATTGACCTGGAGGGCCTCTCCCGGCAGCTCTACCTGAGCCTGGGCGAGGAGGGCACAGCGGAGCTGTTTGTGCGCCTGGCCCCCGGCGAGAACCCGGACTTCCCGGACGGGCACAACGACCTGACCCACTTCAACGCCGACGGCGCGGCGCGCATCGCCGCCCTTGTGGCCGGCGCCATGGCGGAGGACCAGCGCCTGCGCCCGTATGTGAAGGGATGAGCCCCTTCTGAAGCAGGCAACAAACGCCACCCCCGTGCGGGGTGGCTTTCTCTATGGCACAGAAACGCTTTTTTGCCCCCGCGCGGTTGTGCGCTCCGCCCCGTTATGCTACAATAATGGCTGCCGCCCGGCTGCATTGCCCCTCCACCGCAAGCGGTCCCGCTCTCCGGGGCTGCCGCCCGGCCTCCGCTGAAAACAGCCCACCGGGCTGTTTTCCGGGCGCTACGGCCCCTAGAGGGGAAGGCTCAGTTAGTCCAGTCTCCCTCCCGGGGAGACCGGCGCGCAGCGCCAGTGGGGCTGCTCCGCATCCCCGCACCACAAACATTCCCGTATGTGTAACCATAGAACAATCCATGGGCGCCCCAAAAGCGCAAAAGTGCGCTGTCTATGCCTCGCGGTACAACACATGCACATCGCACAAGACTATGCACTACGGTTTACCCCGTGTGTGACGAAGAACCTGGGGGTCCGGGGGGACCGATCACACTTTTGAGTCCCCCCGCAAGGGAGGCCGAAGGCCGACTAAGGCTGTCAATGCGTGCATTGACGGCCTGTACCCACGCGTTGCCTCAGCAAGGCGTGGGCGCAGAGGGCTGTTCCCTCCACTTTTCGCCCGGACGAAAAGTCCGCCAAACATAGAACCCACTTGCATACGAGCGCCCGCCGCAGGCGGGTCAGACTTTCACACCCATTCCACCTTATTTCCGGAGGTACCATGCAGCTTTTCAGGCGCGGCGTGTCCCTTTTTGTCCGCTCTGTCCGCGCGGACGGCTGGCGCGGGCTTTTCAGCTTCCTGCGCCGCGGCTTCCAGGTGGCGCGCAGATGGCGGCTTTTCACCGCGCAGCAGCGCCGCCGCGAGCGGGAGGACAGGGCCTACAGCGCGTGGTTCGACGCCCGCCGGCCCGATGAGGCGGAACGCAGGCGGCAGGCGGAGACGCGCTTCAGCCACCGCGTGAGCTTCCTCATCCCCACGTGGAACACCAGGCCGGAATACCTGAGGGCGCTGGCGGACAGCCTGCTGCGGCAGACCAGCCCCTGCTGGGAGGCCTGCTTCTACGACGGGGCCAGCGAAAACGCGGAAACACGCCGCCTGCTCGCCGCCCTTCCCGCGGAGGACAGCCGCTTCCGCGTGCGGCTGGGGGAGGAAAACCTGCGCATCAGCGGCAACACCAACCTCGCGGCCGGGATGGCCACGAGCGACTGGTTTGCCCTGTGCGACCACGACGACCTGCTGGCGGAGGAGGCGGTGTACCGCGTGCTGGAGGCCGCCGAGGCCGGCGCGGATTTCGTCTACACCGACGAGGACAAGGTGACCGCGGACGGCACGGCGCTGTTTGAGCCGCATTTCAAGCCGGATTTTGCCCCGGACAGCCTGCGCAGCGGGAACTACATCTGCCACCTGATGGCCATGCGCGCCGCGCTATACCGCGAGGTGGGCGGCCTGAGGGGCGAGTACGACGGCAGCCAGGACCACGACCTGGCGCTGCGGGCGACGGAGCGGGCGGGGAAGATCGTCCACGTGCGGCAGGTGCTGTACCACTGGCGCATGGTGGAGACGAGCTTCAGCCACACACGGGCCGAAAAGTGCGTGGATGCCGCCATGCGCGCCGTGCAGGCGCAGCTGGACAGGCTGGGGGAGCCCGGCAGGGCCGGCATGCGCAGCCTGACCGTGCGGGTGAGCTACCCCCTGCCCGAGGGGGCCTCCGTGTCCCTTGTGGTGTGGGGGGAGGAAAAGCCCTCCGGGCGGTGGCTGCGGCAGCTGATGAAAAAAACAGACCTGCGCTTTGACAGCGTGGCCTTTGCGGGAAAGGACGATACGGGGCTGGCGGCCGCGGCGCGCGAAAGCGGGAGCGATTATCTGTGCTTCCTGCGCGCCGGCCTGCTGCCGGAGGAGAAAAGCTGGGCTTCTGAGCTGCTGCGGCACGCCGCGCGGGAGCGCGTGGCCTTTGCCGGCGGGCCGGTGCTGGACCAAAAGGGCTGCTACCTGAACGACGGCGAGGCCATCGGGAAGGGCGGCGCGCCCGTGTACCGCTACCGGGGAGAGCTGGCCGAGGGCCGCACCTGGCAGCTGGGCGACAAGCTGGTTCAGAACGTGACCGGCGTGCCCCGCGCCTGCGCCATGGTCAGCCGGGAGAAATGGCTGCGCCTTGGCGGCGGGGCCGACTTCCTGCGCATGGGCGCAGCCGCGCAGGCGGCGGGCCTGCGCTGCGTGATGGTGCCGTGGGCCGCTGTGGCGGGCAGGGCCTTCCCGCAGCCAGCGGAGCACGCGGACGGGGAGGAGCGCTGCTGGAGCCCCCTGTGGGCGGAGGCCTTTGGAGAGGAGGCGGGACAGTGAATAAAGCTCAGGCGGATAATAAGGAAGCGCTGCGCCGCTGCCTCGCGGCGTCCCTCGCGGTGACGGCGCTTCTGTGCCTGCTGGGGCTGATCGTTTCCGACAGCTGGACGCACCGGCGGGGGCGGCTGGAGGCCGTGTCGCAGGAAACGCTGGCCGGCATGCCCCACGACGGGCTGACGCTGACACAGGTGTGGGACGGGGGCGAGGCTGCCATTCAGCGGCTGGCGCTGCAGCTCGCCCCTGTGGGCAGCGACTGTGCCGGAGAGGCAGAGGTGAGCCTGCTGCGCGCCGGCGAGACCCTGTGGCAGGAGACGGTTTCCCTGTCCGGTGCTGGCGCGCAGCTGACGGTGGCTGTGCCCTCTGTGCAGGCCGAGGACGGGGACACACTGCGCTTTGTTTTCCGCGACCCGGACGGCACGGGTCTTCTGCCGGCCGTGTGGATGGGCAGCTTCGTGGGCGAGGGTCGCTTTTCCGTGCCCGCGCGGGGGCTCAACGGCCTCAGGGTGGACGGGGAGGAGCGCAGCGGCCGGCTGTGCTTCACTGCGGACACGGTGGCGGAAAGCGGCATCATGCGCTGGTGGTGGCTTGCCTGCGCGGCCGCGGCGCTGCTCGGCCTCACGCTGACCTGCCTGGCGGCGCGGGGGAGGTGGCTGTGGCCCCAAAGGGCGGCGGAAACCGTGCGGCGCTACAGCTTCCTGCTGGAGCAGCTGGTGCGGCGCAACTTCAACACCAAGTACCGGCAGAGCCTGCTGGGCGTTTTGTGGAGCTTCCTGAACCCGCTGCTCACCATGGGCGTGCAGTATGTGGTGTTCTCCACCATCTTCCGCTCGGGCATACCCAATTTCCCGGTGTACCTGCTGTGCGGCATTGTGCTGTTCAACTTCTTCACCGAGGCGGCCAACCTGGGCATGGAATCCATCGTGATGAACGGCCCGCTGCTGACCAAGGTGGCCATGCCCAAGGCGATCTTCCCCCTGTCCAAAACCCTGTCCGCGCTGATCAACCTGGTCATCTCGCTGGTGCCGCTGATGGGGCTGATGCTGCTCACGGGCACCCCCTGGACAAGGGCGCTGCTGCTCACGCCCCTGTGCCTTGCCTTCACGGCGGTGTTCGCCCTGGGCATGGCCATGCTGCTGAGCGCGCTGTATGTCTTCTTCCGCGACGCGCGCTTCCTGTGGAGCGTGGTGAGCCTGCTGTGGACCTATGCCACGCCCATCTTCTACCCGGAGAGCATCATACCGGCGGCGCTGCTGCCCGTGTACCGCCTCAACCCCATGTACCAGTTCATCACCTTCCTGCGGGAAATCGTGCTGGACGGCGCGGTGCCGCCGCCGGGGCGCTTTGCCATGTGCGCCCTGCTCTCCGGCGTGACGCTGCTGGCCGGCTGGGCGGTGTTCCGCCGCAAGGAGGACGAGTTCGTGTTCCACCTGTAAAGGAACGGTCAGAAAAAGGCCTGCCCCGGCGCCACACCGGGACAGGCTTTCATAACTAAAGCCGATTGAATTACTTGTTCACGGCGTCCTTCAGGGCCTTGCCGGCCTTGAAAGCGGGGGACTTGGAGGCAGGAATGTCCACCGGGTCACCGCTCTGGGGGTTGCGGCCGACGCGGGCAGCGCGCTCGCGGGTCTCGAAGGTGCCGAAGCCCAGCACGGCAACCTTGTCGCCCTCAGCCAGGGCGGCGGCGATGGCGTCAAAGGTGGCATTCACGGCGGCGGCGGCGGCCTTCTTGTTCAGCTCAGCGCCGGCGGCTACCTTTTCAATCAGTTCAGACTTATTCATGGTGGGGTCCTCCTTTTGAAAGTGGAAATTCAGCCCTGTGGCTGTGCTTAGCATAGCCGAGATGGCAGAGTTTGTCAAGAATAATGAACAAAAAGTTGGAGGGAAAAATGCGCCGGCTGCCAGAAATTGCCACAAACCTCTTGCTTTACGCGCTTTTTGCGGATGCGGCGCGGGATGGCAAAGCACCCCTTGCCAATTTGTAAAAGAAAGGTTATACTATCCGCGGGCAAGTGTGCCCATTCAGAGCCGGACAGGAAAGGATGGCATGCATGCCGCTGAAGAAGAGCTACCGGTGCCTGCGCGCCGCCGTGCGCCTCTTCACACCGAATATGCGCACCGAGTGGGAGGTGCCCTTTGACGGGGCGCCCAGTGTCTTCTGCCCGAACCACGCCCGCGCGTGGGGGCCGATTGACATGTGCGTACACTTCGCGCTGCGGGACACGTGCCACCCGTGGTACAACGCGGGCATCATCGACCGGGCGGGGCTGCCCGCCTATGTGCGCAACGACAACTGGTGGAACCCGCGCAGCCCGCTGGCGCCGGTGTACAACGCGGTGATCCCGCACGCGGTCAGCTGGGTGCTGCCGCCCATCATCCGCTCCACACCGGGCATCCCCGTGTATTACGACGCGAAGGTCTACAGCACCTTCAAGGAGAGCGTGGAGGTGCTGCGCCGGGGGGAGCACCTGGTCATCTTCGCGCAGTTCCCGGACGGGTACATGCATCACGCCGCCGAGCTGAGCCGGGGCTTCCTGCTCATCGGGCCGATGGCGTGGCGGCGGCTTGGGCTGAAGCTGAATTTCTACCCCGTGCATGTGGACCAGCAGGCGCGTGTCATCCGCGTGCTGAAGCCCGTGCGCTATGACCCGGAGCGCCCGCACGAGGCCCAGGAGGCGGAGCTGCTTCAGAGCCTGGGCAGCCGCATTTACGACTGAGAGAGGAACGCCTGGCATATATTGAAGGGAATGGAAAACACATGAGTCAGGACAGCGGAAACAAAGCGGACAGGAAGCGCCGCTCCTTTCGCAGAACATGGATCCTGGTGGGCTATGACCTGCTGATCCTGGTGGCGGTGGACCTGCTGATGATGCTGGTCAACCCCAGCCGCGGCGCCTCGCTGCCGCTGCCGGTGATCGTTGAAAACATGAGCCTGCACGCCCTGTGCGTGTTTACCGCCCGCGCGCTGGGCAAAAGCTACAAGCAGGTGTGGCGCTATGGCGGAAAGGCCGCCTATATCCAGCTGATCGTGCTGGACGCGCTGGCCTTTTTGGCCTATTACATCCTGTGCAGCCTGATGAAGGTCGCGGGGCCGGTGTTCCTCACGCGCATGTCCATGAGCACCATGGTGCTGCTGCTGACCATCACCATCCGCATGCTGTACCAGTATATGTATGAGTACTCCAGCCGCGAGAACCGCTTTGTGAACCTGGTGCGCCCCCTCACCGCCGCGCTGACCGGCCAGGTGATCGAGCCCTCCATCGACACGCGGGACGTGACCGAGGAGGGAGAGGCGGACCGGAAGATCGATATCGCCATCATCGGCGCCGGCCGTGTGGGCGTGATGCTGGCCGACGAGCTGATGAACAACCCCCGCGCCTACTACAGGCCCCGCCTGTTTGTGGACACGGACAGGGAGAAGATCGGCAAGATGATCAACGGCATCCCCGTGGTCGCCGGGGAGAACGCCACGCAGGAGGTCTTCAACCGCTACAAGGTGCAGGAGATAGTGCTGGCCCTGCCGGAGATGGACTCAGACCGCCGGCGCGAGATGTACGAGCGCTACCGGCAGACCGGCTGCAAGGTGAAAACCTATGACTATCCCACCACCCGCTCGGTGGAGCGCGGCAAGCGCCACCTGAGGGAATTCGACATTGAGGAGCTGTTGTTCCGGAAGCAGGTGGCCGTGATGGACGAGCGCACGCGCGATTACTACCACGGCAAAACGGTGCTCATCTCCGGCGGCGGCGGCTCCATCGGCGGCGAGCTGTGCCGACAGATCGCCAAGCTGGCCCCGCGCCAGCTGATTATCCTGGATGTGTATGAGAACGGCGCCTACGACATACAGCAGGAGCTGCGCATACTCTACGGGGCGCGGCTGGACCTGCAGGTGGAAATACTCTCCGTGTGCGACACGGAGCAGCTGGACAAGGTGTTCGCCCGGTACAGGCCCCAGGTGGTGCTGCACGCCGCCGCGCACAAGCATGTGCCGCTGATGGAGCACAACTGCTGCGAGGCGGTGAAGAACAACGTGTTCGGCACACTGAACATGGTGAACGCCGCCGAGAAGTACGGGGTGGAGAAATTCATCATGATCTCCACCGACAAGGCGGTCAACCCCACCAACGTGATGGGCGCGACAAAGCGCATGTGCGAGATGATCGTGCAGAGCCGCAGGGGCAGCAAAACCAGCTTCTCCGCCACGCGCTTCGGCAACGTGCTGGGCTCCAACGGCTCGGTGATCCCCCTGTTCAAGCGGCAGATCGCCAACGGCGGCCCGGTGACGATCACGGACAAGCGCATCATCCGCTATTTCATGACCATCCCCGAGGCCAGTCAGCTGGTGCTGCAGTCCGGGGCGATGTCTTCCTCCGGCGAGCTGTATGTGCTGGATATGGGCAAGCCGGTCAAGATACTGGAGCTGGCAGAGAGCATGATCCGCCTCTCCGGCTATGAGCCCTACAGGGACATCAATATCATCGAGACCGGCCTGCGCCCCGGTGAAAAGCTGTACGAGGAGCTGCTGATCAAGACCGAGGAGCTGGACAAAACGGACAGCGACCTCATCTTCGTGGAGCGGGACAAGCCCCTCTCCCGCGAGGAGATCGATCAAAAGCTGCAGCTGCTGGCCGGCGCGGTCGCCTCTGACGACGATGACGAATGCCGTGAGGCGCTGCGCAAGGTGGTGCCCACCTACCGCCGCCCGGAGGAGGTCAACCGCAAGGCAGCCAAGGCCGAAGAAATGAAGAACGCAAAGTGAGCGCCAAAACACCCCCGCGCCGTTTGCCTCGCTGTGAGGCGGCAGGACGCGGGGGTTTATTGATGAAGGCGCTGCTGCGGCACGCAAAACGGGGGTATCAAGGCGGGCGCCGCAGCGGCAGAGGAGGCCTTGCCGCAGCCCGCGGGATCCTGTCAGAACATGCTGATCTGGCTGGTTTCGGCCATGCCCTCCAGGCTGCCGTGCGCGCGCAGCAGGTCCACCACGGACTGGCCGACGTGCGCGCGCAGCTGCAGGTCCTCCACGGACAGGAAGGGCCCGTTTTTTCGTGCCTCCACAATGGGCACGGCGGCGCTCTCGCCCAAACCGACCATGGACATGAAGGGACAGCGGAGGTTGCCGTCCTCGATCAGGAAGCGCTTCACATCGCTTTTGTACAGGTCCACCGGCAGAAGCTTCACGCCGCGCATGGTGGCCTCCAGCACCAGCTCCAGGGCCACGGCGGTCTCCTTGTCCTTGGGGCCCTGCTTTTCCATGGCGCGGATCTCCTGGATGCGGCTGCGGCAGGTGTCCGGGTCGATGAGCATGGTGTTGGCGTCAAAGCCGTCGCCGCGCACGGTAAAGTAGGCGGCATAGTAGGCGGCGGGGAAGTGCAGCTTGTACCAGGCCACGCGCAGCGCCATGGTCACATAGGCCACCGCGTGCCCCTTGGGGAACATGTATTTGATCTTCTTGCAGCTGCCGATGAACCAGTCCGGCACCTGGTGGTCCAGCATGGCCTGCTCCATCTCCGGCTTCAGGCCCTTGCCCTTGCGCACGCTCTCCATGGTGGTGAAGGCCATTTTGGGCGCCACGCCCTTGTCCATCAGGTAGTTCATGATGTCATCGCGGCAGCACACGCACTCCGACAGCGTGGCCTGCCCGGAGCGGATGATCTCCTGCGCGTTGCCCAGCCACACATCCGTGCCGTGGGACAGGCCGGAGATGCGCAGCAGCTCCTCCATGGTGGAGGGGTTGGTGTCCTCCAGCATGCCGCGCACAAAGCCCGTGCCGAACTCCGGCACGCCGTAGGTGCCTGTGTTGCACAGTATCTGCTCCTGCGTCACGCCCAGGGCTGCGGGGGAGTGGAACAGGGAGCGCACGCCCCAGTCGTCCAGCGGCACATCCTGGAAATTGATGCCGGTTTCCTCCTCCAGCACGTGCAGCATGGTCGGGTCGTCGTGCCCGAGGCAGTCCAGCTTGACCAGGATGTCGTGCATGGAGTTGAAGTCGAAGTGGG
>CAMJPQ010000079.1 GCA_946407745.1 uncultured Clostridia bacterium
CCGGGATGAGCGCATCCCAGTTCAAGGATCTGTGGGAGCGGGATGCCGCTTCCGCGTTTCAGGCGTTTATCGTTGGCCTGTCCAAAATGGACGAGCAGGGTGTCAGCGCCATCAAGACCCTGGACGATATCGGGATCGCCGAGATCCGGCTCAGGGACACACTTTTAAGGGCGACGAACGCCACAGAGCTTTTCAGCAAAACACAGGATACCGCCAATAAAGCCTGGGCCAAGAACACCGCTCTGACCACAGAAGCCAACAAACGGTACGCTACCACGAAATCCCGCCTGATCAACCTGAAGAACACGGCGCTTATGTTCGCCCGTCAGATCGGCGACGACCTGAATCCCACCATCCAGCAAATCATCGACAAAGCTGGCGAGCTCCTGCAGAAGTTCCTGTCCCTGGACGCGACACAGCGGCAGTCCATTGTGAAGTGGGCTGCGTTTGCCGCCGCTGTCGGCCCAGTCGTACTGGTACTCGGAAAGGTGGTCGGCGCTGTCGGCACCGTGACGGGCGCTATGGGGAAAGCCTTCACCGCCATCGGCAAGTTCTCCGCAAAGGTCAGCATGGCGGGCGGCGGTCTGGGAGGATTTATCAAAACCCTGGCTTCATCCAAGCTGGCCATGGCAGCGCTTGCCGCCGCGCTGGTGTACGGCGCGATCAAGCTGGTGGATTATGCTTCCGGCGCGAAAGCCGCCCGTGAAGCGCTGGAAGGCATGGCGAAGACCGCCAAATCATGGAAGGAAACGGAAGCCGAAACATTCTACGGCAAGAGCCAGGGCCTGTCCTTCTTCGGCATGACGAAGGACGACTTCACCCGCGCTGTTGGCAACTCCAAGGAATGGATGAACGGCCTGCTGGCCGTATGGTCGGATGGCAAAAAGGAAACCAACGAGATCGTCACCGAATGGACGGATTCCTTCAAGAACCTGACCGCGAGTACCCGTGATGAATTGAATTCCCTGAAGCAGACCGCCGATCAGGCCGGGTACGCTTCCGTCTCCGCGCAGCTTCAGGCGGACATTGATACGCTGGACGCCATGGACGCGGAGATTGCCAAACTCCTGAAGAAGCGCCAGAACAAGAACCTGACAGAAAAGGACAAAATCCGGCTTCAGGAGCTCATCGACACCCGCGAGGCCATTGAGGTCAAATACCATCTCACTGCTGCCGATACGGACGGCTTCGACACCATCCGAAACAAGGTGGAAGCGGAAGTGGCCCGCGCTGAAGCCCGTGGGCAGGAAGTCAGCGCCACGGTATATGAAAACGCTATGGTCGCCGCCGCCGAAGGCATGTCCGCTGTCAACTCTTCGCTTGATGCTCAGTACGATAAGGAATACGCCTTGATCCAGCTGATCCAGGACAGCACCGAACGCCAGCAGGCCATGGATGCCCTGAATGCCAAATACAATAATGACCGCCGGGCCGCTGCCATGGAGTACGCCCAGCTGATGGCTGATGTGGTGATGCCAGTCTGGCAGCAGGACGATATCCAGACCGCAAAAACACAGGTCGGAGACCTGATGCAGCTGCTCCGGCAGTACAGCGCGGCCACCACGGACGCAGAGAAGAAATCCTTCCTGCCGGATCTGAACAAGCTGACCGCCAGCATGGATGAAGGGGCGCTGACGGAATATGTCGGCCTGCTCACCCAGATCCAGTCCCTGTTGGACAGCGGGATGTCGGAATCCGAGGTACAGGCCATGTTCCCGGAGATCGATTTTTCCTCCGCGCTGGAGCAGCTGGCCGCGATCCAGACCTACCTGAACGACAACAAATGGGATACCAACCTGACCAGCCTGAACGAGATGTTCGGCGAGGCTGTCGGCGAGGAAGTCCTGAAAATCGCCACCGACCTGGATATGACCGGGGCCATGGCCCGCTGGCAGGAATGGGCCAGCAATCCGGGAGCCATCACGACGGATGCGGTGATCCAGGGATATACGGAAGCGGAAAATGCCACGAAGCAGCAGCCTCTGGTGGATGCCTTTGTGGCAAAGTACACCGAGAAGCCGGAAGGCGCTGACAAGAGCCAGCTGACCCCTGCCGGGCTTGTGGCCTATGTGCAGACTTATGCGGAAGCCACCACAGGCGCGGATGTGTCCGGGCTGAATCCCACCAACGTCACTGCCATGGTCAGCGCCTACAAGGAACTGGCATCCGGCACCGATGTGACCCAGCTGACGCCCAGCCAGATCACCGCCTATGTGTTCAAGTACCTGGAAGAAAACAAGGTCGACACCACCGGGCTGACGCCTGAAGGCGTGACGGCTTTCGTCATGGCCTATGAGGAGATCACAGGCGGCGCTTCCACCGCTGCCCTGAAGCCCTCCGATGTGGTGGGCCTGATCACGAAGTACGCGGAAGCCGAAAACGTGGATTTGTCCGCGCTCTCCTCCGCGCAGGTGGAAGGCATCGTCACCAAGTTCGCCGAGGCAACCGGGTGCGATAAGTCTGAGCTCATGCGGGAGTTTACCGCCTACATCACGGAATACAAGGAAGCGGCAGGCGTAAAGAAGCCCACCCTGAACCTGCAGGTGGGGCTGTCCGGTTATGACCTGCTGGCTTACCGCCGCTGGCTGAAGAACAACAAGGTTGAGGTGGAAGGCATCGTCCGGCTGTCGGAAGCCTATGAAGACCCGTCTTCCGTCCTTGGGGAAGCCGGGGTGAAGTACTGGAAAGACGGTCAGGAGATTCCTGTCACCGCTGTTACTTCCGATATGCTGAAACCGGACGATGTGGCCATCCTGGACAAGGACGGCACCATGCACATTCTGATCACCACCGAGGTGACAGGCGCTCCGGAAGCTATCGCTGAGATGCGGGAGCAGGTGGCCGAAGTGGATCAGCTTGGCATGACCGCGTTGGGCACAGCCCTTACGGGCATCATGCCCGCCAGCCTGATGGATTACATCAAAGCTGCTGAAAAGCGTATCGCCGACGCCAAGGGCTCCCTGGATCAGTGGTGGAACTTCATCTACGGCGGCAACGAAGGCATCATGCGGACGCTGGATCAGTCCATGCAGTATGACTTCGACGCTGAGAATGTCGCCCAGCTGGCTACCTATGTGGCCGAGGTGACGAAAGCTATCCAGAACGGAGAGGCTGTTTCCCAGGAGGATATGGACAACCTGAAAGCCATCCTGCAGTTTGTGCAGGACTTGGATTCAGTGGGCGTAGGCGAAAACGTGACCGCAGGCATTGCGGAAGGCATGACGGAAGCGGGCTGGGACACCAGCGCTGAGACACTGGCCACCAACCTGGAGACGGCGATCAACAGCGCCCTCATCATTAACAGCCCTTCCGAGCGCATGAAGCCTGCTGGAGAATATGTCGCAGCCGGTGTTGGCGCTGGTATGGGCGAATATGACTTTTCTACGGATGCTACCGCAATGGCGACCAGCCTGGAAAGCGCCGTATCCGCTGCCCTGACGGGTGAATCCCTGACGCCTTTCGGCACAACGGCTATGGCCGGGCTGGCAGGCGCTCTATCCTCCTATGACATGAGCGGCACTGGCACCACTATTTCCAGCAACGTGAAATCAGCATTGTCCAGCAGTCTGACGGCCACCAGCATGAAATCCATTGGCACAAACGCCATGGCTGGCCTGAAGGCGGGTATCAACGCGGGGCGCTCCGGTGTGGTCAGCGCCATGCAGTCCGCCGCCCGCGCTGCGGTGAACGCAGCCAAGAAGGAACTGAAGATCGCGTCCCCGTCAAAGGTATTCCGGGATGAGATCGGCTCCATGACCATGAAGGGCTTTGGAGAAGGCGTCCTGAAGGAAAGCCGGATACAGGCCCGTATCGTCAAGAACGCTGCCCGGTACCTGACCGGAGAAGCAAAGGAAGGCGCTGTGGCCTTCGGGTCTACGGACAACCGGAAGACCTACAACAGCACCTCCTCCGTCAACCTGTCCGGTAACAATTTCTATGTACAGGATGAGCAGGATATCCGCTCCCTTGCCATTGAAATCGCAACCCTGACGCGCCGTCAGCAGAGAGGACGGGGCCTACGGATGGCTTAAATCTCAACTTGACTTTCTCCCGGATCAGAGGGAGTAATACGCTACCCCAATCGGAAGGAGGAAGACGCTATGGGATTCATGATGCAGATCAGGCCGGAAGTGCTGAAAAAGCTCCGGGAGGATTACCCGCCCGGATGCCATGTGGAACTGGTGCATATGTTCGAAGAGCCGCGAAAGGATATGGTTCCCGGCCTGACCGGAGATGTCATGTTCGTGGATGACGCAGGCGGCATACACATCGCTTGGTCGAACGGCTCAACGCTGGCGGCGATCCACGGCATCGACGTCATCCGCAGAATCGATTGAACACAATCTACCGTCAGAGGCCACCCGTCAAAAGGTGGCCTTTTGACGTCTTTGGAGGGAAACCATGCAGGACTATTTCATCTGGAACGGCACTGACTGCCGCCAGTACGGCATCCATGTGACGGAGCAGCCGCCCATCACTATCCCTGCCGAACGCAGCACCCAGACCAATGTGCCCGGCAGGCCCGGAAGCCTGACGCAGCTGGAAGGCGAAGACGTGTATGATGACATGATCCTGACCGCCACCTGCTTCATCTCCGACCCGGCGCAGATCCCGGCTATCGCCGCCTGGCTAAAGGGCAGCGGCACCGTGACCTTTGCCAACCGGACAGGCGGCTACTACAAAGCACGGATCGCCAACCAAATCCCTTTTGAAAAGGTGCTCCGGGGCAATCCGCACTGTACCTTTGCCGTCAACTTTCGCTGTTATCCGTTTTTCTATGCTGATGCCGCCGCTGACATTACAGTTACCACATCCGGGACAACCGTCACCAATCCTGGCAGTGTGTACTCCGAGCCAATCCTCACGGTGTATGGTTCTGGGGACATCACGCTCATGGTGAGTACAACCATTGTGGAACTGGAAGGTATTTCTGGGAATATCGTCCTCGACTGCGCTCTGAAGGAAGCCTACCTGGGCAGCACCCTGATGAACGATCACATGACAGGAGATTTTCCAGTACTGAAACCGGGAATGAATGCAATCAGTTGGTCTGGGGCAGTGACAAGAGTGGTTATCCAGCCGAATTGGCGATATTTATAATGCACTGGCAGGAATTGGCCTGCCGTTTATGGTATAGTGAACATGACGATTTCAACAAACCGGAGGTGCTGGATCAATGGCGGACTTAAAATCAAAAACCTGCTGTTTTACTGGTCATCGAGACATCATCCCCGGAGATTATCAGAAAATATTGACGCGGGTTGGGTATATTCTTTCACCTTTACTGCAAAACGGGGTGTCCTTCTTTGGAGTAGGCGGAGCAGTTGGTTTCGATATGCTTATTGCGGAGTACCTCATTGATCTTCGGGACAGGCAGCAGAAGAAGATCAAGATTATTTCGGTGCTTCCTTTTCCTGACTGGCGAAAACAATGGACGGAAGAGCAGATTGCTCGTCAGGATTATATCTTGAAAAAAAGTGATAAGGTCGTTTATGTTCGGCAAGAGTATACACGAGACGTATATCTCATTCGTGATCGGAAGCTGGTAGATGAATCTGGTTACTGCATAAGCTACTGCAACAGACGAACTGGAGGCACTGCATACACTGTGAGATATGCCATAAAGAAGGGTCTTCAAGTTTTTAATGCAAGTTCTTGGGATCTTCGGCAGCTTTAAGCAATACTTCGCTTTAGCGTCGCACACAGTTGCGGCGCTTTTATTTTGTCCGTAAGGAGGTGATGCTCCATGATCTGCGTTTATCCTGCCGACTGTTCCGACTTTTCCACGAATGGGAACGGCACCCTGTCTCCGCTGTCCGCGAACGTGACGGAAACCCTGAACGGCGAATATGAACTGCAACTGGTGCATCCCATCGATGAAGGCGGAAAATGGCAGCGGCTGGTAGAGGGCTGCATCCTCCGCGCTCCAGTTCCAGCCGCAATGACACCACGCGTGAACTTCTCCGCGCCGGGCGACGACAGCGGAGCGGAAATCTGGCGGGTGAACACGGACTTCTCCGGTGCGGAAACCCGGAAAGGCACACTACGGCTCCGTTCCGGGCCTGGCACGAAATACAAAATCCTGGCCAGTTATAAGCACGGCTCCACGGTTCAGGTTGTAGCCAAAACAAACGGCAGCTGGTATGAGGTGACCGCGCCGGATGGAAAGCACGGATACATGTCTACCACCTACCTGGTGCTGGATCACACGGAAGGCTCCGCTTCTGAGGCAACTTCCTCCGTGGTGGAATCCCGGCAGCTGCGGGATCAGCCCTTCCGCATTTACCGGGTGGTGCCGGAGCTCGACAAAATCACGGTGTACGCCCGACATATCTTCTATGACCTGCTCGACAATATGATCCAGTCCTACAAGCCCTCATCCTCTGCGGTGGGGGCTTCTGTTGTGCAGACGGTTTCTTCCTCCTGCCTGTCCGAGCACGACTTCACATTCTTTTCCGACCTGGACGGCACCGCCGAAGAGGTGGAGTTCGTCAACGTCAACCCCGTGGACGCCCTGCTGGGCGAAGGCGGTGTGGTCGAAAAATACAGCGGCGAACTGACACGTGACTGGTTTGATGTGTTCGTCGTGAAGCGCGTCGGCCAGGAAAGCAACGTGCAAATCCGGCAGGCAAAAAACCTGCTGGGCGTTTCCTATGACGTTGACCTGACGGATGTGGTCACAAGAATCATGCCGACCGGAGAAGATGCGGACGGCAACATTCTGTATCTCCCGGAACTGTTTATCGACAGTCCGCTCATCGGAGGGTATACCCATCCGAAGTGGATTCATCTCCCGGTATCCGATGCCAAGGAAAAAACCGACGGCGACGATAAGAAGACCAAACAGGAATGCTACGCCGCCATGCGTGAGGCCGTCCAGGCACAGTATGATGGTGGGTGCGATACACCCACGATTACCCTGAATGTGAACTTCATCAACTGCGCGGAGACTGAGGAATACAAAGAATACGGCTTCCTGCAGAACATCTACCTGGGGGACGCCGTTCAGGTCATCGCACCCCGGATCGGAGTGTGGGTGTCCATGCGGATGACGCAGTACACCTACGACTGCCTGACCCGGAAGTATACCAGCATGACGCTGGGCACGGTCGCAGACACAGTTGAAGGCAATACAATCTCCGCCCGGCAGCTGCCCAGCGGCATCATCACCGGGAGCAAGCTGGCCATCAACTCCGTGGGGGCCGGGCAGCTGCGGGAAGGCTCCGTCGGTTCCGTGCAGATCCAGATGGCGGCGATTGAAACCGCACACATTCAGGACGCGGCAATCAGCAAGGCCAAAATCGGTGAAGCCGCCGTGGGGACGGCGCAGATCGAGGATGCCGCCATCATCCGGGCAAAGATCGCTGAAGGTGCTATCGGGTCAGCCCAGATTGACGACGCGGCCATTACCCGCGCCAAAATCGGCGACGCAGCTATCGGTACCGCTCAGATCGAGGATAGTGTCATTACCTCCGCAAAGATCGGTGCCGGGGAAATCCAAACAGTCAATATCCATGATGCGGCTATCACGGATGCCAAAATCGTGGACGGCGCTATCAAGAACGCGAAGATCGACGACGCCGCTATCAGCACAGCAAAAATCCAGGACGCCGCGATCACCAATGCCAAAGTGGCTGGCGCTGCCATTGGGACAGCAAACATTCAGGACGCCGCCATTGTAGCAGCGAAGATTCTGGATGGTGAGATTGTCACCGCGAAGATCGCTGATTTGGCTGTTACCTCCGGTAAGATCGCTGACCTCGCTGTCACGACTGCGAAGATCGCGCAGGCGGCAATCACCAACGCCCAGATCGCCAACGCGGCGGTCGATACGGCGCAGATTGCCCTCGGCGCGATTACCACCGCCCTGATTGCCCAGGGCGCTGTAGGCACAGCCCAGATTGCGGATGCTTCGATCACGGACGCGAAGATCGTGTCCCTGAACGCCGACGTCATTACTTCCGGTACCCTGGCCACTGAGCGCCTGATCATTCGGGGCGACGACGGCCTGATCTATGAAATCAACGCACAGGCGTCCGGCCTGTCCATGCAGGAACTGCAGGATGAGAAATACCGGGAGCAGCTGAGCGGTACGGTGCTGGTAGCCCGGTCAGTCACGGCGGAGCAGATTGCCGCCGCTACCATCACGGCGAATGAGATCCTTTCCGGCACGATCACGGGTGACAAGATCGCCGCTGCGACCATTGAAGGCTCCAACATCAAGGCCGGAGCCATTACCACCAATCATGTATCTGCTGACTTCGGCCAGACCCTCGACCTGTCCAGCAACACCGGAATCAATCAGCGGGTGGAACGGGTTTATTCCGATATGGATGAACTGGTCGGCTTCCGTATCGAGATCATTTCCACCTCGGACATCCTATCGGAGGATATCCAGAATACCACCCTGACTGCCCGTGTATGGCACGGGAGCCAGAACGTGACCGCAGATATTCCAGCCGCCCGGTTCCAGTGGAAACGGAAATCCGCTGACAGTACGGCGGACGCCATATGGAACAACGCGCATACCGGGATGAAGAGCATCCTGCTGACGACCAGGGACGTGCTGTACAGCGCCACCTATGACTGCGAACTATTGAAGGAGGAGACCTGACATGGCCATCATCGCAACCGGATCGAAAACGATCATTGACCTTTCGGACGGGAAAAGCCTGTCCTGCTACCTGGGAGCCAACCAGCCCCGGACACAGATCCATGATGTGAACGGGAATACTTACAATCCGAACTGGACGACCACAGCGGGCAAGCTGGTGATCACGCCTGTGGTCTACGCCAACCAGACCGCCATCGCCCTGAACAACAGCGCCCTGACGATTACATGGAAAAGGAAGGAAGGCTCCGGCTCGGAGACGGCCCTGACCACCGGGGAAACCGTCAGCGGGAACATCCTGACGGTTAATCAGAACAAGCTGGCTTCCATCACCAGCGGCCTGCTGACCTATATTGCCTATGTCGCATACGCAGATCCGGATACCGGGCTGACGATCAACGCCACAGCAGACATTTCCTTCGCCCTGATCAGTACAGGTGAAAACGCCAAGAGCGCCTGGATCAGCGGCGAGCAGGTGTTCAAGTACACTTCCGCTGGCGCTGTGTCTCCGGCGCAGATCACGCTGACCGCCAACCTTCAGAACGTGACCATGGGCAAGTGGCAGTACAAGAATTCGTCCGGTACATGGACGGATTATCCCACGACCGCTGACAACGCCAACATCACCAGCCCGACGCTCGTTGTGAAGCCCACCCACGCCATCTGGGTTGGAGAAACGGCCACACTGCGGATCACAACCTCTGACGCTTCCATCGGGGATACCACCTCCATCTATAAGGTGCAGGACGGCTCTCCCGGCGGGCAGGGCACGGATGCTTCCATTGTGTTCCTGACGAATGAGAATATCACTTACGCCGGAACCAAGGACGGCAAGGTGGCGGCTACCACAAAAACCTGCAATGTGGTCGCCTATACGGGAGCGACGAAAGTCACGCCAACGGTCGGCACACCGACTGGGATGCCCACCGGCATGACCATCACGGTTGGCGCCGCAGTCAATGATGAGGTGCCGCTGACAATCACCGTTGCTGCCAATTCCACGCTTGGCGCGGCAGGCCAGCTGAACGGTGTGGTAAATGTGCCTGTCACTTCTCCAGTGGAAACCACCCTGCAGATCCAGTGGAGCAAGGTCAATACAGGAGCCACAGGCGCGGGAACCTATGTGCTGACCCTTTACGCTCCGGGCGGCACGGTGTTTACCAATGGGCTGGCGAATGATACGGATGAGATCACAATCAACGCGCAGTACTTCTACGGCACCACGGATTACACCGCCAACACCAAGGCGCAGTTCCTCTGGCAGAAGTATGAGAGCGGCGAATGGGTAACTGTCAAGGCTGAGGCTACCGGAGCGAACGGCAACACCCTTACGGTACATGCCGCCGATGTTGTCGGTTCTGCATCCTACCGCTGCCGGGCGCGGTACAACAGCGGCTCCGTGTACTGCTACGACACGATCACTATCATCGATAAGACGGACAACTACCAGGCAGACATTGACAGCACCGCCGGGGATGTGTTCAAGAACACCGTCGGCCAGACCTGCCTGATCTGCCGCCTGTGGCAGAACGGCGCGGAGGTTGATCCGCTCAAGTCCACCACATATTCCGCAACCGCCCCGTCTTCTCCAGCCACCGGGGATTTATATTACAAGATCGCCTCGAACAGCCCCACAACGGCGCTTATGCGGTACAGCGGATCGGCCTGGGTGGATGTGACCGATGATGCCGATTACAAGCACGAGAAAACCTATACCTGGTACCGCCGGGACAAGGACGGCAATCCCATGGACAGCGGCGCGGCCTTTGCGACTGGCAAGGTAATTTATGTGGATGGGGACGATGTAACTGTAAAGACCGTGTTCGTCTGCGAGGTGGAATAAGCCATGATTGCTCAGGCACTTTTTACGATTGCCGATCTTTCAGACGCTGTGGCGGAGGTGATCGTCGGAACACAGACCGCCGCAACCAATGCATGGGAAGGCAACGCTTCCTTTTCCGAACTGAGGGACGGACAGACCATCCTGTACTGGCTTCCTTTCGCTGGCACTTCCTCATCCGCTACACTGAACCTGACGCTGTCGGACGGGAGTGAAACCGGCGCTGTACCTGTGTTTATCAACGGTACAACGCGGTGTACCACGCATGTGGCGGTCGGCAATGTGACCCAGATGACGTACCGGGTTAATACGCCCATCGCCGGGGCGGGAAGCTATACAGGGTGGTGGATTACCCGGAATCAGGATACCACTACCAACTACTATGACCGGATCAACTACAAGGCTTCCGTAACGGCTGTCGGCGCGATTTCAGCTGGACGGCTGGGCGTTTTCAACAGTGCAGGCAAGCTGATGCTGTTGTCTACCACGTCATTCGATGTGACGAAACCCATCCTGTATGTCGGCACGAAGTACACAGCTTCTGCGCTGACACAGACCAACAACTATATTTCCTGGGGCACGGCTTTCTCTCTGGCCAGCACGGTATCCGGTTTCTCCGGAACTGCAGGAGCGACGGTGTACATCAAGGGAACGCTGAACGGCTCCATGTTTACGCCTGCCGCCGGAGTGCTGACGACGACGGTGCCGACGACCGAGGACGGATACACCTATATCCTGCTGGGGCTGATGAGCACCACGGTCAATGCCGTCCTGGCTCCGGAGCATCCCATGTTCCGGTATTACAACGGCGGCTTTAAAGCTATCTCCCAGATTGCCTATGAGGCCCTGGTGGCTGCGGATGAAGCACAGGAGGCCATTGAAAACCTGGAGATCGGCGGCAGAAACTATGTGCTGGGATCGGGGCTTGAGAACAGCAGCACGGAAGACCTGATCGCCCGGTACGCGCTGTCCGAGCCAATGACCGCCGGGGAGGAATACGCCCTGTCCCTTTCCATAACCCCGGAGAGCAGTCTGACAGCCATCACTGTCCGGGTATCGGACGGAAGCAAAACGCTGGCCACCGTGAATCTGAGCGGGACGGCCCGGCAAACAGTCGAAGTAACGTTCACCGCCGAGTATGGCGCTGACGCGGCCCCAGATGACGATCCTAACAATGCCGATGTTCTGATCTACCGTCAGCCGACGGGCACTTCCTTCACCGATCCCACCATCATCCACTGGATCAAGCTGGAGAAAGGAAACCGGGCCACAGATTATTCCGCTGCCCCCGAGGATGCGGAGGAAGCCCTGGAATTGAAGCTGGCGTCTGTCCGGGCACAGATCAGCACAGAAGCGGACGGTATCCGCTCCGAGGTGCAGGCTAATTACGCCCTTGCCAGCGATATGTCCCAGGTCAGGACGCAGGTGGGGACGCTGGCTGAGCAGACGGAGAACAACTACACCTGGGCTGTCACCCGGATCAACCAGATGCAGCAGGATATGGAAACAGCGCAGGAAGCCACCGAGGAACAGCTGGCTGTCTTCCGAACCTATATGTCCTTCGACGAGGAAGGACTGGTTATCGGCAAGACCGGGAACCCGTTCACCTTCCGGGTGGTCAACGACCGCCTGGCTTTCTATATGAACGATACCGAAG
>CAMJPQ010000080.1 GCA_946407745.1 uncultured Clostridia bacterium
CCACGAGGCACATACCCCGTGGGAGTTCGTATTTTCCGGCGCTTATGCCGCGATCCGCATGCTTGTCAAACAATATATGCGTACAAACTATGGGGAATTACGGGAAAATGAATAGCCTTAAACATACGGTCATAAAGCCAATTCAATGAGAACTGCCCTGCTTTGCTAGTGCAATGTTGCGCAACCGAAGGCCGACGACCTCCTCGGCGTCCCATTTTTGCAGCAAAACAAGCGCATCCGCTTCACAGTCATACCAATAGAGACAGCAGGGAGTCCACAGATTCACATTCAGTTCCAGAAAGACAAATGTCTGACCGCCTGTTTCGATCAAGCGAATATCAAACATACTATGTTCCAGCTCAGCTATTCGATGAAAGATTTTTGCCTGTGTATCATTCACGGGTATCTGATTCCGATTTTCATCCTCCAGAGCCATATGGTCAAGGCGGCTCAGAACCTTGTTTCTGTCTATATATGATTTAAAGCACCCATAGGGAACCGTGTATGTCGCAGCTGTGTCAGGCTCAAATGCCGCTGTTAAACGGATGCGTTCGCCGCTGGCAAGCGAATAATACCTGATTTCAGATTCTTTTCGGTTACTCATAACAGATGCGGATGCATTGACGATGACATCAACGATGCCTTCCTTTTCAGGATCAAACTCGTCATAGTGATATCCTCTTGTACAGAATACCATATAAAGCCCCATCAGTATTGCGAGTACTGCTAAAAACAGAACAATTCGCTTCATGGCGTTTAGTCTCCTCTGCGCTGTTTCACATTTTCGTGCGCTGATTCGACAGGCCCGGTATATAACGGTTTGCTATCAGCCTGATCACTTCAAATTGAACGGGCTGACAGTTTCAGGAATTTCGCTTCATTCATCTGTTCGTTTGTCACATATTCTCCGTTGTAAAACAGCGCGTAGGTTGTGATCGGGGAAGGAGCGTTCTGCGCGGCTTCTCTGCTCTCTATATGGATTGCCCTGAAAGCAATACTGTGTTCTTTCGCGGCTTGCTCAACAACAGGCACATACTTCGCGTTGAACGGGCACTGATTCGTATAATAAAGTACGTAGCCGGCTTCGTCGATGTGGGGATGCCTGGCGCATTCTTTGAACCTCGGCTTTCCGGCATCGGGAAGGAACGGCAAATACCAGAGCTGGATTCCGTTATCCGCCTCATCGCACACAGAAAAGCCCTTATATGCCAGGTACTTCGGATCGGCAAGGAACGGTTTTTTCTTTGCGGCGCTCAGGATGCAGAGCCCTTTTTTACCTTTTTCCTTGCTGTCCTCAATGCAGGCGCTCAAAAGATCGTTAGAATATCCGTGCCCCTTGAACGAGCCGGACACCCACAGACAATCGATATACATATACCCGTCCGCGTCGATCGGATTCCATGCGTTCTCTGCGGGGATGTACTCAATAAAGCACTTGCCCCGTTCCACGCTTTTCAGAAATACAAGACCCTCTTCGAGCCGATCCGCGAGCCATGCCTTTTTGGATGAAACCTGTATATCCCTGTTGTTGGAGATGGCACAGCAGATGTGCTCTTTTTCCAGATTCTCCTTTGTTACCCTGATATATTCCATGTGATCTGCCTCCTGAAAATGCCAACTTGCCAAAACCAGGGACTGCCCGGTTTTACGGTGCGCTCGTCATGGGTGGCACGGTGTTTTCCTTCGGGACTCTGCTTACCGGTTCAACTCTTGAAGCCGTTTGATCCCGAGCACTGTGGCCGGAATGCGGTAACCTGGCGGCAGGTTGCACAGAACCACAACCGCTGTCCTGTTGTGTCCTCCCAATGACCAATACCAATATAGCATAAAGCTTCCGGATTTAGAAGGCGGAATCCGTTATCAATATCGCCAATGCAGCCCGACAATCACTTTTTATCATCGCTTCCGGCCGGGACATGGCACACGCGCCTTGCTTCAGCACAGGAAGCGCTCCATGCATGTGGTCGAACATCAGGGCTGTGCCCGGAGGGTATTTCTTCAGCACGGAGTCAAAGACGATGCTCCCGGAACTGTGTCCGCTGGGAAAGGCTCGCAGCACACGCTCCCTGGACTTGTGATGACTGCCCCGGATGCGCAAAAAAGGCCGGGAGCGCTCACCTCCCTGGCCGTATGTCACTATTCGATCGGGAAGCAGAGCTCCGTCACATACTCATCCGGGTTCTGGGTTTCATTGGGGCTGACGTGGTAAATATTGAACATGGGCCCGCTCACCTGATAGCCGTTTTCGTTGATCCAGGAGGCGACTGCGGCGGTCGCTTCCCCCATCTGCGCGTAGCTTCCCTTGATCACGCAGCTGGCGACCCTGACTGCCGGGAGCGTTTTGAACTTCACATGCTCCGTGTCCTCATAGGTTCCCCTGACGGTCATGGAGACCATGATCTCCACGTTTTCTTCCTTGTATTCCTTGTCCAGGAATGTCGCGGTAGCCAGGCAAGGCTCCGCGGGAATCAGCGTTTTTTTGCTCTCGGCCATCATGCCCCAGAGCCTGCCTTCATCCTCGTAATGGGGGACCACCATCTGCACGGTGGCCGCGTACCTCTCGGGAATGGTTCTGACAGTCACATCAAATTTCATACTCTGCTCCTCTCTCAGCCGTTTTCTGGCTGTTTCCAGAAGCATCAGCCTGTACTTCGTTTCCTCTGACAGCCTGGACAGCTCTTCTTCGCGGGTGGACAGAAACGCGTCCAGCTGATCCCGGTTGTCGTAGATCTCCAGGATGCGGACGATATCCGCCAGGGCAAAGCCCATGTCCTTCAGGGCGGTGATCCTCCCCATGACCAGCAGCTGATCCTCCCGGTAATACCGGTAACCGGTGAAGGCATCGGTTTCAGCCGGCTTCAGCAGGCCAATGTCATCGTAATGGCGAAGCATTCTGACGCTTACTCTGGAAAGCTTTGAAAAGTCTCCGATCTTCAGCATTCACTTATCCCTCCATGGA
Organism: uncultured Clostridia bacterium; assembly: GCA_946407745.1. GTDB lineage: Bacteria > Bacillota > Clostridia > Christensenellales > Aristaeellaceae > RUG11272. Next base: position 2,960 of record CAMJPQ010000080.1, read on the forward strand.
CGGGTATTTCTGAGCTCACCATCACTATAATCCCTGCCACAGTGTGAGAGTCAATACCCCTCTGAAGCTTTTTTACGGATGGGCAGAATTGATGCAATACCAATGTCATACGATCCGGAGATATTCCTGCAATGCGGTGTATTCCCGCAGATAAGAGCCGCGCTTTTCTTCGCTTTCCGCGGCACAGGCTTGATGGCGGGAGAAAATGTCAACCGCTTCCCGGAGGGAAAGCCATTGCGGCTCAAGGCCGCGGCGTGCCTCTGCTTCGGTCAGGTGCACCTGCCCGTGGCCAGCGGCTTCGCAAATGAAATAATAGCTGATATACCGGTATTCCTCATAGTACTCATACAGCGTCAGAAACTGATGAAGAGGCTGCACGATCACGCCGGTTTCTTCTTCAACCTCGCGCACACAGCATTCCGCTGGTGTTTCACCGCTTTCCAGGCCGCCGCCTGGCACCAGATACCATCCTGAGACTGTTTCATGGGAAAGAAGGATCATACCGTCCTGTACAATAATGGCCCGGCTGCCTTCCCGGGTCCTGGTGAAGGCATCAAATCGGTTTGCACCAAGAATCTCAAGCTCTTTCATGCGAAAGCTGCCCTTTCATACCCGTTTATTTCAGCGCCAGCCAACGCTGGGACGCAGCAGATGTTTTTCCGCACAGCTCCTGATATGATCGGAGCCCTGTGCTGGATGCGGTGGGAAGGTTAGGGTACATCTTCTCTGTCCGTCATTTGCTTCACCGATCGTCTTCTCAGAAAACGCCTTGAATGATTTGCCTTATAGCGCTCGCATACTGGTCCGCGTGGTTGATTGAGAATTCACCGTGCCGGAGGCCGCTCATACGGTGCAGCCTGCAGGCCGGGCGCATCCTGCAGATCGCCTCCGCTGAGCGAAGTATTTCTCCCGTTTCTTTTTCTCCGGCACAAACATGTATCTCCGCGGAGGATTCTCTGAAAGCCTCCTTCAGCGTATAGGAGGTGTTTGCCTTCAGGAAAGCGATCATGTTCCGCTTCCCAATCTGACAGGTATCCCGGTAATAGTCCTCAAAAAGCGCGGGCTTCATGTGCAGGGACCGGAACTGCAGCCTGGCAAAGCTCCTGCTCCGGATCAGCCCATAGCTGCTGCCGAAGGCCGGTGCAATCAGCGCATTCGTCAGCCTTGATGGAATGACCGCAGCGCTCTCGACCAGGGCATAGGAGCAGATATCCCTGCGCTGTGACAGCATTTCGAGTAGAACCTGTCCACCGAGAGAAAGGCCGCCGATCAGCAAAACGGAGCCGTTCAGCTTTGCATCAATGAAGGCAATGATCTCGGAGGCGTTTTCTTCTATTGTTGTAAAGGGTCGGTCGCTTCCGGCGTGCCCGTCCAGCACTGGCAGGATGATGTGGAAATCTTCCTGAAGCAGCTCCGCCGCCTCCCGATAGTTCCACCAGGACAGTCCGCCGCCGTGCAGCAGAAGGATTGTTTCCTTCTGCTTTAAACCGTATTCCTGATACCTCATGGCTTTCACACCTCGTCCGATCCCGGCTTCACGCCATCCGGAGAAACCGGAAGCTTTGCTCTGTCGATTCGATAGTACTTGAAGTCCCCGTCTTCCCGGATCAGGGTAAAGCCCGCTTTTTCCAGAACATGTTGACTGCGCGTGTTGGTCCGGACCGTATCCGCATAAAGGGTCGGTATATCCAGAACGTCAAATACGTACTGAATCGCCAGCCTCTCGGCCTGGGTACCGATGCCGCGATCCTTATACCGGGCGTTCTTCAGAACAATGCCAAGCGTTGCGCATTGACGCGGTTCAATACTCCTGATCATGATTTCTCCGACGATCTCATGATCACACATGATAGCAAGAGGTATGCGCTTCAGGTCACGCTGCCTTTGAACATACTCTGCCACTTTCTCCTCATCGTATTCATAGTGAGTGTATTCCTGCCCGGGCAGGTACACATCAGGATCATTTTCATATTCCAAAAAGAACAAACGATACATATCGGGTGTCATCGGAATCAGCCTGATTCTGTCCTGCCGGATCTGCATGTCTCCCCCTCCGATGCTGCATGTGGCTGACCTTTTTTTGATTGCTGACGAATACGTTAGCGCAATTTCACGGACATCCATACCAGGACAGGCCCATGCCTGCCTCTGCTATTTTCGCCGCAAACGGAAAAACTCCTGTCAATGCGACAGGAGCGAAGGAAACGATGCCGGATTTGTGGCGCCGGGACTTTTTACTCCACCGTCACCGATTTGGCCAGGTTCCTGGGCTTGTCCACGTCCAGGCCCCTGGCGAGGCTGACATAGTAGGCCAGCAGCTGCAGGGGAATGACCACCAGGGAAGGATAGAAGCAGTCCGCGGTTTTAGGAATGTAAATGGTAAAGTCGTCGTGATCCTCAATGGTGTAGTTGCCGTAGCTGGTGATGCCCAGCACGCACGCGCCGCGGCTGCGCACCTCCACCATGTTGCTGATTTCCTTTTCCACCAGCTGCGGCTGCGTGGCCACGCCCACCACCAGCGTGCCCTTTTCAATGAGCGAAATGGTGCCGTGCTTCAGCTCGCCGGCAGCGTAGGCCTCTGAATGGATGTAGGAGATTTCCTTCAGTTTCAGCGAACCCTCCATGCTGGAGGCGTAGTCCAGCCCGCGGCCGATGAAGAAGATGTCCCGCTCGGCGGAGAACTTGTTGGCCAGCCACTGTATGCGCTCCTTTTCCTCCAGCAGGCGCTCGATCTTGCCGGGCAGGCTCAGCAGCTCCTCCACGTGCGAGGAGATGGCCTCGTCGGTCATGGTGCCCCGGATCTGCGCAATGTAGAGCGCCAGCAGATAGCAGGCGGCCAGCTGCGTGGAGTAGGCCTTGGTGGTCGCCACCGCAATTTCCGGGCCGGCCCAGGTGTACAGCACCTTGTCCGCCTCGCGGGCGATGGAGGAGCCCACCACATTCACGATGGCCAGCACCGGCACGCCCTTCTGCTGGGCATAGCGCATGGCGGCCAGGGTGTCGGCGGTTTCGCCGCTCTGGCTGACCACGACCATCAGGGTGTTCGGCTCAATCACCGGCTCGCGGTAGCGGAATTCGCTGGCCAGGTCCACATCCACCGGGATGCCGGTCAGCTTTTCCAGCACATAGCGCCCGGTGACGCACACATGGTACGCGCTGCCGCAGGCGGCCATCTGTATGCGGTGGAGGGAGGCGATTTCACTCTCCTCAAAGCCCAGCTCGCTCAGGTCCACCCGGCCGTCCTTCAGGCGCGGGTGAATGGTATCGGCCACGGCCTTGGGCTGCTCGTGAATCTCCTTGAGCATGAAGTGGGCGTAGCCGCCCTTTTCCGCCGCGTCCGCATCCCACTGCACCGTGGTGAACTCTTTCTGTATCTCTTCCTTGTCAATGGAGAAAAAGCGGATGCTGTCCTCGGTGAGGCGCACGATTTCCAGGTCCTTGACGTAGCACACATTGCGCGTGTACTTGAGTATTGCCGGCACGTCGGAGGCGATCAGGTTGCCGCTCTCGGCGCGGCCGATGATCATGGGGCTGTCCTTGCGCACGGCGTAGATGACGCCGGGCTCTTCACGGAAGAGGATACCCAGCGCAAAGGTGCCGCGCAGGCGGGTCACCGCGCGGGCAATGGCATCCAGCGCGTCGCCCTGGTAATAGGCGTCCAGCAGGTGCGCCACCACCTCGGTATCTGTCTGGCTGTGGAACTCGTAGCCGCGGCGGGTGAGCACCTCGCGCAGCTCCTGGAAATTCTCGATGATGCCGTTGTGCACCACCACGACCCGGCGGTCCTTCGCGGCGTGGGGGTGGGCGTTCAGCTCGGTGGGCTCGCCATGGGTGGCCCAGCGGGTGTGGCCGATGCCGCAGCGGCCCTCCACGCTCGCGCCGTCATTTGTTTTTTCGGTAAGCGCCTGCAGGCGCCCCTTTACACGAACAATTTCAATGGGGTGGTCCTCCCTGTCGCTGTTCTCCACAGCCACACCGGCGGAATCGTATCCGCGGTATTCCAGATGGCGCAGGCCGTCCAGCAGGATGGGACATGCCTTTTCTTTGCCTGTGTAGCCGATAATTCCGCACATGGGGATATGCCTCCTGTAAGATGGTATGATTAAAACGGGAGCGCCTTTTGAGGCGCGAGTTGTATTATAACATGTTAATACAAATTTCGCAATACGGGAATTTTTGGTATGGCGCGGCGGCGCGCTTTCATATATAATCTGAAACAGCAAAGGAGGAATGGCCAATGAACGCAAATGTGCCGGACGTATTCCTGAATGCCTGTACCTTTGCCTTCTGCGAGAAAAGGGGCTTTACCCGCGGCACGGCCTGGAGGTGGTCGCTGGAGGAAATGGCGCGCACCACCGGCTGCAACGCGGTGATACTGCCCGTGTGCGCCTGGCAGGACCATGCCTATTCCACCGTGATGGACAGTGTCAGCCCGGATGTGATGGACGCGGAGGATGTGCGCGCGGTGTGCGCCCACGCCCGCTCCCTCGGCCTGAAGGTGATACTGAAGGCCATGGTCAACTGCAGGGACGGCTACTGGCGGGCCTATATCCGCTTTTTTGACAGCTATGTGCCCACCGAGCCCACCTGGGCGGAATGGTTTGCCTCCTGGGAAGAGCATGTGTGCCGCGTGGCCGTGATGGCGGAGGAAAACCGGGCCGACATGTTCTGCATCGGCTGCGAAATGGTGGGCACCGACCACCGGGACGCGGAGTGGCGGAGGGTGATTGCTGCCGTGCGGCAGCGCTACACCGGGCCGATTACCTACAACTGTGACAAGTATCAGGAGGACCGGCTCACCTGGTGGGACGCGGTGGACGCGATGTCCTCCTCCGGGTACTATCCGGTGGATGAAATAGAGGAAAACCTGGCGCGGATCGAGCGGGCCTCACAGGCTGCCGACAGGCCGTTCCTGTTCATGGAATGCGGCTGTCCAAGCCGTGAAAACAGCCAGCGGCGCCCCAACGACTGGCGCTTTGGCGGCGATGTGAGCATGGCCGCCCAGGCCGAATGGTACGCCGCCTTTACGGATGCGCTGAAGCGCCATCCCTTCGTGCGCGGCACCGGCTGGTGGGACTGGTCCGCGACCCGGCTGTACCCCGCTGAAACGGCCGCGGACAACACCGGCTACTGCACCTACGGCAAGCCGGCCAATGAGATCCTCCGCCGCTTCTCGGAGGAAGCTTCCGCCCGGAGATACGGCAAAGAATAACGGAAAAAAGCGGTCAATTGCCAAAGTAAACGCAACAAGGACAGACTAAACGCAACAGTGCATTTAGTCTGTCAAAAAGCCGGACAGAGTAAACGCAACAAGAAGCAAAGGTCAAGTTTGGAACAGAATAGACCTTTTCAACGTAATGTCATCAGGCTGAATGACAGTAAGACAGACCAAATGCAACAACCTGTCAAGCAAGTCCTGACCATAGAGAAAGGCGAACATTTCGTAGGGAGTTTTGTCGTTGAGGGAGGGTCTGGAGTAAGAATTGATATGAGACATCATAAGATTGATCTGTGACTGAGTAAGTGAGTCAAAGGAAGAACCCTGAGACAAAAACAGGCGGATAAACTCGTGATTGCGCTCGACAGCGCCTTTTTGATATGAGGCACCGGGATCGCAATAGAAAACATGAGTTCTGACAGAACCATCCACGCGCAGTTCAATGGCAGATGGATTGCTGAATTCACTTCCATTGTCGGTCAAAAGGACAGGGAACAGATGAGAGAAAGAATCTTCTCCGAGGCCTTCCCATAGGAAACGCAGTTGATTGAGAATACAGGCAGCCGTGCGGCTGTTGCACAGAAAAGCAAGCATCAACTCAGCCTTGACAAAGATCAGCGTAAGAAGAACCTTTCCGCCAACAGAGCCATAAACAGTATCCATCTGAACAACGGAAGGCACAGGGTTTTCTTTCAAGAAGCGCTCGAAATCCTCTATTTTTCGGCCGATCCTGCATTTGGGATCAATCTTCATTTCTGCCTTTTTTGATCGACGCGGCTTAAGCCTGCATTTGCGCTGCTGGTCCAAGACACCGGCGTTGAGCTGGTCTGATTCGATGAGTCGGCTGATTGTGCGTTCACACACCGGCAGTTCAGATGCATGATGAATCCAGATATGGTGAATAGACTGGCCTTGCCTTAACAACGGGGAAACAGTATTGTCAATCAATGCCAACTCCTGCTCCGACAGATTGAAGCCTTGCCTCGCCTCAACCAGCACCTCCCGGTACTCGCGATGGGCGTAACGGGCGATGCAAACGAATTTCCGCAGCACGCAGGCTGGACGTTCTGAGCATCCGTTGCAAACGTAAGGCGGGGCCAGCAGCTTCTGACAATGCTCCTCCTGGTAATCCAGACAAACCTTGTTGCAGAGATTGCAGGCCCTGCACATGCGCTGGCCGTCGTGTTTACATGATTCGCAAAGCTCATACACCTCGCATTCCCTTCGGCGTACGCAGCGATTGGGGATTCTCCCGTAGCCGCTGGTGTCTGATACGCTTCGATGACCTCTCACTTCCCGGCTGACGCTCGAACGGTCCTTCTGGATTCGTTTCGCGATTTCTGCCAGTGGCATCTGTTGGTTCAGCCCATCTTCAATTGCGTTTCGGTCTTCCAAAGTCATGTGCTTTGACATGTGATCACCTCCAGCCCTTATGAAAGCACATTCACTTTACTTTGGACAGACTAAACGCACGCCGCCTCCCCCTCGGGGGAGGCACTTCGGCGGCCCCCTGCGCACTTGTGCTTCTTCCCTTCGACAGATTAAATGCAACAGCTCCCTTTCGACAGACTAAATGCAACTCCTGTCCCGCGCCTTGTTGCGTTTACTTTGGCAATTCAGGAACGGAAAAAAGCAACGCATGCGGACCAGCCGCGCGTTGACAAGCAGGGCCCCATGGCCTATAATAAAGCCAACAACAATCGGGGAGGTGAAGCAGCGTGGACGGCTATGAGAGTACGGGAGACGGTACTGTGCCTGAACCGCCCGCTCCGGCTGGCTTTACCCCCGGACAGGGCTGAGGCGGCTTCGCTGCCCGAAATATACGATAGCGCAGTATCGCTCTTTACTCCCCCTGACCGCGTCCGTTTCTGACCGCAGGACAGGCTTTTTTGTGGTGAAAAGAGAGGAGCGATTCCAATGGATGAAGAAAAGAAGGAACTGAATGGGGAAGAAAAGGAGCCTGACTCCGAACAGGAGGAGCAGGAGCTTTTCGAGCACCCGGACTATGAGCAGGAGCTGATCGACATTATCCGCGGAGACCTTCCGCTGGAGCAGAAAAAGGAGCGCCTGCAGGATTACCACTATAACGACATTGCCTCTGTGCTGGAGAGGCTGACCCCCGACGAGCGCAAGCGGATGTACCAGCTGCTGGGCGCGGAGGAAGTATCCGAAATCTTTGCCTACCTGGACGACGCGAGCGACTACCTGGAGGAGCTGAGCCCCGAGAGCGCCGCGCACATCGTGCAGGAAATGGACGCGGATGACGCCGTGGATGTGCTGGAGGACCTGGACGAGGAACAGCAGCAGGCGATCATCGAGCACATGGACGAGGAGAGCCGCCGCGACATCGACCTCATTCAGAGCTATGAGGAGGATGAAATCGGCAGCAAGATGACCACCAACTACATTGCCATTCAGCGGGGCATCACCGTGAAGCAGGCAATGCGGTCCCTGGTGGAGCAGGCCGCCGACAACGATAACCTGGGCACCATCTACGTGCTGGACACGGACGAGACCTTCTACGGCGCCATCACGCTGCAGGACCTGATCATCGCGCGGGAATACACGGATCTGGAGACACTGGTGACCACCTCCTACCCCTATGTGTATGACCACGAGACCGTGGATGACTGCATCGAACAGCTGAAGGATTACTCCGAGGACTCCATCCCCGTGCTGGACAGCGACAAGCACCTGCTGGGCGTCATCACCTCCCAGGACCTGGTGGAGGTGGTGGACGAGGAGATGGGCGAGGACTACGCCAAGCTGGCCGGCCTGACCGAGGAGGAGGACCTGAACGAGCCGCTTTTGCACTCCATCCGCAAGCGCGTGCCGTGGCTGCTGATACTGATGCTGCTGGGCCTGATCGTTTCCTCCGTGGTGGGCGTGTTTGAGCCGGTGATGACCGCGCTGCCGCTGGTGGTGGCCTTCCAGAGCATGGTGCTGGACATGGCGGGCAACACGGGCACGCAGTCCCTGGCTGTGACCATCCGCGTGCTGACGGATGAAAACCTGACGGGGCGGCAGAAGCTGCACATGGTGTTCAAGGAGGGGCGCGTCGGCTTCTGCGACGGCCTGATACTGGCGACGGTGACCACACTGGCTGTTGGCATATACATCCACCTGACGAAGGGGCGGCCGGTGGAGCAGAGCTTCCTGGCCAGCGGCTGCATCGGCCTGAGCATGATCATCGCGATGACCTTCTCCTCGCTGACCGGCACGCTGATGCCCATGTTCTTTAAAAAGATCAAGGTGGACCCGGCTGTGGCCTCCGGGCCGCTGATCACCACCCTGACGGACATGGTGGCCGTGGTGACCTACTACACCCTGGTGCGGATCATTCTGCTGAATATTTTCCATATGGGCTGAGCCGCCTGTTCCGCGCGGCATGAAAAACGGCAGGGAAGCCTGAAATGTAGGTTCCCTGCCGTTTTTCGTATGCACTGAGCGGGGCGCCCGGTGAGTATCGGGGCTGCCGCACCACCGGCCGGTCCGGGGCTTCACACCGCCCAGACCACCTCCGCGTCCACCAGGTGCATGAACATATACTCGCCTTCCATGTACGTCTCCAGGCGCCCTGTAACGGTGAGATCCGTACCCATCTCGGGATAAGCCTCCGGGAAGGGATGATCTCCCGCCCACACAAATTTGTCAAGCCTTTTTTCACTGGTTCGGCGGCGGCATGAAAAAGAATCGTTTCCGTTTGTGTCAGGCAGGAGTGGAAAACACTTCATCGCGAATCAGTTGCTTGATTCGTTCTTCCAGACTCGTGCTGCTCTTCGTGCTGAATTGCAGGAAGATGGGGTATGTTCCGC
>CAMJPQ010000081.1 GCA_946407745.1 uncultured Clostridia bacterium
GAAAACCTGCCAAAATCCACAACAAAATAAGCGCCCCACCCGAAGGTGAAGCGCCATAATTCCGAGAAATCTGTAAGGGTGATTCTCGAACACGCATCGATGATCTCTCTCTGATTCAGCCATGCCGCGCCTGTTCCACAGCCCAATTCCAGAACAGATATACCTGCGGACACCGGGTAATGCGCGGCGATCCAGTTTCCGAAGCCTTGCTTATTTGTCGAATACTTCGCGTGAATTGAGATTCTTGTGCTAAGGTTAGCAGATGAAGCATATTGCGTTTTAACTGCTGTTTCATTATTGAGCGCTGACATCCGTCTGCCTCCTTCCGCTGGAAAGACTAATCCACAATTCCTTCACTCCTGAACTTCGCCAGCATTTTCAGCATATGCTTACCGAGCTTTTCGGGATCGTAGTCAAAGCTGGCGCAGATGATCCGGAGCCCGTCCGGCGTCAGGGTTCTGCCATGCAGCTGGTCGGTCAGGTACTGCTGGTACTTTTCATATTCCTTGTTCGATATCTGCTTCATCGTGCCCTCCGGTCGTCTCGGAAAACTGGAACCTGTCCAGTTTTTAGAGCTCCAAAACGGCAACAATCTCGTCTCCGTCCTTCTCGCCGTTTTCTATAAAGCCGAAATCGTGATACAACTTCGCAGCAACGTCATTTCCGGGCTCCCAGGAAGTGCTCCAGAGCGATTCAACTCCATCGGGGAATGTGCGGATGTAGTCCAGCAGGAGTTTGAGAGCGTCCCTGCCGTAGCCGCGCTTCTGATATCGCTGATCGATCATGAAGCGCCACAGACAGTAACTATGCCTGTATACCTCAGCCATCTCTTCATACTCTTCTGAATTGTGACCGATCATGGCAAAGCCTACGGGAGTATCGCCGTCCCAGATGCCGAAAGGCTGTACGAATTTTCCGTCTGCGCGGGTATCATAGGCCTGTGCCAGGCTTACCGAATTTGGAGCCACGAATTCCTCTTGGTCTTTCGAGACCCTAAGGTCCATAAGCGTCCAGAAGTTCTCCTTATCTGCCTTCACCAAATGAAGGTCCTTGTTTTTGAGTTCATAGTTTGCGTTATCCATTTTTGCTTTTCCCTCAATCCCGATTTGTCTTTGTCAAGATGCCCTTGACTTCATTTTCTTTGATGACCATGTTGCCGTCTCCAGTGGATTTTTGAGAACGTCATATGCTGTTTACTTCAGAATTAGGCTCATAATCCATGCGATCAGCGCATAGAACAGCGGATGCACCACCAGCGTTCCCACCCATTTCTGAATCAGCGTCTTACCGTAGATATACGGTTTCAGATCCTCTGTTCCGGGGATGTCCCAGGCCCTGGTTTTTCCGACCCAATACCAGTCGATAAAGAGCCGGTCAAACAGGCCGTAGATCATGCCAATAGCCAGCATCTGCAGGAAGCCCTGGGTGAATCCCCGGGCACCGTTCAGGCCATAGACCATGGCAGGGATAAAGATCAGCATGGGCAGGAAGACCGCAATGCCTGAGATGATAGCGCTCTTCCGGATCTTGTCGTTGGTGGTCATGCCGAGGGCAACCACTCTGTCCTGCACCTCTTTTTCATAGAAAGTGACAAGACCTACCGGGCCGTCCTTGGCAATGCCGACAACACAGGTCAGCAGCATGATCAGGCACATGGCCATTCCTTCAATCACAAGCAGCATGTTGTTTCATCTCCTGGTTGGCATTTGGTTGTGGATGGTGTGCTACTTCTTGCTGCGACAAGCTGGAATTCATCAATGACCTCTCAAATCGTGATTTAATAAGCTCTCCCAGATTGATGACTCTGCTCCAACAGCAAGGTCCCTGAACAACTGGATCTGATAACACGGGCCATCAACGGGGTAAGAACGAAAACGCCATTCGCCATATTCGAACATTTCAGGCCCTTCCTGTCGGATCACATAGATTTCTTCGTTCTCTTCAGGATTCATATGGCTTTTGTACCATTGCAGCAGCTCCTCCTCGCTCATATCGCTCCTGATCAGCAGGATGCCATACCATTGCATCCCATTGCCGCCACCCAGTACTTTCCCTGCTACCGAAGCTGATTCAATCATCTCGCTCTCCGGCGGAAGCTGGCAATTGCAGAGCTGTCTTTCCATACCCATCGCAATGAAATTGTTGACAACATAAATCACCGAATGAAACAGCACAATCAGAATCAGAATTGAGATCAGTAACGCACCGGCTTTCTTCATTGCGCCCCCTCCTCCGCAAATCCCGATTTGTCGGCCCAATGGCCAATACCAATATAGCATGGAATCGCGGGAATTGGAAGGCAGAGTCCGTTATCAATAGCGCCAATTCGCCCTGAATGCCACCTCCGTTTTTCGGCGGTTTTCCGGCTAACGGAATTGGATTACAGAAGGAAGCTGAGCCCCAGGAACATGATCGCCCCAGCCCAGTTGCCTGAGCCGCCCACCCGTATCGGCATCAGGGCCAGCATCAGCGGGAGAATATTGAACACACAGGCCCAGCGGGGCAGCGGTGTCCACCCGCTGACCACCGGGACAAACAGCGACACGCCGAAGATCAGGAAGCCGAGATAGCAGACAATCAGGGTGACTGATGTCTTTTTGAAAAACTCCGTGATCAGCTGCCGGGCCTCCTCCGTCCTGCCCAGCTTCACATACAGCCACTCCGGCACGCCGCAGAACACATGGTGCGCCATGCCGAAGGTCAGCACCATGACCGTGCTGATCAGCATCAGCAGCGCGCAGGGCTCCGAGAAGGCGCGCATCCAGTCCGCCAGCGCCAGATAGCCAAAGGCAAACAGAAACATGGCCAGGCAGCCCAGCAGCATGGACAGCAGCGAATTCCGCAGCGGCATATCCCGGAACGCGGCGGACAGCTTCCTGTTGTCCTTCATGTCCTCAAAGCGGAACCGTCCGTGGGGCAGATACGTCAGCAGGCAGTCGCACACGCCACAGAGCAGGTGCCCGGCGACAGCCATCAAAAAAGCGATTTTCATGGTGCTCATTGTTTTATCCTCCATCAAAACATCTTATTCATTTCCCCCGCCGTCAGTCCGGCGGTGGGATAGGCGATCAGCTTCCACTCCAGTCCGTCCGGAATGATTCCCGGCCAGTTCATTGCGGTTTCCTCCTCCGGATGATCTCATCGTGGCAGGCGTCCCCATCCGACAGGTCCGAATGCCGGATGAATGTCACGTGCCGGCGCAGGTTTTCATAGGAGGTCGTGTCCGTCATGCAGAAGATCTTGCACAGACTGCGGATGCCCCAGGTCTCGAACATTTCGACATACACGCATTTGGAAATGCGGTATTCAATCCTGTCTTTACCCACATCGAACCGGTCATAGGTGATGCTGCCATCCCTGACCCGCTTGTCATGATCTGAGATGTTCCATTTTCTTGCGATGCTGAAGCTGTTCGGCAGCACGTCAATGGCGCGGATAATCCGCCGGAAGAAGTTCCGCCGGCGAGTAAACCCATGGTTGATCGTCCCGATGATTTCCTCGTCGGAAAGGCCGAGGGCCTTCAGCTCCAGGCACATGGCGATCACAGCATAGACATGAACCGTGTTGACGGTGGGATAGACGCTGTGCGCTTTGAACCTGTCAGAGGCGTACATCTCCCGCAGCCGCGCTTCATAAGCCGCGGTCTTTGCCCCGATCTCCCGGCATTGCCTGGATAACAGTGCTTTGCGGTACACCCTGCCATATTTCCGGATGGTTTTCTCCATCAGTGCTTCACCTCCCGATGAGCAGCGTCACACATGCCAGCAGCGCGCACACAAACGGGAACGCGACCAGCCGGATCATCTGGTTTTTTGTATTAAAGCTTCGGTCATCCCAGCTTTTGCAGCCCCTTGTCTCCGGATAGAACTTCACAAAGAATTTCCTTGTGATCACGATATATTGATCCTGCACTAGAATATCGAACAGCTTGTAGCCGTACAGAAAGAGCATGAACCGCCCAAACAGCAGCCAGAAGCCGTAGCCGCGCCGGAGCCCGTCCGTGCCGAGGAAGAAGAGCGCGCCAACGTATCCCGCCAGCGCCAGCGCCATGAGCAGGTACCCGATGATTCTTTTGCCAGTCGGCGGATCGGAGTGGCCTTTTGCCGCTTCCCGGATGTCTTGCGGCAGAAAGCTCATCAACACCTTTGTGGCCGCGAAATGCGGGATGATCAGAATGAAGGCCAGCGAAAGAAGACAAACGATCGCCAGCGCGGCCAGCGTCGTGATCATGCCGCAGCCCTCCTTCGCTCCCAAATCAGTAGGATCCCGAACCAGAGGATCATGCTTTCACTCATCAGCCCGTTGGTAAAGCCCAGGCGGAAGGCGCTCACCGGCAGCAGCAGGGAGACGCCCTTCAGCACGGCATAGATCACCAGGACATTGGTGAAGGCCATCCATCTGGGGAAAACTGTCTTTCCGCTGACCTGCAGCCAGAACCAGTACAGGAACACCGGCAGCATCAGCCCTTCGCTCACCGGTACCAGCCAGGATAGCTGGCGGAACAGCCCCTCGCAGACGGGCAGCGCCTCTGCCGCGAAGCCGTTCCCATGCATCCAGGCGAACAGCGTCAGGATCATGACGTAGAACAGGTGCAGGGCGATCCAGGGCGTCAGGCCGAAGGCGTTGAGCCAGTGGTAAGCCTTGCGGTGCTTCTCTTCCCGGATGTACATCTCCACCGCGAATAAGGCGATGCCGTACAGGATGATCCCGGGAAAAGCCAATGCCATGGCCAGGTTAAACCGCCACTGCGGGATGGCCGACACGCCTTCCGTCAGCCAGGACAGCGCGCCGTGATGCACGGGATTTCCGTACATCATCAGCCAGTCCCCGCCGCCGTAGCACAGGCAGCCCAGGATGCCGCAGAGCAGCGCGGCCTTCGGATGCTTCTTCATCCGGTTCAACCTCCCTATTTACAGCATTATCCCGATCAGCCAGTACAATCCGCCCACCGCCGCCGCCAGCGGCACCGAGAACGGGATCAGCTTCAGCAACTTCCACTGCTTCACACGGGGGCTGTGCCAGGTGGCGTTGAGATCCTCTGTGCCGGGGATCAGCCACCAGTCGGACAGGGCGACCCAGATGGTGTCGATGCACAGCCAGTCGAAGATTTCCGCCCCGAGGAACAGCGCGTAAAACTGCCAGCAGCAGTCCCAATAAGTCCTCGCGCCGTTGATCCCGAGGATCATGACACCGGGGATCACCAACATCCAGGCGATGAGCAGACCGAAGGCGAACCGCTTTCTGCTGCGGAATTCCGCCTCGGTGATCAGGCCCAGGGCTTTGACCCGGTCTATCACCCCCTGCGGATAGAAGAAGATGCCGCCGACGGGGCCGCGCTTGTGCACAAGAACGGCCATGTAGGCCGCATAGCAGCCCCACAGGATCAGGATTTCCATTGCGATGGTCCGGAACATGCTTACTCCTCCGCCTTCTGAAACTTGAAGCAGAAGTCAAGCCCCGCGTAATTGCACCGTTTGACGGTCGCGAAGCCGCTCTTCAGGGCCTGCTCTTCAAACTCCTTCATCGAGAACAGCGGCTCCTCCGCGTGATCCCAGCGGAAGAGGGCGTCCGTCAGGTGAACCCCTTTTCTCGTCAGGTCGTTGATATACATCTCGCCGCCCGGTCGCAGGACCCGGAACGCCTCATCCAGGAAACGTCTCCAGCCCTCCACGTGGTGCAGGATCATAAAGTCCACAATCATGTCGAAGGATTCATCCGCAAACCGGCTCAGATCGGCGGCGTCCCCTTGGACAAACCTTGCGTCCGGCAGTCCCAGCGCCTCGGCCTTCTCCAGCTGCTCCGGCATGATATCCATGCCGGTATAGCTTTTCGGATGATCTTTGACAATCAGGGACGCGGAATAGCCGGACCCGCAGCCGACCTCCAGAATGTCTTTCCCGGTGAAATCCATGCCCCAGGCCTTAAAGCCGCTGATTTCCATGTGCTCGTTGATCCATTTGCGCCAGCCGGACTGCATGGCGTCGTATTCCCTGAGACTCAGCTTCACAATCCACGCCCCCTTGCCTTTTTTTCGCAATCACCGTAATCCAGGGCTTCGATGCATGGTGATGGCAGGAGATTTCCGAAAAGCCAGCTTTTCGCAGGGCATCTTCGATCTGCTCCGCCGTATAGTTCTTCATCCCGTCGATGATCTTCTCAAACTTCAGGCTGGCGGCGTCCGTGCCGTCGGACTCGTTGCAGATCATGAAGAACCCGCCGGGTTTCAGCACCCGAAAGACCTGGGCAAAGCAGGCTTCCAGTCCGGGCCAGAAATAGACGGTTTCAAAGGCAGTGGCAAGGTCGAAGGAGCCCTCCGGAAGCTGCAGACTGGACACATCCCCCTGCAGCACCGTGCAGCGGCCGGCGGCGATCAGCTCCCGGTTATATTCCTGCGCCTTCGCCACAGACAGCTCGGAATAGTCGATGGCGGTCACCCTGGCCTTCGGGTACTTTTTCAGCAGCTCGCCGGCGTTGCGGCCCCGCCGCAGCCCAGATCCACCGCTGCCGCCGGCGTGATGGCGGGAAGATGGGAAAGTCCCCAGTCCGCCATTTTGGCATGGCCGGAATTCATGCCGCTGAGCATCATTTTTCCCAGGAAGCCCTCCGGCTTCCGCGTCTGGCTGACGTAGTTTTTGAACAGTCCCATGATGATCCTCCCTTTTTTGTTGACATGACATAGCGAAAGCAGGCGATGCCGTCCGCTTGCTCCGCCTGTACCTTCTCAGATGCTCTTGCTCCGCTCCCAGCCGTCCCCGGCGTCGGTCCTGTGGCGCACGAAGTCGAAATCGCAGCAGTCCCCGCCCTGACAGAGGGTCTTGGTGCGCCGGAAATCGGTATAGGGAAGCTCGCCGTAATTGATGATGTCGGAATGGCAGAACATGGCCCCCAGCTTCATGAGCCCCTGCTCCTCGAAGATATGACGGTAGACGCACTCCCGGCATTCAAAATGAAAGCGGTCCTTCGGATCGTCCAGGTGCCATTCGTAGTGCCAGCCTGCCCCGGAGCCATGCCGGAAGCCGAAGGGCAGGACCTTCTTCATCAGCGGCAGAAAGAACGGCAGCCCGGCCATCTTCTGATAGGTTTTCGGCGTCAGCGCCTTCCACATTTCCTCCGAGGTGATCTGGAAGGCCTCCCCCTCGCTCAGGCCGTGCTTCTGCAGGGTCTGATACAGGGCGATGGAGGTGAAGATCTGCGCCATGTGCTTGTAGTTGCCCTGATCGCAGTACTGCTTTTCCTCCACGATCAGCTCCCGGATCCTGGCGTGGATGTCTTCCTGGAGCTCCCGGGACAGCGTCGGGACATACCGGCGGTAGCGGCTGATGGCCACCAGCTTTTCGGGCATGTATTGCTTCATGCTCTTGTTCCTCCGTCACGCTTTTTCGTCATCACAGCCACGGCGCAGGGAATGCGGCCATTGGCCAGGGAGATCCGCACGTCGCTGTAGCCCGCGTCCAGAAAGAACTGCCGGTAGCTGTCCAGGGTGAACTGCCGCTTGAAATCCGCCCCGGCCTTCCCCACAGCAGAGGCGAAGGTACTGGTTTTCCCCTTCCGGTCCCTGTTCATGTAGGTGGGGATGATCAGCTGTCCGCCGTCCCGGCACACCCGGTTCAGCTCCCCGAGGGCCTTCAGAGGCTCGTCCAGCAGGTGGATCACGTTCCCGGCCACCACCTTGTCAAAGGCCCCGTCCGGCGCCTCCAGCGCGGTGATGTTTGCCTGACGGAAGGTGATGTTCCCATACGCACGGCAGTTCTTCTCCGCCCGCTTCAGCATCTTCGGCGCAAAATCCGTGGCCGTCAGGGCTTTGCACCTTCCGGCGATGACTTCGGTGAGCAGGCCCGTCCCGCAGGCGCACTCCAGCATGCGGTCCTCCGGCCCGATCAGCTCCGCGACGATGCGCCGCAGCGCCTGGTGGGTTTTCCGGTTCACCACATTCACAAACAGATCGTACACACCCGCGACGCGGTCCCAGAACATCGACGCTCCCTCACTTTCTCCCGGTCAGCAGCGCCGAGCCGTTCAGCCCCATCCAGGCGGCTTCGGTCTTCTTCATGAACCTGCCGTCCGTCGTGTCGATCAGCTCCACCTTTTCATAGCCCATGTCCCGGAGCTTCCGCACAAAGGCCTGCATGTCGCCGTACTTCATGCGGGAGAAGATGTCGTGGAGGGCGAAGGTGCCGCCCTTCTTCAGTGTGCGCAGGGTCTCCATCAGGTATTTTTGCCGGTCGCCGGGGATGTTGTGGTAGACGTAGTTGCTCACCACGGCGTCGAAGGTCTCATCCGGGAAGTCCAGGTGCGTGGCGCCGCCCTGGCGGAAGGTGATCCGGGCAACGCCCTCAGCCCGGGCGTTGCGCTCGCAGAGCTCCTTGCTGAAGGAGGCGTACTCCTTGCCCCAGCGGTCGATGCCAATGATCTCCGCCTGAGGATTGCGCTTGCCCAAGGCGATGCCCAGCGCGCCGCTGCCGCAGCCCACGTCCAGGCATTTGCCGCCCTCGGGCAGCTTCACGCAGGCCGCGGTGCCTTCGATGATCTGCCGGGCCATCTGCCGTTTTCCGTTGTAGTCAAAGGCCCGGTGCATTTGGGCAGCCCAGAGGGTCAGTCCGCAGAAGACCAGGGCGATCACCCCAAAGGCAACGGTCAGCACCGTTTTCAGCGTGCCCTCCGGCAGCAGCTGAAAGGCCGCCGCCGCAACGCCGCACCCCAGGAACGCGAACAGGAAGGCATACACCATCCCCTTGGGCATCCAGTTCTTATAGTCAGGCTTCATGGCTCATCTCTCCTCTTCCTTTTTTCATCACAGCCAGCAGTCCGCCGAACATCCACAGGTTCCCGATGCTGATCCAGCCGGCCGTCAGGGCGTTGCGCAGCGGCGTCTCCGGGAAAAGCTTCAGCAGCATGGTCAGCGCCATGCCCACCGCCGAGCAGAAGACCCAGCACCACCTCGGGTAAGGCGTCAGACCTTTTGAAAAGGCGGCGATGTGGGCGATCTGATGTACCAGCCAGAAGACAAAAAACAGGATCATGCCGGGCAGCAGGAAAAACAAGCCGAAGCGGAGGGTGGCGTCCAAGGCCGTCTCCGGGCTGGCCGCCATCATATACTTGTAGAAGAACACGCAGGCCAGGCAGGGAACGTGCACGCCGCAGCCGCCGAAGGCCAGCACGCCCAGAATGCCGCTGCGGTACGCGTGCGCCATGCGGGAGGAATACGGCGCGATCAGCCGGTGCACGGCGAAATAGCACAGCGCCTCCAGCGGAATCCCGATCAGCCCCAGCAGCGAGGACCAGAAGATTCTGCCGTCGGACAGGTTCAGATAGGCGGAAAGGAAGCCCTCCAGGCCGCTTTTTTCCACGTCATGCACGCTCCAGCCCAGCAGCATGTCCCCCGCCAGCACCATCAGGGCCGCGGCGATGCCGATCTTCATCAGATGGGCGATCCTGGTCCAATCCAACTCCTTATTCATTTGGCATTGCCTCCTTCATCAGCCGCACCATCATATCCCAACCCTCCCTGGCCTCTTTTACAATCGGGAAGACAGGGTAGCAGTGGAACATGCCCTCGCCGACAATCATCTGATAATCCACGCCGTATTTCCTCATTGCCGCCTCAAAGGACGGCGCGCAGGCGTACAGCGTCTCGTCGGAGCCGTAGATGAAGGTCACCCGGGGACAGTTTGTAAAATCACCCTGCTGCAGCCAGATCATGTAGTCCGGCACACTGTCATTCCCATGGCGCATGATCTCCACGGCGGTCTTCATGTACTGGGCCGGAATCGCCACGTCCTTTTTGTCCAGCTCCAACATCCGCTGCCATTCCTCCTCAGTGGAGACACAGGTGCCGGGAGAAAGGGCCATGATATATCCCGGCATGGGCGTATCCTGATGCCCGTCATTGATGTACGGCACCATCCCCAGCGCCAGATTTCCGCCGGAGGATGTGCCCAGCACGGAGATGCGCTCCGGGGCATAATCCCTGAGCATCACCCTGTAGGTCTCATGGATCATCTCATAGGCCCTGGTCAGCGGAAAATCCGTGCACAGCGGATAGTAAGGAATAAACAGGTCAAGCCCTGTTTCCCTGGCGAACCGCAGCGCCTTTTTGACGGCCCTGGGCCTCGGCGCGCTGATCATGCCGCCGCCGATGAGGAACAGATTGGCCCGGTCGGCCTTCCTTTTGTGGATCAGCTTCAGCACCGGAAAGCCCATGACCTCCGTCCGGCTGATGTCAAATGCGTCGTCCCGCAATGCCGGGATCCGGTTTTTCACATTCTGCCGTCTGCGGCTTTCCAGCAGCTCCTCCGTGCTTTTTCCCACCCATTTTCGCTTGAGGCCAATCCATCGAACCAGCCTTTTCAGAATCTCGTATTTGAGCGACATATGCAGCACCTCGAACTGGCGCATCGATGTTAGATATAGCTAACCATTATGGAAAGACAATCGCCCACCTTACACTCGTCCATTTGAGTCCAGAAAAAGATGGGCGAAGAGAAGTTAGGCTATACTTACTATTATAACAAAAGAAGCGTTCCTGATCAAGACGCATTCAATAATACTGTCTGAGGGCATTCGCGAGCTCTCCTCAGCACCGCGCGCAGATCCAGGCCGCGATGGCCGAGGCCGCGGGGAAGATGATGAGCAGCTTCAGCAGCTGGCTTTTGAGGTTGAAGCCGTACTTCCTGTTTTTGAGGACAGGCGCCACTTCAGGATAGTAATGCTGGAAGAAATGGAACCTGCACAGAAGAAACCAATCAAAGAAAACCATGTCATAGGCCTTATAGACCGTGAAGATCAGGACAAAGCGCAGGAAGAACTGCCAGAAGCTGAAATCGCTTCGGAGACCGTCCCAGATCGAGACAGCGCCTACGCCCAGGATCATCAATACACTGATGCCCATCACAACCCAGCCCATCGTCCGCGCGCCGTAGAAGAGCTCTGCTTTTCTCGGCTTCAAAACCGCCCGGACCTCCTTCGGGGCGGATGAGAAAAACCTCGTATCCTGAACAAAGGCGATGGCCGACACGAGCAGAAGCGTGATCGCCGCACAGAAGACCAGTGCCAGAAAAACCGTCAGAAGCATGCTGTTTCCCTCCCGAAAAGTAACGGATGGTCAGTGCCTGCAAAAGTTCAGGCCTGTCCGACATACCAACGTCAGGGCAGGACCCTCATCGGACAATGCAGTACAGATCACATAGTTAGTTGTATCTAACACCGGTATTATAACGCGTATTTTGCATTTGGCAAGAGGGAATTGCCGATATGGCATCGCCGACGGCATCTCCGAAAGTCCGGCCCAGGAAATTTCATCTTGCCAATTGCGCGAAGATGAGCTATAATGCGATTGTTAAACTTGGCTAACCGTTGTGGAAGCCTTCTCTTTTTGAAGAATGGTTAGCGCAGGCTAACGCCTCATTTCTCCATGAGGGAGAGACAGACCGTCCGTTCCGGGAGTGTGCGGCAGGTTAAGGTAACACCGCCACAGCCGGAGCGGTCAGATGGCGAGTGAATTCAGTGTCAGGCGCGATTGCAGCTTTTGAAGGCCTTGCTCAAGGCAGGTCGAAAAAAGCCGTAAGAAGTGAATGGCGCAAAAGGTACCGGCAGACGTGCCGCCGAATTGCGCGGTGTTGCTTGGAAACGGAGGAGACCAGCAGGATGACCAGGCGAATCTTTACAGCAGAACAGGACGGCTTTGTCGGCGCGTATTACGGCGGCCCGGCGGACAGCAGAAAGGCCGTGATCCTGATGCTGGGCGATTCCTCCACGGACCGCATGGCCCGGTGCGGCGCTGGCTGGCTGATCACGAACGGCTGCCACGCGCTGTGCATGTCCGCGGACAAGAAGGATTACGGCCATCACAACTATCCCCTGGAGCGGTTCGGGAAAGCCATCGCCTTCCTGAAAAGCAAGGGCATGGAGAAGATCGGCATCGCCGGAGCCTCCACCACCGGGATGCTGGCGCTGGTGGCCGC
>CAMJPQ010000082.1 GCA_946407745.1 uncultured Clostridia bacterium
CATTTCAGTTCACCATCACCGCCCATTAACCTGGTCATTTCTTCAATCCGCTCCAGCGGAAACGGAGGAGACGAAACCGGCTTCATAGCCAGTGACATCAGCTTCATGGGATTATCATCCGCTGCTATGCGATTGGAACTTAATGCCCCACATACCTTGCAGCGATGAATAATAGCCCATTCGCCATTCTTCCTTACCCATACCGCAATCGGCTCCATCACACCGCCGCAGTCTGCCGCCCATGTCTATGAGCGACGTAACGATCGCCGGCCCTGCCTTGCCCTCAAACACCAGGCGGGCCGGGTCCTTTTCGTTCATGCCGATGCCCAGATGATGGGTCTCAATTCTCGGCTTATCCGCCGCAAGAGACGGGCAGACCTCCAGCATGTGGGCGCCGAGGCTGTACTCCTGGCCCTCCACCAAATGATAGGTGTAGTCCTCCATGAAAGCCGAGGCGCCGTTGCCGTTTTCGCCCATGGCCTTTAGGATGGCGGTCATGGCGCTGACCTTCCAGTCGCCCTCGCCGCCGTAGCCGTAGCCCTGGGCCATCAGGTGCTGGGATGCCAGACCCGGCAGCTGCTCCATGCCGTAGAGATCCTGGAAGGTGTTGGTGAAGGCCTTGCAGCCCTCCCGGTCCAGCATCTTCTTCATGGCGATTTCTTCCTCCGCCTGGTAGCGGATGGCGGCGGTGTTGTCGGTGGCAATGTCGTAATTGGCCTCGTATTCGGCTACCAGCGTGTCGATCTCTTCTTCGGTAACCCAGTTCATTTCCTTGACCAGATTGCCCACGGCCCAGGTGTTGACCTGCCAGCCCAGCTTGATCTGGGCCTCAACCTTGTCGCCCTCGGTGACCGCGACCTCGCGCATGTTGTCGCCGAAGCGCATGATCTTCATGTCCTTAGACACGGCCACGCCGATGGCGGCCTTCATCCAATCGGACAGGCGCTTGTGGACTCTTTCATCCTTCCAATGCCCGGCGATGACCTTCCGGGGCTTGCGGAGGCGGGCGCCGATGAACCCGTGCTCCCGGTCGCCGTGGGCGGCCTGGTTCAGGTTCATGAAGTCCATGTCGATCTCGTCGTTGGGGATTTCCACGTTGTACTGGGTGGCCAGGTGGCACCCGGGCTTTTGCAGGTCCCGCAGGCCGTCGATCCACATCTTGGAGGGAGAGAAGGTATGGCACCAGGTGACGATGCCGCAGCACTCGTCCCGGAAGTTTGCCTCCTTCACCATGTCTCTGATCTCTTTGTTGGTCTTGGCCGTCACTTTATAGATCAGCGGGTACGGCAGCACCTTCGACAGCTCCGCAGCCATCTCTTTGGCTCGTTCTTCGACAATAGCCAAAGCTTCCGGGCCATACAAATATTGTGACCCTACGATAAACCAGAATTTTTTATCTCGCTTGTCGATCTCCTATGGAGAAAAGAAAGGGTTGACGCTCTTTCTTTTCTCCGATGATTTCATTTTACAGAGCCAGTGCACTTTCCTCGTCGTGGGAAAAGCCGGGGATACCCTTGCGGAAGCCCTTCGGCAGAAGCCGAGGGCGCTCGCAGGTCGTCGTCAGGCGATAGAACTGACGGGTCTGAAAGCTTTCGCTGATGCCTTGGATGATCTCCTGGCAATGCAGCCCAAGACGCGCGTTCGCTCTGGGCGTGCGACCCAAGCGGAGCGCCCAGGCCAGATCCGCCGCGCCGACGCCGCGGGAATCATGGTCAAATCCATGTGCCGGAAGGATTGGAAGCGGCTCAAAGGAGCCGGGCCGATACAGCTTTACTTCGCCACTGAATTCAGAGGCTACCGGCATGGACAGTGCACCTTGGGTCCCGTAGATCCAGAAGTTCTTCGGGCCTTCCAATATACTGCTGCCGTTCATATGCAGCACCGCCACGGCTCCGCTGGCAAAGACGATGGACGCTGTGGCGATATCCTCGTTTGGGTAGGTGTACTCGCCCAGAAAATCCGGATGATTGACAGCCATATGTCTGAGCTGCGGCCGCAGGGTTGTCATGACACCGCTGACCTCTGTCGCAGGGCCGAGAAGGCTGACCAGCTGGGTGATCAGATAGATGCCGTAATCGTAGCCAATGCCGCCGCCCGGTCCCGTGACGAAGCGCAGACGATCGGCAATGATGCTCTGATTCTGACAGACACATGTGACAATCGAGGTGACATCGCCGATGATCCCGGCCTCAATGTATTCCGCGGCACATTGCCAGGAGGAGCCGAGGAAGTGATCCGGTTCGCTGCCGAACAACACGTTCCTGCGTTTCGCCAGCTCGACCAACTCCTGCGTCATGCGGTAGTCGGGAGTGATGACCTTTTCCGTATATACATGCTTCCCGGCTTCCAGCCCGGCCTTAATGATGCCGAAATGCGCACCTGCAGGCGTCAGGTTGACAAGAAGCTCGATTTCGGGATCTGCGAGGATCTCCTCGATCGTACAGACCTGGACGCCGTACTGCGCCGCTTTCGCCTCCGCGCTGGAGCGCTGGAGGTCGCAGCACTTCACCAGATCAATGATCTGAAAGCGCTGGGTAAAGTTCTGAAAAAAGATATCGCTGATGGTACCGCATCCGACGATGGCTGTTTTGACCGGCTTGATATTCCGTGTCATGGTATGATTCTTTCCTTTCAAACGGGCTCGGGGCCGATTTCCAGAAGCAGTCCCGCTTCTTCTTCAAGATCCGCATAGAAAACGATTGGCGTACCATTGGGAAAGCGAACGTCGAGGCGAGGCTTTCTGCCGGATACGCGTTCAGCCATGGAAAGGACATCCTGATAGCTTTCCTTTGTTTTCAGGACGACGTGATGGACGCCGGGGCCGTTCCTTTGCAGATAATCCATATAGATGGAAGGTCCGGTCGGCTCGATCAGCTCGATCTCATAATCGTCCGCATGATAAATGGCGGACTTCATCGGCAAGCCGGGGCCGATTTTGCCATTGACCATCTTGTCATCAAAGAAGGCGCCATTGTCGCGCTCAAAGGGCCCATAGCCCAGCTCCTCTTCATAGATTCGAAGCGCAGCGTCCAGTTCCCTTACGACAACGCCGAGATGGAAAATCTTTCCGAATTTCATGTTGCTCCTCCGTTTTTGCTGACTTAAGTCCAGTTGAGGAATGCGCCCATCTGGTCAACCCATCCCTCTGCCGAGGTTCCATAGCCAAGGCCGCAGCCGTGTTCGCCCTGCGGAAAAAGGATACAGCGGTGATCAATCTCAGCCTTCTCCAGCGCTGCGCCCATCCTTGCGGTGTTGCTTGCAGGAACAAGACTGTCGTCGAGGCAGGCCCACACAAAGGTCCTCGGATAGTCGGCAGGGATATGTTGTTCGACGGAAAGCTTCTCGCGAAGGCTTTCGTCTCCACCCGTGAGGGCCTGGAAGCTGGGCTCGTGCGTCTCGGAGAGGAAGCTGATCACCGGATAGTTCAGGCAAAGCGCATCCGGCTGTCCGCTTTGTGCGCGATATGCAGCAGCATCCGGGAGCTGCTGTTTTTCGATTTCGGCATCCAGCCCTTCCTCCAACGTCTTGCTGAGCAAGGCTGTCGAGGCACACAGATGACCGCCTGCCGAGGAGCCCATCGCCAGGACACGGCCCGGATCAACACCAAAGCGCTCCGCGTTTGCCCGGACGAATTTGATTGCCAGCATCAGATCGTGCTGCGGTGCGGGGAAACGGTTCGGCGCCAGCCGATAGTTTAGGGTAAAAGCAGCAAAACCCATTTCATCCAGTTTGTTGGCGAGTCCAAGTCCCTCATTGTCGAAGGCAAGCGTCTCATAACCGCCGCCGGGGCACATCACAGCCGCGGGACGCGTCTGTGAGGCCGCGCTTTTTTTCCTGATCAAAAACACGCTAGAAAGATCGTTTCTGCTAACGTCTGGCACATAGTCCTTCGTCTCTTCCATCCAGAGCGGCAGCAATTCATATCTGTCTGTGTAGGCAATCTCCTGTGCGTATGCCGCCGCATCGAGAAACTGTTTCCCACTGAAAGGCATTCCCCAGGGAAAAATCACATGCTTTTCTGCCTCTTTGAGAGGTACATCCCGATATTCCTCCGGGATGAAAGCCAGCAGGGTGTCTGAATACAGCAGGTGCATATAGGGGAGAATTGCTTTCTCCTGATAGACCTCATTGATTGTGTTATTCAAGGTATAGCGAATCATATTGCATCCTCCCTTAGCACTCTTCGTAACGGAACCAGTCAAAAGCGGCATAGTTGTCGCTGTCTGTTCCGCTGCCGGTAGCAAACATGGCCAGCTGGGTTCCGGACATGCATCCAACCTTCTCTGTCGACACCAGCCGACCGTCGGTCCTGCAAAGCTCGGTCAGGCTGTTTTCGTCCCTCCCATAGCGCACGATATAGTCCTGCCGGTTCAGTTCCAGCTCGATCACGACCTCATCTTCGGTGTAAGGTACGGAAGCCAGCACCTTCCGCTGTGTCTGCGACTCGAACTTGGGGAAGAAGGGATAGCCGCTGAATTCCGCGTTGACCAGCACGACCCGAAGGACCGAGCGCCCCGCTTCGAGCGTCCGCTCGATCTGGAGCTGATGGTTCATCGCCTGCGTGATCGCCATACCGGCCCGCTCCGCGTTCTGCGGAACAAAGCGCATTTTCGCTGCGGCCTTAACGTGCAGTGCGCACTGTCTCCTGGCCGCGAAAGCCGCAAAGCGGTCGTCATAGGTTCTGGGGCTCAGATCCATAGGCAGCAGCTCGTCATCCGGGGCCTGACGCACGCAGCGCAGCTTCAGGCAGGAATCCTCCAGCTTGACAGTGCCGGGTGCGGGCGTTCCCCAGAGCGTCATGTACAGAGGGAGCGTATCGCCATCAAATTCTTCGCGATCCTTTACGTGCGTCAGCGGTTCCCAGGGCAGGCAATCAGGTGCGTCATAGGTCCACTCGAGCTTTCCGGTTTCCGGTGTGAACAGCGGCCATCCCTCTTGCCACACGACCGGGCAGAGCCAGGTTTCCCGACCCAGATTTTTATGTCTGCCGTCGATCAGGCGGGAACCGAGGAGCACAGCGTACCAGCTGCCGTCGGGGATCTGGACGAGATCAGTGTGGCCAATATTGATGATCGGAGCGTCAAAGCCCATGTGCCGATGCGTCAGCACGGGATTGGCGGGGCAGCCCTCATAAAAGCCGAACAGATCCTTGCTCCGCGCGACCATCTCCGCGTGATAGTGATCGGTGCCACCTTCGGCGAAGAACAGATAATAGTAGTCGCCCACATGATAAATATGCGGTGCTTCGGGAGACCAGGCCCTGCGCAGGGCGCTGTCAAAGATGACGGTCTGCTCCGTCAGACGGGTAAAGGTGTGGATATCGTACTTCGCAATCCAGAAACCGCGGTCTTTCTTGCCGTCGCCCAGATCGATGCAGTCTCCGATCCCAACGATATAGCACTGACCGTCATCGTCAAAGAACAGAGAGGCGTCGATGTCCAGCACGTCAGTCATCCAGTGAGGCTCGGACCAGGGACCAGAGGGATCTTCAGCCGTAATGATGAAGTTGCCCTTGTCTGAGAGGTTGGTGTCGATGATATAGAACAGGCCATTTTGATAGCGGATGGTCGGGGCCATGATGCCGCCTACTCCGCCGTCGCGCTCGATGTGGAAGCCGTTGGCTTCCGTCAGCGCATTGCCGATCAGCGTCCAGTGCGCCAGATCACGGGAATGAAAGACGGGAATACCGGGTGTCATCTCAAAGCTGGAGCATACGAGATAATAGTCGTTGCCCACGCGGCAGATGGATGGGTCCGGATAGAATCCCGGCAGAACCGGGTTCTGAATTTGATTCTTAACCATATTTGTGTCTCCTTCTGTTTTTTGGCTTTTTCTCGGGTGCGTATTACTGATCCTGTTCCTCGGTGTGGCGACCGGTCAGGATCGCCTGGTTCTCAGCAGCCTTCGCACGGGACATCTTGATCATGCTGAAGGGGATCAGGGCGATCAAGTACAGTCCGGCCGGGAGCAGATTGATGACGATGCTCATACCGTTCTTCGTTGCAGCAGTCTGCGTGGCATTGGCAACATAGCCTACTGCGCTGAGAAGAATGACACCCAGGGAGCCTGCGAGTGCGTTGCCAAGCTTGACAGCAAAGGACGTTACGGACAGTACGATGGCGTCAGCACGATTGCCGGTACGAACTTCCATATCGTCGATGATCTCGGCAATCAGCCCATATGAGACTCCACCCACAGCAGCGCCACAACCATGGAAGAGCGCCGTGCCGACGAGGATAACGGGCAGGCTCATCATTTTACCGCCCAGGAACATGACTAGACCGCCAACGGCGCCGATCATGAGAAATGTGAGCATCAGGGACTTTTTCTCAAAACGGGCTGTCAGGAAGGGATAGATGAAGTTGGGGGCAATCATGGCAGCCGTCATGACCGTAGCGGCAATAGAGATCCACAGCGGTTTTTCCACAACATACAGGAAGAAGTACGCCATAATGCCAAGGCGGCCAAAGACGCCGCACATGTACAGCAGATAACCGATCAGCAGCTTACGGATGTTGGCGTCACCGAAGGCGAGCTTCAGACTCTCCATAACAGGCATTCCCTTTTTTTCGGGATCGGGGGTGACAACTTCTTTCGTGCCGGCAAAGGCGATCCAGTAGAGAATGGTGCCGATGACTGAGAAAATAACGACTGCCCAGAAGTAACCTTTGGCGCTAGAAGGGTTGCCGTCGCCCAGCTTCATAATGAGGGGCATGGTCACAGCGCCGGTAATTAACGTAGCAATGTTGGACAATACGCCGCGGAAGGAGATAAGCACCATGCGTTCCTGGTTGTTACGCGTTAAAACGTTGTTTAATGCAGTGCCAGCAACACCTGTAGCGGTGTAGGCCATACCGCTGAGGATATACGTCACGCCGCAGTAGACAGCGGGCCACAGGCCGGTGCCGTTGGGCTTCGTAAAGGCCAGAATGGTCGTGACCGCGAGAACGGGAGCGCCGAAGAGCAGATAGGGACGGTAGCGGCCCCAGCGGGTTCTGGTCTTCTCACAGATGATTCCCATCATAGGGTCGTTGATACCATCCCATACGCGGGCAATGAGCATGATGATGCTGATCACAGCGGGAGTCAGGCCTACGACATCCGTATAGAAGACCGTCAGATACGTGCTGACCATAGAGAAGGCGAACATACCTCCCGCTTCGAATGAGCCGTATGCCAGGCGCCGGCCTAGAGACAGCCGGCCTTCTTCATTCTTCTGGATCGTTTTTTCTTCCATGGTTTGTTTTGCTCCTTTCATGTTTTGTTCATTGCTTTTCTGAGGTTTTGCGTGATTTCAGGATAGCATGAGGGGTAAAGAAATGTACATGAACGGGATGGATTTGAGGCATGGACAAAATGACGATTGATTCTTGGGATCCATCCTTGTTTCAGGTTATCTGCGCAGGAGGAAGGGCTTGGCCGGGATATCTGCGGCGTTGCAGAGATTCATCACATACCATGGATCTTCCTCTATGGACACGGCTTCCCAGCGGGAGAGACCAAAGCGTTCAGCGCGGATGCGGAGGGTTTTGTCCTTCACGGTGACATCCAATCCTCGGGATTCCTCCAGGGTTTGACCCTCCACGCTGACCGTCAGGGGCAGTATTTCGGACACCTTCTGCTGCGCCCGGCAATTACGGGATACTCGACAATGGCGGAGCAGAGTGCTGGCACCATCATGCATTCACTCCTCCAAATTGAGCCAGCGGATCTCCTCGGGCTTCAGATGCAGGTGCGCCGCCTCCAGTGTTTGTGCATACATCTGTGGGCTGTCGCCTCCCTGCAGCGGGATGACCTGCAAATCCTGGCTGAAGAGCCAAGCCATGGAGATCTGCGCCACACTGAGGCCGTAGTCCTCCGCCAGCTGCTCGGCGCGGGCAAGGCGCTCGAAGTTTTCGTCCGCCCAATAGCCCTTTTTCATCGGCGGAGCCAGGAAAGCCTCCGCTGCCTTGCGGTCGTCACTCCGGAACATGCCGGACACAAAGCCGCCGGAGAGCGCGGAGTAGGCAAAAACGGGAATCTTCTCCTCGGCCAGCCACTTGCGGTCCTCGGCGTGCAAGGGGCCGGTGATCGACACGCCGCCGCCCCAGCAATCCGCAATCTGATGCGCCAGGGAGTAGTGCGGGCTGACCGCACGGAAGCCGTCCATGCCATTTTCGGCGGCAAACGCGTTGGCTTCGCGGAAGCGCTCCATCGTCCAGTTGGACGCGCCGTAGATGCCGATCTTCCCTTCCTTCTGCAACTGATCGAGGATGGGAATAATCTCGCTGACCGGCACCGTGGGATCGTCGCGATGAAGCATATAAATATCGATATAGGTTCTATGGAGCTTGGCAAGAGAATCGTGAAAATCGCTTAGCAGATCGAAGGGTGTGACGCGCCTGCGACAGGGATTGGGGTGGCAGCCTTTGGTGAGGATGACGGCCTCATCTACGCGGCCGCGGCTTTGGAGATATTCGCCCAAAACACGTTCTCCATAACCGGCGGCGCAGTCGAAGCAGTGCAGCCCCATGTCCCAGAGCTTGTCGACGACCTCAAACTGACCCTCGCGCGTCAGATTCGTCCGGATCCACGGGGTTGTTTCGTCCGTAAAAAGAGGGGAGGAAGTGCCAATCATGATGGGGGCGAGTTCTTTGTTCAAACCTTTGATTTTCATAGTTTTCTTCTGAATGCTCCTTTCTGTGTTTGAAGATTCGGATGCGGATTTCCTGATTCAAAAAAAGCATGGGGCAACAATAATGTACATGAACAGTATGGATTTGACGCATGGAGAAAACAACGACGATCCTCTTGACTTTATCCCCAAAATACATACATACTGAAAGTGAAAACCAAGCGTTCCTCGATTGTCTCGATTTTTATAACTATGCTCGAAATACGTATCAAATACCGGAAGGAGTTACATGAAAATGAGAATGTACTTTACAACGATTTGTATTGAGCATCAACATCATCTTCCGCTCAGTGACAGCCATCGTTTTCTGGTTGTCCTGCAGGGGCACGGAAGTCTCGTGTTGGATAACAGGCGGTTCATCCTTGCCAATCACGACTTTTTGGAACTGCCTTCCCACACAAACTGTGTTTTTGAAAATGAAGAAAGCAGCAGCGTTCTGTTCGGCGTGATGGAAATGCCGGACTGGGTCTTTACTTCTCACCACCTTTTGCAGCTTGCTGCAAGTGAAACGGATCTGATCCGGAAGCTGTTCTATCTGGGATTAGACCTGCAGGAGATGTACGATACCTATTATTATGCGGTGCATGAAACACTCAACCTCCTGGTGGTGGAGGCGGTGCTTGCCGCCGGAATGAAGACCAAGACAATCAATCAGCAGGTATTTGATGTGATCAAGGAAATCAACGAACATTTTTGCGAACCGGACTTTGATGTCACGAAAGCGATGACGCGAACAGGGTATTCCGCCAATCATCTGAGAAAACTGTTCAAGGTGGAGACTGGTGCCACGCCCTCCGAATTCGTCACCATCCGACGGTTGGACAAGGCCAAGGAGCTGATGCGATCTCTCCGGAACCGGGTCCCGATCAAAGAGATCGCCTCTCGATGCGGTTACCAGGATCCCTTTTATTTCAGCCGTCAGTTTAAGAGCTTCAACGGCGTCTCTCCGCAGGCTTTTATTGAACAGTTAGAGGAAACGCAAGGTCAGCCTGCGTTGAAATAGGTGATCACCAGGAAATATGCGTTCTCTATGTGAAAGCTATCATCGCTCACGAGAATGATGCCGCTGCCGGTCGGTGATACGATATGCCGGCTCCGATTCACGAAGGTCGCGGTCAACTTCGGAAACCGCGCTCCGGATGGCAATGTCTGAAATCTTGTCCGGTAAGATTCGGCGGATCTTGTCAGTAGCAGCTTGCTCCATTTCGGAACGGATCGCGAGACGGGCAGCGGCAAGGGTGGCAGGATCGAGGTCTGCTGCCTCAGTACGGATTTCCTCAAAACGGGAACACTCGGTTTTGTATAAGGCCTTACACCTCCTCGTCGTCAGTGCTGTCATAGTCCTGATTCTGCTTCCATTCGGACAAAAGATCTTCGATAATGCATCTCATCTCTGTAGTGGTATATTCCAGAGGAAAATACTCCCGGAGCTTCTTTTCAGTGAACGTCAGCTTGGAGGACGGGGCTTTGCCTGGCTAATTGTCATTCAGCAGGGTAATCATCTTTGCCTGTGTGATGGCACCGGCCTGTAGCTGCGTCCTGAGAAGAGTGATCTGATTCAGTTTCACAACGCCGTTGTCCTTGATGTACTCAAACAGCCACTTCTGGACTTCCTGATCGATATAGGAGATCTCAACAGGAACCGTGAACTGGATCCGTTTCTGATCAACATAGTCGAGAAGTTCTGGGATGAGTTCTGTAAGACGAATATATCGTTGAACCTGCCGTCCGCTTTCTCCATTTTCTTTTCCTACGACATCGGCCGTTTCATAATTCCCGACAATTTGGCGGGAATTATCTTTTGTCGGCCTGCCAGCCTGCCTTCTCATCGCATCCATCTTCATCTTAGCCTATTTCAATAAGATCTTTATTAAGTCATCGTTTTCGCCAACGACGACAACAGCGCCACCATCTCCGGATTCCCCAGCACCTTCATCAGCGTCTCAGCATCCACACCATCCGGTACTGTGATCATTTTCTCTGCACCTGCATCTATCATCTGCGGATTCAAATTCTTCTTCCCATAAAATGCCTCCTCGAACAGCTCTGCATTTCTTTTTCGATCTTCATCCAGGATATGGCTGTATACATCCGTAACCATATTTACCTGTGCATGTCCGGAGTCGCCCTGCACGGCTTTGATGTCACCTCCGTTCAGCTTCAGTTTATAGGTAACACTGGTATGGCGCAGACTGTGAAATACGACCTCCGGCAGGTTATGCTCCTTAATCAGCTTCTTGAAACGCTTTCGGATCGCAGCTTCGCCAATCGGGAGTCCATAGTCTGTCGCCATGACCAGATCATATTTATGATAGTCCTTTCCCAGAATGTTTTTCATCTCATCCTGACTGGCTTTCAGCTTTTCCAACATTTCAGCAACGCTCTTCGGGATGAAAATTTTCCGGACACTGCTTTCTGTCTTCGGGGTCTTCAACACCCGAACTGTTGTGAAGAGTTTTCCCTCTGAAGGAAATACAACGAGAATATCTTTTCCACCCAGACTGTTGATGGCTTCTTTTGATACCCGCTGGTATTCCTTATTGATATAGATGGAGCAGGTGCCGCCTTCCACAGCTTCCTGTGAAATGTCCACACAGTCCCAGGTAAGCCCGCACAGTTCCCCGATCCGGAGTGAGGCGGAGAAGGAGAGATTCATGGCAAGCTTCAGGATTTCATCCTCGCAGACTTCCGTCGCATACATTAAAGTCTCTGCTGTCCAGATTTCCCGCTTGTTCGGTTTGTACTTGGGCACTGTCGCATAGATCGCCGGATTCTTTTCCATCAGCTCCCATTTCACCGCCTGCTCAAAACAGCTCCGCAGGATTTTATGAACATCGCGGATCGTACTGGTTCCCACAAGCGCACTTTTATTTTTCTTCGGTGCAACGGTCGGAACTGCAGGCGTCTTCAGCAGCTGCTGATAATATTTCTCCAGATAGCGTGTCGTGATATCTGTTATTTTCGTATCCCCGATCATCGGGCGGATATAGTTATTGATCAGGCCGGTGTTCCGGTCGTAAGTGGATAGAGACCATTTATCCCTGCCATACAGGCTGACATAT